>NZ_CAJYGK010000156.1 GCF_913773725.1 uncultured Aquabacterium sp. | reverse complement strand
GCCCGCGCTCGACACCTTGCCCGCCGAGCTGGCGCTGGTCGGCGACCTGGAGGACCTGGAGCAAGGGGCCCGAGGCTGCGACCTGCTGATGACCCACTCTCATGGCCGGCAGGCGGCCGAGCGGCTGGGCAAGCCTTTCTTCCGCCTCGGCTTTCCGGTGTTCGACCGCATCGGCAATGCGCACCGCGTGATGGTGGGCTACCGGGGCACGCGCCAGTTCATCTTCGAGGTGGCCAATCTGATGATGGCCCACCTTCCGCATGCCGAGCCCGACACCTGGCCCTTGCCCGACGCCGCGCGGCGCGTGGCCCGTCCTCAGGCCTGCTCGACCACCCCCACCACAGACGGAGTGACATCATGAAAGTCGCCTTCAGCACCCAGGACAAGCAGCGCGTGGACGCGCACTTCGGCTGGGCCAAGAACCTGGCTGTGTACGACGTGACACCCGAGGGCTATCACTTCGTCCAGAACTTCGAGTTCGGCGGCAAGCTGGAAGAAGACGGCGACGAGGACAAGCTGGCGCCCAAGCTGGAAGCCATCCACGACTGCGCCATCCTGTATGTGGCGGCCATCGGCGGCTCGGCGGCGGCCCGTGTCGTGGCCGTGAAGATCCACCCCATCAAGGTGCCGCAACCCGAGCCCATTCTGGACATCCTGGAAAAGCTGCAGGAGGTGCTCAAGGGCACCCCGCCCCCCTGGCTGCGCAAGGCCCTGCTCAAAGGGCAGGCCGCGCCGGTTTCCCACTTTGAAGACGAAGACGAGGTCAACCATGGCTGACGCCACCACGATCGATGCGCCCACCGACGAGGCGCTGATGACCACGCCGTTCGTGCGCGAGCTGGTCAAGATGCTCCGCGCTCAGGACACGCACGGCACCTGGGACGGCAAGAGCGACCGCACGCTGCTGAACCCTTACATCCTCACCCCCGAGCAGCGGCGCGAGATCCCGATCATCGGGGATCCGGATCCCGAGACGCTGTGGCGCGTGGAGCTCTTCTACAACGCCATCGGGGTGGCCATCGAACGCGAGACCGGAAACATGGTCACGCCCATGATGAAGATGAGTCACGAAGGCTTCGGTCGCATGGTCTTGCTGGCGGGCCGGCTGGTGGTGGTGAACAAGCAGCTGCGGGATGTACACCGCTTCGGCTTTGCTTCGCTGGCCAAGCTGGCCGAGGCGGGTGGCAAGTTCGTGTCCGACGGCGTCGCGATGATCCGCGACTACCCGGCCGTGGCGAACTACGGGGCCTGATGCCCCGGCAAGCGGCCCCGACGCCCTTCATGTTTTTTGCATCCGGAGTGAACCCCATGGACGCCGATGAACTCAAGGCCCGGCTCAAGAAGCTCAATGCCCAGGCCACGCAGGCCAAGATGGACCTGCACGACTTGTCCGAGGAGCTGCCCACCCACTGGGAGAAGATCCTGGAGGTGGCGCAGCGCTGCCATGACGCCCACGCCGCGCTGATGGAAGCCCGCAAGGCCGCCGCCGCGGCGAGCGCCTGAGCGACGGGGCGTGGCCATGAGCACCTTTTCCGTCACCATGCCCAGTGGCGAGCGCTGGGAGCCGAAGTTCGTCCAGAACATCAACGAGGCCACCTGCATCGGCTGCGGTCGCTGCTTCAAGGTGTGCCCACGCGGTGTGCTCGAGCTGGTCGGGCTCAATGACGAAGGCGAGCGTGTGTCGATCTCGGACGATGACGACGAGGACGAAGAGTACGAGAAGAAGGTCATGACCATCGCGCACCAGGAACTGTGCATCGGCTGCACGGCGTGCTCGAAGATCTGCCCGAAGAAGTGCTACACGCACGCACCCGCCACCGTGTGAGGCCGGGAGGCCCAGCGGGCGGGTTTGCGTTGAGACGACACGGCAGGGCGCTTTGTGCGGTATACAAGCGGCCTGTACCCTGTTTTCCCGGTCTGTCGCCTCTGCTGCCATGTTCCGCTTCTTGTCTGTCGCACCCTGTCGCGTGCCCGCACCCTGGTTGAAAGGACACCGCCCATGAAGAGGCTCATGGCCTGGCGGCCCACTGCACGACGGGTGGTCTTGACGGCCGCCCTGGGCCTGGCGGCCTGCGGACTGGCCGGTGCAGGTGAAGTGCAGGTGGCGGTGGCTGCCAACTTTGCCGGGCCGTTCCAGAAGATCGCGGCCGATTTCGCGGCGCAGACCGGCCACAAGGCCGTGGCCGCCACCGGCTCGACGGGCAAGTTCTACACGCAGATCCAGGCGGGCGCCCCGTTCGAGGTGCTGCTGGCGGCCGACGACGAGACACCCAAGAAATTGGAAGCGGAGGGGCTGGCGGTCAAGGGGCAGCGCTTCACGTATGCCGTCGGTACGCTGGTGCTGTGGAGCGCCAAGCCGGGCCTCGTGGACGCGCAAGGGAATGTGCTGACGACGGGACGCTTCAGCAGGCTGGCCATTGCCGATCCCAAGGCGGCGCCGTACGGGGCGGCGGGTGTCGAGGTGCTGCGGGCCCTGGGGGTGCTTGACGCCGTGGCATCGCGGATCGTTCAGGGCGCCAACATCGCGCAAGCGCATCAGTTCGTGGCCACCGGCAATGCCGATCTCGGCTTCGTGTCGCTGTCTCAGGTCGCGGTGCCCGACAAGCCGTCGATCGGCTCCTGGTGGGTCGTGCCGGCCCGGCTGTACACCCCCATCCTCCAGGACGCTGTGCTCCTGACCAAGGGGGCTGGCAATCCGGCCGCAGCCGCGCTGCTGGCCTACCTCCGCAGCGAGCCGGCCCGGGCCGTCATCAAGGCCTACGGCTACGGGCTGTGAACCATGGCGTGGTTGCAGCCTGAAGACGTCCAGGCCCTGGTCCTGACGGCCGAGTTGGCCGGTGTGACCACCGCGTTGCTGCTGCTGCTGGGAACGCCGGTGGCATGGTGGCTGGCCCACACGCGCTCTCCTTTCAAGGGCCCGGTGGCGGCCATCGTGGCCTTGCCGCTGGTGTTGCCCCCCACCGTGATCGGCTTTTACCTGCTCATCCTGCTGGGCCCGCAGGGCCCGGTCGGGCGCTTCATGCAGGATATGGGCTGGGGGCTGCTGCCCTTCACCTTCAAAGGGCTGGTGGCGGCCTCGGTGCTGCACTCGCTGCCGTTCGTGGTCCAGCCGCTGCACCAGGCTTTCGAGGCCATGGGCCGGCGCCCCCTGGAGGTGGCCGCCACGCTGCGGGCCAGCCCCTGGGATCGCTTCATCACCGTGGCCCTGCCGCTGGCACGGCCCGGCTTTCTGACGGCTGCGGTGCTGGGCTTTGCGCACACGGTGGGTGAGTTCGGTGTCGTGCTGATGATCGGTGGCAACATTCCCGGTGTGACGCGCGTGCTGTCGATCGCCCTCTATGGCCATGTCGAGGCCAGCGAGTATGACCAGGCCCATGTGCTGGCGGGGGGCATGGTGCTGTTCGGCTTTGGCGTGATGTGGTTGCTGTACCTGCTGTCGGGCCGTACGGGGCTGCGCGCCGGAGCGCGCCATGCCTGAGTTGCAAGCCGACCTTCGTGTGGTGCACCCTGGTTTCGAGCTGGATGTGGCGCTGCGCCTGCCGGCCCGTGGGGTCACGGTGCTGTTCGGCCCCTCGGGGTGCGGCAAGACCACGGTGTTGCGTGCGCTGGCCGGTCTGGAGCGCGCCCGGGGGAGGGTGGCGCTGGCGAGTGAGGTGTGGCAGGACGACGCGGCGAGGGTGTGGGTGCCGACGCACCGCCGTGCCGTCGGCTACGTCTTTCAGGAAGCGAGCCTGTTCCCCCACCTCACCGTGCAAGCCAACCTGATGTACGGCTGGCGGCGCGTGCCGGCGGCATCGCGCCGCGTGGCGGTGGACGAGGCCGTGGCGCTGCTGGGCATCGGGCACCTGCTGGGGCGGATGCCGGAGGCGCTGTCGGGCGGTGAGCGCCAGCGGGTCGCGATCGCACGCGCCTTGCTCACCAGTCCGAGCCTGCTGTTGATGGACGAGCCCCTGTCGGCACTCGATGCCGCACGCAAGGCCGAGATCCTGCCGTATCTCGAACGCCTCAACCGTGAGTCGGGCGTGCCGCTGGTGTACGTCACGCATGCGCTGGACGAGGCGGCCCGCCTCGCGGACCACCTGGTGCTGATGCGGGCAGGGCGGGTCGAGGCGGCCGGGCCGGCGGCCGAGACCTTGTCGCGGCTGGATCTGCCGCTGAGCCAGCTCGATGAGGCTGCCTCGGTGCTGCAGGCCACCGTGATGGCACATGACCCGGATTTCGGCCAGAGCCGGCTCGCGCTCCAGGGCCTGTGTCTTTGGGTGGGGCAGTGTGCCCATGCCCCGGGCTCGCAGGTGCGGATACGCGTGCTGGCTCGCGATGTGAGCGTGTCGCTCAGCCACGCCCGCGACAGCAGCATCGCCAACATCCTGCCGGCGCGCATCGTGGCCTTGCGCGAGGACGGGCCGGACACCGTGACCCTGCGGCTGGCGCTGCTGCCCGGCCCTGAGAGCGGCCAGGCGCCGGCCCAGGCGCCTGTGCTGCTGGCCCGCCTCACGCGCCGGTCCTGCCTGCACCTGAAACTGCATGAAGGCCAGGCCGTGTTCGCGCAGGTCAAGGGGGCGGCCCTGATGGGCTGACCGCCCTCGACATGGCGTCGAGGATGAGGTCGAGCGCGCGCGTGACCGCCTGTTCCTGATCGGCTAGTGCCACGCCCCACTGGGGCAGCTGTCCGTCGACGGCCATGCGCGCCAGTCCGTATGCACTGCCTCGCAAGGCGAGTGCCACGTCCGCCGCAGTGGGCCCGCGAGGCAGTGCGCCTTCCTGCTGCGCCATGCCCACCAGCCGGATCGTCGTGTCCCGCACTGCGGCGAAATGCGTGGCCAGGCTGTCGGATCGCTCGAAATCGAACAGCGCCCGGTTCGACACCAGACGGAACTGGGTCGGGTGGCGCATGGCCCAAGCAATGAAACTGCGCCCCAGTTGCTTCAGTCGCTGGGTGGCCGGCCCGGGGCACGCTTGCTGGTCCCGCTCGACGATCACGTGAAGCTGGCGGACAGCCTCTTCCGCGATGGCCGTCATCAGGGCCCGCTTGTCGGGAAAGTGCCTGAACGGGGCGCCGGAAGAAACGCCGATGCGACGGGCCACCTCGCGCAGGCTCACCTGCTCCAGGCCGGTCTCTGAAGCCATGACGAGGGTGGCCTCCATCAGCGTCTGACGCAGGTTGCCATGGTGGAACGGGCGGGAAGCATGCATATGGAAGCACCGTAATGTAAGCAGTGCGCATTTTGCTTGGCGCGGCGTGACCGGCTGACTAGCATCGGCCCTCACTGCCCGTTCGAAGGGCCAGCCCGGAGATCCGCATGCCCACAGACCGCTCCTCCCGTCCGACGCCGTTCATGCGCCATGGGCCCTGGTGGCCCGGGGTGGTCTTGCTGTTCGGGATCTGCCTGGCGTTGCTGGCCAGCGGCCTGAACACCGAGAACCTGCGCATGGCAATACGCGCCACGGCCCGGCTGTCGCTGGTCTTTTTTCTGATGGCTTACACCGCCGGTGCGGTCTGGCAGCTCCGGCCGGGGCCCGCCTCGGCATGGGTGCGGCGCCATCGACGGCAGTGGGGACTGTTGTTCGTGGCCTCGCACACCGTGCACCTGGTCTGCATTCTCTTGCTGCGTCGTGTCGATCCGGCACTGTTTCATACGCTGGTGCCCGCTGCCACCGTGGTGACGGGGGCGCTGGCCTATGCTGTGCTATGGGCCATGGGGGCGTCGTCCCATGACCGTGTCGCCGCGGTGATGGGCAAGGTGGTGTGGGCGCGCTTGCACCTATGGGGGAGCCATTATCTGTGGCTGAGCTTCGCGGTGGCCTACGGCAAGCGGGCGCTGATGGATCCGGTGTACACGATCCCGATGCTGTTGCTGCTGCTGGCGGCGTCTCTTCGCGTGTGGTGTGCCGTGGTGCATCGGACGTCGTCGGTCCCTTCTCGTTCGGGCTGAGCGCGTCGGCCGGGTGGGCATTGGCCTGCCGCAAAACACGGGCAGCCCCACGGTGAGAACATGCGGCATGCGCCGGCAAAAGGCCGGCTGAGGAGATGCCATGCCATCCGTGCTGAGCGATGTCGTCCTTCAGGCGCTGCTGCATGAGGACGCGCCCTACGGTGACCTCACCACCGACAGCCTGGGCCTGCCCGATGTGCCGGGGCGGGTCGTGTTTGCCGCCCGCCAGCCCATGACGGTGTGTGGCAGCGAAGAGGCGGTGCGCCTGTTCCAGCTGTGCGGGGCGCAGGCCCACGTGAGCACGCCGACGGGCCGGCACGTGCTGGCCGGCACCGAACTGCTGGCGGCCCATGGCCCCGCGCCGGGCCTGTTGCTGGCATGGAAGGTGGCGCAGACGCTGGTCGAGTACGGCAGCGGCATTGCCAGTGCCGTGGCCCGCATCGTGACCGTGTTGCGGGCCGCAGGCCACGCACAACAGGTGGCGTGTACGCGCAAGGCGTTTCCGGGCACCCGCGCACTGGCCGCCAAGGCGGTGCACGCGGGCGGGGGCGTCATGCACCGCTTGGGCCTGTCCGAAACCGTGCTGCTGTTTCCCGAGCACCGCCTGTTCGTGGACCACAGCGTGGACGACACCGTGGGGCGCTTGCGCAAGCTGCAGCCCGAGAAGCGGGTGGTGGCCGAGGTGGGCTCGATGGAGGAGGCGCTGGCGCTGGCCGAGGCGGGTGCCGACGTGCTTCAGCTGGAACGGTTCTCGCCAGAGGCGGTGCGGGCGTGCCGCCTGGCGCTGCACACCAGCCGGCTGCATCCGGTTCTGGCGGTGGCCGGCGGCGTCCACGGAGACAACGCCGTGGCCTATGCCGATGCGGGTGCCGATATGCTGGTGACATCGGCCCCGTACCACGCACCCCCGCGGGATGTAGAGGTGCGTTTCTCGCGGGACGTCTGAACGCGTCAGCCGCGCGCGGGGCGGCGTTGGCGCAGCACGGCGGCCACGCCGACGATGCCGAGGCCCGTCAGGGCCAGCCACGCCGAGGCCGGCTCGGGGACCGGCGCAGCCTGCAGCACGAACGACAGGTTGTCTGCGTAGCCGTCGTTGTCGCCACCGGACAGGCGCTCCATCGACAGCGAGAACATCAGCGAGGTGGTGCCCATGGGCAGCACACCGCTGTCCGCCAGCCTGAACAGGCCGGTCTGCTGGCCGCGATCGCCCGGCATCATGGGCCCGATCATGGCGTAACCGATCTCGGACTGTGTCTGGTCGAGGAAGGAAACGTACAGCAGCGCGTTGTCCTGTTGTGCCAGCCAGCCACCGAGCCAGCCGCTCAGCTCATACCGCAGAGGCTGCCCCGCGAGCGTGCCGAGTTCGACGGTCTGGTATCCGGCGCTGCGTTCACCGACGCCTGCAAACATCTTGCTGCCGCGGTCGACCGGGCCGGGCTGGGTGGGCTTGACCCAGTTGTCGCCGTAGTCCACGGACTGGAAGAGGCTGTAGCCGTCGAAGGCCAGCCAGCCCGAGACACCGGATTCGGCACCGCCATTGACGATGAGGTTGTCGTTGAGTTGAACGGCGGCGTGGGCGCCCAGCGCCAGGCTCAGCAGGCCGCCAAAGGCCAGTTTCTGGATGGTGTTCATGGTGTGTTGCAAGGTTCTAGAAGAAAGCGTCAGATCTGGAACTGGTCGAGCACGGCCGCGCCGCCCATGGCCGGGTCGCTGATGGAGGGCTCACCGGTCTCCAGATGGCCTGCGAAGCGGCGGCTCCAGCCGGCCAGCTGCGACACGCGCACGCTGAGGTCGTACCAGCAGTGCTCAGGCAGGGGGCGGCGCAGCGTGTGCTGGCTGCGGGCCGGCACCACCACCTCTTGAACGGCGCCGTCTTCGTAGCGCAGCGTGCGCAGGGTGAAGGTGGCTGCCGTCTGGCCGTCGTTGCGCAGCGTGACGACCAGTTCGCGCAGGACTGGATCGCCGCTGACTTCGACAGCGGGTTGCGGTGCGGTCGTGCCTGCGGCCGGTGTGGTGCCCGTGACATGGCGGTGCCAGCCGTTCGGCCCCAGCACCCACAGGTCGTACGCGGTGCCCGCGCTCATCGCCCACAGTGCGTCCAGCGTGTCGCCGGCGCCCACGGTGTAGCGGCGGGGCACCTCGGCCAGCGCCTTGCGGTTGTAGACGTGGAACACGGCGCCGGCCTGTCCCTGGTTCTCGAAGCGCAGCGTCACGCCCTTGCCGGACACGGTGGCCGTGGCCTTCAGGTCGTAGGGCAGGGGACGCGCCGGGCGGATGCCGGCGTCCTGCACGGGGGCCTGCAGCGAGGTCGGCGTGGCCGGGGTCTTCGTGCCGGGCAGGGCCATCGCGCGCAGGCGGCGGGCGGTGGTGCTGGGCAGGTCGTCGGTGAAGGGGTTGTCCTCGGGGCGTGCGAAGTCGAAGCAGCTCAGCAGGTCCCCGCTCACGGCGCGGCGCCACGGCGAGATCAAGGGCTCCTGCACGCCGAAGCGGGCCTCGATGAAGCGGATCACCGAGGTGTGGTCGGACACCTGCGAGTTGACCCAGCCGCCCTTCGTCCACGGCGACACGACGTACATCGGCACGCGCGGGCCCAGGCCGTAAGGACGGCGGTGATACTGAGGGTCCGAGCCGTTCAGGTTGTGGTGGTACTCGCCGACCGTGTCCACGGTGGAGCCGCCGGCCAGCTGGGCCTGCGCCGGGTTGGCGTCATAGCGCAGGTACGAGGGCGGGGCAGGCGGGGGCATGTGGTCGAAGAAGCCGTCGTTCTCGTCGAAGTTGATGAGCAGGACGGTCTTGCTCCACACCTCGGGGTTGGCGGTCAGGGCGTCCAGCACCCGGGCGGTGTAGTCCGCGCCCTGGGCCGGGCTGGACGGGCCCGGGTGCTCCGAGCCTTCGGCCGTGGCAATGATCCAGCTGACCTGAGGCAGGCGGTTGGCCAGCACATCGGCCTTGAGCAGGTCCAGATCACGCGTGCTGATGCCGCGCTCGCGCAGGGCACGTGAGTAGCCCGGACGCAGGTACCAGGCGTCGCGGAAGGGGCGGAAGCCGGCCAGCGGGTTGTCGGTGAAGTTGTCCGCCATGTTCTGGTAGACCTGCCAGCTCACGCCTGCGTCCTGCAGCCGCTCGACATAGGTCGTCCAGGTGTAGTCGGTGTTGCGGTCGAGGCTGAACCAGTCGCGGCTGTTGTCGGTCGAGGGACCGCCCGCGACGGCAAGCGGGTCGTTGTGGCCGCTCCACAGGAAGAGCCGGTTGGTGTTGGTGCCCGTCTGGGTGGCGCAGTGGTAGTGGTCGCACAGCGTGAAGGCCCGGGCCAGCGCGAACTGGAAGGGCAGGTCGCTTTCCTTGAAATAGCCCAGGGAGTGGTTCTGCTTTGCCTTGGGCCAGTCGTTCATGCGGCCGTGGTCCCAGGCAGCCTGGGCATCCGGCCACGAGTGCGGCGTGCCCGACACCCGCATCACCGAGAAGTCCTGTTCGGTGTTGAGGTGGAAGGGGGCGATGGCCGTGCGGGTGCTGCCCCAGTTGGGGCGGCCGGGAACCGGTGCGCCGCCCCCGATGGGCTGGACGAAGACCGACTTGCGGGTGAAGGTGCCGACGCGGTCCATCACGGGAATCGGGAACGGGTCGCCGAAGCCACGTACCCCGGCGAGCGTGCCGAAGTAGTGGTCGAAGGAGCGGTTCTCCTGCGTGAGGATCACGATGTGCTCGACATCGTGGAGGGTGCCGGTGCGCTGGTTCGCCGGGATGGCGAGGGCGCGCTGGATGGCCGGCGGGAAACTGGCGAGCGCGGCGCTGGCGCCGACGGCCGAGCCGAGGTTACGCAGAAAGCTGCGGCGATCTTGTTGTGTCATGAAGGTCGGTTCCCGAGGGATGAAGAAAACCCGCCTCAGGGGCGGGGCTTCATGCCACTCTAGGAACCGAGATTGAAACGCCGATGGCGCCGTGGGGACCGATCAGCGCAGGGGAAGATCGGTCACGCCGTCTCTCAGCCGCTGCGCCGTTGACGCCAGCACAGGCCTCCCAGGCCGGCAGCCGCCAGCACAAGCCCGGCCGGCTCGGGCACCGGCGTGGTCAGCGTGATCGGCCCGCTCCAGTGCAGGTAGTTCTCGATGGGGATGTTCAGTTCGGTGTAGGTGCCGGACAGCACGTTGCCCAGGCGGGACCCCAGCAGGAGCGCGCCGACGCCGTCCGCGAACAACTCGGGATAGCTCACCTCCAGGCGGATGCCGGTTCCATCCGGACCGGTGCCGATGCCCGTAACCACGCCGGTGTAGTCCACGGCATCGTCGGGGCCAAACTCGGCAGGCAGGTCGACGTGCAGCGTGCCGCTTCCCGGACCGGTGCCGATCACCAGCGTGACGGCCGCGGAGAACGGCTCGCCTTCGATCGGCGTGCTGCCGTTGTACCACTGGGTGATGTCCCAGGTTCCGGTCCAGGTGCCTTTGAGGTCGGCAGCCAGGTCGGCATGGGCACTCACTGCTGCGACCAGGCCGAGCGTCGCTAGACCCGTTTGGGTCAGCTTCTTGATCAATGTCATGTGATTCCCCTGTCAATGTGAATGTTTGCCCCCTTGGATCGGGGGCGGATTCACCGTATCAGGGGGAGGTCGTCTTGCCAACCCCTCAGCCCGGGTTGCCGCTGCCCCTCAGCAGCGCCTCGATGACCCCCGCGCCGCTGCCGCCCAGCGGGTCCAGTTCCTGGACCTTGGCGAGATAGGCCTCGGCCGCAGCGCGGTCCTGGCAGCGCAGCCGGATGTAGGCGAGCGCCTTGAGCGTGAACACCCAGAAGCGCGCTGGCCCGGGGGCCAGAAAGTCGGCCATGTCGGGCGTCACCGTGCGCCAGTCGTCCGGCAGGCCGGCCTGCGCGGCGGCCACATCCAGCCCCTTCAGCGCAGCCAGTTCGGCCTGCTCGAAGTCGGCATGGCGGGCGTGGAACTTGTAGAGCAGGTAGTAGAGCGAGGGGCACTCCGGCGCGCACACCTGGGCGGTCCACAGCAGCGCCAGTGCGCGCTGCGGGTTGGCTTCGGTGCGGGCCTGGTCGACCAGGTGGCGTGCCTGCGGCGGGACGTCGCCGCCGAACAGGTCGCTCGAGGCCTCGCCGGTGAGGAGGTTCACCATGACCCCGCCGATGCAGCCAGACGGGTCACGACCTCTCCGCCCAGCAGGTGCTTTTCGAAGATCTCGGGCACGTCGTCGGGCGTCACGCGGCTGTAGAGCACGCTGTCGGGAAAGACCACGACGTTGACCCCGCCATCGCAGGGACCAAGGCAGCCGGAGTAGGTCACGCCGACCTGGTCGTAGGCCTGGCGAGCCTGCAGTTCTTTCCAGAAGGCCTGCAGCACGGCCTGGCTGCCCTGGGCGGCACAACAGCCGCGTGGGTGGCCGGGGGGCCGCTGCTGGGAACACACGAACACACTGCGATCTGGGCGGGACATGAGGGGCTCCGGGGTGGGGGGATGCAGAAGAGGCGGCGCGCTCAGCCGAACTTGAAGAGGATGCCGTGCCCACCGCGGGGGTACTCCCACTCGACGTTGCGGTGCTCGGAGCAGATGATCCGGCAGCTGCCGCATTCCAGGCAGCCGTCGGTGATCAGCGTGACCGCGCCGTTGCCTTCGGTCTTGTAGCAACTGGCCGGGCAGACAAAGGTGCACGCGCGGTTCTGGCAGTCCGAACGGCACACCTCGGTGTCCTTGATGCGGATGTGCGGGCGGCCTGCGTCCACCTTGTAGCGGTTCTGATAGAGCTTCTCTTCGACGTTGACGGCAATCGGGGTCATGAGGGTCTCCTGGATGCGAGAGGACGGGGGGCGCTCAGCGGAAGGCGCGCCAAAGCTTGACGGCGTCACCGACCAGACCGGTGAAGCTGCGCGCCGTCCGGAAGCTGGAGAAGATCTCGCGCTCCTTGGTCTTCTTGTCGACGTTGTCGACCGTCACCATGGTGCGGGCCGCCTTGTTGAGCAGCTCCGGGTAGGTGGTGAAGAACTGCGGGTTCTCGTGGAAGACCCGCGGCATGTCGCGGTACTTCTTGAGGTCCTTCATCACGAAGGACTCATCGAGCGCCTTCTGGTAGGCCTTCAGGGTCGACGCGTTCAGCGGCTTGCTCGCAGCCTTTGCGGCGATCACGGTCTCGGCCGCCAGGCGGCCTGTCGTCATCGCCAGGTTGGAGCCTTCGCGGTGCACCGCGTTGACGAAGCCACCCGAGTCCCCGACGATCATCCAGCCGTCGCCATAGACCTTGGGGATGGCGAAGAAGCCGCCTTCGGGAATGAGGTGCGCGCAGTACTCCTTCATTTCGCCACCCTGGATCAACGGGGCGATGGAGGGGTGCCGCTTCATGTTCTCGAGCAGCTGATAGGGCGCGGTCTTGTTCTCGTTGTGCTTGAAGTCGGACAGCATGCAGCCGATGCCCAGCGTGATCGAGTCCTTGTTGGTGTACAGAAAGCCTGTGCCCATCATGCCGTCGGTGATCTTGCCGACCATCTCGATGACGACGCCCTCGTCGTCCTTGATGTTGAAGCGCTGCTGGATCAGCTCTTCCGGCATGAAGTGGATCTCCTTGACCGCCAGCGCCACGTTGCCAGCCTTGACCTCGCCATGGAAGCCGGCCTTGCGGGCCAGCGTGCTGTTCACGCCGTCGGCCAGGATGACCACGTCGGCGAACACATCGCCGGCCTCGCGGTCGCAGCGCACACCCACCACCTTGTCGCCGTCCATGATCAGGCTCTGCACCGTCGTCTCGCAGATCAGCAGTGCGCCGGCTTCGCGCACCTTCGAGCTGAACCACTTGTCGAACTGCGCCCGGATGATGGTGTAGCGGTTGTAGGGCGGCTTGTTGTAGTCCTCGCTGCGGAAGTGGCTGCCCACGAAACTGGCGTCATCCAGCACCCACATGCGCTGCTCGATGATGTGGCGCTCCAGCGGGGCATCGTCCCGGAAGTCCGGGATGATGCGCTCCAGCGCGTCCGCATACAGGATGGCGCCCTGCACGTTCTTCGAGCCCGGGTACTCGCCCCGCTCGATCTGCAGCACCTTCAGGCCGGCCTTGGCCATGGTGTAGGCCGCGGCGTTCCCCGAAGGACCGGCCCCGACGACGATGGCATCGAATTGCTTGTTCACGTTCACGTCCGTTCTCCTGAGGTCGCGTCGAGGAAGATCAGGCCACCTTGCGCACGCGCTGGGCGATGTGGGTCTGGAAGGCCTGGGTCAGGGCCGGCAAGACCTGCATGGCGTTGCCGACGATGCCGTAATGGGCGAAGTCGAAGATCGGGGCATTCGGATCGGTGTTGATGGCCACGATGACGTCGCTGGCCTCCATGCCCACGCGGTGCTGGATGGCCCCGCTGATGCCGGCGGCGATGTACAGCTTGGGGCGCACCGTCTTGCCCGTCTGACCCACCTGGCGGTCGGCCTCGACCCAGCCTGCCTGCACACAGGGGCGGGTGGCCCCCACTTCGCCACCCAGCACGCGGGCCAGGTCGAACACAAGCTTGAAGTTGTCCGGGTTCTTCAAGCCCTTGCCGCCGCTGACGATCACATCGGCATAGGGCAGGTTGATCCGGTTGCTGTGGGCGTCGGCGATGAAGTCGAGCAGCTTGGTGACGATGCCGGTCTCGATCAGGCCGAGGGTGTCTTCGCTGGTGGTGCCCACGCGCGTCTCGTCGGCGCACGGCATCGCCATCACGCGGGGGCGCACGGTGGCCATCTGCGGCCGGTAGGCCAGAGTCATGATCGTGCACAGGAGCGAGCCGCCAAAGGTGGGCCGTGTGGCAGCGAGGGCGCGTGTGTTGGGGTCGATGGCCAACTCGGTGCAGTCGGCCGTCAGGCCGGTCAGCAGGGTGGTGGCCACCGAGCCGGCCAGATCACGGCCCTGCGACGTGGCACCCAGCAGCACGATCTCGGGCTTGTACTTGTTGACCAGATCGGTCAGGCCTTTGGTGAAAGGCTCGTTGCGGTAGCCGTTGAGCACCGGGTCGCGCATGATGTAGACATGGTCGGCACCGAAGGTGAACGCTTCGCGGGCGAAGGCGTCGAGCGGCTCGTCGGGGCCACCCAGCACCACACCGCACAGGGGCGAACCCAACTGATCGGCCAGCTTGCGGCCTTCGCCCAGCAACTCCCACGACACGCTGTGCACGTGACCACGTTCGTGCTCGATGAACACCCACACGCCCTTGTAGGCCTTGAGTTCCTCCGACAGTTCCAGGTTGCGTCCGCGTCCGGCGGGCTTCAGGGCAGGTTTGGCTTCGCTCATGGTAGGGCTCCGGTACAGAGGTGGCGCATTGGGCTCAGGCGCTGAGCTTGTCGACCAGGTCCTGCTCCAGCGTGGGATGGACGGTGAAGATCGACTGGAGCAGATTCAGGGAGATGTCCCGCAGCGACGAGCTCTCCACGGTCATCATCTCGGCCTTCTGGGCACGGGGCGTCGGCCCGAACACCCGGCTCACGACCGTCGGCGAGCCCTTCAGGCCGATCTTGGTGACGTCTTCGATGCCGGCGTCATCCTTGTTCCACTTGCGCACCTGGCAGGCCGCGGCATGGATCATCATCGGCAGCGATGCAAAGCGCATCTCGTTCGTGTTCTCCAGCATGGTGATGAGGCAGGGCAGGGCCGTCCGCAGCACCTGCACGCCACCTTCTCCGCGACGTTCCACGGTGATCGTGCCCTTCTCCAGATCGGTCTCCACGATGCGCGACACATAGGTCAGCAGTTGCAGGCCCAGCCGCTTCGCGATGCCGGGGCCCACCTGCGCGGTGTCGCCATCGATCGTCTGCTTGCCGGTGAAGACCATGTCCACCTTCTGCTCGCTGCCGATCTTGCGGATGGCCGAGGCCAGCGCATACGACGTGGCCAGCGTGTCGGCCCCGGCGAAGGCCCGGTCCGTCACGAGGATGGCGTCGTCGGCGCCGAAGCTGATGCACTTGCGCAAGGCTTCCTCGGCCTGCGGCGGGCCCATGCACAGCACGGTGACCTTGCCGCCGAACTGGTCCTTCAGGCGCAGTGCCTCTTCCAGCGAGAACAGGTCATAGGGGTTGACGATGGCCGGAACGCCCTGGCGCATGATGGTGTTGGTGACCGGGTGCACGCGAATCTGTGCGGAATCCGGGACCTGCTTGATGCAGACGACGATGTGCATGCTGGGCTCCTGCTCGGGCAAGGGAATCGGGTTCAGGCGGCGCGCGACGGCACCGTGTAGGACGGCACGCTGCCGCCTTGGGATGGCAGCGTGCCCTTGAGGCTTTGCAAGGTGACGTGCTGGTGTCCGTCGACCTCCTGAAAGACCTTGAAGACCTTTTCCTGTGCCGGGGTCGAGGTCACGAAGTCCTGGTAGGCCTTGACCAGCAGGTCACGGTAGAGGCCATACAGCGCCTGTTCGTTGTCCTCGGGCAGACCGGGCGTCTGGCGGATGTACTGGTAGAAGCGCTTGAGGATGTGCAGTCGGCTGACGTGCACCACCGTGGCTTCGTAGGGCACACCGAAGAAGTCGAGGAAGTCTTCGGCCGAGGACAGCCGTTGCAGCGCAAGCGTGAGGTTTTCCATCATGAGGACACTCCCGATCGTGAGGCGAAGGTGGGTTGGGCACAGGGGTGGCCGTCGACCTCGCAGCTGTGGCAGGCGTCGTCGCCGGTGTGGGGCGGGGCGGCCTGCCCCTTGAGCAACTTCACCTCGGATTCCAGTTCGGCGATGCGGTCCAGCAGGCAGCCGATGGCCTTGCCGACCGGGTCGGGGATGAGGTGATGCTGCAGGTCGATGCGGTCACTGGCCTGGCGGGGCTCGCGCCGGATGACGATGCGCCCCGGGATGCCCACCACCGTGGCGGCATCGGGTACGTTGTCGATCACCACCGAGTTGGCGGCCACCCGTGCGCCGTGGCCCACCGTGATCGGGCCCAGGATCTTGGCCCCTGCGCCCACGACCACACCGTGGCCCAGCGTGGGGTGGCGCTTGCCCGGTTGCCAGGTGGTGCCGCCCAGTGTCACACCGTGGTAGAGCGTGACGTCGTCACCGATCTCGGCCGTCTCGCCGATCACCACGCAGGCCCCGTGGTCGATGAAAAAGCGGCGTCCGATGCGCGCCCCGGGATGGATGTCCACATTGGTGAGCCAGCGTGCAATGAAGGACAGCAGCCGGGCGCCATAGCGCGCGCCGTGGCGCCAGAGCGCATGGGCCAGCCTGTACAGGGCCACGGCCTGCACACCCGGGTAGATGGTCCACACCTCGAACAGGTTGCGGGCAGCCGGGTCGCGTGTCAGCACACACGCGACATCCTCCTTGAGCAGGCGCCACCATCCCGGTGCGGTTGACGGGCTGGCCGCCACGTCCGCAACGGGGCCGTCCTCGGTGTCGAGCAGCGGGATGGCGTGCAGCCCGGGGTCATCGCGCTTCATTGCGTGGCCCCTTCGGTCGGGTGGCTGGCTTCCAGGAAGAAACGCTGCAGCTCGTCCGCGGTGGGCGGGCGCTTGGCATGCACCGCATGGGCGCGGATGCGGGCCAGCAGCGCTTGCACCTGGGGTTCCACCACCGGCAACCCCATCGCCTGGTAGGCCGAACGGACGGCCCGCGACCCCGAGTGCTTGCCCAGCACCGTTTCGCGCTGGCGCCCGAGCTCGGCCGGATCGAAGCCTTCGTAGGTGTGCGGGTTCTTCAGCAGCCCGTCGACGTGGATGCCCGATTCATGCCGGAACACCGCTTCGCCGACGATGCTCTTGTTGGGCGCCACCTGCCGGCCGGACGCCGTCGCCACCAGCTTGGAGATGGCGCACAGCGAGCGGGTGTCGACCCCGCTGTCGGCGCTGTGCAGGTGACGCAGGCCCATCACGATCTCTTCCAGCGGGGCATTGCCCGCGCGCTCGCCCAGGCCGTTGACGGTGGTGTTCACGTGCGTCGCGCCGGCACGCAGCGCGGCCAGCGTGTTGGCGGTGGCCAGCCCCAGATCGTCGTGTGCGTGCATCTCGATGTCGATGTCCACGGCCCGGCGCAGGCCGGCAATCGCGTCCACCGTGCTGAATGGGTCCAGCACGCCCAGCGTGTCGGCGAACCGCAGGCGCCTGGCGCCGCAGTCCTGCGCCATGCGCGCCACCGCGGCCAGGAAGTGCGGGTCGGCGCGAGACGCGTCCTCGAGCCCGACAGACACGGTGATCCCGTCATGTGCCAGCGGCCACACGAAGCGCTCGATCTGCTCGAGCACCCACATCCGGCCCTGTGCCAGCTTGTGCTGAAGGTGGATGTCCGAAACCGGGATGGACAGGTGCACGATGTCGGCCTGGCACAGGCTGGCCGCGGCGACATCGGCTTCGCACATCCGGCCCCACACCATCAGCCGGCTGCGCAGGCCGAGTGCCGCAATGGCGTTGATGGTGGCCACCTCCACGTCGCCCATCGCCGGAATGCCGATTTCCATCTCGGGCACCCCCGCCTCGGACAAGGCCGTGGCGATGGCGCACTTCTCCTCGACCGAGAAGGCCACGCCGGCGGTCTGTTCGCCGTCGCGCAGGGTGGTGTCGTTGATGATGGGGGCAGACATGGCAGGATCGCAGGGCGGGTTGCGGTTCACTTGCAGGCTGTTCTGCAAGGGGTGTGCCATGTGCGATCAGGTCTTCTGAATCGCTTCAAGCTATTGAAAACAAAAGCGTTTTTTCTGATCGATGCGCATGTGATGGGGCGGTGGTGTCTGGTCCGGTCCAGGCTGTCGGAGGGGCTTGTCGGGTTTGTTTTCTTTGCCACATGCAGAGCGCCCCGTCACGAAGGCCAGCGGCCAAAACAAAGCCGCCTGCAAGGAGGCGGCTTCGAATCTGCAAGGGCATAGGCTCACTCAATGAGCCGGTGAAGTTGAGTGTGCGAGAAGGCAGGCATTCAAGGCCGTTCCCGCGCCAGGTTGCGCGTGTGGCGTGGCAGCTCGATCGTCAGGTCTGCGCCGCGCAGCTTCACGCAGCAGGCCAGGCGCGAGCAGGGCTCCAGGCCCCAGGCATTGTCCAGCTCATCGTTCTCGTCATCGTCCGGCGCGGCCAGCGCGTCGCCTCCCTGGCGCACCAGTACATGGCAAGTGGCACAAGCCGCCACCATGTCGCACGCGTGCTCGATGGCCACCCCGTGGGCCAGCAGCGCCTCACACAATGAGCTTCCCGAGGCCACTTCGAACTGCACCCCTTCGGGACACAACTGGCTGTGCGGCAGCACCGTGACAATGGGCATGGTGGCGTCCTCAGCTGAGCGTGGCCAGCACGCGGCCTGACAGGGCCTTTCGGATGCCGGCGTCCATCCGGCGTGCGGCAAAGGCGGTCGTGACGGCATTGAGGGCCTGGCACGCTGACTTCACCGCATCGGTGTCGGCTTGCGTCTCCAGCCGATCCGCCACCAGGTTGATGGCATCGCGCACCTGCTGCCGCTCCAGCGGCGACAGCAGGGCTTCGCCGTCCTCGGCCAGGGCCGCTTCGGTGGCATCCAGCAGGCGCCGTGCGTCCACCTGGGCCTCGCGCAGCATGCGCAGGCGCATGTCCTCGTCGGCGTGGCCCACACTGTCCTTCAGCATGGCGGCGATCTGGTCGTTGTCCAGGCCGTATGACGGCTTGACCTGAACTTCGGTGGCCACCCCGGTGCTCTGCTCTCGGGCGCTGACGCTCAACAGGCCATCGGCGTCGATCTGAAAGGTGACCCGGATGCGCGCAGCACCGGCCACCATGGGCGGGATGCCGCGCAAAGTGAAGCGGGCCAGCGAGCGGCAGTCCTTGACGCCTTCGCGCTCGCCTTGCACGACATGCAGGCTCATCGCGGTCTGCCCGTCCTTGAAGGTCGTGAAGTCCTGCGCCCGCGATGCCGGCAGGGTGGTGTTGCGCGGAATGATCTTCTCGACCAGGCCACCCATGGTCTCCAGCCCCAGCGAAAGCGGGCACACATCCAGCAGCAGCCAGCCCCCATCGCCCTGCCGGTTGCCCACCAGGGCGTCGGCCTGGATGGCGGCACCCAGTGCGACCACCTCGTCCGGATTGAGATCGGTCAGCGGTTCCTGCTCGAACATCCGCGCCACGGCCTCCCGGACCACGGGCATGCGTGTGGAGCCGCCCACCAGCACGACCCCGTCCACCTCGTCGATCTCGACGGCGGCGTCCTTCAGGGCACGTCGGGTGGCCGACAGCGTCTTCTGGATCAACCCCCGCGTCAGGTCGGCAAAGACCTCGCGCGTCAGCGTGGCGGCGCGGGTATCGGCCGGGTTGCCGGGCAGGGCCAGCGGCACATCGACCGCCGCGTAGCCCGACAGCGCCTCCTTGGCGGCCCGAGCGCAGATCAGCAGGTGCTGCCGATCCTGCGGGCCCAGCGCGGTCCAGTCCTGTTCGGCCTGCGTGGCCGTCCACATCGCCAGCACCCGGTCGACGTCGTCACCGCCGAGTGCCGAGTCCCCGCCGGTCGACAGGACCTCGAACACGCCGCGCGACAGCCTCAGGACCGAGACATCGAACGTGCCCCCTCCGAGGTCGTAGACCACATACGTGCCTTCAGATCCCTTGTCCAGTCCGTACGCGATGGCTGCGGCGGTCGGCTCGTTGAGCAGGCGGAGCACCGGCAGGCCGGCCAGGCGTGCGGCGTCCTTGGTGGCCTGGCGCTGTGCATCATCGAAGTAGGCGGGCACCGTGATCACCACGCCGGTCAGGGGGCCGCCCAGTGCGGCTTCGGCCCGCGCGCCCAACGTGCGCAGGATGTCTGCCGAGACCTCCACGGGAGACTTCAGCCCCGCCGCCGTCTCCACCATCACCATGCCCGGCTGCTCGACCAGGCGATAGGCCGGCGCGCCGGACGATTCGATGTCGGCCAGGCTGCGGCCCATCAGGCGCTTGACCGATGCGATCGTGTTCAAGGGGTCGGTGGCCTGTGCTTCCAGCGCATCGGCGCCGACCGTCACGACGCCGTTGAGGGCATAGCGCACCACCGAGGGCAGCAGCAGGCGTCCGTGTGCGTCGGCCATCGACCGCGGCACGGCACTCATCACGCTGGCCACCAGCGAATTGGTCGTACCCAGGTCGATGCCCGCCGCCAGCCGGTGCTGATGAGGGGCCGCGCTCTGTCCCGGCTCGGCAATCTGCAGCAGTGCCATGCTCGATCCCTCAGACGGCGAAGCTCTCGCCACACCCGCATGCCGCCTTGGCGTTCGGGTTGTGGAACTTGAAGCCTTCGTTCAGGCCCTCGCGCACGAAATCCAGCTCGGTGCCGTCCAGAAAGGGCAGGCTCTTGGGGTCGACCAGCAGTGTCAGACCATGGCTCTGAAAGGCCACGTCCTCAGGCTGGGGCTCGTCGACGAACTCCATCGCGTACGCCAGGCCCGAGCACCCGCTGGTCTTCACTGCCAGGCGCAGGCCGATGCCCTTGCCCCGTTTCGCCAGCGACTTCTGCACGTGGCGGGCCGCCGTGTCGGTCATGGTGATGGGCATGGTGCACCTCACACCGAGAACGAACTGCCGCAGCCACAGGTGGTCTGCGCGTTCGGGTTGTGGATCACGAAGCGCGAGCCTTCCAGCCCGTCCTCGTAGTCGATGTCGGCCCCGAGCAGGTACTGCAGGCTCATCATGTCCACGACCATGGTCACCCCGTCGCGCTCGATGGCGGTGTCGTCGTCGGCGACCTTGTCGTCGAACGCGAAGCCATAAGAGAAGCCGGAGCAGCCCCCGCCGGTCACATACAGCCGCAGCTTCAACGCCGGGTTGTTTTCTTCGGCAATCAGCTCGGCCACCTTGGCGGCCGCGGCGCTGCTGAAGTGAAGGGGCGGGGGCGGCACATCGGCCGTGGAAGTCGCAGGGGCGACAGCGTCAAGGGTGGTGTCCATGAGGGTCTCCGGCAGAAAGGGCAGGGCAGGGCGCCATCAGGTCGGCGCGCACACGGGCTGGTCTCCCAGCGTGACGGGGCCATCGGCCGCGCGTGCCGTGGCCGTGCGAGCCTGGTAGTCGGCAACGGCCGCCTTGATCGCGTCTTCGGCCAGGATCGAGCAATGGATCTTGACCGGCGGCAGGGCGAGTTCCTCGGCGATCTGCGTGTTCTTGATCTCGAGCGCCTGGTCCAGCGTCTTGCCCCGCACCCACTCGGTCACAAGCGAGCTCGAAGCAATGGCCGAGCCGCAGCCATAGGTCTTGAAGCGCGCATCCTCGATCACGCCCGTGGCGGGATTGACCTTGATCTGCAGCTTCATCACGTCGCCGCAGGCCGGCGCGCCGACCATGCCCGTGGCCACGCCTTCCTCGTCGGCCGCGAAACTGCCGACATTGCGCGGGTTCTCGTAGTGGTCGATGACCTTGTCGCTGTATGCCATGGGGTGCTCTCCTGGATGGGGTTGTCTGCAGACAGGGTGCGCTCAGTGCGCCGCCCACTGGATGCTGTCGAGGTCGATGCCCGAGCGCACCATGTCCCACAGCGGGCTCATGTCGCGCAGCTTGCGGACCACCTCGCTGACCCGGGCGACCGTGAAGTCGACTTCGTCGACCGTGGTGTAGCGGCCCAGCGAGAAGCGCACCGAGCTGTGGGCCAGTTCGTCGCTGCGGCCCATGGCGCGCAACACGTAGCTGGGCTCGAGGCTGGCCGATGTGCAGGCGGAGCCGGAGGACACGGCCACATCCTTCATGCCCATCAGCAGCGACTCGCCCTCGACGTAGTTGAAGCTCACATTGAGGTGGTGCGGCGTGCGGTGGGTCAGATGGCCGTTGAGGTGGACCTCCTCGAGCGCCTGCAAGCCTTGCCACAGGCGATCACGCAGGGCGCGGATGCGTTCGCGTTCGGCCCCCATCTCCCGCGCGGCGATGTGGAAGGCCTCGCCCATGCCGACGATCTGGTGCGTCGGCAACGTGCCCGAGCGCATGCCCCGCTCGTGCCCGCCACCGTGCATCTGGGCCTCGATGCGGATGCGCGGCTTGCGGCGCACATACAGAGCGCCGATGCCTTTCGGGCCGTAGCTCTTGTGGGCCGACATCGACATCAGGTCGATGGGCAACTCGCTCAGGTCGATGTCGACCTTGCCTGTGGCCTGCGCCGCATCGACGTGGAAGATCACCCCGCGGCTGCGGCAGAGGTGGCCCAGGGCGGCCACGTCCTGGATCACGCCGGTCTCGTTGTTGACGAACATGACCGAGGCCAGCACTGTGTCCGGTCGCAGCGCCGCCTTGAACTGGTCCAGGTCCAGGAGCCCGTCGGGCATCACCGGCAACACCGTCACCTCCCATCCCTGGCGCTCCATCTCGCGCACGGTGTCGAGCACGGCCTTGTGCTCTGTGGCCACCGTGACGATGTGCCGACCCTTGCCCTGATAGAACTGCGCCGCCCCTTTGATGGCGAGGTTGTTGCTCTCGGTGGCGCCGGAGGTCCACACCACCTCGCGCGGGTCGGCGCCGATCAGCAGGGCCACCTGTTCCCGTGCGATCTCGACCGCCTCCTCGGCAGCCCAGCCATAGGCGTGGGACCGGCTCGCCGGGTTGCCGAAGCGCTCGCTGAGGTAACTCATCATCCGGGATGCCACGCGGGGGTCGACCGGTGTCGTGGCCGCGTAATCCAGGTAGATCGGACGCTTGGGCAGGATGGTCATGAGGGGCGCTCCTTGGGGCGGTCGGGGCAAGTGGGGCTTGCAACCCTGTGCCGGCCTCATTGCAAGGCCGGTGCCATGTGCCCGCTCCTGGCGCAAGTCCTTGAAACGAAAAGAAAAAACGCCGATGCCCCGGTCAAGGGGCATCGGCGCTGCGGCGTGGGAACTGTGCGGTTTGTCGGGTTTGTGTCAGGGGCGTGCCAGCCACTGTCGGGCCAGCGCCACCCAGAACGACGCGCCCACCGGAATCAGGCCATCGTGGAAGTCGTAGCTGGGGTTGTGCAGCATGCAGGGGCCCAGGCCGTGGCCGCCTTCGCGGTGCGTGCCATCGCCGTTGCCGATCACGAAATAGGCGCCGGGCTTGTGCTGCAGGAAGAAGCTGAAGTCCTCGGCGCCCATCGTCGGCTCGAAGGCCTGCACCCGGGCCGGTCCCACCACCGAGGCCATCACCTCGCGGGCGAACGCGGTCTCGGCGGGGTGGTTGATCGTCGGCGGGTAGTTGCGATGGAAGTCGAACGTGGCCCGGGCGCCAAAGGCCGCGCACAACTGCGTGGTCAATTCGCGCATGCGCGCCTCGATCAGGTCCAGCGCTTCCAGGGTGAACGTGCGCACGGTGCCCCGCATCGTGACGGCATCGGGAATCACATTGGTCGCCTCGCCCGCCTCGATCATGGTCACCGAGATCACCCCGGTCTCGATGGGCTTGAGGTTGCGCGTCAGGATGGTCTGGAAGGCCTGCACCAGCTGACAGGCCACCGGCACCGGGTCCAGGCCCAGGTGGGGCATCGCACCATGACAGCCCTTGCCCTCGATGCGGATGGTGAAGTCGTTGCTCGACGCGAAGCAGGGGCCGTCCTTGATGGCGAACGTGCCGGCGGGCAGCCCAGGCCAGTTGTGCATGCCGAAGATGGCCTCCATCGGGAAGCGCTCGAACAGCCCGTCGCGGATCATCTCGCGGGCGCCTCCGCCGCCTTCCTCTGCCGGCTGGAAGACGAGGTAGACCGTGCCATCGAAATCGCGGTGCGACGACAGATGCCGCGCCGCCGCCAGGAGCATGGCCGTGTGCCCATCGTGCCCACAGGCGTGCATGCGCCCCGGGTGGCGGCTGGCGTGGGCAAAGGTGTTGTGCTCCGTCATGGGCAGGGCGTCCATGTCGGCCCGCAGCCCCACGGCGCGCGGGCCAGGGCGTCCCTGTATCACACCGACCACGCCGGTCTTGCCCAGCCCGCGGTGCACCTCGATGCCCCAGCCGGTCAGGGTGTCGGCCACGAGGTCGCTGGTCCGCACCTCTTCGAAGCACAGCTCGGGGTGTGCATGCAGGTCGCGGCGCAGAGCCTGGATCTCGGCGGCGTGGGCCGCGACATCGGGCAGCACGCAGTCGGCAAGGTCGGGCGGTGTGAGGGACATGGTCTGGACGGATGGCGACGCGTTGATTCGGGAATCTTACCTGTCGCCCCTGCTTCCGGAGGGTGGCCCCATGCGCCGTGGGGGCCCTTGCATGCCGCGTTCTTCGTATAGTGTGGCCATCGGGGCGATGTCGGCCCCGATGCGATCACCGAAGGAGACCTGCACGATGAGCGAAGTGCGTTACGAACGCGACCACACCCTGGGCCTGGAGAAGGCGCGCGAACTGGCCAAGGAATGGGCCAACGGCGCGGCCCGCCAGATGGGGCTGGAGTGCCAGCACACCGAAGGGGCCGAGCAGGATGTGCTGACTTTCGAGCGCATGGGCGTGACCGGCACCATGACCGTCACGGGCACCCGCTTCGAGCTGCTCGTGAAGCTCGGTCTGATGATGGCCGCCTTCAAGCCCATGATCGAGGCCGAGGTGGCGAAGAACCTCGGCCGCATCATCGACAAGGCATCCGGCACCCAGGCCTGACGCCTTTTCGTGCCGGGGCGCTCAGCCCTGGCGCGCCTTCAGCGAGGCGATCAGGTCGATGTACGCCTGCTGCGCCTCGGCCTGGCCCTTGCCCTTGAGGGCCGCCCAGGCGTCGTACTTGGCGCGGCCCACGAAATCCATCATGCCCGGGCGGTCGCCCTGCACATCGCCCACGCTGCCTTGCTTGAACAGCGAGTAGATCTGCAGCAGGGTGTTGTTGTCGGGCTTGCTGGTCAGCTGCTTGGATTCGACAACGGCCTGTTCGAAACGGGCTTGCAGGTCGGACATGAATGGCTCCTCAGGTCAGCGGTTGGGTTGAAACGGCGCGATGTTAAAGCCTGTGTACCGATCGGTACCATGTCCGGCCCGCTGTGCCGCGCCTCTCCCCCTCAAAGCAGTGGCTCGGCACGGGACATGGCCCAGCGCCTAGAATCGGCCCCCTCATGAGCGCCGTATCCTTTCAGCACATCAGCAAGTCCTTTGCGTCCGGCGGCCGCACCGTGCACGCCCTGAACGACGTCAGCTTCGACATCGAAGAAGGCGAGTTCTTCGGCCTGCTGGGCCCCAATGGCGCGGGCAAGACCACGCTGATCAGCATTCTTGCCGGTCTGGCGCGCGCCAGCCAGGGTACGGTCCGCGTGCAGGGCCATGACGTCGTGAGCGACTATGCCGCGGCGCGCCGCGCGCTGGGTGTCGTGCCCCAGGAACTGGTGTTCGACCCGTTCTTTTCGGTTCGCGAAACGCTGCGCATCCAGAGCGCCTACTTCGGCCTGAACCGCAACGACGACTGGATCGACGAGTTGCTGGCCCACCTGGGCCTGAGCGACAAGGCCGACGCCAACATGCGTCAGTTGTCTGGCGGCATGAAACGCCGGGTGCTCGTGGCCCAGGCGCTGGTCCACCGACCGCCTGTCATCGTGCTGGACGAACCCACCGCCGGCGTGGATGTGGAGTTGCGCCAGACGCTGTGGCAGTTCATCGCCCGGCTCAACAAGCAAGGACACGCGGTGCTGCTCACCACCCACTATCTGGAAGAGGCCGAGGCTCTGTGCCAGCGCATCGGCATGCTCAAGCAGGGGCAACTCGTGGCGCTGGACCGCACCTCGGCGCTGCTGGCCCGCACGGCGTCCACCATGTTGCGCTTCAAGACCGACGGCGTGTTGCCGCCTTCTCTGGCCGATCGGGCGCGAATCACAGGGCGCATCGTTCAGCTGCCCGCGCGGGATGCCGCCGAGGTCGAGCAGATCCTGGCGACCCTGCGTCAGGCCGGCTGCCTGGTAGAGGACCTGGAAATGGGGCGAGCCGACCTGGAAGACGTCTTTCTCGCCATCATGCAGGGGCGGGCGACCGATTCGGCCCAGGAGGTGTCCGCATGAGTTGGCTCGGATCGTTTCAAGGCGCGCGCCCCCTGTTCGTCAAAGAGGTGATGCGGTTCTGGAAGGTCAGCTTCCAGACGGTGGGCGCACCGGTGCTCACTGCCGTGCTGTACCTCCTGATCTTCGGGCATGTGCTCGAGGACCACGTGCAGGTCTTCGATGGTGTCGGCTACACCCGCTTCCTGATCCCGGGGCTGGTGATGATGAGCCTGTTGCAGAACGCGTTCGCCAACACGTCCTCCTCGCTGATCCAGAGCAAGATCACCGGCAACCTGGTGTTCGTGCTGCTGACCCCGTTGTCCCACCGAGCCTGGTTTCTGGCCTACGTCGGCGCTTCATTGGTCCGCGGGCTGGCTGTCGGGGCGGGTGTCCTGCTGGCCACCGCGTGGTTCGCCCCGCCCGGCCTGGCCGAGCCGGTCTGGGCGCTGGTGTTCGCCGTCCTGGGGGGCACCCTGCTGGGAGCGCTGGGCCTGATCGCCGACCTGTGGGCCGACAAGTTCGACCAGATGGCGGCCTTCCAGAACTTCATCATCGTGCCGATGACCTTTCTGTCCGGCGTCTTCTATTCGGTGCATTCGCTGCCGCCGTTCTGGTTGGGCCTCTCGCACCTGAACCCCTTCTTCTACCTGATCGACGGGTTCCGCCGCGGCTTCTTCGGGGCGAGTGACGTCAGCCCCTGGCTCAGCCTCGCCGTGGTGGCGACTGCCGCGCTGGGTGTTTCCCTCCTGGCGCTGCGCCTGCTCAAGACCGGCTACAAAATCCGCAACTGAGCCCCATTCTTTCCTTTTCTCCATCTGAAAGTGCTGCCTCCCATGGCCAACCCCACGCCCACTGAAGTCCGTGACTACATCGCGAATGGCCTGCCGTGTGACCACCTCGAGGTCGACGGCGATGGCCAGCATTTCTTCGCCACCATCGTCTCGGCCGAGTTCGACGGCAAGAACCGCGTCGCGCGCCACCAGCGTGTCTACCAGGCCCTGGGCGATAGAATGCGAGCCGAGATCCACGCGCTGTCGATGAAGACGCTGACGCCCGCCGAGTGGGCCGCCCAGTCCCGTTGACCCCTTCCGGGGACGCGGCCGGGCACAGGTTGCCTTCGACGCACGCGGTTCCCACACCGGCTTCGGCCCCTCATCGACACTTTTTTCGCAGGCGCGACCTCCGCATGGGCGGCGGGTTCGCGCCCTTTGTGCTTTCATGGACAAACTCCTGATCCGCGGCGGTCGCCGCCTGCAAGGCGACGTCATCATCTCCGGTGCCAAGAACGCGGCCCTGCCTGACCTGTGCGCCGTGCTGCTCAGTGCCGAGCCGGTGGCGCTGGCCAACGTGCCGCAGCTCCAGGACGTCAACACCACCCTGAAGCTGCTGGCCAACATGGGCGTGGTGGCCGCACGCCAGGCCGACGACGCCAGCACCCTCGTGCTGGACGCAGGCCAGGTGAACAACCCCGAGGCGCCGTACGAGTTGGTCAAGACCATGCGTGCCTCCATCCTCGTGCTGGGCCCGCTGCTGGCCCGTTTCGGCCGCGCCCGCGTGTCGCTGCCGGGTGGCTGCGCCATCGGCTCGCGCCCGGTTGACCAGCACATCAAGGGCCTGCAGGCCATGGGTGCGCAGATCACGGTCGAGCACGGCTACATCGAGGCGCGCACGCCGGCCGGCGCGGACGGCCAGCCCGGCCGCCTCAAGGGCGCGCGCATCACCACCGACATGGTCACCGTCACGGGCACCGAAAACCTGATGATGGCCGCGACGCTGGCCGAGGGCGAAACCATCCTCGAGAACGCCGCGCTGGAGCCGGAAATCGTTGACCTCGCCAACCTGCTGATCGCCATGGGCGCGAAGATCGAAGGGCAGGGCACGCACCGCATCCGCATCCAGGGCGTCGAGCGCCTGCACGGGCTGCCGCTGGCGCAGGCCCACCAGATCATCCCCGACCGCATTGAAACGGGCACCTTCCTGTGCGCCGTGGGCGCGGCCGGCGGCGACGTCACCCTGCGTCGCACCAACGGCGATCTGCTCGAGACCGTGATCGACAAGCTGCGCGAAGCCGGCGTCACCATCGAGGTGGGGGCCGACTTCATCCGCGTGCAGGGCACCGGCCGCCCGAAAGCCGTGGGCTTCCGCACCAAGGAGCACCCGGGCTTCCCGACCGACATGCAGGCCCAGTTCATGGCGCTCAACTGCGTGGCCGAGGGCACGGCCGCCATCCACGAGACCATCTTCGAAAACCGCTTCATGCACGTCAACGAGCTGATCCGTCTGGGCGCGAAGATCGAGGTCGATGGGCACAGCGCGGTCGTCACCGGCGTGCCCAAGCTGTCCGGTGCCACCGTGATGGCCACCGACCTGCGCGCCTCGGCCAGCCTCGTGATCGCCGGCCTGGTGGCCGAAGGCGAGACGCTGGTCGACCGCATCTACCACCTCGACCGGGGCTATGACCGCATGGAAGCCAAGTTGCGCGCCATCGGTGCCGACATCACCCGTGTGAAATGACCCACCCCCTACGCGCTTCGCGCGCCCCCTCAAGGGGGCGACACCAGCAGCCCGGCCAAGCCGGATCTGCGGTGTCCGCTTGATCGGGCCGATGCACCAGACCAGACCACTGCCATGATTACCCTCGCGTTGTCCAAGGGCCGCATCTTCGAAGAGACCCTGCCGCTGCTGGCCGCCGCTGGCATCCAGGTGACCGAAGACCCGGAAAAGTCCCGCAAGCTCATCCTGCCCACCACCCGTGACGACGTGCGCGTGGTGCTGGTGCGGGCCACCGACGTGCCCACCTACGTGGCCCACGGCGGCGCCGACCTGGGCGTGGCCGGCAAGGACGTGCTGATCGAGCACGCCGCCGGCGAAGCAGACACCGGCCTGTACCAGCCGCTGGACCTGAACATCGCCAAGTGCCGCATGAGCGTGGCCGTGCGCGCAGACTTCGACTACGAAGCCGCCGTGCGCCAGGGCTCGCGCATCCGTGTGGCGACCAAGTACACGACCATCGCGCGCGAGCACTTTGCCAACAAGGGCGTGCACGTCGACCTCATCAAGCTGTATGGCTCGATGGAGCTGGCGCCGCTGACCGGCCTGGCCGATGCCATCGTCGACCTGGTCTCCACCGGCAGCACGCTGAAGGCCAACAAGCTGGTCGAGGTCGAGCAGATCATGAACATCAGCTCGCGGCTGGTGGTCAACCAGGCTTCGCTCAAGCTCAAGCGTGAGCCGCTGCGCGCCATGATCCAGGCCTTCGAATCCGCCATTCCGCGTTGATGCGGGCCGTGGGGCAGGGGTGTTCGGTTTCCGCTAAGGCGCTGATCGAGACAAGCCATCGCCAGCCCCGCCCCCAGCCGGTCGTTTTCTGAGATCCTCGAGACCATGACAGTCCAGATCCGCCACCTCGCCACCACCCAGTCCGACTTCGAGGCCACCTTCAAGCAGGTGCTGCACTGGTCGGCCGAGACCGACACGGCCATCGAAGACCGCGTGGCCGCCATCCTGGCCGATGTGCGCCTGCGCGGCGACGAAGCCGTGCTCGAGTACACCGCCCGGTTCGATGGCCTGAGCGTGCCCGGCATGGCCGCGCTCGAACTGGGCCAGTCCGAACTGAAAGCCGCCTTCGACAGCCTGCCCGCCGAACAGCGCACCGCGCTCGAATCGGCCGCGCAGCGCGTGCGCAGCTACCACGAGCGCCAGAAGCAGGCCTGCGGCCAGAGCTGGGCCTACCGCGACGAAGACGGCACGCTGCTGGGCCAGAAGGTCACGCCGCTGGACCGTGTCGGCATCTACGTGCCCGGCGGCAAGGCCGCCTACCCGTCGTCCGTGCTGATGAACGCGATCCCCGCCCACGTGGCCGGCGTCGAAGAGATCATCATGGTCGTGCCCACGCCGCGCGGCGAGAAGAACCCGCTGGTGCTGGCCGCCGCCTACGTGGCCGGTGTCAGCCGCGCCTTCACCATCGGGGGCGCCCAGGCCGTGGCCGCGCTGGCCTACGGCACGCGCACCGTGCCCAAGGTCGACAAGATCACCGGCCCGGGCAACGCCTACGTGGCCAGTGCCAAGCGCCGCGTGTTCGGTGAGGTCGGCATCGACATGATTGCCGGCCCCAGCGAGATCCTCGTGCTGGCCGACGGCACCACGCCGCCCGACTGGGTCGCCATGGACCTGTTCAGTCAGGCCGAGCACGACGAGCTGGCGCAGAGCATCCTGCTGTGCCCCGATGCGGCCTACATCACCCGGGTGCAGGAAGCCATCGACCGCCTGCTGCCCACCATGCCGCGGGCCGAGATCATCCGCGCCTCGCTGGAAGGGCGCGGCGCGCTGATCCACACCCGCAGCATGGAAGAGGCCTGCGCCATCAGCAACCGCATTGCGCCCGAGCACCTGGAAGTGAGCAGCAACGAGCCCAACAAGTGGGAGCCGCTGCTCAAGCATGCCGGCGCCATCTTCCTGGGTGCCTACACCAGCGAATCGCTGGGCGACTACTGTGCCGGTCCCAACCACGTGCTGCCCACCTCGGGCACGGCCCGCTTCTCGTCGCCGCTGGGCGTCTACGACTTCCAGAAGCGCTCCAGCCTGATCGAGGTGAGCGAAGCCGGCGCCCAGACCCTGGGCAAGACGGCGGCGGTGCTGGCCTATGGCGAAGGCCTGCAGGCCCACGCCCGTGCCGCCGAACTGCGCCTGAAGGACGGCGGTCAGTGATGGCCCTCGCTTCGCAGACTCCGGTGCAGGCCGACGCCCTCCAGGCCGTCTTCCGCGATGACGTGCGTGCCATGCACGCCTACCACGTGCAGGATGCGGCCGGCTACATCAAGCTCGACGCGATGGAAAACCCGTTCGCCCTGCCGCCCGCGCTGCAGGACGAGCTGGGTCGTCGCCTGAGCCCGCTGGCCCTGAACCGCTACCCCGGCCCGCGCATCAACGACCTGCATGCCGCGCTGCGCGCCCACGCCGGCATCCCGGCCGACATGGGGCTGGTGCTGGGCAATGGCTCGGATGAACTGATCAGCCTGCTGTGCACCGCCTGTGCCCGCCCCGGCGCCACGGTGCTGGCGCCCGTGCCCGGCTTCGTGATGTATGCCGTGTCGGCGCAGATCGCTGGCATGCAGTTCGTGGGCGTGCCGCTCACCGCCGAGTTCGAGCTCGATGCCGACGCCATGGTGGCGGCCATTGCACAGCACCGCCCGGCGCTGACCTTCATCGCCTACCCCAACAACCCCACGGCCAACCTGTGGGACGATGCTGCGATCGACCGCGTGGTGCAGGCCGTGGCCGACAACGTCGCCGCCGGCCACCCAGGCCTGGTCATCATCGACGAGGCCTACCAGCCCTTTGCCTGCCGCAGCTGGCTGCCCCGCGTCGCGGCGCACCCGCATGTGCTGCTGATGCGCACACTCAGCAAGTTCGGCCTGGCCGGTATCCGCCTGGGCTACATGACGGGCCGCGCCGACCTGATCGAGCAGGTCGACAAGGTGCGCCCGCCGTACAACATCAGCGTGCTCAACACCGAGGCCGCCTTGTTCGCGCTCGACCACGCCGACGAGTTCGCGCGCCAGGCCGAGGTCATCAAGGCCGAGCGCCAGCGCCTCATGGCCGCGCTGGCCGCGATGCCGACGGCCCGTGCCTTCCCCAGCGAAGCCAACATGATCCTCGTGCGCGTCCCTGACGCGGCCGCGGTCTTTCAGGCTCTGAAAGCGCGTGGGATCCTGATCAAAAATGTCGCAGGCCTGCATGGTTTGCTGGCAAACTGTGTCCGGTTGACCGTGGGCCTGCCCGCGGAAAACGACGCGCTCATCGCCGCGCTGCGCGAGGTGCTGAGCGAACCCCTGAACGCCCCTCAAGCATGAACGCTCCCGACCAGGTGCCCGCCTGCACCGACCGCGTGGCCGAAGTCACCCGGAACACCGCCGAAACCCAGATCACCGTGCGCGTCAACCTCGACGGCACGGGGGCGGCCAAGCTGCACACCGGCATCGGCTTCTTCGACCACATGCTCGACCAGATCGCCCGCCACGGGCTGATCGACCTCGACATCCACGCGGTGGGCGATCTTCACATCGACGGCCACCACACCGTCGAAGACGTCGGCATCACGCTGGGCCAGGCCTTTGCCAAGGCTGTGGGCGACAAGAAGGGCATACGCCGCTACGGCCACGCCTACGTGCCACTCGACGAGGCCCTGTCGCGTGTGGTCATCGACTTCTCCGGCCGCCCGGGTCTGCACATGCACATCCCGTTCACCGCGGGCAGCATCGGCGGCTTCGACACCCAGCTCACGTTCGAGTTCTTCCAGGGCTTCGTGAACCACGCTGGCGTCACCCTGCACATCGACAACCTCAAGGGCACGAACGCGCACCATCAGTGCGAGACCGTGTTCAAGGCCTTTGCCCGGGCCCTGCGCGGCGCGCTCGAACGCGACCCCCGCATGGCCGGCATCATCCCGTCCACCAAAGGCTCGCTGTGAGCCTGTCTGCCCCGTTCGCCTTCTGACCCCATGAGCCAGACCCCGACCGTTGCCGTCATCGATTACGGCATGGGCAACCTCCGCTCCGTGTCCCAGGCCGTCGAGCATGCGGCCAAGGACCTGGACCTGAACGTCGTCGTCACCAACGACCCGGCTGTCGTGAAAGCGGCCCAGCGCGTGGTGCTGCCCGGGCAGGGGGCCATGCGCGACTGCATGCGCGAACTGCGCGAGGCCCACGGCGGCGACCTGTTCGGCGCCGTGCTGGATGCCGCGGCCACCAAGCCGCTGATGGGCGTGTGCGTCGGCATGCAGATGCTGCTCGACCACTCGGAAGAGCAGGACACGCCCGGCCTGGGGCTGATCCCCGGCAAGGTCGTCCGCTTCCGCCTGGACGGCATGACCCAGCCCGACGGCAGCCGCTACAAGGTGCCGCAGATGGGTTGGAACCGTGTCTACCAATCGCGCCATGCCGGCGTCTGGGGTGGCGAGCCCCATCCTGTCTGGGCCGGTGTGCCCGACGGCAGCTACTTCTATTTCGTCCACAGCTACCACGCGGTTGTCGACAATCCCCAACACAGCGCAGGCGAAACCGATTACGGTGTGCGCTTTACCTGCGCGGTGGCCCGGGATAACATTTTTGCCACGCAGTTCCACCCGGAAAAGAGCGCCGAGCACGGCCTGGCCCTGTACCGCAATTTCCTGCTCTGGAAGCCGTGACGTCGCTCCCTGCCGAGCGGCAGGGATCTTCGGCCACAATGTGCACCGTTTTCTTCCTCCCACTCTGGCGCGATTGCCATGCTGCTGATCCCTGCGATTGACCTGAAAGACGGTAAATGTGTTCGCCTCAAGCAAGGCGACATGAACGACTCCACCACCTTCGGGGAAGACCCGGCTGCCATGGCCCGTCGCTGGCTGGATGCCGGTGCGCGCCGTCTGCACCTGGTGGACCTGAACGGGGCGTTCGCCGGCAAGCCGGTCAACGAGGCCGCGATCAAGGCCATCATCAAGGAAGTCGGTGACGAGATCCCCGTCCAGCTGGGCGGCGGTATCCGTGACCTCGACACCATCGAGCGCTACCTCGACGACGGCCTGAGCTACGTCATCATCGGCACGGCTGCGGTCAAGAACCCCGGCTTCCTGAAAGATGCCTGCTCGGCGTTCGGCGGCCACATCATCGTGGGCCTGGACGCCAAGGACGGCAAGGTCGCGACCGATGGCTGGAGCAAGCTCTCCGGCCACGAGGTGGTGGACTTGGCCAAGAAGTTCGAGGACTACGGCGTCGAAGGCGTGATCTACACCGACATCGGCCGCGACGGCATGCTGTCGGGCATCAACATCGACGCCACCGTCAAGCTGGCCCAGGCGCTGTCGATTCCCGTGATCGCGTCGGGCGGTCTGTCCAACCTGGCCGACATCGAAGCCCTGTGCGCCGTCGAGGACGAAGGCGTGGAAGGCGTGATCTGTGGTCGCGCCATCTACAGCGGTGACCTCGATTTCGCAGCCGCTCAGAAGCGCGCCGACGAACTGAAATCATGATGCCCCCGAGCTCACTGTGTTCGCTGCCCCCCGAGGGGGCGCTGTTTGGCTTGGGGCGGCCCGTCGCCGAACGGGGCGTCTGATGCTGGCCAAACGGATCATTCCCTGCCTGGACGTCACCGGCGGGCGCGTCGTCAAGGGCGTCAACTTCGTCGAACTGCGTGACGCGGGCGATCCGGTCGAAATCGCGGCGCGCTACAACGAGCAGGGTGCCGACGAACTGACCTTCCTCGACATCACCGCCACCAGCGACGGTCGCGACCTGATCCTGCACATCATCGAGGCCGTGGCCTCACAGGTCTTCATCCCGCTCACCGTGGGTGGGGGCGTGCGCACGGTTGAAGACGTGCGCCGCCTGCTGAACGCCGGTGCGGACAAGGTCAGCTTCAACTCGGCGGCCATTGCCAACCCGCAGGTCATCCGCGACGCGTCCGACAAGTACGGCTCGCAGTGCATCGTGGTCGCCATCGACGCCAAGAAGCGCCAGGGCGATGACCTGGCTGCGCGTGGCGAAGGCTGGGACGTCTACAGCCATGGCGGTCGCAAGAACGTCGGGCTCGACGCCGTGGCCTGGGCCAGGCAGATGGCGGAACATGGCGCCGGCGAGATCCTGCTGACCAGCATGGACCGCGACGGCACCAAATCCGGCTTCGACCTGGCTCTGACGCGCGCCGTGAGCGATGCGGTCGGCGTGCCGGTGATCGCCTCGGGGGGTGTCGGCAACCTCGACCACCTCGCCGACGGCGTGCAGCAGGGCGGTGCCGATGCGGTGCTGGCCGCCAGCATCTTCCACTACGGCGAGTACACCGTGGGTGAAGCCAAGGCCGTGATGGCCCGGCGCGGCATTCCCGTCCGTTTCTGAGCGCGCTCGGCCTCGTCCGAAGGGATGAAGCCCACCGGCCGCTGATGTGCGGTCCGTCACGCTGTCCGTTTATCTCGTGGTTTGCCTGATGGCGGGCGAGGGCGCGCGGGCGTAACTTGGATTCCGGCATCACCGTTGTCCCGTGCCAGAAGCCTGTCGAGATCGGCAGGGCAGGCCGCCAGGGCAGCGGACCAGCGCGAAAGGAGCGTGACATGCCAGTTCGCCAAGGCTTCAAACCCCTCGACCTCGTCAGCCTCTCGCAGGCGCCCAGTCTGCCCCGCGTGGCGCGCATCGCCCGGCCCGACGACCCGGCGCTCAGCCTCATCACGGACCTGCACCACGGGCCGTGCGTGGTCGCCAGCCACCTCGACAACCTGCCCCAGACCCTGCACCTGATGATGCGCGCCGGGGTGCGCATGGTGTTCGTCTCCGGCGCCGATGGCAAGCTGGTCGGCATGGCCACGGCAGAAGACATTCAAGGGGAGCGACCGGTGTTGCGCGCCTCGCGTCACCAGATGCCCCATCACGAGCTGACCCTGGCCGACGTCATGACGCCGGTTCACCTCTGGGAAACCGTCGACCTGCACAGCGTGCGCCATGCCTGCCTGGGCGACGTGGCGGCCACGCTGAAGGAGCATGGCCTGCGCTATCTGATCGTCACGCAACGCAAGGGCCAGGAGCTGACCCTGCGCGGGCTGTTCTCCGCACGTCGGCTGGAACTGGCCATGCAGACGGCGATCGAGCCCGATCTGCATTCGCGCAGCTTTGCCGAGTTGGAGCAGGTGCTGGCGCACTGACACGGGACACTGCCTCACAGACGCCGACGTCGCTTTTCCCGTGGGGGCGTTGGCCCTCACACGGTGGCGCCGGGGCGGTAGGGGGCGTCTGGCAGCCAGAGCTCGAAGCGGGCGCCCTGGCCGGGCTGGCTGTCGACGGTGACGCGCCCCCCATGCCGGCGCGCAACCGTGTCGATGAACACGAGCCCCAGGCCGATGCCCGGGGGCAGGTGCGAGGCCCGCCCTTGCTCGAGCCGTTCGTAGCGGCGGAACAAGCGACCCAGCTCGGATTGTGGGATGCCTGGCCCCTGGTCTGTCACCGCGATGATGTGGTGACCATCCCGCGTTGAGACCGAGACCGTGACCTCGCTGTGTTCCGGGCTGAACTTCACTGCGTTGCCCAGCAGGTTGACCAGGGCACGGTGCACCAGGTAATCGTCGACCAGGGCGGGATGCCGGATTTCGCCGTCCCATTCTCGCGCGAGCGTGACGTGCTTGAGTTGTGCTCGCAGGCTGACCTCGTCGATGCATTCGTCGGCCAGCGAATGAAGGTCGGTGGTCTTCAGGGAGACCGGACGGTTCTCCGCCCGCATCACCTGCAAGAGTTCCTCGCACAGGTCCAGTGTGCCCCGCGCCAGGCTTTCGATGTGCTGCAGGGCTTCGTCCGGGCTGGGCCCGTGACCCATCTGCTGCAACTCGACCAGGGCCAACAGCGAGGCCTGAGGGGACCGGATGTCGTGCGCAATGAAGCCCAGCAGTTCCTGACGCTGCATTTCCGCCCGACGCAGTTCCGTCAGATCGGTGGCGCAAACGATCACGCCCCGGGCGTCGGTGGGCCAGTCCGGCCAGCCGTCGTCCTCATGAGCGGAGGGTCCCTGCATCGGGACCAGGTGGACCAGATACTGCCGGCCGCTGGCATGGCTGGCTTCTGTGGTCACGGAGGGCAATGTGTGCGGGGTGGACGCCGTGTCGCTGGCGTTCGACGCCCCCCGATTCTCCCCCTCCGCGGAGCCTGAGGCCACGCGCTTGAGCAACAGGTCCCATGAAGGGGCCTCTGTTGGGACCAGGTGTGCCAACGCTTCCGGCAGGGTGCGACCGTTCAGAGCGGTGGGGGAAGCCTGGCCACTCATCAGCGCCGCCTGCCGGTTGGCCTGGTTGACCCTCCCCTGCGCATCCAGGACGAACACGGCATCCGGCAGTGCGGCCAGGGTGTCGGCCAGCAGCTGGCGTGCCACCCGCAGTTGTGCTCCCGCTTGCCTCAGGGCGGCCGTGCGCTGGTCAAGCATGTCACCCCGAGGGGCATCAGGCACTTGCCCATTCTCGGCGGCGGTGTCTCGGGCGATCAGGTCGAGTTCCTCCTGGAGTGCCCGGGCAGTGGCTTCCAGCCGTCGCCAACTCCACACCGGATAGGCCAGCAGACACACCAGCACCGTGCTGAACGGAGCCCACCAGATGTCCGCCGCCATCAGCAGCCAGGATGCGGTGAGCGCCGCCCCGGACAGCAACAGCGCGTGTGCCATGGCCTTGCGGGGCGTGACGGTACGGAACGACCATCCGAGCAGCAGCACGAGCAGGGCGCTCGTGGCCGCCTGGGCTGGTCTGGGTACCGTGTGCAGCATGCCGCCGGCGCGCAGGTTGGCGAGCAACTGCCCTGACACTTCGACGCCAGCCATGCCGGTGCTCTGGCTGGTCACCGGTGTCAGAAAGGTGTCGGCCAGGCCCCGGGCGGTCACCCCGACGAGCACGTCGCGTCCCGTGAAGGTGCTGGCCGGCACTTCGCCACGCAGCAGTGCCGCCACGGAGACCTGATGAATCCGGCCTGGTGGCCCGAGGTAGCGGATGGCGACCCGGTCGGTGCGCTGCCACCCCGTCTCGGTCGGTGAACCGGTGGACGTCAGCGGTGCGGGGGGGGGCGACGGGGCGCGACGCTGGAGGCGTTGCGCCGGCTGCGGCACCGACCTGCAGCAGGGCCAGGGCCGGGTGGGGATAGGCTTGTGCCGGCGTTCCCGCGTGCAACCAGGCATGACGCAGCACGCCGTCGACGTCCAGCGTGACGTCCGCATGGGCCAGTGTGCTGGCGTCACGGAAGGCGGGCAGCGGCAGCAGTTCGTGTCCTTGCCCCAGGGTGTCCACCGCATGCCCGACGGGCAGCACCACGCGGCCGCTGCGTCGCAGCGCTTCGGCCATCAGGCGATCCTGCTGCGGGTCGTTGTCCGGCTCGGTCATCAGCAGGTTGTAGAGGATCGATCGGGGGCGGGCCTCGGACAGAGCCGAGATCACCTGCGCATGGATGGCCCGCCGCCAGGGCCAGCGGCCCACGGCCTCGAGGCTCGCATCGTCGATGGCCACGATGACGACGTCCTCGGGGGCTGGATGCGTCCAGGTCGCTTGCGCGGCGTCGTGAACCGTCTGGTCCAGGCGCCAGGTCCAGTGTCCCCAACTGGCCCAGGCCGTGAGCAGGGCCAGCGCCAGACTCAGCCAGCGCCATTCACGCTGCCATGAGGGCTGTGCGGTCGGTGCCGCAATGTCGGCATCGCGGAGGAGCAGCAGAGGCAAGGTCGTCGGGGCCCGTCAGGGCGGTGACACGGCGAGCCGACCGCCTGCCTGCAGGCAGTCCCCGAAACCGCTGCGCACGCATGCCGGCAGCACCAGTTGCTGCGGGGCCGTCCAGGGGCCGACAAATCCGTCCGGGTCCACCGCGCGGTAGCGCACATGGAAGACCCCGCCCTCCTGGGGCTTCGGCAACACGATCCGCGTGTCGGCCGTGCGTTCGGAGCCGGCCAGCGAAGCAAAACCGGCGTCTCGACCCAGCTGGAGTTCGAAGACCTGACGCGGTTCGCCTTGCATCTGGAAGGCCAGGGTGTCATCCGTGACCTGAGGTGGCGGCAATGCGGCGGGCTGCGGTCGCACCGCGAAGCGCAGGGCATCGCCCCAGGGCCCGCGATCCTGTCCTGCAGCCGTGGTGGCCACACGCCAGAGATAGTCTCCGGGCGGCAGGGGCACGACCAGCGCGGTGTCCTGCAGGTCATCGCGGTCAAGCAGGGGCTGCTGGAAATCGGCTGTGGTGGCGATCTGCAGCCGGTAACGCCAGGCCTGGGGATGGGCCGCCCAGCTGAAGGGGACGGTCGCCGTGCGCCACTTGGAGCCGGGTGCCGGTGCGGCTGCGATGGGCGCCTCGGGTCGGGCCTTCAAGCGGAACCGGTGGATGGCATCGGCGCTTTCCAGGCCCTGCTCGTCGATGGCGCGGGCGCGCAGCACGTAGTCGCCATCCGGCAGGTTGGCAAAACGCAGTTGCGCCGTCGGGCTGGTGACTTCTTCCCGCACGATCTGGAACTGCTCGTCCTCTGCCACCTGGCCGCGGTATGCCACGGCATGCCTCACCGGCGGCAACTGAAAGCGCACAAGGATGCGTTCTTGCAGCGTCGGCAAGGTGGAGAGGTCGGGCGCCGCCGGCAGCGGGCTGGGCTTGCCGGGCGCGCCATCTGTCCGAGTCACCGTGCCGAATCCGGCGGGCATGAGGGTTTCACGGCCGCTGCCTTGCACGGCCACAGCACCGGTCAAGGTTTCGCCTCGTGTCTGGCTGCGAGCCGCATCGGCGTCGACGCGGAACTCCGTGCCGCGCACGCCCAGCACCGCCTGCGGTGTCTTCACCTGAAAGCGGGGCTCTCCGCCCGTCATGTGGGTCACGAGGGCTTCGACGCGACCCTTCAGCACCTCCCAGACGGAGGAAAAGAAGCCGGCCTGCTCGTACTGGCGCGAAGCGTCGAGTCGCGCCTCGGTGTCGGCCTGGATACGCAGCACCGAGCCATCGGCCAGGCGGACCGTCACATAGCCATTCACAGCCGTGCGCACCAGGCTGCCTGGCGCCACCGGGTCACCGGCTCGCAGCGGGCGCCTGACCCCATCGGGCGATTGAAGGCTGGCATCGCCGACGGCGGCCAGCACCGTGCCATCCCGAGGTACGTGTTTCAGCAGGCTGACGGGGATGCGCAGGCGGGTACCCACCGGGATGCGCCGCGGCGCCACGATCCGATTCAGTTCGGCCACCCTTCGCCAATCCTGAGGGTGGGCCAGCATGCGTTCACCCAGACCGATCAGCGTGTCGCCCTCGCGTGCTTCGTAAACCAGCACGTCGGCACCCGAGGCCTGTTGCCTGGTGGCCTGCGCCAGAGCGCCCGTCGCCAGAAACAGCGCGGCCAGCGCCACGCCCCTGCCGTGAAAGGGATAAAAAACCGCCATTTGGCGAGCTTAGCCGATCAGGGCAGGCCATCAGGCGGGATTCGGCACGTCGATGAACACATGGTGCAGGCCGAAACGCTCACTCAGGTGGGCGCCCAACGCCTGCACCCCATATCGCTCGCTCGCATGGTGACCGCAGGCCAGGTAGGCCACGCCGGTCTCGCGCGCGTAGTGCGCCTGCGGCTCCGAGACCTCTCCGGTCAGGAACACATCCGCTCCCGCTGCAATGGCCTGTTCGAAGTACCCTTGTGCGCCACCGCTGCACCACGCAATGCGGCGCAGCGGTCGCCCGTCTCCGGCCAGTACGACGGGCTCCCTGCCCAGCGCATCCCGCACCCGGTTCGCCAGGCTGTCCAGGCTCAGTCCATCCGGTGCGGCGCCCATGAAGCCCAGGTCCTGGTCGCCAAACCGGGCGTCGGCCGTCAGACCCAGCCGCTGGCCCCACTGGGCGTTGTTGCCCAGGCTGTCGTGGGCGTCCAGCGGGAGGTGGTAGGCGATCAGGTTGATGTCATGGGCCAGCAGGCGGCTCAGGCGTTGGCGCATCCACCCGGTGACACGGCCATCCTGCCCGCGCCAGAACAGGCCGTGGTGCACGAGGATGGCGTCTGCCTCCTGCTCGATGGCCGCTTCGATGAGCGCCAGGCTGGCCGTCACCCCCGTGACGAGCTTGTGGATGGCCGGCCGACCTTCGACCTGAAGCCCATTCGGCCCATAATCCTTGAAACGGCCGGCCTCCAGAAGCATCTGGGTGTAGCCGACCATGGCGTCTCTGTCGATCACGGCAGTCCCTTTCCGGACGGTGATGTTTGCATGCGTAGAACCTGGCTGATTTTCTCTCAGACCGTGACGGTCGCAGTGGCAGTGCTTTTCGTGCTGTCCACGTTCAAACCCCAATGGATCCAGTCGCTGATCTGGCGGCAGGGACTGCCGGGGCCCACGGTGGTGTCGATGGCGCCCGGCGCACGGGCCAGTGCCCCGGCGCCCGGGAGTTTCGCCGAAGCTGCACGCCTGGCTGCGCCCACCGTGGTGAGTGTGATCACCAGCAACACCCGCGCACGCAACCCGCACACGCGCGACCCCTGGTTCCGTTACTTCTTCGGTGACCAGGACAGCCAGCCGCAGTCCGGCGTGGGCTCTGGGGTCATCGTGTCGCCGGAAGGCTATGTGCTGACCAACAACCACGTGATCGACCGCATGGACGACATCGAGGTCATGCTCACCGATGGCCGCAAGACCCGCGCCAAGGTCATCGGAACCGACCCGGACACTGACCTCGCGGTGCTGAAGGTGGACCTCGAACGCCTGCCGTACATCGCCTTCGGCGACTCCGACGGGCTTCAGGTCGGCGATGCCGTGTTGGCCATTGGCAACCCGTTCGGCGTGGGGCAAACGGTCACATCCGGCATCGTCAGTGCCCTCGGCCGCAACCAGCTGGGCATCAACACGTTCGAGAACTTCATTCAGACCGACGCCGCCATCAACCCGGGCAACTCGGGTGGGGCTCTGGTCGATGCCGTCGGCCATCTGGTGGGCATCAACACCGCCATCTACTCCCGTTCAGGGGGCAATATGGGCATCGGCTTCGCCATCCCGGTGTCGACCGCCCGTCAGGTGATGGACAGCCTCATCAAGGACGGCCAGGTGACCCGCGGCTGGATCGGTGTCGAGCCTCGCGACCTGACGCCCGAGATCGCCGAGACCTTCAACCTGCCCGTGCGCGAGGGGGTCCTGATCACCGGGGTGCTGCAAAACGGGCCGGCCGCGCGAGGCGGGCTGCATCCGGGTGATGTCGTGCTCAAGGTCGATGCCACCCGGGTTGCCAACACGGCCCAGTTGCTCAATGCCGTGGCTGCCCTGAAGCCCGGGCAATCGGCGCCTGTGGAGGTGCTGCGGGAGGGCCAGACCGTCCGCATCACCGTGGTGCCGGCCAAGCGTCCCAAGATGCCGTTGCAGCGCCCCGCCGAGCAGGACGAGGACTGAGTCAGCGCTCGGTCCCGGCGGCCGACGCCGTGTCGCTGTCGGGGGCCTGCGTGTGCTTCACGAACAAGGCAGCGCCCCAGATGCCTAACTCGTACAGCAGGCACATCGGGATGGCCAACGCGAGTTGAGACACCACATCCGGCGGTGTGACGACCGCGGCGATCACGAAGGCGACCACAATGAAGTAGCTGCGGAACTCGCGCAGCTTGGCGATGGAGACCATGCCCATCCGCGCCAGGATGATGAGAACGACCGGGACCTCGAACGCCGCGCCAAAGGCCAGGAACATGTTGAGCACGAAGCTCAGGTACGCCTCGATGTCCGGGGCGGCGGTGATGCTCTTGGGCGCGAAGCTCTGGATGAACTTGAACACCTGCCCGAACACGAAGAAGTAGCAGAACGCCACGCCGGTGAAGAACAACACGGTGCTCGCGATGATCAGCGGGTAGACGAGCCGCTTTTCATGGCTGTAGAGACCGGGCGCCACGAACGCCCAGATCTGGTAGAGCACCACGGGCAGGGCCAGCATCAGGGCAGCCAGCATCGTCACCTTGACGGGCACCATGAACGGCGATATCGGGTTGGTGGCGATCAGGGTGGCCCCATGGGGCAGGTTGGCCACCAGCGGCGCTGCCAGCAGGTCGTACAGCCCGGATGGAGAGGGGTAGATTGCGAGCGCGATGAAGGCCACCCCCACCGCGATCAGCGCTCGGATCAGGCGATCCCGCAGCTCGATCAGGTGCGAAACAAAGGGTTGCTCGGTGCCGGCCGGGTCGCCCGGGCTTTGGGAGGGGTCACTCACAGTGGATCAGCGTTGGCGAGAGGCGCCCGAAGCCGGACGGAAGCGGGCCACGCGGGCCGCGCCGGACTGCACATGGCGGCGAACGCCGTGACGTTGCTTGTACCAGAGCGGCGTGGCGCCCCGCTTGAGCCGCCAGTTCTTGCGCACCGGCACGGGGTTGCCGTAGTAGGGGGTGTGCGTCAGGTCGTTGTAGAAGCTGCCGTCCTGCGAGGATGACGATGAACCCGTGTCCTCGCCGGACAGCGCACTTCCGGCCTCGTTGAGGCCTTGCTGCACCTGTTCCCCGAGGTTGCGTGCTGCATCCGAAATGTCGGTCTGCATCTTGCGCAGCTCCTCGAGCTCGATGGAGCGGTTCACCTCGCTCTGGACCTGCGACACATACCGCTGGGCCTTGCCCAGAAGCACGCCGACGGTGCGAGCCACCCGGGGCAGACGCTCGGGCCCCAGCACGATCAACGCAACGGCGCCGATCAGTGCAATCTTGTCGATGCCGAAGTCAATCATGGCAAAAAGCCCTGGCCCCGCCCGGGGAGGGGGCCGTCAGGGGGCTGCAGGTCACGACTTCGTCTTGGCGTCGACGTCGACGGTGTTGGCGTCCTGGCGGGCGGCGTTGCCAACCTGCTGCGTGTCGGCCGTGCCACCGTCCTTCATGCCGTCCTTGAAACCCTTTACCGCGGCGCCGAGGTCGCTGCCGACGTTCTTGAGCTTCTTCGTGCCGAACACCATCACCACGATCACCAGCACGATCAACCAGTGCCAGATGCTGAACGAACCCATGTTCTCTCTCCAAAACGGCCTGCGGCCGCATTAACTACATGAAACCGGTGCGCTCCGTGCGGACGCGACACCTGCATCGGCGGGATGGTAGACCCGCCCTGAGGCAAGTGTGTGACGTTGCGCGCTCACCATCACTCACGCCGCAGGTTTGGGCGTGCCGCTGCCACGGCGGGCGAACTCTTCCAGGCCCGAGAGCCCTTCGCGGCGCGCCAGTTCGGCGACCACGTCTTCCGGGCCCAGGCCGAGATGCGCCATGGCCACCATCGAATGGAACCACAGGTCGGCCAGTTCGCCAACCAGAGCCTGCCGCGCCTCGGCGGAGGTCGGCGAGGCCGCCAGATCCTTGGCCGCCAGAACGGTCTCCGTCGCTTCCTCGCCCACCTTCTTCAGGATGGTGTCGGTGCCCTTGCTGAACAGGCGGGCCACATAGCTCTTGTCAGGATCGCCGCCCTTGCGCGAGGCAATGACCTCGGCCACGCGGGTCAGCACATCAAGTTGCTGGAGTGGGGTGTCGCTCATGAGGGTGCTCACTTGTAGATCTCGCCGGGGTCCTTCAGCACCGGATCGGTGCTCACCCACTGGCTGTCGTCCAGCTTCTGAAAAAAGCAGCTGTGCCGACCGGTATGGCAGGCGATGCCGGGCTCATGCCCAAGCTGTGTGACCTTCAGCAACACCACGTCGTTGTCGCAGTCCAGTCGGATTTCGTGCACCTTCTGAATGTGGCCCGACTCTTCGCCCTTGTGCCACAGCTTGCCGCGCGAGCGGCTGTAGTACACCGCCTCACCCTTGCGGGCCGTCTCGGCCAGCGCCTCGCGGTTCATCCACGCGAACATCACCACGTCGCCGCTGGCAGCTTCCTGCGCGATCACGGGCACCAGGCCCTTGTCGTCCCAGCGAATGTCATCCAACCATGTCATAGACAGGCAGTGTAGCAATCGCGGGGCCAGCATTCGCTTTCCGGCCCACAATATCCGAACTCCCTGTGTCAAGGGAGTGGTTCCACTCAGTGCTGCCTTGCCATGATTCACCCGTCCGCGCCCGTCTCCTCGTCCGATGTCCGTCTTGCCGTGACCATGGGGGATGCCTGTGGCGTGGGGCCCGAGATCATCGCCCGCTGGTGGGCAAGCGAGTCCCGCCCGCATGCCGTGGTCGTCGGCGATCCGGCCGTGCTCGCCAGGGCGCTGCAATGGGTATCGGCCACCGGCGTGACAGTGCGCCTGGTGGAGGACATCGAGGAGGCTTGGCGACTGCCCGCCGGGGTGATGCCCGTGTGGCAACCCGCGGGTCTGCCGGCGGATCTTCTTGCCGCCCCCGTCGGTCGGGTGGATGTGCGTGCAGGGATGGCCGCGGCGGCCTGCATCCGGCAGGCGGTCCGCCTCGCCCAGCAAGAGGCCGTGGACGCCATCGTGACCGCGCCGTTGCACAAGGAAGCGTTGGCCCTGGCGGGTGAGCCGTATCCGGGGCACACCGAGTTGCTTCAGGCGGAAGGCGCCCCTCCGGGCCAGCCGCCGGCACCGGTGCGCATGATGCTGGCCAACGACCAGCTCAAGACGGTGCTCGTGACCATCCACGTCGGCCTGCGGCAGGCGATCGAGCAGGTCACCCTGCCTGCTGTGCTCGGAACCCTGCGCATCACCCATGCCGCTGCCGCGCTGTGGGGCATGCCGGCGCCTCGGATTGCCGTGGCCGGGCTCAACCCGCATGCGGGGGAGGGCGGGCTCTTCGGAGACGAGGAGGTCACCATCATCGGCCCCGCGATCGAGGCGGCCCGGGCCGAAGGCATCGATGCGAGAGGGCCATATGCCCCGGACACGGTGTTCATGCGCGCACGCCACGCACCGCCCGCTCACCCGGGGGAGTTCGACGTGGTCGTGGCGATGTACCACGACCAGGGGCTGATTCCAGTGAAGTACCTGGGGCTGGACCAGGGCGTCAATGTGACGCTCGGTCTGCCCTTCGTGCGCACCAGCCCCGATCATGGAACGGCCTTCGATCTGGCTGGCACAGGACGGGCCGACCCGGCCAGCTTCGCTCACGCGGTCGCCATGGCCCGGCAGATGGTACGAGGGCGTCTCGCCGCGAGGTGAGTGGGCGCGATCTCAGGCTGCAGAGCGGCCGCCACCCGCCAGTGCCGCGAGCTGGCGACGAGCGCGCATCGTTGCGCGCTCCAGCAACTCGGCCTGCTCGAAGGCCTTGAACCGGCCCGTGTCGCACATCTTGGCGAGGGTGCGTGCCGTCAGCGAAATGGTGCGCTTGTGCTGGTGCCCTTGCGTGAAGATGAAGAAGGTGCGCCCTTCGCTGACCCAGGTAAGCCGCACCCGCTTCCATTCTCCCTGCATGAGCATCTGGTAGGCCGTCCCCTTCTGGATGTGATGAACCAGCTGCAGCCCGGCCGCCGGCGGGGGAGGGCTGTCCAGGTTGATGTCCACTTCCGTGAGCGAGGGATCGACCTCCCCCGCCGGCTCGTCGAGGTTGATGTCCACGGTGTCTGTCGGGACGGTGGCCTCCGGCACGAATCCCGCCTGCTGGGCTTCCTCGGGAGACAGCGCAGACGCCACTGTCAGGACGGGCAGTGCAGACAGGTTCTCCATGGCGGCCGGAACCGGGTCGTTGGCCGCTTCTTCCCGGCTCGGGATGGCGAGTCGCTCGACCTTGCTCAACTGCTGTTCCAGCAGCCGCTGCGTGAGATCGTGGTGCGGTGCCTGCTTGAGCGACTCGGCGTGGGCGGGCAGCAGCTGCGAGAAGAAGGCTTGTTTGGCCTCTTCGGGCCACTGGATGAGCGCCAACCCCTCGGTGAGGTCCTTCATCAGCTGGGGCAGCGTCATCAGGAAGGCCTTGCGCAGCGCCGGGGTGCCCTTGGGCTGCACACTGAGCGCCAGGTCGTGGCCTGCTTTGCGCATCCGGGCCGCCAGTTCCGAGCCCGCCCCGTCCCGGGCCGACGCCATCACCTGCACCTGACTCCAGATCTGCGTCAGAAAGTCCCGGACAAAGTCCGGCAGCGTCACCTCGGCAAGCTCGCGCTTCAGTGACTGCATGTAGCGCTGCTGTACCCGCAGGTCGGCTTCCTTGCCGCTGAGCAGTGCCTGAACGGCTGCGTGCTCGGCCGATTCCCGGGCATGGCCGCTCTCGATGTGGCGTTCGAGTTCGGCCAGCTTGGCCTCGTACAGGCCCATCCGGTCGAAGTCGCCCTCGACAATGTCGTCAACCAGCGCGGTGACCTGCTCGAGGCAGGTTCGGCCCGGGCCTTCTTGAAGGCTCTCGTAGGCGACTGACAGGGTGGCGATCCGGTTCACGAAGCGCCGCACCGGGTGCTTTCGCGAGTGGAAGAAACCCATGTCAGCCAGCGCGACGCGAAGCACCGGCATCTGCAGACGGGCGATCTGCCGCGCCATCTCCGGCGCCACCTTGGGGTCGGACAGAACCTGGTCGAACAACGCGGCCACGATGTCGATCACCATCTGGTCCAGCGCAGCCCCGCCGCTGGCGCGTACCAGTTCGTCTCGGTGTGCGCGAATGAGGTTCGCGGCCATCAGCCTTCCGGCAAACCCCGGTGCCGTGCCCAGATCCCCTTCCGGTGCACCAGCGAGAGGCGTCGGGGCGTGTGCCCAGGCTGTGCCGGTGGCTTCCTGGTTGATGCGCTGCAGCAAGGCCTGAAAGCCAGACGGGGCTGCAGGCAGCTGACCGGATCGCAATGGCGGCGCCCCGGCTTCACCACGCAGGCGCATCGGGGGCGGCTGTTCGCCCCCCATGACCGGCATGTTGACGCCGAACATGGCGCCAAGGGCCTGTGCGGCGCGTGCGTGCGCCTCTGGTCCCATGCTGCCGTACGAGGGCGACCAGGTCGACGGATCAACCCATCCGCCTGGGGCCGAGGCGGTGCTCTGCGGGTCGCCCGGAACCTGGCCTGGGGTGGTCGCGGAGGAGGCGGAGCGACCCGAGGAGGACCGGGGCCGCTGGACCGACAGGGCGCGAGGCTGGATGCCCTGGGCACGCAGGTCGGTCGAAATCTGGGCGTAGCACGAACCGATCTGCGGGGCGAGTACGCGCCCCGCGTGCTGACCCAGCATCTGCACGACCTCGGGATCGGGCTCTACCTCGGCCAGCGCCTCGAGCAGCGCGCCGGCGATCTGATTGGGTCGCAGGGCGTGGCGGGCCAGTCGGGCGTCGTCCAGCAGGTCCGACAGGAGTTTGTCGAGTTCGGCCAGTTGCTCGGCGCATTCGACGCCGAGGGCCTGACCGAGTCGGTCTGCGTGAACGCCGCGCTCGACCTCTGCGTTGTCCACCAAGGTCAGCGACGACCAGTCCGAGGGGCCGCCCGACCGGAGTCCGCCCGACGTGGAAGGCGCGGTCTCCGGCAGGAACGTTTTCTGAAGACGCTCGTGCAGGCGATGGCTGAATGCGCGAAGCACCGCAGCCGTGTGGCGCTGCAACACGCTGTCCGCGTTCATCAACGTCTGCCGTTGCTGGTTGCTGGTGGCCGCCATGGCAAGCGGGCCGACCTGCATGGCGAGGCGGTCGAGCGCGTCCGAGACCGCTGCCTGCACGCGGCGGGCGGCGGTCTGAACGATCGCGTCGGTTCGCGGGTCGGTCACGTGCGCTTTCTGTCGGATGGCGGTCAGGGGGAAACGCTGGCGCAGGGCACCACCGGATGTCGTTTCAGCTTATCGGCTATCCGTCGGTCTGACTTGCGTCATTTTGCAAACTGTCACGAATCACACGGTCTTATACAGGCCGGGCGCGAGGGCGTGGCGTGCCCCGGCCGCATGGATGAGGTGCCCGCTGTGGTGCAAATGACGCAGATTGATCCAGGCCAGAGTCTCAGCATGAGGCGCGACGATCTGCCGGGAAGAGGGTGCGCGTCCCTTACAATGCGCGGTTGACCCCATTCAATGTCATCGTCCTCAAGGAAAACCATGAGCAATCAGCCAGTGGACCAAAGCCGTCGGACCTGGGTGACCATGGCCTGCGCCGCCGGTGGCGTGGGCGGCGTGGCCACAGCCATCCCCTTCGTTTCGACCTTCCAACCTTCCGAGCGTGCACGCGCTGCCGGTGCCGCTGTCGAGGCTGATATCAGCGCGCTCAAGCCGGGCGAGATGATGACGGTCGAATGGCGCGGCAAGCCCGTGTGGATCATCAAGCGCACGCCCGAGCAACTGGCCGCGCTCAAGAAGATCGATGGCCAGCTGGCCGACCCCAATTCCGAGCGCAAGCCGGCCGAGCTGACGCCGGAGTACTGCCGCAACACCAACCGCTCCATCAAGCCGGAGATCATGGTGGCCGTCGGCATCTGCACTCACCTGGGTTGCTCTCCGTCGTCGAAGTTCCAGTCGGGTCCCCAGGCCTCGCTGCCGGACGACTGGCCCGGTGGTTTCCTTTGCCCCTGCCACGGCTCGACCTTCGACCTGGCCGGCCGCGTCTTCAAGAACAAGCCCGCTCCGGACAACCTGGAGATCCCGCCCCACATGTACCTCTCCGACAGCAAGCTGCTGATCGGTGAAGACAAGAAGGCCTGATCGGAGACCCCACGATGGCTGAAATGAAACAAGCCCCCGCTGGCGCTGGCGCCGGTGAAAAGCTCCTGACCTGGGTGGACAACCGGTTCCCGGCCACCAAGCTCTGGAACGAGCACGTCGGCGAGTATTACGCCCCCAAGAACTTCAACTTCTGGTATTTCTTCGGCTCGCTGGCGCTGCTGGTGCTGGTGATCCAGATCGTGACCGGCATCTTCCTGGTCATGAACTACAAGCCGGATGCCGAACTGGCCTTCGCCTCGGTCGAGTACATCATGCGCGATGTGCCCTGGGGTTGGCTGATCCGCTACATGCACTCCACTGGCGCCTCGGCGTTCTTCGTGGTGGTGTACCTGCACATGTACCGTGGCCTGATCTACGGTTCGTACCGTACCCCGCGCGAACTGGTCTGGATCTTCGGTTGCCTGATCTTCCTGGCGCTGATGGCCGAAGCCTTCATGGGCTACCTGCTGCCCTGGGGCCAGATGTCGTACTGGGGCGCCCAGGTGATCATCAACCTGTTTGCCGCCATCCCGTTCGTCGGTCCTGACCTGGCCATCCTGATTCGCGGCGATTACGTCGTGGGCGATGCCACGCTGAACCGTTTCTTCTCGCTGCACGTGATCGCCGTGCCGCTGGTCCTGCTGGGCCTGGTGGTCGCGCACATCATCGCGCTGCACGAAGTGGGCTCGAACAACCCGGACGGCGTCGAGATCAAGGCCAAGAAGGATGCCAATGGCAAGCCGCTGGACGGCATCCCCTTCCACCCCTACTACTCGGTGCACGACCTCCTGGGCGTCGGTGGCTTCCTGTTCGTCTTCACGGCCGTGATCTTCTTCATGCCGGAGTTCGGTGGCTACTTCCTCGAGTACAACAACTTCATCCCGGCCGACCCGTTCAAGACCCCGCCGCACATTGCGCCGGTCTGGTACTTCACGCCGTTCTACTCGATGCTGCGTGCCACCACCGACTGGATGGTGAACGTGCTCGCCGTGATCATCGCCCTGGGTGCCGTCCTGAACCTGATCAAGGGCAAGGGCGACGGCAAGACCAAGGTGGCCGGTCTGGTGATCGCTGCAGTCGTCATCGGTCTGCTCAAGACCTTCGAAGCCAAGTTCTGGGGCGTGGCCGTCATGGGCGGTGCCGTCGTGATCCTGGCGGGTCTGCCCTGGTTCGACAAGAGCCCGGTCAAGTCCATCCGCTATCGTCCGAACTGGCACAAGCTGGTGTACCTGGTGTTCGTGATCAACTTCATCATCCTGGGCTACCTCGGCGTGCAACCGCCGTCGCCGGTGGGTGAAAAAGTCAGCCAGATCGGCACGCTGATCTACTTCGGCTTCTTCGTGCTGATGCCCTGGTGGAGCCAGCTCGGCACCTTCAAGCAAGTGCCCGAGCGCGTGACCTTCAAGCCCCACTGATCACCGCAGGAAAGAACAACCATGAAAAAACTGCTTGCCTCTTTGCTGGCCGCCTTCGCCCTGGTGACGGGTGCGCAGGCCTCGGGCGGTGACCTGGTGCTCGACAAGTTCCCCAAGGAACGCGTCAGCGACCTGGCTGCCCTGCAGAACGGCGCCAAGCTCTTCGTCAACTACTGCCTGAACTGCCATGCCGCGGCCTTCATGCGTTTCAACCGCCTGAAGGACATCGGCCTGACCGAACAGCAGATCAAGGACAACCTCCTGTTCCCGACCGACAAGGTGGGTGACGTGATGAAGGTGTCCCTGAACCCGCGTGACGCCAAGGAGTGGTTCGGCGCGACCCCGCCGGACCTGACCCTGGTGGCCCGTTCGCGCGCCAGCCACTCGGGCACGGGCGCAGACTACCTCTACACCTACCTGCGCACGTTCTACCGCGACGACGCCCGTCCGACCGGCTGGAACAACCTGGTGTTCCCGAACGTCGGCATGCCGCACGTACTCTGGGAACTGCAGGGTGTGCGTGAAGCCAAGTTCGTGGAGGAGGCCGATCCGCACGATGCCAACAAGAATGTCCATCGTTTCGATGGCTTCGAGCAGGTCACCCCGGGCAAGCTGTCGCCGCAGGAGTACGACAGCGCCATGGCCGACCTGGTGGCCTACCTGCAGTGGATGGCCGAGCCCATGCAGATCCAGCGTACCCGCATCGGCGTGGGCGTGCTGATCTTCCTGGCGATCTTCACGTTCATTGCCTGGCGCCTGAATGCGGCGTACTGGAAAGACGTGAAGTAAACGCGCGACGCGGTCTCACCCCTCTCGGTGAGCCCGTCACCGGCGCAGTGGCCTTGAAAAGGGTCACTGCGCTTCGTTGTTTTGTGGCGCGATGCGCCACCCGCCTCTTTTGACCTTAGGAGCCCACCGCCATGATGGTGCTGTATTCCGGAACGACCTGCCCCTACTCGCACCGCTGCCGTTTCGTCCTGTTTGAAAAAGGCATGGATTTCGAGATCCGTGACGTCGACATCTTCGCCAAGCCCGAAGACATCGCGTTGATGAACCCGTACAACGAGGTGCCCATCCTGGTGGAGCGTGACCTCATTCTGTATGAATCGCACATCATCAACGAGTACATCGACGAGCGCTTCCCGCACCCGCAGCTGATGCCTGGGGACCCCGTGGCCCGCGCACGCGTGCGTCTGTTCCTGCTCAACTTCGAGAAGGAGCTGTTCGCCCACGTGAACCTGCTGGAAGGCCGTGGCGGCGTCAAGGCCAACGACAAGCAGCTGGAGAAGGCCCGCTCCCAGATCCGGGACCGCCTGACCCAGCTGGCCCCGATCTTCCTGAAGAACAAGTACATGCTGGGCGACGACTTCTCCATGCTCGACGTGGCGATTGCCCCGTTGCTGTGGCGCCTGGACTATTACGGCATCGAGCTGTCGAAGAATGCGCTGCCGCTGTTGAAGTATGCTGAGCGCATCTTCTCGCGTCCGGCTTACATCGAAGCACTGACGCCCTCCGAGAAGGTCATGCGCAAGTGATTGCCCGGTGATCGACCCCACCTCTGAAAGAGCATGTCCACAGACCAAGAAGCCCAGGGCTCATCGACGCGCCCCTACCTGATCCGTGCCTTGCACGATTGGTGCACCGACAACGGGTTCACGCCCTACCTGGCGGTGTATGTGGACCGTTCCGTTCAGGTGCCTCAGGAGTACGTCAAGAACAACGAGATCGTGTTGAACGTGAGCTTCGAAGCCACGAGCCAACTCCAGTTGGGCAACGATTTCATCGAGTTCAAGGCGCGCTTCGGGGGAGTGGCACGGGACATCTCCGTGCCGGTCGATCACGTGATCGCCATCTATGCCCGTGAGAACGGGCAGGGTATGGCGTTCCCCGTGCCCACATCGCTGGGGGGTGACGGTCAGGATGCGCCTGCCTCCACGGGTGAGGTGGTGGATGGCGTACACGATGGTCTGCCAGCCTCTCGCAAGCCTGAACCCGCCGAAGCGGGGCAGGGGCTGCGTCTGGCGCGTCCGCCGAAGGCCGGCAAAGGGCGTACGCTGGAGCCGGTCGTTGCTTCCACCGACAAGGGTGACGAGCCTCCGCCAGAGCCGCCGGCCGGTGGCGCTCGCCCCACACTGCGACGGGTCAAGTAACGGGCGGGATGTAGAATCTCGACAAATGCCGGCTTAGCTCAGTTGGTAGAGCAACCGCCTTGTAAGCGGTAGGTCGTCAGTTCGAATCCGACAGCCGGCACCAATGCAAAGAGGCCCCTCACGGGGCCTCTTTTCTTTTCCGCCCCACCGAGTGGAGCGCGATGGGACGGAAAACTCAGGCTCAGGCCTTGTTGCGACGGCGGGCCACGACACCGGCCAGACCCAGGCCGCTCAGCATCAGCATGACGGTCGAGGGCTCAGGCACGGCGGGCGTGGCCTGGGCGGTGATCGTCGAAACGATGGAACCGTAGTTGCTGATGCCTTCCAGGGCGCTGATGCCGGCCGGCTTCAGACCCAGAGCTTGCGCGAAGGTGTTGAAGGCCACGCCGCCCACGCCGCCGGCGATGGTCAGGTTGCTCAGCGTCGTGGTGACGGTGCCGTCCACGAGGCTGGTGCCGCCTTCGATGTTGCCGATGTCCCACAGGTGGAAGTTGGTCAGCGTGCCGACGCCGTTGCCGCCCACGATGTCGACGTAGATGCGGCTGGTGGTCAGGTCAGCATGGATGTTGGTCACCGACAGCGAGCCACCGCTCGAGGCCAGGTTCTCTTCACCGTCGATCTCGCCTTCCACGGTCATCAGTGCACCACCCGCGGTGTACGCGTCGGTCACCGAGGTGCCGGTCACGGCCAGGCCGGTGATCGGGGCGGTGAACGTGGGGCGGTTGCCGTCGGTGTTCTGATAACGGCCGGTGGAGGTCGTCTTCAGCACGGCGGTAGCCGGGGCGGCTTCGGCCAGCTTGATTTGGCCGGTGTTGATGGCCGTGACCAGCGAGCGGTCGAACGTCAGGGTGCCGGTGCCGCCGACCAGGGTGAAGCCGTTGATCGAGCCGCCGACAGGCAGGTTGATGTCGGCCGCCGAGGCAGCGCCCATGGCGATGAACGACGCGGTGGCGATGATGCTCTTCAGTGCGAGTTTCATGAATATCCCCAATTGATGTGCGGCGCTTACTGGATCGAAACACCGTCAGGCGGCCGCCTGGCCCGACGCCGGCCCCAGCGAATTGCCGAGGCGAGCCGTAGGGTAATGGCCGTTACCGACGCCGGCCGTGAGCATTTGTGTGTAACGCGTCACGGTTCACTGCGGGGGCGGGGCGATCAAACAAACGTTCTTCCCAGCGAAGTGGGGAAGCCGGGGGCGCACCACTTCAGGGCAAACCCTGTGCGGCGGCCTGAAACGGCCATTGCATCTGTTTACGGCTACCCCCCGCAACCAAGTGGGGTCGCAGAGATCCAAAACCGGCTTTGAGCCGGCAAAAGAAAAGGGCCCACAAGGGGCCCGGTGCGTGAACTCCCGGCTCGGAGGCCGGAGTAGACGGGGTCACCGGGGCGCCGGGGCGCCTGTGGGGAACAACTGACGGTTCAGGTCTGCCAGCGCCTCGGTCTGCAAGGTACCTGCCGCCTGGCGCAGGCGCACGCTGCCCACGATGACGTCATAGCGGGCCTTGTAGAGGTCTTTCTGGGTGTTGGCAAGGGCGGTCTGCGCGTCCAGCACGTCTTTGTTGATGCGGACGCCTACGCGGTAGCCCAACTGGGTGGCCTCGAGGGCCAGCTTGGCCGAGGCCTCCGCGGCCTCATAGGCTTTTACCTGCGCCAGGCCGGACATCACCCCGGTGTAGGCCTGACGTGTCGCCAGTGATACGGAACGCCGGGCGTTGTCGAGATCGCGCTCGGATCTTTCCTGCAGCGCCAGCGCTTCTTTCACGCGATTCTGCGTGGCAAAGCCAGCAAACAGCGGGACGTTCACCTCGACGCCCATCGTGGCCGAGGTACCGGCGCCCATGCTCGTCCTCACGAAGGAGGAGGCGGCATCCACCTCGGTCTGGGCCACGGACGCCGTGGCGGCCACGGCGGGGAGGTGGCCAGCCCGCGCCTTGTCGATCTCCAGTCGGGCCACCTCGAGGCCCAACTGCGCCTTGCGCACGAGCGGGGCCCGGGCGCTGTGCTCGACCCATTCGTCCACTGTCCCGGTGCCCAGGCTTTCCAGGCTGGCCGGCGTGGCGAGCGGGTCGGGCTGGACATTGGTTCGCCCCACCAATTGGTCCAGCGCAATGCGTTTGACCTCCAGGTCGTTGGTGGCGGCAATCTCCTGGGCCGAAGCGAGGTCGTGACGCGCTTGCGCTTCACGCGTGTCGGTGATCGTGGCATTGCCCACTTCAAAGCTCCGGCGCGCCGCCGCGAGCTGCTCGGCCAGTGCCTTTTTGTTCGCCTGGGTGGTGGCGAGCACATCCTGCGCGGCCAGCACGTCGAAATAGGCCTGTGTCACGCGGACGATCAGGTCGCTCTCGGCGGTTTCCAGGTCGGTCATGGCGACCTCGAGCGAACGCTCGGCCTGCTCGATCTGAGCAGCGTCCTGGCCGTTGTACAGCGACTGCCTGACCTGCACGGCCACACGGCGGCTGGTGTAATTGCTGTTGTTGGTCCGCTGTCCGAGTGCCGCAGTCAGCGACGAAGGCGGGACGGAGGAATCCAGATGCGATCGCGTGACGGCGCCCTGCAGGCCGACGCTGGGTCGACGCAAGGCATAGGCCTGTTCCACGCGGTACTGGACCGAGTCAGCCTGGGCCTTGGCGGCGAGGTACACCGCGTCATAGCTGCGTGCAGACTGAAGGAGATCCAGCAAGCTGTCTGCCTGGGCCGGGGCTGCGACCATGAGAGAGCCCGTCGCGGCCATGGCGGCCCTGACGAGAACCCGCCTTGCGGTGAAGGCGAGCGGGCGCGCACAAGGCAGGGAACGGGCGTGACGGTACATCTCGGGGATTCCTTGGCTGGACGCGGCGGTCCGATGGGTCAGAAATGGAAGCGGCTGGGCTCGGCGAAGCCGGGCAGGCGGCCGGCGACGGTGTCGAAGAGTTCCTGGCGGCTGAACTGGTTGCCTTCTCCGCGGGTGTAGAGCACGGCCCGCATCACCGGCTCCTGGCCCACGACGGCCAGCAGCCGGCCGCCGGCCTTCAGCTGATCCAGCAGGGCCTGGGGCACCTCGGCCACCGAGCCACACAGCACGATGGCATCGAACGGGGCCTGGGCGGCGAGGCCGTCGGTGCCACTGCCCTGCACGACCTCGGCGTTGTTGACGCCGGCTTGCCGCAGGTTGGCGCGTGCCGTGGAGACGAGTTGGGCATCGGCTTCAAGTGCCACGACGCGCTGGGCCTTGTGAGCCAGGAGCGCCGTCACGTAACCAGTGGCCGCGCCGATCTGCAGCACGGTGTCGCGCTTGCTCAGGTTCAGGTCCTGAACCAGGCGGGCTTCCACGCGCGGGGCCAGCAGGTTGCGCCCGTTGCCCAGGGGCAGCTCCAGGTCCATGAAAGCCTGTGCGCGGTGGGCCGCAGGAACGAAATCCTCGCGTCGAACGACGGACAGCAGTTGCAGCACCGAGGTGTCGAGCACGTCCCAGGGGCGGATCTGTTGCTCGATCATGTTGAAGCGGGCTTGTTCGACGTTCATGCTGGGCATCCTACGGGAGACGATATGGAAGGGAATGGGGGCAAAACCGTGATTCTAAGAAGAGCCGCTGATTCAGGGGGGCGCCGTCTTTCAGACGACACTGTCCCGGTTCAACGCAGCTCATGCATCTGACGGGCTTGTCTCCTCTCCGCCACGCTGTGTCCGGGCACTCAGGCCGTCGATCAGCAGCGTCAGTTGGATGTCCAGATAGGCCTGGGGATCGATGCCGGTCAGCATGCTGGCGCAGGGCGCAAGCGAGTGCTGGTGCATGATCAGGAAGTGCACAGGTGCCATCAGGGCGAGCACGGCCATGTGGACATCCACGCCGCGAAACTCGCCGCGGTCGATGCCGCGCTGGATCGCCCGCCCCAGAAGGCGACGGCTGGGGTCGATGACCTGATCGACATAGAACTGGGCCAGTTCCGGGAAGTGCGCGGACTCGGCCATGATGAGCGGCACCAGTCCTGCGACCTTCTCGGCGCCCACGCGGGTCCACCAGGTCTGCATGAGCAGGCGCAGCAGTTCGGCGGCCGAGCCCTCGAACTGGTCCAGCAGGTCGGTGCCCTCTGAAATCACCTGTACCAGGTAGTGGTGGACGACCGCCTTGAAAAGCGCATCCTTGCTCGGGTAGTACAGGTACAGCGTGCCCTTGGAAACCCCGGCCAGGCGGGCAACATCGTCCGTGCGGGTCGCGGCCAGGCCTTTCTCGACAAACAGAGTCAGGGCCGCCTCCAGCAATTCCTGCGGGCGGGCCGCCTTGCGACGCTGCCGCAGCCGGGGCGCAAGACCGGCCACGGCTGCCTTGATCGGGCAGCTCGTCGCCGAGGGGGCCGGGGCAGCGGGAGGTACGATGGGCTTGGGCACGGCAGCGGTCGGGTTGCTAACTGACTGGTCGGTCAGTAATGTAGCCCGCGCGGCAAGCGGTGGTCAAATCGGATGCGTTGGCTTGGTGGCACGCGGGGGATGCTCGCTGGCATTAAGCTGGCATGCATGCGCGCGTTTCACAGCGACCGTTTTGAGCCGGATCTGCCTGAGGGCCACCGCTTTCCGATGCAGAAGTACGGGCTGCTGCGTGCGGCCGTGACCCGCGAGCTGCCCGGTGTGCGTCTTGGCGAGGCGGCGGCGGCGGGGGATGCCGACCTGGTGCTGGCTCACGATCGGGCCTATGTGGCGGCCGTTTCGGGCGGGACGCTGACGCCAGCGCAGGTGCGCGAGATCGGGTTTCCGTGGTCGCCCGCGCTGGTGGAGCGATCCCGGCGGTCGGTCGGCGCCACGCTGGCCGCGACGGACGCCGCGATCGAGGAGGGGGTGGGGGTGAATCTGGCGGGAGGAACACACCATGCCAGCGCAGCCCAGGGCAGCGGCTTCTGCGTGTTCAACGATGTGGCCGTGGCCATACGCCGGGAGCAGCACCGGCGCCCGGGCGTACGCTGCGCGGTCATCGATCTGGATGTCCACCAGGGCAATGGTACTGCGGCAATCTTTGCGGACGATCGCGACGTGTACACGCTGTCCTTGCACGGCGACCGCAATTTTCCCTTTCGCAAGGTGCCTGGCTCGCTGGATGTGCCGCTGCCGGACGGGTGCGAGGATGGCCCCTACCTCGCTGCCCTGGATGCCGCGCTGGCCGACTTGGCGCAGGCCCATGCGGACCGGTGTTTCGATCTGGTCTTCTACCTGGCGGGGGCGGACGCGCATGAAGGGGATCGACTCGGACGCCTGAAGCTCACCGCAGACGGGATGGCGGTCCGGGACCGGCGCGTGTGGCACTGGTGCGAACAGCGGCGCCTGCCCACCGTGATGTGCATGGCGGGCGGCTATGGCCACGATCTGACCGCAATGGTCGCGGTGCAGTTGACGTCCGTGGCCGAGGCCTTTCACGCATGGCAGCGCAGGTGTCGCCCGTGAATAATCGTGCACATGGAACGACCCCAGGCTCAGCCCCGCAGTGCTTACGCGCATTTTCAGACCATCACCACCCGGTGGATGGACAACGACGTTTACGGGCACGTCAACAACGTCACCTACTACAGCTACTTCGATACAGCGGTGAACCGCTACCTGATCGAAGCGGGCGTCCTCGACATCCATGCGGGTGAGGTGATCGGTCTGGTCATCGAGACGCATTGCAACTACTTTGCGTCGCTGGCCTTCCCGAAGAACGTGCAGGCGGGGATCCGGGTTGCCCACATCGGACGCAGCAGCGTGCGATACGAGATCGGCCTGTTCGAGGACGGAGCCGAGCAGGCCGCGGCATGTGGCCACTTCGTGCACGTGTACGTGGACCGCGAGACGCGCCGACCGGTGGCCTTGCCCGATCCTTTGCTCGGGGCGCTGCGGCGGCTCCAGATGCCGACACCGTGAGTCGCGCCCGGGGTACGTGTACGGGTACTCCCGGAGGGTCAGGCACGACACTCCCGGTACAAACTTTCCTATGATCGACGTGATCTGGAATGATGTGTTTTCAGATGACGTTGGCCGAGGCCCGCGTGACGGGATACGTTTTATGTACTGTTGGAGGTCGATTCCATGAGCCTGATGGGCCAAATGATGCACATGCCCTTGATGATCTCGTCGCTGCTGACGCACGCTGCGCGGCACAACGGGGACATCGAGATCGTCTCGCGGCGTGTCGAGGGTGACATGCACCGCACGACGTGGGCCGAGGTCGAGCTGCGCGCACGCAAGCTGGCGCAGGCGCTGGACCGTCTCGGTGTAGCGCCGGGTGAGCGGGTCGGCACGCTGGCCTGGAACGGCTACCGTCACCTCGAGATCTATTACGGTGTGTCGGGCTCGCAGCGGGTGTGCCACACGATCAACCCCCGCCTGTTCCCGCAGCAGGTGGCCTGGATCGCGAACGATGCCCAGGACAAGGTCATCTTCGTCGACCTCAACATCTTCCCGCTCGTCGAAAAGCTGGCGCCGTCGCTGCCCTCGCTGAAGCACGTGGTGCTCATGTGTGACCGCAGCAACATGCCGCGCGAGTCGGATCTGCCAAGCCTGCTGTGTTACGAGGACATGCTGGCGGCCGAGGACGGCAACTATGCCTGGCCTTCGTTCGACGAGAACGCCGCGGCCAGCATCTGCTACACGTCGGGGACGACGGGGAATCCGAAGGGGGCGGTGTACTCGCATCGCTCGACTGTGCTGCACGCCTATGCGGCTGCGTTGCCCGATGCCATGTGCGTGTCCAGCTCGGACACGGTGCTGCCGGTGGTGCCGATGTTTCACGTCAACGCGTGGGGTCTGCCGTACTCGGCGGCGCTGATCGGCTGCAGGCTGGTCTTCCCGGGTCACCATCTGGACGGAGCGTCGCTGTACGAGCTGTTCGAGCAGGAGCGCGTGACCTTCTCTGCGGGCGTGCCGACCATCTGGTTGGGGCTGATCAACCATGCGAAGAGCCATGACCTGAAGTTCAGCACCTTCCGCCGCACGGTGATCGGCGGCTCGGCCTGCCCGCCCGCCATGATCAAGACCTTGCAGGACGACTTCGGTGTGGAGGTCATCCATGCGTGGGGCATGACGGAGCTTTCTCCGCTGGGCACGCTGAGCCGCCTGAAGGCCAAGCATGCAGATCTGCCCAAGGAGGAAAAGGAGAAGATCCTCGCGAAGCAGGGCAAGGGCATTTACGGCATCGACATGCGCATCGTCGATGGCGATGGTAACGTGCTGCCTTGGGATGGCAAGGCGTCGGGGGACCTGGAGGTGCGGGGCCACTGGGTGGTCAGCGGCTACTTCAACATGGACAAGTCGCCCCTGCACGACGGCTGGTTCCCGACTGGCGACGTGGCCACGATCGATGCGGACGGCTACATGCAGATCACGGACCGTTCCAAGGACGTCATCAAGTCGGGCGGAGAGTGGATCAGCTCGATCGACCTCGAGAACGTGCTGATGGCGCATCCCGCCGTGCACGAGGCGGCGGCCATCGCCTGTCCGCATCCGAAGTGGGACGAGCGCCCGCTCATGGTCGTCGTGAAAAAGCCCGGGGCCGAAGTCAGCCGCGACGAGTTGATCGCCTTCTTCAAAGGCAAGATTCCGAACTGGCAGACGCCCGACGACATCGTGTTCGTGGAGGAAATCCCGCATACGGCGACGGGCAAGATCTCCAAGCTTCAGCTGCGTGACAAGTTCAAGGATCACAAGCTCCCCACTGCGTAACACAGGGGTGACACGACTGTGACCAGAGGCGCCTTCGGGCGCCTTTTTTCATGTCTTCGGGTATGTCCCTGCTACAGCGTGGGGGGTATGAGACACCGTGCTCCAAACGGGATCAGGCAAAACGCTCACCTTGCGGGACTTCCCTGAGGCACCCCTTGAATCGGGGTCTTAAATTGTGACGAAAGCCCATTCCATCACGCTTGAAGAGGAGCCTGTAATGACGTTCAAAGTTCGTGCCCTGACCGTTCTCGTGACCGCGTCCCTGGCTGCGGGTGCCGCCTTGGCCCAGAAGGGGGAGACGGTCAAGGTGGCCTGGATCGATCCGCTCTCCGGCCTGATGGCCAGTGTGGGCCAGAACCAGCTCAAGAGCTTCCAGTTCGTGGCTGAGAAGATCAATGCCAGCAACCCCGCTGGCGTGAAGTTCGAGATCGTCAGCATCGACAACAAGCTGAGCCCGGCCGAGACCCTCAATGCCCTGAAATCGGCCGCTGACCAAGGCGTGCGCTACGTCGTGCAGGGGCTGGGTTCCGGGGCCGCCACCGCACTGGTCGATGGCATCAACAAGCACAACGAGCGGAATCCCGGCAAGGAAATCGTCTTCCTAAACTACGCCGCCGTTGACCCTGATCTGACCAACAGCAAGTGCAGCTTCTGGCACTTCCGTCTGGACGCCGACACCTCGATGAAGATGGAGGCGATGACCACCTTCATCAAGGAACAGCCGGACGTCAAGAAGGTCTACCTGATCAACCAGAACTACGCGCACGGCCAGCAGGTCTCCAAGTTCGCCAAGTCCACCCTGCAGCGCAAGCGCCCCGACATCCAGATCGTGGGTGACGACATGCACCCGCTGGCCCAGGTTCGCGACTTCACGCCCTATGTGGCCAAGATCAAGGCGTCGGGTGCCGACACCGTGATCACCGGCAACTGGGGCTCCGACCTGGCGCTGCTGGTGAAGGCGGCGAACGACGCGGGCCTGACGGCCAAGTTCTACACCTACTACGCGAACTTCGGTGGCACGCCGACCGCCCTGGGCACCGCGGCCGATGGCCGGGTGTACCAGGTGGGCTATGGCCACTACAACATGGGTGGCCTGTACGGCAACCTGATCGCCGACTTCAAGAAGCGCTTCAACGACGACTACTACTCGGGCGCTACCTACCACGCGCTGCACCTGCTGTCGCTGGGCATGGCGCAGGCCAAGTCCACCGATCCGGTCAAGGTGGCGTTCGCGATGGAAGGCATGAAGTTCAAGAGCTTCAACGGCGACGTGGAGATGCGCAAGTCCGACCACCAACTGCAGCAGCCGCTGTACATCGCGCGCTGGCAGAAGATGGACGCGAAGAACACGTACAACGTGGAGAGCACGGGCATGACCTTCTCGCCCGTCAAGTCGTTCGACGCGTTCGTGTCCAGCACGCCCACGTCCTGCCAGATGAAGCGTCCTTCGTGATGCAGGACGGCGCACGCACCCGAGGGTAGTGCGCCTCACGGCCGCGAGAGCGGCCTTCCTTTTGTCGGTGTACCAGGGCGGCCCGTCATGAGCGGGCCGCCGCAGGGCCAGCCATGCCCGTTGGCTGTGCTGGCCCGGTTCGCCCATGCACACGGGTCACCATGGAAACCTTTCTCGTCTTTTTCTTGAACGGCATCAGCTACGGCCTGCTGCTGTTCATGCTCAGCTCCGGGCTCACGCTGATCTTCAGCATGATGGGCGTGCTCAATTTTGCGCACGCGAGCTTCTACATGATCGGAGCCTACCTCGCTTACACCCTCACCGGGTTGGTGGGTTTCTTCCCTTCGCTCATCCTCTCGCCCCTGATCGTCGGGTTGATGGGGGCAGCCTTCGAGCGCTTCAGCCTGCGCAAGGTGCACCAGTACGGGCACGTGCCGGAGTTGCTGATCACCTTCGGCCTGTCTTACGTGGTGCTGGAGGTGGTGCGCCTGATCTGGGGGCCGGCCAACGTGGACTACCGCGTGCCGGAAGCCCTGAGCGGCCCGTTGTTCACGCTGGCCAATGTGCAGGGTGAAGGCCTGCGCTGGCTGGCTGGCGCCGGTGATCCCGCGGTGTGCAGCGTGGCGGCCGGCAACAGCTGCACGCAGTTCCCGATCTACCGCGGCTTCATGGCCGTGGTGGCGCTGCTGATGCTGGGCTCGCTGTGGCTGCTGCTGACCCGCACGCGTGTGGGCCTCATCATCCAGGCTGCCCTGACCCATCCCGACATGGCGCAGGCCCTGGGTCACAACGTGCCGCGCGTGATGATGGGCGTGTTCGGCGGTGGCTGTGCGCTGGCTGGCCTGGCTGGCGTGATCGGTGGCAACGCCTTCGTGACCGAGCCGAACATGGCAGCGTCGGTGGGCGCCATCATCTTTGTGGTGGTGGTCGTGGGCGGCATGGGGTCGCTGGCGGGGGCCTTTCTGGCGTCTCTGCTGATCGGTCTGATCCAGACCTTTGCCGTGGTCATCGATGTGTCCGCCGTTTCGGTGATGCAGAAGATGGGCCAGACCATCGACTACGAGAGCTGGGCCTACCCCCTGTTGAAGATCACCGTGGCGCAGATGGCGCCCATCCTGCCTTACCTGCTTCTCGTGCTGATGCTCATCCTGCGGCCGAAGGGCCTGCTGGGCACCCGGGAGGAGTGACGACACCATGACAACGACAACCTACGACTTCCGGCCCATCAACCTGGGCCGATGGGTGGTGTGGACCGCCTTTGCCCTCGTGTTGCTGATCGCGCCCAAGGTGTTTACCAGCAGCCTGGCCCTCACCATGCTGACCCAGATGGGGACCGGCATCATCATCTGCCTGTCGTACAACATGCTTCTGGGGCAGGGCGGGATGCTGAGCTTCGGGCATGCGGTGTACTCCGGCCTCGGCGCGTTCGCAGCCATCCACACGCTCAACAAGGTGGCCGAAGGCACCTGGGGCATCCCGGTGAGCCTGATTCCCCTCGTGGGCGGAGCAACGGGCTTCCTGATTGCCGCCGTCCTCGGCGCGGTCACGACCAAGAAGTCCGGCACCATCTTCGCAATGATCACGCTGGGCGTGGGCGAGCTGGTGTGGTCGATGTCGCTGATGCTGCCGGAGTTCTTCGGCGGTGAGGGTGGCATTTCGGCCAACCGGGTGGTGGGCGAGCCGTTCATGGGAATCACCTTCGGGCCCCAGATCCAGGTCTATTACCTCATTGCGGTCTACTGCTTCATCTGCACGGCTGCGATGTACGCCTTCACCCAGACCCCGCTGGGGCGCATGCTCAATGCGGTGCGCGACAACCCCGAGCGCGTCCAGTTCATCGGCTATGACACGCAGCGTGTGCGCTACTTCGCTTTCATGATCGCGGGCTTCTTTGCCGGGATCGGCGGCGGGCTGTATGCGATCAACTTCGAGATCGTGACGGCCGAAGTGGTGGGCGCCCACGCGTCCGGAGCCTACCTGCTGTTCACCTTCCTGGGGGGCGCGCTGTTCTTCTTCGGCCCGATCATCGGGGCAATCCTGATGGTGCTGGCGTCGGTGCTGCTGTCCGAGTTGACCAAGGCCTGGCTGCTGTACCTCGGCCTGATCTTCCTGTTCATGGTCATGTATGCCCCGGGTGGCATTGCCAGCCTGTTGCTGATGAATGTGCGTGTGGCGGCCTACGGCTTCCTGCGTCGTATCTGGACGGCCTACCTGGCTCTGTTCGGTACGGGCATGGTCGCGCTGACCGGTGTGGCCGTGATGGCCGAGATGATCTACCACCTGAAGCTGAACGAGGCCCTGGGCCCGGTGATGCGGTTCGCTGGCGTGGAAATCGACACGCAGGGCACGGATGCCTGGGTGGGCGCAGCCATGCTGACGCTGACGGGCGCGGCGTTGTTCGAACTGGCGCGCCGGCAGTTTGCGCACCAGTGGGGGCAGATCCAGGAAGAGATCGAGCTGGCGCAACGCCGCGCGGAAGGGCATTGAGGATCACGACATGAGCCAGACATCCACATCTCATGCACCGTTGGCGCTGGAGCTGCGCGACGTACGCAAATCCTTCGGCAAGACCGAAATCATTCGTGGGGCCAACCTGTCCGTGAAGGCAGGGGAGCGGGTGGCGCTCATCGGCCCGAACGGCGCGGGCAAGTCCACGCTGTTCAACCTCATCAGTGGCCGGATGGCACCGACGAGCGGCGAGATCCTCCTGAATGGACAAGCCATCCACGGGCACCAGCCTTACGAGATCAACCGCCGCGGCCTGGCGCGCAGCTTTCAGGTGTCGAACCTGTTCCCGCGCCTGAGTGTGTTCGAGAACATCCGCTGCGCGGTGCTCTGGTCCATGGGCGAGCGCTATGCCTTCTGGCGCTTCCTGTCCAACCTCACCGAGGTGAACCGCCGTGCAGAGGAAGTGCTGGACATGATCCGGCTGCGCCGCAAGCGCGACACCAGCGTGTCGTCGTTGACCTATGCCGAGCAGCGGGCATTGGAGGTGGGCGTGACGATCGCCGGGGGCGGCAACGTCATCCTGCTCGACGAGCCCACGGCCGGCATGAGCAAGTCGGAGACCGCGAACTTCGTGCGCATGATCCGGGATGTGACGGAGGGCAAGACCCTGCTGACCGTGGAGCACGACATGGGCGTGGTGTTCGGCCTGGCCGACCGCATCGCCGTGCTGGTGTACGGCGAGGTGATTGCCTGCGACACGCCCGAGAACGTGCGCGCCAACGAGCGCGTGAAGGAAGCCTATCTGGGCTCGGTGCTGGCTGAAACCCAGGCCGCCGAAGCCCAAACCAGCGGAGCCTGACGCATGTTGCGCATCGAGAACCTGCACGCCTTCTATGGCAAGAGCCACATCCTCCATGGCGTGAATCTGGAAGTGAATCCGGGCGAGATCGTGAGCCTGCTGGGCCGCAACGGCTCTGGCCGTTCGACCACCATCAAGACCATCATGGGCCTGGTGGATGGCCATGGCACGGTCGAGTGGAACGGCGAGAACCTGCTGGGTCACAAGACGTACGACATTGCCCGACACGGCCTCGGCTATGTGCCGGAGAGCCGGGACGTGTTCCCGAAGCTGACGGTCGAGCAGAACCTGCTGCTGGGACAGAAATCGGGCCGCAAGAAGAGCCGCTGGAGCCTGGACGACATGTACCAGATGTTCCCGCGCCTGAAGGAGCGCCAGCACACCGAAGCGGGCGTGATGTCGGGTGGCGAGCAGCAGATGTTGACGCTGTGCCGCACGCTGATGGGGGACCCCGACCTCATCATGATCGACGAGCCGACCGAAGGGCTGGCGCCGAAGATCGTCGAACTGGTGGGCGAGTACCTGAAAGAGTTGCAGAAGCGGGGGCTGGCCGTGCTGCTGGTGGAGCAGAAGCTGACCATCGCGCTCGACATCTCGCAGCGCTGCTATGTGATGGGCCATGGCGAGGTGGTGTTCCACGGTACCCCCGACGAGTTGCGTGCCGACCAGTACGTGCGCAAGGAGTGGCTTGAGGTTTGAGTCGCCAAACTGGATACAGTGTGGGGTGTTTTCCCGCCTAGGTGTTTTCACCAGGGGCTGGAAGGCCGAGATGCAGGCTTGCAGAGCCTGTGTCAGAATCAACCTCAATTCGTACAAGACTTCTTGTCAGAATTGAATTCAGCTGAGCGGGCGCCGCCGGCCATCCCTGTGCGCAGGGTGACTGTCGGGGTCCGTGTGTCTTCATTGAACGCCCCGACACCGACATGAGCGCTTCCTACCAAGTCACCGACGGCGTGGCCGTCATCACGCTGACCAACCCCCCCGTCAACGGCCTCGGCCACAGCACCCGTGCCGGCATCGTCGACGGCGTGAACCAGGCCAATGCCGACGCCTCGGTCAAGGCCATCGTCATCACCGGTGGGGGCAAGGTGTTCTGCGGTGGCGCAGACATCCGCGAATTCAACACCCCGGCTGCCTTTGCGGCGCCCGGCCTGCACCTCACCATCGAGACCATCGAGAAGAGCAGCAAGCCCGTCGTCGCTGCCATCCATGGCGTCGTCATGGGCGGCGGGCTGGAGCTGGCCCTGGGCTGTCACTACCGCGTGATGGCGCCTGGCGTGCAGGTGGCCCTGCCGGAAGTGAACATCGGCCTGATCCCCGGCGGTGGTGGGACCCAGCGCCTGCCGCGCGTGCTGCCCGTCGAGCAGACGCTGCAGATGGTCACCACCGGCGCCTCGGTGCCCAGCGACAAGCTCGCCAAGGTGCCCGGCCAGCAACTGATCGCCAAGCTGATCGAGGGCGACCTCGTGGCCGGCGCCGTGGCCTTTGCCAAGGAAGTGGCCGACGTGCGCCCGATGCCGCTGGTGCGTCATCTGCCCGTGTCGCCCGTGAGCGACCCCGAGCTGTTCAACAAGGCCCGCGCCGACATGGCCAAGGCCCGCCGCGGCCTGATCTCGCCGCAGCGCTGCGTCGACGCGATCGAGATCGCCGCGAACACGCCGGACATCGACGTCGGCATCCAGAAGGAACTGGACATCTTCAAGGAGATCATGGTCGGCCCGCAGGCCAAGGCCATGCAGCACGCCTTCTTCGGTGAGCGCGCTGCCAGCAAGATCCCCGATGTGCCCGAGAGCACGCCGGCCCGCAAGATCGAGAAGGTGGCCGTGATCGGTGCCGGCACGATGGGCGGCGGCATCACGATGTGCTTCCTGAACGCCGGCATCCCGGTGACGCTGCTGGAGATGAAGCAGGAGGCGATCGACCGTGGCGTGGGCATCATCCGCAAGAACTACGAAGCCCAGGTGGCCAAGGGCAAGCTCGCGCAGGACAAGTACGAGCAGCGCATGGGCCTGCTGACCACCACGCTGAGCTACGACGACATCGCCCAGGCCGACATGGTGATCGAGGCCGTGTTCGAAGACTTCGGCGTGAAGTCGCAGGTGTTCACCAAGCTGGATGCCGTGATGAAGCCCGGCGCCATCCTGGCCTCGAACACCTCGACGCTGGACGTGGACAAGATTGCCGAGGTGACGAAGCGCCCGGCCGACGTCGTGGGCCTGCACTTCTTCAGCCCCGCCAACGTGATGCGCCTGCTGGAAGTGGTGCGCAGCAAGCACACCGCCAAGGACGTGATGGCCACGGTGATGCAGGTGGCCAAGAAGATCAAGAAGGTGGCCGTGGTGTCGGGCGTGTGCGATGGCTTCATCGGCAACCGCATGTTCGAACAGTACGTGCGCCAGAGCTTCTTCCTGGTGGAAGAGGGCGCCACCGTGCAGCAGGTCGACAAGGCCGCCGAAGCCTTCGGCTTTGCCATGGGCCCGTTCCGCGTGGGCGACCTGGCGGGCAACGACATCGGATTTGCCATCCGCAAGCGCCGCAAGATCGAGCAGCCCGACGTGATCTACAGCCCGGTGGGCGACGCCGTGTGCGAACTCGGCCGCTTCGGCCAGAAGGTCGGCAAGGGCTGGTACGACTACGAAGCCGGCAAGCGCGAACCCGTGCCCTCGGCCGAGGTGCAGGCCTGCATCGACAAGGTGCGTGCCGACAAGGGCCTGACGCCGCGCGCCATCAGCGACGAAGAGATCGTGCAACGCCTGGTGCTGGCCCTGGTCAACGAGGGGGCCGCCATCCTGGAAGAAGGCATCGCTTCGAAGGCTTCGGACATCGACATGGTCTACCTGACCGGTTACGGCTTCCCGCTGACCTGGGGCGGCCCGATGCTGTACGCCGACCTGCTGGGCCTGCCCAAGGTGGTCGAGCTGATGAAGGGCTTTGCCGGCAACCCGCACGGCGACCCGGCTTTCTGGACTCCGGCGCCGCTGCTGGCGAAACTGGCCGCCGAAGGCAAGACCTTCAACTGATCGTTCCGTGATCCACGGGGCGCTGGAAGGTGCCCCGGCCTGATCCGCTGCTTGAAGGCAGCGGACGGGCTGCGCTCATCCTGGAGAAAGCATGACCCACCGCGCCACCGTCGACTTCCTGCTGTATGACTGGCTCAAGGCCGATGGCCTGTGCGCCCGCGAACGCCACGCCGAGCACAACCGCGAGACCTTCACGGCCGTGCTGGACCTGAGTGAGCAGATCGCCACCGAGCAGTTCGCGCCGATCAACCGCCTGATCGACGTGCACGAGCCCGAGTTCGACGGCACCACGGTGACTCTGCCCAAGGAAACACCGGTGGCGCTGCAGGCTTTTGCCGATGCGGGCCTGATGGCCGCCAGCAAGGACGCCGAGGTGGGCGGCATGCAGCTGCCCACGGTGGTCGAAATCGCATCGATGAGCTTCTTCTACAAGAGCAGCGTGGGCCTGGCGGCCTACCCGATGCTCACGCGCGGCAACGCCAACACCATCCTGGCGCACGGCACGCCCAAGCAGATCGAGGTGTTCGCCAAGGGCGGTCTGGAAGGCCGCACCTTCGGCACCATGTGCCTGAGCGAGCCGCAGGCCGGCTCCAGCCTGTCCGACATCGTCACGCGCGCCGTGCCCGATGTGCAGGGCGATGGCAGCGGCGTGGCATGGCAGCAGGATGAGCTGGGCCCGCGCTACCGCCTGACGGGCAACAAGATGTGGATCTCGGGCGGCGAGCACGAGATGGGCGAGAACATCGTTCACCTGGTGCTGGCCAAGATCCCGGGGCCCGATGGCAAGCTGATTCCGGGCGTGAAGGGCATTTCGCTGTTCATCGTGCCCCGCAAGCTGGTCAAGGCCGACGGCACGATCACGGGCCAGCGCAACGACGTGGCGCTGGCCGGCCTCAACCACAAGTGCGGCTACCGCGGCACGGTGAACACGCTGCTGAACTTCGGTGAAGGCAAGTTCCCGGTCAACGGGCAGGCCGGGGCCGTGGGCTACCTGATCGGCAAGGAAGGCGAGGGCCTGAAGTGCATGTTCACGCTGATGAACGAGGCGCGCATCAGCGTGGGCCTGGGCGCGACCATGCTGGGCTATGCCGGCTACGAGGCCTCGCTGGAGTACGCCAGGCAGCGCCCGCAGGGCCGTGCCATGGGCGCCGGTGGCAAGGATCACAGCGCCCCGCAGATCCCCATCATCCAGCACACCGACGTCAAGCGCATGCTGATGATGCAGAAGGCCGTGGCCGAAGGTGGCCTGGCGCTGGGCCTGCTGTGCGCGCAGCTGGTGGACGACGAGTACACCGGCTCACCCGATGAGCGAGACAACGCCCGCCTGCTGCTCGAGCTGCTGACGCCGATAGCCAAGAGCTGGCCGAGCGAGTGGGCCCAGGAGGCCAACAGCCAGGCCATCCAGATCCTGGGCGGCTACGGCTACACGCGCGACTTCCCGGTCGAGCAGTACTGGCGCGACAACCGCCTGAACATGATCCACGAAGGCACGCACGGCATCCAGGGGCTGGACCTGCTGGGCCGCAAGGTGGTGATGAACGGTGGCAAGGCGCTGGCCGTGCTGGCCGCGCGCATCAGCGACACCGTGACCCGCGCCGGTCAGGTCGACGGGCTGGCGGAGCATGCGAATGCGCTGGCCGGCGCGCTGCAAAAGGTGGGCGCGGCCACGAAGGCGGCCTGGGCCACCGGCGTGCCGGAAGAGGCCCTGGCCAACGCCACGCCCTACCTGCAGGCGTTCGGCCACACCGTGATGGCCTGGATCTGGCTGGAGCTGGCGCTGGCCGCCAAGACGGCGCAGGCCGCAGGGGAATGGGACAAGGGCCCGCTCGGTACCGGCTTCCTCAAGGGTAAGCTCGCCACCGCCGACTACTTCTACGCCTACGAGTTGCCCAAGATCGACGCGTGGCTGGGGGTGGTGGCACGCCGTGACCTGACCTGCGCCCGCGCCGAGGCCGACTGGTTCTGAAGCCCGGGGCAGGGGGCGGCGTTTCACCGATTGTTTCCCTGTTCCAGAAAGACAGACCATGCTTCGCCACATCGTGATGTTCACCCTCAAGAACCCGGCCGACGCGCCCAAGGTCAAGGCCCTGCTCGACAGCTGCAAGGACCTGGTGCCCGGCATGCACGAGTTCGACGTGGGCATCCGCACCGAAGGCCTGGAAGCCAACGCCGACGTGGTGCTGGTGTCCACCTTCACCGACCAGGCAGCCCTGGCCGCCTACCAGCCGCACCCGCATCACCAGGGCGTCGTCGCGCAGATCCGCGAGATGGCCTCTGGCCGGCAGGTGATCGATTACTTCGTCTGACCCCTCACACACCCATGAGCCACACGCCCCGCACCGTTCAGCAACTGTTTGACCTTCGCGGGCGAACCGCCCTGATCACCGGCGGCTCGCGTGGGCTGGGCCTGCAGATGGCGTTTGCGCTGGGCGAGGCCGGCGCCCGCGTGCTGATCAGCTCGCGCAAGGCGGCCGACCTGGAAGAGGCGGTGGCCGCGCTCCAGCAGGCGGGCATCGATGCGCAGTGGGTGGCGGCCGATGCCGGTCAGCCCGAGGACATCGCCCGCCTGGCCGACGAGGCCATGGCCCGCCTGGGCCAGATCGACATCCTCGTGAACAACGCCGGTGCCACCTGGGGCGCGCCCGCCGAAAGCCACCCGCTCGAGGCCTGGGACAAGGTCATGAACCTCAATGTGCGCGGCTACTTCCTGCTGTCGCAGGCGGTGGCCCAGCGCAGCATGATCCCGCGCCAGCAGGGGCGCATCATCAACGTGGCGTCCATCGCCGGGCTGGGGGGCAACCCCGCCTTCATGCAGACCATTGCCTACAACAGCAGCAAGGGCGCGGTGGTGAACTTCACGCGCGCGCTGGCGGGCGAGTGGGGCCGGCACGGCATCCGCGTCAACGCGCTGGCGCCCGGCTTCTTCCCGAGCAAGATGACCGCCGGCTTCCTGGGGGCGGTCGGTGAAGACAAGATCGCCGAAGGCGCGCCGCTGCGCCGTGTCGGCGACGACGAAGACCTCAAGGGCGCCACCGTGCTGCTGGCCTCGGATGCCGGCAAGCACATCACCGGCCAGATCCTCGCGGTCGACGGCGGGGTGAGCGCCATCATCGGTGCCTGATCCATGTCCATTCCCTTTCCCGTTCACATCCCGCTGGTCGAGCACCTGGGACTGCGCCTGGAGCGCTTTGCCGATGGCGAGGCCGAGTTGAGCTTGACGCTCGACGCGGACGTGCACACCAACTCCTTCAAGGTGGCCCACGGCGGGCTGTTGATGATGATGCTCGACGTGGCCATGGCGCATGCTGCGCGCAGCCGCAACAAGGACGCCCCCGATGGCGGCCCCGGCATCGTCACCATCGAGATGAAGACCAGCTTCATGCGACCCGGGCAGGGCACGCTGCGTGCCGTGGGCGCGGTGATGCATGCCACGGCCAAGATGGCCTTTTGCGAAGGCCGTGTGCTCGACGAGGCGGGGCAGATCTGTGCCCATGCCACGGGCACTTTCAAGTTCCTGCGCGCGCTGCCGGTGTCTGGCCGTGCCACGCAGGCCCTGTCGCGCGTTCCCCTGCAAGGGGACGGGTCCGACTGAACCCCGCTGTGCCAACCCACCCAAGGAGCATCCCATGAGCCAGGCCGTCAACCACCAGCTGCTGCTGGCCTCTCGCCCGCAAGGCGAGGTCACCCCCGACAACTTCCGCATGGTCGAAGCCCCCGTGCCCTCGGCCGACGATCTGGCCGAGGGCCAGGTGCTGGTGCGCCACCATTACCTGTCGCTCGACCCGTACATGCGCGGCCGCATGAACGACAGCAAGAGCTACGCAGAACCGCAACCGCTGGACACCGTGATGATCGGCGGCACGGTGGGTGAGGTGGTGGCCAGCAAGCACCCCAAGTTTGCCGTGGGCGACAAGGTGGTCGGCATGGGCGGCTGGCAGGAGTACAGCGTGGTCGACGCCACGCAGCGCGGCCTGCTCAACAAGGTCGACACCACCCACATTCCGCTGTCGGCCTATCTGGGCTCGGTCGGCATGCCGGGCGTCACGGCCTGGTACGGTCTCATCAAGATCATCCAGCCCAAGGCCGGCGAGACCGTGGTGGTGAGCGCCGCCAGCGGGGCGGTGGGCAGCGTGGTGGGCCAGCTCGCCAAGGCGCGCGGTTGCCGTGTGGTGGGCGTGGCGGGCGGCGCCGAGAAGTGCGGCTATGTGGTCGACGAGCTGGGCTTCGACGCCTGCGTGGACTACAAGGCCCACCCCGACCCGAAGTCGTTCTACAAGGCGCTGAAGGAAGCGACGCCGAACGGCATCGACGGCTACTTCGAGAACGTGGGCGGCATGGTGCTGGACGCCGTGCTGGCGCGCATGAACGCGTTCGGCCGCATCGCCGTGTGCGGCATGATCGCTGGCTACAACGGTGAGCCCACACCCATGCAGAACCCGGCGCTGATCCTGGTCAACCGGTTGAAGGTGGAAGGTTTCATCGTCAGCGAGCACCCCGAGGTGTGGCCCGAGGCCATGACCGAGCTGGGCGGCATGGTGGCCACCGGCAGGATGAAGTTCCGCGAGTCGGTGGCTCAGGGATTGAGCGCCGCGCCGGAAGCCTTCATGGGTCTGCTCAAGGGCCGCAATTTTGGCAAGCAGCTGGTGAAGCTGATCTGAGCCTGATTTTCATTGAACAACGCTTCAGCAGGAGACCTACATGAGCGCATTGACCCTTCGCCCTGGCATGACGGCCGTGATCACGGGCGCCGGCAGCGGCTTCGGGCTGGAACTGGCGCGCTTGGGCGCCGAGAAGGGCCTGAACCTGGTCCTGACCGACGTGCAGCAGGACGCGCTGGATGCGGCCGTGACCGAGCTGACCGCCAAGGGCGTGAAGGTGGCGGCCCTGCGCGGTGACGTGTCGCGCGCCGAGGACGTGCAGGCCCTGGCTGACCTGTGCATGGAGTGCTTCGGTGCGCCCCACATCGTCATCAACAACGCGGGCGTGGCCCACGGCGGCCTGATCTGGGAGCACACCCAGCGTGACTGGGAATGGGTGCTGGGTGTCAACCTGTTCGGCGTGGTGCACGGCGTGCGCGTCTTCACGCCCCTCATGCTCAACGCCGCGCGCAAGGACCCGAGCTGGCAGGGCCACATCGTCAACGTGGCCTCGATGGCCGGCCTGCTGAACTCGCCCAACATGGGCGCATACAACGTCAGCAAGCATGCGGTGGTCAGCCTCTCCGAGACGCTGTACCAGGATCTGGCGCTGGTCAGCGAGCAGGTGCATGCCTCGGTGCTGTGCCCTTATTTCGTGCCCACCGGCATCCACATGTCGCACCGCAACCGCCCGGCGGAGCTGCGCAGCGAAGGCAAGCCCACACCCAGCCAGATGATTGCGCAGGCCATGAGCACCAAGGCCGTCACGTCGGGCAAGGTGACGGCGGCCGATACGGCCAAGCTGGTGTTCGGCGCCATCGAAGCCGGGCAGTTCTACATCTACACGCACCCGCAGGCCTTGGCCATGGTGCAGACCCGTCTGGAAGACGTGATGCAGGGCCGCAACCCGACCGACCCGTTTGCCGGCAAGCCGGAGATCGGCGCGCAGCTCAAGACGGCGTTGCGCGAAGCGATGGCCAAGCAGGGCTGAGCTGGCAACGTCGACAAGGCCCGGCCCGGGAGGGCCTGGCCCATGTCATGCGGGCAGGCGCTTCAGCGGGCGTCCTGCTCGCGGTGCCGGGCCAGCACCACGCCACGTGGCGCAAAGCGCCGCACCAGTTGCTCGACGCAGTACACCGAGCGGTGCTGGCCGCCTGTGCAGCCAATGGCGACCGTGACGTAGCTGCGTTGATCGCCCTCCAGCGTTGGCAGCCAGCGCAGCAGGAAGGCCTCGATCTGGGTGATCAGCTCGGCCGATTCAGGCTGGGCCGCCAGGTAGTCGATCACGGGCTGGTCGCGACCGGTCAGCGGCTTCAGTTCCTTCAGGTAGAAGGGATTGGGCAGCATGCGCACGTCGAACACGAAGTCGGCGTCCAGTGGCACGCCGTGCTTGAAAGCGAACGACTCGAAGACCAGCGTGAGCCGGGCTGGCGCCGCCTGCACGATGTTGCGGATCCAGGTGCGCAGCTGGGCGGGGCGCAGCAGCGTGGTGTCGATCACCGTCGACACGTCGCGCAGCGGGCTCAGCAGTTCGCGCTCCAGGTTGATGGTGTCGATCAGGGCCTGGTCTTCCTGAGACAGCGCCCGGTCGGGCTGCTCGCCTTGTGCGGGGACGTGGCCCGTGGCCTGCAGCAGCGGGTGAGGGCGGCGTGTTTCCGAGAAGCGCCGCACCAGCACCTCGGTGCTGGCATCGAGGAACACCGATCGCAGTGTGTGCCCTTCCGTGCGCAGCTCGCTCAGCACGGGCAGCAACTGTGGCAGTGAACCTGCGCTGCGCACATCCACCGACACGGCCAGCCGGCGCTGTTGCTCGGGCAGGCGTTGCTGCTCGAGGTTCACCAGGCCGCGCAGCAGTTCCGGGGGCAGGTTGTCGACGCAGAAATAGCCGGCGTCTTCCAGCGCATTGAGGGCGACGGATTTGCCCGAGCCGGAGATGCCGGTCAACAGGACGACGTCGAGCAGCCTCATGCGGCCTCCTTGCGGCGCCGGCCTTTGGCCGTGCCTGGCGCCCCGGTCGGTGGCGCCTCACGGTCTTGCGCGTCTTGCACGCGGGCGGCTTCCAGCATCGCGCGGGCATGGGCCAGGCTGGTGTCGCTGACCGCGCCGCCCAGCATGCGGGCCACCTCGGCCACACGCGGATCGCCGTCCACCGGGCGGATGTCGCTGGTGGTCTGGCCAGCTTGGAGCGATTTGGCCACCAGCAGGTGCTGGTGCGCACACGCGGCCACCTGGGCCAGGTGGGTGACGGCCAGCACCTGACGGCCGTGGCCCAGGCGCTGCATCAGCCGACCCACGGTGTCGGCCACGGCGCCGCCCACGCCCGAGTCGATTTCGTCGAAGATCAGGGTGCCGACCTGCTCGGCATCGGCCGTGCGCTGTGTGGTTGTGACCGCGATGGCGAGCGCGAGACGCGACAGCTCACCGCCCGAGGCTACCTTGCCGAGCGGGCGCGGCGTGCTGCCGGCGTGACCGGCCACCAGAAACTCCACCGATTCCAGGCCGAAGGCCTGCGGCTCGGTTTGCGCGGTCAGGGCCACCTCGAAGCGGCCACCGGCCATGCCCAACTCCTGCATGGCGGCGGTGACGGCCTCGGCCAGGGCGGGGGCGGCCTGCGCGCGTTGCTTCGATACGGCCCGCGCGACGGTGAGCCAGGCCTGATGAGCGCGGGCGGCCTCGCGCTCCAGCGCGTCGAGGTCGGTGGCAGCATCCAGCTCGGCCAGTTCGGCCTTCCAGCCTTGCAGCAGTTCGGGCAGCTCGGCAGGCTGGCGGCGGTAGCGGCGCGACAGGCTCATCCAGGCCGACATGCGGCCGTCGAGTTCGGCCAGGCGGTCCGGGTCGAGCTCGGTGTGGTGCAGCGCACTGTTGAGGCTGTGGGCGGCGTCCTGCAACTGCGCCTGGGCGTCGCGCAGCACCTCCAGCGCATTGGCCAGGTGGGGCTCGACGCTGGCGACATCTTCCAGCGCGTCGATGGCGCGGCTGGTGAGCGACTCGGCACTGTCATCCGCCTCCGAGACGGCGTCGAGCGCCAGCCGGGCGGCATCCAGAATGGCCTGACCATGGCTCAGGCGCTGGTGTTCGGCATTCAGTGTCTCCCACTCTTCGGGCTGGGGCGACAGCTTGTCGAGCTCGCTGATCTGCCACTGCAGGCGTTCGCGCTCGCGCTCCAGATCGGCCTGACGGCTGCGGGCCTCCTCCAGGCGGCGCTGTGCATCCCGGCGGGCGGTCCAGGCCTGCTGCAGCGCGTTGGTGTCCACGCCCGCCTGGCCGTCCACCAGCGCCCGCACGGCGTCGGTGCGGGTCAGGCTCTGCCAGGCGTGCTGGCCGTGGATGTCGACCAGGTGCTCACCCAGTTCGCGCAGTTGCGACACGGTGGCCGGCGCGCCGTTGATCCACGCGCGGCTCTTGCCCTGTGCATCGACCACCCGGCGCAGCATCAGCGGGGCGCCCGGCTCGACTTCGAAGCCCGCCTCTTCCAGCCAAGGGGCCAGGCGCGTGGCGAGGGACTCGGTCAGGTCGAACTCGGCGGTGATGTCGGCCTTGGCTGCGCCTTCGCGCACCACGCCAGCGTCACCGCGGCTGCCCAGCGCCAGTTGCAGCGCGTCGATCAGGATGGACTTGCCGGCACCCGTCTCGCCCGTGAGCGCCGTGAAGCCGGCGCCCAGGTCGATCTCCAATTGGGTGACGATGACGAAATCGCGCAGGCTCAGGCGGCGCAGCATCTCAACTCACTCCTTCGTTCCAGCGCAGCTTGCGGCGCAGGGTCGCGTAGTAGTTCCAGCCCTCGGGATGCAGGAAGCGCACCCGGTGGGCCGAGCGGCGCACCGTCACGCGGTCGCCGGGCAGCAGGCTCGCCAGGCTCTGCATGTCGAAGTTCATGCTCGCATCGCGCGCGGCCACGATCTCGATCGTGACGGTGCCGGTGTCGGGCAGCACGATGGGCCGGTTCGACAGGGTGTGCGAGGCAATCGGCACGATGGTCCAGCCACCCAGATCCGGATGCAGGATCGGGCCGCCCGCCGACATGGCGTAGGCGGTGGAGCCGGTGGGCGTCGACACGATCAGGCCGTCGGCGCGGTAGTTGGCCACGAACAGGCCGTCCACCTCGGCGCGCACCTCGACCATCGACGCCACGGCGCCGCGGCTCACGACGATCTCGTTGATCGCGAAGCCTTCGTAGATGGTGTCGAACTCGCCATCGCGGGTGGGGCGCAGCACGGCGCCGGCCAGCAGCACGCGCTTTTCTTCTTCGTACTGGCCGCCCAGGATCAGGGGCAGGGCGGTGGCCATGTCCTTGAGCTGGATGTCGGTGATGAAACCGAGGCGGCCCTGGTTGATGCCGATGAGCGGCACGTCGAACGGGGCCAGTTCACGGGCAGTCGCCAGCATGGTGCCGTCGCCGCCCACCACGACCACCACGTCGCACTGGCGGCCGATGTCGCGCATGCCCAGCGAGGGGTAGTCCGACATGCCGGTGCTTTGCGAGGTCTCCTGCTCGATCGAGACATCGAGTCCGGCGCGCACCAGAATCTGGGCGACGTCTTCCAGCACCGGCTTGATACCGCGCGCGTGGTACTTGCCCACCAGGGCGGCGTGGGTGAAGCGGCAGGGCAGGGGGCTCGGCATGCGGGGAATTACACCACAGCGACCATGACAAACCTGTGCTTTTCCCCAGGGAGAGGGGCCGCGGCGGTACCGTGTGCGCCTAGAATGAAACAGCCATGCTGGATGACCGTGCCAAGATCCTCCTGAAAGCGCTGGTCGAGCGCTACATCGCTGACGGACAGCCAGTGGGTTCGCGCACCTTGTCGCGGGCCTCGGGGCTCGATCTGTCGGCCGCCACCATCCGCAACGTCATGGCGGATCTGGAAGAGCTCGGGCTGATTGTCAGTCCCCACACCTCGGCCGGCCGCGTGCCCACCCCCAAGGGCTATCGCCTTTTCGTGGACACCATGCTCACGGCGCGCCCGGTCAGCCTGGACGGGCTGGCTGCCGAAGCGGGGGAGCAGACCCCCCATCTGCAGCCCGATCAGCCTCAGCGTGTGATCGCCAATGCCGCACACCTGCTGTCCGACCTCTCTCAGTTCGTGGGGGTGGTGACGGCACCGCGCAAGGCGTCCGTCTTCCGGCACATCGAGTTCGTGCGGCTGGGCGACAAGCGTGTGCTCGTCATCCTGGTGGCGCCCGATGGCGACGTGCAGAACCGCGTGATCTTCACGGTGCAGGATTACACGCAGTCTCAGCTGGTCGAGGCCAGCAACATCCTCAACGCGCATTACTCGGGCCTGACGATCGACGAGATGCGCAGCCGGCTGAAAACAGAGGTGGAGCAGTTGCGTGCCGACATTGCCACCCTGATGAGCCAGGCGGTGCAGGTGGGCGGGGAAGCCATGGCGGAAAGCACGGACCAGGTGGTCGTGTCTGGCGAGCGCAACCTGCTGACCGTGCAGGACTTCTCCAACGACCTCGGCTCGCTGCGCCGCCTGTTCGACCTGTTCGAGCAGAAGACACAGCTGATGCGCCTGCTGGATGGATCCAGCCGGGCCGAAGGCGTGCGCATCTACATTGGCGGCGAAAGCCAGGTGGTGCCCTTCGAAGAGCTGTCCGTCGTGTCGGCGCCCTACGAGATCAATGGGCAGGTGGTGGGAACCCTCGGTGTGATCGGGCCCACGCGAATGGCCTACGACCGGATGATCGAGATCGTCGACATCACGTCCCGCCTTGTGAGCAACGCCTTGAGCGTGAAGTGACGCCGGACTGCCCACGGGGTATGTGAGGGGGCATGGCGTTTGCCAAGGCGGAAGATCGCACTCTTTCGTCCAGCCGTGTCTGCCCGTCTCGTTCCTCCTGCATCGCCCTTTCCTGTGCCAGGCAGGCCGACCGGGGGCTTGGCCGACGGCCCGACGCCGCATGGCGGGCCGCTGCTTCACCAGTGGACGCCCGAGCGCGTGCTGGTGTTTCGTGCCCTGAACCTGGGAGACATGTTGTGCGCCGTGCCAGCTTTGCGAGCCCTGCGCCGTGTACTGCCGACCGCGCACATCACGCTGCTCGGTTTGCCGTGGGCCATCGACTTTTCGCGCCGTTTCGCGGATCTGTTGGACGGGCATCTGAGCTTTCCCGGCTACCCGGCCCTGCCTGAGCGCGAAACCGATGTCCTTGCGTGGCCGGACTTTCTGCAATCCATGCAGGGTCAGGGCTTCGACCTGGTCGTGCAGATGCATGGCAACGGACATCACACCAATGCCCTGATGGCGCTGCTCGGCGCCCGCATGAGCACCGGCTTCTGTGAGGCAGGCGGGCTGAGTGCCTGGCCTTGGCACGTGCCGTGGCCTGAATCGGGCCCCGAGCCACTTCGCCTGATGGCCCTGGCCCGGCATCTCGGCGCACCGGCTGACGACCCGGCGCTGGCCTTTCCCCTCGGGGCTCAGGATCGCGCAGCGTGGGCGGGGCGGCCCGACATCCTGGCGTTGCGGTCGGGCGGCTACCTGTGCCTGCATCCGGGCGGGCGCGAAACGAGAAAGCGTTGGCCCGCACACCAGTTTGCCGCGGTGGCGGATGTGCTGGCCGGGCTCACCGGGCTGCCCGTCGTCTTGACCGGCAGCGGCGAGGAGGCGGCCCTGACCGGGGCGGTGCGTCGCGCCATGCGCTCGCCTGTGCTGGACGCAGCGGAGGCCGTGCCGGTCGGTGCGCTGGCGAGCCTGATCGCCGGCAGCCGTCTGCTCATCACCAACGACACGGGGACATCGCATCTGGCGGCCGCCTTGAGGGTGCCCAGCGTGGTGGTATTTCGCTGCACCGACATCGACCGCTGGGCTCCGATGGACACCGAGCGCCATCGCGCCGTGTGGGACCCCGCGGGCGAGCGCATCGACCTCGTGCTGCATGAGGCACGGCAGCTGCTCGAGCGCTTCTGACGAGCCCGGCGTCTGATGGCCGGGGCGCACGCTCACGGGCTGGCCGCTTCGAGTGGGCGATGCGCGGACGGGGCCGTATGCCCCCCGGGGCCCGCTTGCCATTCGGCCATGGCGGCTCCGAGCACCTCGTCCACCGTGACGTCGGTGACGAACGAGACCTGGTGGTGGCAACGTTGGCGCACGTTCTCTACGCCGCAGACTGGGCACGTCAGCCCCATGGACAACACCGCGCGCTGGCGCCCCTGGACCAGGGGCGCTGCGGTGATGAGGTTCATGGCCCAGTAGATGCCAACGCTGGGGCAGCCGAGTGCAGAGGCCAGGTGCAGTGGCCCTGTGTCGTTGGACACCAGCAGGCGCGCTCGCTGCAGCAAAGCCAGCAGACCGCTCAAAGGCAACTGACCGGCCAGGTCCAGGTGGGGGGTGTCGCCCAGCTGTCCCGCGAGCTGCGAGGTCAAGGAGCGTTCCGCCTCGCTGCCATTGACCACGATGAACGCCCCTGCCCGCGCCAGCGCCCGTCCCACCGCAGCGAACCGTTCGACAGGCCAGCGACGGCGTTCATCTGTGGCGCCCGGTTGCAGCACGGCGATCGGTTGATGCGGCAGCGCTGCCACCGCGGCCAGCACGGCGTGATCCCGGGCGGTCACCGCCAGCCTGGGATTGAGTTCGCGCGCGGCGGCGCCCGCCAGGCCGACGACCTCCAACAGCCGCAGGCGCTCGTTGCGCCAGCGCTCATAAGGCAGGTTCCGGTCCAGCGGCTCGGCATTGTCTGCCTGCAGGCCGACGGTCAGGGCTGCCCCGAGGCGCTTGATGAACGGGTTGGTGTAGCGGCCACCGCCATACAGCTGGATGGCGAGGTCGAAGCGAGCCTGGCGCATGGATGCCACGAATCGATCCACCGCGGCGTGGTCGGAGAGACTGTCTTCGGGGGCTCCGACGCCCGGGATCTGTGGCAGGACGACCACCTCATCGACCGGGCCCGGTCGACCGTGAAGGAACGCCTGGTGCCAGGCTCGGCCCAACAGCGTGATGTGCGCCTGAGGCCAGCTGGCGCGCAGCGCGTGCAAGGCCGGCAGGGCGAACACGAAGTCGCCGATGGCATTGGGCCGCAGTACCGCAATGCGGCGGACCTGTGCAGTGGCAAGCGCAGGACCCTTGAGCGGGCGGGCAGGCAGTACGGCGCGTCTCATCATGGCAGTGCGCCCTGCAAGACCCAGGGTGCGTCACAGTCCCGCTCCGGCACTGTGGTGGGCAACTCCTGGTGGTAGGCGCCGGAAGGAAAGAGCCCGCAGCCGCCGTCGCGGGCCATGACGCGCAATTGCGCCAGAACATCCTCGCCGCAATGCTGAGTGGGCAGGTCCTGCCAGAAGTCGAAACCACCAGCGGCGCGCAGCTTGGCCGTGTCGAACAGCACGCAGCCGCCCACCCAGGCGACCTTGTAGAGCCGCGGCGCGGCGTCCGGTGCGGTGCGGTCGTCGGCGCCCAGTTTCTGTTGCAAGTGATAGAGGTTGGCTGCACTGTGGAGGTGGTGGCGAGCCCAGTGCGGGTCGCCGGGGCGGATGCATTCCGGCCGCACCGGTTCGTCCCACCAACTGACAGCTTGATGATGCGGGCGCTCGTCGTGCATGTGACTGAGGCCGTGCACGGCACTGCCTACAAACCCGCAGCGCGCCCAGCGGAGGGCGATGACGAGCCGTTCCACGAGGTCGGGTTCGAGGATGACGTCGTCATCCAGGAAGAGCAAGTAGGGCGCGCGCACCTGATGGAGCAGGAAGGCGCGCTGCTCGGCCAGCCCTCGCCGAGGGCGCGGGCCATGCCAGTCGACAGGGCGCCCCTGGGCTTGCAGAAGCCGGATGATGGCCCGGACCTCCGGCGCGTGCAGCGTGGATGTGTCGGATTGGTCAGCCACCACGATGCGCAGCGAAGCCGCCGTCTGAGCCATCACGCTGGTCAGGGTGACGGCCAGTGCCGCAGGGCGATTTCGTGTCGGAATGAGGATGTCGACATCGGCCGTGAAGGGCGTTGCGGGTGTGGGCATGGTCGCAGGGGAGGGCAGGAATGAGGCAACACCTGCTTGCCGGCAAACAGCGTGCGTGGCCCATGGCCGAACCGGCATGACGCTCCAGGGCCTCTGCTACGATAGAGGGCTGTCTGTGGGGGCCCGGGAGGGCACGTCCGCAGCGCAGTTGAAGGGGGGCCGTTAGCTCAGTCGGTTAGAGCAGAGGACTCATAATCCTTTGGTCGTTGGTTCAAGTCCAACACGGCCTACCACCCTGGTTTACGCATGGTTCGGGTGCTTACCGCATCTTCCCGTTAACCGAAAAGACGTTGTGCTGCGACGACAGCGTGGCGCGTGTCGTCGATGGACAGTCATGGGTCACTCCGGCCCGCCCAGTTTGTCACCCCGGCCCCCCGGCTCGCATGGATAATTTGCGACCAGGGGAGGTTCATTGACCTCGAGGTGTGTCGCAGATGTTGGGTGTCCGAGCCAATTACAAGGTGTGGGGCGTGTTGTGTGCGCTGGGCTGTGTGGCCGGGAGCTCAGCACGTGCGCTTGAGCGCGTGCCCACCGAAGAGGACTATTACGCGAACATCCCCGTGGTGCTCACGGCCAGTCGTCTGGATCAGCCGTTGAATGAAGCGCCCGGCGCCATCACGGTGGTCGACCGGAACACGATCCGGCTGTCGGGTGCGCGAACCATCGCAGAGGTGCTCAGGCTGGTGCCGGGCTACCTGTCCAGCGGGTGGAACGGTGCCAATCCTCTGTCGGCGTATCACGTGCCGCTGGACGACTACGGCATCCGCAATCTGGTGCTGATCGACGGTCGGTCGGTGTACTCCACCGCCCACCTCGGAGACACCCACCGCGGCATGATGGATGTGATGCTCGAGGACATCGAGCGCATCGAGGTGCTGCGCGGAGCCAACTCGGCCGCCTACGGCGCCAATGCCATGTTCGGTGTGATCAACATCATCACCCGGCACAGCGCAGATACCGTCGGAGGCGAATTGGGCCTGACGGTCGGCAATGACGGCATCTTTGACAAGCGCGCGCGAGTGGGCGGTGGCAACGAGGTCGCGAGTTTTCGGCTTTCGGCTGGTGAGCAGCGGGACAGCGGCTATCGGAACGCCTATGACGACAAGCGCCTCAGCCAGCTCAACGGACGGGTCGATCTGCGGCCTTCCGCGGTCGACGAGGTGATGCTTGCCAGCGGTGTCTCGTATCTGGCAGCGGGAGAGGGGTACACGCCCACGGACGACGGCAATCCGTACCACACGATCTACAGTCGGGATGTGTACCTGCAGCTCGACTGGCGGCACCAGCTGGCGGACTCCGACGAGTTCAAGCTGTCTGCAAGCTTCATGGAAGACCGCAAGCAGGACTACGCACTGTCGCCCAACCGCAAGCTCAACAGCAACCCACCGGTCAGTGGCGAGAGCGTCATATGGGACTACGGTGCCCTGGGCCGGCGAAGCAACATCGAGGCGCAGCGCCGTTTTGGTCTGGGTAACGGGGTGCGGGCGCTGGTCGGACTCGGCTTCAAGGACGAGCGCGCCAAGTCCGAAGCGCTGTACCACAACGCAGCATGGCAGTCGTTCCAGGAGTCCCGTGCGTTCGGCACGGTCGAGTGGCGCATGACGCCGCAGTGGCTGTTCAACGCAGGCTTGTTCGTGGGCAAGCACAGCCTTGCGGGCACATACGCCACGCCGCGGCTGATGGCCAACTGGTTGCTGGCTCCCGGACACACGCTGCGTTTCGGTGCCACCGAATCGGTGCGTGCGCCCAACCTGTCCGAGTATGTCGCCGACGTCCGGCACTACACGACCACGGGCGCGCTGTACCAGCATGAATACGCGGCGACGGGGAGGGTGCAGCCGGAAAAGCTCAGGAGCGTCGAGCTCGGCTACGTCGGTCGGCTGCAGGACTACCGGCTGACCTTCGATGTCCGACTTTTCCGGGAGCAGCTCGATGAATTCATCGTCGCCCGGTTGCCCAGCACTCGCCACCCCGAGACCGGCAAGCGCGCGCGGGATTATCTGAACTACACCGACCTGCTGGTCACGGGTGGGGAGTACCAGGTCCGCTGGAAGCCGGCGGCTGACACCGAGCTGTGGCTGAATCAGACGTTCACGGAAACCAAGTGGGACAACGTGAACTACCAGGTCAGCGACGAGCGCCGTCCACCTCGTCACCACACGACGATCGCCTGGTTCCAGCGGTTGTCTCCGCAGACCGAACTGAGTGTCATTCACGAGCGGCTGGGCGGCATGACCTGGCGCTATGACCGCGATTGGCTTCCGTTCTCTCACCGCACCGATGTGCGCCTGGCGCAGGCGTTCCGCCTGGGAGACAGCAAGGCCGAGGCAGCGCTCACCGTGCAGTCGCTGGAGGGGCAGCAGGATGCTTTTCTGATCAGCCGAGGGTTCGCGTTGGCCCGTCGGGTGTTCGTCACCCTGAAGCTGGAGATCTGATCTGATCAACCGGCGACAGTCCCTTCTGCTTGCTGCGGGCGCCGCCTTGGCCGGTGTCGCAGCGCCATTGCGTGGCGCAGGCGAGGCAGTCTGGGTGCTGCCGTCGGATGCGGGGGGGGCGCATGCGGAAGCACTGTCGGCGTTGCAGGTGGCCTGGCGCCAGGCCAGCCGTCGCGGCGACCTGATCGTGCTGGAGCCGGGCCAGCTGCCCACCGAAGGGCTGCCTGGCGCGGTGATCACCTTGGGCAGCAACGCCCTGCGGCTGGTGCACAGCCGGGCAGAGGCCCAGTCCGACTGGGCCCGCGTGCCGGTGCTGGCTGCCCTGATTCCGCGGGAGGCCTTTGCGGCCATCTGGCGGCGGCCTCCGGCGTGGGTGTCTGCGGTTTACCTGGACCAGCCGCCCGACCGCTACATGGAATTGATCCGCAAGGTGTTCCCGAAGTCCACACGAGTGGGTGTGCTGCTGGGGCCCGATGGTCAGGCCATGCGCCAGGTGCTGGCCGAGGAAGCCAGGGAGCGCGGCCTCCAGCTGACGCCTGTGACGGTGAGCCAGCCCGACGGACTCTATGGCGCTTTGCGCACGGCCCTGGCGGACAGCGATGTGCTGCTGGTGCTGCCCGACAGCACGGTGGCCGACGCCGGTGCGCTGCAGCGGGTCCTGATCGCTGCCTACCGGCAGCGCATTCCGGTGATCGCCTATTCACCTGCTCTGGTCCGGTCCGGGGCGGCCCTTGGTCTGTATGCAAGTCCGGCCCAGGTGGGACGGCAGGTGGCATCCATGTTGAAGCTCGCACCCCAAGCCCAGAACTGGCCTGCTTCCCGTCTGGCGGACAGTTTCATGATCGCAACCAACGAGCAGGTGTGCCGATCCTTGGGGCTGGATGTGCCGGAGCCCGTTGCGCTGGCCGAACTCATCCGGCGACAGGAGGGCTCACGGTGAGCTTGAAGTTGGGCGGCATCCGGGCGCGTCTGTGGGTGGCCACGGCGTTGCCAGCCATGCTGGTGATCGCCATGCTGGTAGCCGGATTTGCGTTTCGTTATGGCGAGCGCATGGCCGATGCCTTGCAGGACCGCGGTGTCGCGTCGGCGCGGCAGTTGGGCAGCGCGGCGGAGTTCATGGTGTTTGCCGGCGACCGGGAGGGGCTGGTCAGACTGACCGAGGCGGCCGTGCGCAACGACAAGCAGTTGCGCGGCGTGGCGGTCTATGACGCGCAAGGGCAACTGCTGGCATCGGCAGGTCAGTTGACGGCAAGCCCTGCGCCTCAGGGCTCGCTGCTGGACGTGCAGGTGGCCGACGAGTTGCGCATCGTGCAGCCGATCTACCCGACGGCCGGCCCGGTGGACGATCTGTACACGCCGACGCCCTCGGCTGGCCTGGCTTACGGTCCGGGCTCTCGCCTGGTGGGGCATGCGGTGCTCGAGATGTCGATGGAGACGCTGGCGCAGCAGCAGAAGGAGCTGTTGCTCTGGTCGCTCGTGACGGCGGCTGGGGGGCTGTTGCTTGCCGGCGGGCTCGCGACCTTGCTGGCTTCGCGCGTGACGGCCCAGATCACGCTGATCAACGATGTGGTTGCCCGCGTGGGCCAAGGCGATCTCGATGAGCGGGTGGACATCCATCGCAGCGGGGTGTTGCGTCCGCTGGCGCTGGGCATCAACGTGATGATCGGCCGGATCGCCACCACCCAGGAGGAGCTGCAGTACCGCATCGAGCAGGCCACCCGCGAGCTGCGTCATCAGAAGGAGGTCGCCGAGCAGGCCGCCCGAACCGATGCCCTCACTGGCACCGCCACCCGTCTTGCGTTCACTGAAGTGGCCGAGGTCGAGATGCAGCGCGCCCTGCGCTACCGCAATGACCTGTCGCTGCTGATGCTGGATCTGGATCACTTCAAGGGCATCAACGACCAGCACGGGCATGTCACGGGCGACGCCGTGCTGGTGAACTTTGCCCAGGTGGTGCAGCAGCAGATCCGCAACATGGACACCTTGGCCCGCATAGGCGGCGAGGAGTTCGTGGTGCTGCTTCCCAACGCAAATGTCGCCCAGGCGGGTGCGTTGGCCGAGCGCATCCGCCGTGCCGTAAGCGAGGCTCGGCTCATGGTGGACGGCAAACCCCTGCGCGTGAGCGTGAGCATCGGTGTGGCGCAGTTCGACTGGCGGGAGCTGAGCCTGACGCGTTGGCTGGCGCGTGCCGACGCGGCGCTCTATCGTGCCAAGGACCAGGGACGCAACCGTGTGGTGCACGATGCCACGGACGGTGCCCCGCCCGAAGGCACGGAGCATCCGCCGGTCGAGGGGTGATTCACCTCACCGCTGCACCATCTTCTGCGCCTGTTCGATGAAGGCGGTCGAGCCCTTGTCGTCCTGAACCAGGCTTTCTACCTTGACGGGCACAGCCACGCCCCGTTGACAGGCCGGCCGCGCCTTCATGGCATCCAGCCAGCGCTGCAGGTGCGGCAGCCCGTCGACCGACACGCCCGACCAGCGGTGCGTACGCACCCAGCACCAGTTCGCGATGTCGGCGATCGACAGGTCGGGGCCAGCCAGCCATTCGGTGCGCGCAAGCTGGCCGTCCAGCACCTCGAACAGGCGCCGGGATTCATTCTGGTAGCGGTCGATGGCGGGCTGGATCTTCTCGGGGAAATAGCGGAAGAACACATTGGCCTGGCCCATCATGGGCCCCACGCCGCCCATCTGGAACATCAGCCATTGCAAGACGCGCGATCGGCCCTGCGCGTCGCTGGGCATCAAGCGGCCTGTCTTTTCGGCCAGATAGACCAGAATGGCGCCCGATTCGAACACCGCGAAGTCGCCGGCTTCGCGGTCGACAATGACGGGGATGCGGCCATTCGGGTTGAGTTGGAGGAACCAGGGCTGCTTCTGCTCGCCCGCAGCCAGGTCGATCGCGTGCACGGTGTACGGCAGGCCCAGTTCCTCGAGTGCCACCGACACCTTGTGGCCATTGGGGGTGGAGGCGGTGTACAGGTCGATCATGCTCAGGCTTTCAGGCTGGGGCGCTCGGCCAGCGCAGCGCGCCACCGGGCCAGATGCGGGTGCGCCTCACCGGGTTTGAACCGGATGATGCGGGCGAAGTCGACCAGCACCACGGCGGTGATGTCGGCGAGCGTGAGGTGGTCGGCTGCCACGAAATCGCGGTCGGCCAGGTGGGCGTTCAGCGTGTCGAAAAAGCGCAGCGCCCGGGTCTGGCCCCGTTCACCCAGCTCCGGGATCTGGGGCACGCTGGCCTCGCCCGTCAGGGCGCGGCCCTTCATGGCCGGGCTGGTGTTGCGGAAGGCCTCGGCCACGGCCAGCAGGCCTTCAAACTCCAGGCGCGCGTTCCAGCTCGCCACCTGCGCCTTTTCGATGGGCGTGCGCCCCAGCAGCGGCGGGTCGGGCCAGGCGGCTTCCGCCCAGGCCCAGATCGCCGCGTTGTCGGGCAGCACGGTGCCGTCGTCCAGCTTCAGCGCGGGCACGGTGCACTGCGGGTTGAGTGTCCGGAAGGCGTCGCCCAGCTGCTCGCCCCGCATCAGGTCGACCTGAACGGTCTCGTGCGGGATGCCTTTTTCAGCCAGCAGGATGCGGGCGCGGCGCGGGCTCGGCGCGGTGGCGCAGTCGTACAGTGTGATCATGCGCTGCATCGTGCCGGATGCCGCGCCGAGGGCCCATGCGGGATACACCCCATGGCTCACCCGTAGGTGATGCCGCTCGTCTTGCCCCCGAACACCCGGTAGACGAAGACCGTGTAGCCAGCGATCGCTGGCAGGCTGATGGCCGTGCCCACGAGGATGATCTTGAGCGAGGACGGTGCGCTGGCCACTTCCCACACTGTGAGCCGGTCGAGCAGCACGTACGGGTAGAGGCTGTAGGCCAGCCCGAAAGCGCCCAGCACCAGCACACTGATGGCCAGCACCAGCGGCAGCCACGCCAGCTTGCCATTCGGCCCTTGCACGCGGTGCGAATTCAGCAGCCCGCGTAACGCAATCAGGGCCATGCCGGTCATCAGGGGCACGGGCAGCAGGGCCAGCAGGGCGGGCATGGTGAACCAGCGTTCGGCCACCGTGGGGCTGACCAGCGGCGTGGCCACCGACACCAGCAGCAGGGCCAGCACGAGCCCCGGCCAGGCCGCCTTGGCCCAGCCCACCGCACGGCGTTGCAGGGCCCCGTCGGTCTTGAGGATGAGCCAGCACGCGCCCAACAGCACGTAGGCCACGGGCACGGCCACGGCCACGCCAGCGGCAAACACCAGGGCCATCGGCCCCTCGGCCAGGCCCGTGACGTAGCGGCCGAGCATCCAGCCCTGTGCCAACGAGGCCAGCAGCGAGCCGGCAAAGAAGGCCCGGTTCCACAGCGGCTTGTGTTGCGCGCGGGCCTTGACGCGGAAGTCGAACGCCACCCCGCGGAGGATGAGGCCCAGCAGCATCAGTGCCACCGGGATGTACAACGCCTGCAGGATCACCCCGTGCGCCTTCGGGAAGGCGATGAGGAGCAGGCCGACGCCCAGCACCAGCCAGGTCTCGTTGGCATCCCAGAACGGACCGATGGAGGAGACCATCTCGTCGCGTTCGCCGTCGCCATGGGCGCGCGGCAGCAGCATGCCCACGCCCAGGTCGTAGCCGTCCAGGGCCACATAGGCCAGCATGGACACGCCCATCAGCAGCCAGAACAGCACGGGCAAGAAGGTATCGAAGTCCATGTCAGGCTCCTTGCTGAACGAGACCCTGTTCGGTCGTCATGCCGGGTACGACCGGGTCCGGGCCGGCCGCGTCCAGGGGCTTGCTGCTGAGGTAGCGCAGCACGCCGATGTAGGCGAGCAGCAGGCTCACGTAAAGCACCACGTAGCCGGTCAGGCTCCAGGCCACCGTGGCGGCCGGCGTGGTGGTGACAAGGTCGGCGGTGCGCAGCACGCCGTGCACAAGGTAGGGCTGGCGGCCGATCTCGGTGACATACCAGCCGGCCACGGTGGCGACCCAGCCCGAGAAGGTCATCCACGACAGCGCGCGCCACACGGCCTTCGGCACACGGGCGTCGGCCGTGGACCAGCCGGCGCGTCGCAGGCGCCACCACGCCAGCCAGCTGACCAGCAGCATCAGCGTGCCCATGCCCACCATGATGCGGAAGCTGAAGAACACGGGCTTGACTGGCGGGTGCGCTCCCGGGAAGGAAGACAGCCCCTGGAGTTCGCCATCGGCGCTGTGCGTGAGGATGAGCGACCCGAGCTTGGGGATGCCCACGGCCCAGTCGTGCCGCTGCTCGGCCTCGTTCGGCCAGGCCATGAGCAGAAGGGGCGCGCCGCGCTCGGTGTGCCAGATGCCTTCGATGGCGGCGATCTTGGCCGGCTGGTGCTTGAGGGTGTTGAGCCCATGCAGGTCACCTGCAATGATCTGCAGCGGGATCAGCACCGCCGCCAGCGTGACGCCCAGACGCAGCACCTTGGGCGTGGCCGCATTGGCGCAGCCGCGCAGCACCTGGCTGGCCGCCAGCCCCGCCATCAGGAAGGCCACGGTCAGCCCGGACGCCAGCAGCATGTGCGTGAGCCGGTACGGAAAACTCGGGTTGAAGACGATGGCCAGCCAGTCGGTGGCATGCAACTCGCCGTTGACCAGCGTGTGGCCTTGCGGGGTCTGCATCCAGGAGTTCAGGCTCAGGATCCAGAACGCGCTCATGGTGGTGCCGAAGGCGACCAGGAAATTGGCCACCAGGTGCATGCGCTCGCTGACCCGGCCATGGCCGAACAGCATCACGCCCAGGAAGGTGGCCTCCAGGAAGAAGGCCGTGAGCACCTCGTAGCCCAGCAGTGGCCCGGCGATGTTGCCCGCCCGCGCCATGAAGCCCGGCCAGTTGGTGCCGAACTGGAAACTCATGGTGACGCCGCTGACGACGCCCAGGGCGAAGGTCAGCGCGAACACCTTGGTCCACAGGCGCCAGGCACCCAGCCAGGCCGTGTGCCCCGTGCGCAGCCAGCGCCAGCGCATGAACAGCAGCACCCAGCCGAGCGCGATGCTGATGGTTGGAAAGAGGATGTGGAAGGTGATGTTGGCCGCGAACTGCATGCGTGACAGCAGCAGGGTGTCGAGGGCATCCATGGCGCTCACTCCGGATCTCGTTGCGTTTCACGCTGACCGACCACCTTCAGGTGGCCGGTGAACTCCAGCAAACGACCGACCTTCGAGCCCAGCTTCATCAACTGGGCGAGCGTGCGGGCGTCCATGCGCTGCACGTCGTCGAACCAGGTCATCATCAATTCGATGAGGTCGTGCATGCCCTGCATGCGTTCCTGGGCCACGCGGTCGTCGTCGCTGGCCGGGCTGGCCATGAGGGCGCCGCGCAGCATGGTCAGCGTGGGCTCCACCTCTCGGCGGCGGCGCTCTTCGGCCAGGGTACGGAAGATCTCCCAGGCGTCAGACGGAGCGTCAAAGTACTCGCGGCGATCGCCCGGCATGTGCTTGAGCCGGACCAGTCGCCAGGACTGCAACTCCTTCAGACCCATGCTGACGTTGGAGCGGCTGAACGACAGCGCTTCGGTGATCTCGTCGGCGTTCAGCGGGCGGGGCGACAGGTAGATGAGTGCGTAGATCTGACCGACGGTGCGGTTGATGCCCCAGCGGCTGCCCATCTCGCCGAAGTGGGCGACAAAGGTGGCGACCAGGGGGGACATGGCAGCGGACATGGTGAGGGGCTTTCCGAAAGGGGAGAGGTGAGCGCATTGTCTTTGACAAATTTCAGTAAATCCTGAAATTACAGAAAGACCCCGAGGGGAGGAGGGGTGATGTAGTTTTTTGCAAAGCGCCTGTCATCCGGGCAGGCGGGGCCTGCGTTGAACCGTCATCGCATCAATGGAAGTTGTCGTTCCATGAACCGTCATACAGAGCAACAGCTGCTGAATTTCTGCGTCGCCCAGCACGGCCGATTCAACCCGCAAGCGTGGGAGAGTCTGGACAGCGTGTCTCCGGACTACAAGGCCTGTGCCATGCTTTTGCTGGCCAACGCCCGCTGGTACGGCCGGGAGCAGGAAATGCGCGAACTGGTTGGCGCGCCGACACGTCCCCAGGCCGCTGGCCGCCTCAGCGAGCTGGCCTCGCGTGCCGGCTTCAACTGCAGCCGCTTCGCGCAGCGCCTTCAAGCCCGTCTCTGGTCCAGCACCGAACCGAAGCGCTGAGTCGCTTGCCGGACGGCAGACGACTTATCCCCGCATCCTGTGGATAAGTCTGTTGGGAAGCCTTGGGAAAGGGCCTTCCCCCCTGGGTAACCCGGTAGGTTGCCCATAAATGTGGCAGTTCCATGACCGTTCCTGCATGCTGGAACGGCTCTGTACCGATGCTCAGTCTGCGCCGGGTTCGACCGGGCGCACTTCCTGCGTCGCACAGTTCTGGCACAGGCATGACAGCCCACGCATGGCCTTGGGCACACGCGCCAGCAACTCCGGAGAAAACGTCACGCTCTTGCACCAGCAGGGCGTGTCGAGGCGGCCCGACAGGGCCGGCGCACAGGCATTCGGCCCGCCGCACAGCGGGCACCGATGGTGGGGCAGGGCGTCGACGATGGAGGGTTTCATCGCAGGCGAAGACGGGCTGAAACGAGGGAGTGCGCAGTGTGAGGCGGCCCCTGTGGCGCGTCCACCCGCGTAAACACCTGCCTCAGGCCATCATGCCGTCCACCTCGGCATCCAGGTCCGCGGCAGACAGCGCACGGTCGGCGAGCCAGTCGAGGTTGAGCTTGAAGTGGCCAACCAGCTGCGGGGCGAGCGCGTCGAGGCAATCGGCAGCCGGCAGGCCCATGTCCATCGCGTCGGCCAGCAGCACCGCCAGGTGCAGCACGGCGCCCATCGGCTGGAACGGCCGGGCCTCCAGGGGCCGCGCCGCTGTGGAAAAGGCCTGCAGCAGGGCATCCGGAAACTTCCAGCGCCGCGCCAGTTCGGCCGTCACGTCGGCGTGGCTGCAGCCGAAACGGGCCTGCTCCAACAGGAAACGGTCTCCAGGGCGCGCGACGCTCGACTCGATGAGGGCCACGCCCTCGCGCTCGACCTGCATCATCAGCAGCTGACCGGTCTGGAGCATGAGGCCGCCCAGGTAGGCCACTTCGGGATCAACCAGGGCGGGCCGCGCCAGCAAGCCGGCGTAGTGCGCGCACGCCAGGCCGCGGCGCCAGAAGCGGCGGCGGTCCAGGCCTGGGACGGCGGGAAAGCTGCGTGCCACGCTGCTGGCCATTGCCAGGTTGCGGAGGGTGACCAGGCCCATGGTCGCTGTTGCCTCGCGCAGGCTGCTGATGCTGCGCAGAGGGCTGTAACGGGCGGTGTTGGCCACGCGCAGCACGGTGGCACTCAGCGCGGGATCCTTGCCGATCACGTTGGCGAGGTCGTTGAGCGACAGGTTGTCGTCGTTCAGGCTGCGCATCAATTCCAGGGCGACCCCGGGCATGTTGGGCAAGACCAGGGAGAACGGGAAAAAGGCGCTGACCGGATTCATGGAGTGGGCGTGATGACGGTGTCGCCACTCTAGGGGTGTTGACGGGCTGCCAACCGTGCAGAAAGCACGGGTGCGGCATGTTGTTCTGGCTTTGTGCCGCCGCCGGCCGAGCGCAGATGTGCCCTTGCCACGTCAGTGTGCCGGGCCCACGTCCGCCTGTTGCACACTGCCGCCATGAGCAGGGTGACGGTGGGTATGCATTGGGGCTTGGGCCTGGGGGCGGCCGCCTTCTGGCAGGACGGTCGGTTGGCGTTTGCCTCGGCCGAGGAGCGCTTGAGCCGGTGCAAGGGCGACCGTCGTTGTCCGGTGACGGCGCTGGACGCGGGGCTGGCGTGGCTGGATCTGTCTGCTGCGGCGGTGGACAGTTGGGTGGTGGCCGGGCCGGCCTGGCTCGAGCGCGATCCCGTCTGGCAGGCTTGGCTGGCTCGTCGCGGCATTCTCCCGGGCCGCGTGCGGCATGTGTCCCTGCAGGACGCGCAGTGGGCCCAGGCGCTGGGCCTGTCTCCGCATGACGAGGCCGCCGTGTGGTGCAGCGAGCCGCACGCCCGGGCTGGCGGTGGCGAGCGGGGACGTTGGGGGCGACAGCGCCTGGGGCGTGGGAGTGTGCAGGCCGCGGCAGATTGGCATGAAGCCGAGCCGGGCGCGGTGGGGTTGGGCGCGGTCTACGGCGCTGTCACCCGCTGGCTGGGCCTGCGGCCGGAGGGGGATGAGTGGCGCGTGATGGGCGCGGCGGCGTGGGGCGATCCGGCCCGGCACGCGCCGTCCTGGGCCGAGGCGTTGACTTGGGACCCCTCTGGGGGACTGCACGTGAACCCTGGTTTCTGGCGGCTCGCCGAGGACGGTGGGCTGGCGCTGCAGACCGAGGCAGGGCTTCGCTGGTTCGGGCCCCCTCGGCAGCAGACCGAGCCCTGGTCCGCGCGTCACTTCGATCTGGCTGCTTCGGTGCAGGCGCTGGCCGAGCAGCACCTGCTGAAGGGACTGCATGTGCTGTACCGCCGCACGGGGCTGCCTGCCGTGTGCCTGAGCGGCAGCGTCATGCTGAACTCGCTGGCCAATGGCCGAGCGGCCTGCGAAGGGCCGTTCGAATCCCTTTATGTGCCCTTCGCACCCGATGCCAGCGGGGCCGCCATCGGCGCGGCTTTGCTGGGCGCACGGGCCATTTCCGGGGCAGACAGGCTGGAGGGGCGCGGGGCGCATGGCGCGTCGTCCTGCCTGGGGCGAGGTTTCGGCTCTGACGACGCGGTGACTGCGGCAGAGGCGGCAGGGCTGACGTGGCGTCGGCTTGGAGAAAGCGAGCTTCTGGCCGAGGCGGTGCAGCGCCTGCAGCAAGGTGAGGTGATCGGCTGGTTTCAGGGACGGGCGGAATTCGGCCCGCGGGCATTGGGTGCCCGCTCCATCGTGGCGGACCCCCGTGTGCCGGAGATGCAGGATCGCATCAACCGCCTCGTCAAGTTCCGCGAGCCGTTCCGGCCCTTTGCACCGGCGGTGCTGGCCGAAGCGCAGCCTGAGTGGTTCCTGGGTGATCGCCAGCCTGTTTCCCCTTACATGGACAAGGTCCTGCCTTTCCGGCCCGAGCGTCGCGCCCAGGTGCCTGCCGTGGTGCACCGGGATGGCACGGGCCGGCTGCAGACGGTCACCCACGACATGGCTCCACGGCGTTGGCGGGCGCTGATCGAGGCGTTCGGGACCCGTACCGGGGTGCCCATGCTGCTCGACACGTCTTTCAATGTGGACGGTGAGCCGGTGGTCGACAGCCCTGCGGACGCGGTGCGCACCATGCAGCATGCCGGGCTGGACGCGCTCTTCATCGAGGGCATTCTGGTGACGCGCCGCATGGAGCAAGCAGGTCGCTAACATGCTCCCTGGTTTCCTCCGCTGATCACCTGCATGTCTTCTTTCACTTCTGCCCTGCGGCGCGCGGTCCACCTCGGGGTATGCGCCGGCCTGCTGTCCGGGCTGATGCCCGGTGGGGCTGCGGCCCAGTCGCCCGCGGCACGCATCATCGTCAAGCTGCGTACCGGCACGGAGCTGGCCACCGTGAGCGCCCGGCAGGCCGCCCAAGGCGTGCCCTCTGCAGAGTTGCGGCCCATGCATCGCCTGGGGCAGTCGAGTGGGATCCCGCTCACCGACGGTCGACAGCTGGCGCCTGGCCTGCACGTCGCCACGGCATCGGGGATCAGTGCATCGGCGCTGGCGGCCCGGCTGAGCGCGCGCAGTGACGTCGAGTACGCGGTGGTGGATGGCTGGCGGCGTCCGACCAGCGTGAGCGAGCCCACGGACCCGTATTTCGGGTCCCCGGCCAGCCTGCCGGCAGGGCAGTGGTACCTGCGCGCGCCGACCGGGGTGTTCCGCTCGGCCATCAACGCCACCTCGGCCTGGTCCCAGCTTCAGTCCAGCCTGGGCGCGGTCGGCAGCGCCGACGTGGTCGTGGCGGTGCTGGACACGGGGGTGCGCTTCGACCACCCTGATCTGGCGAACAAGCTGATTTCACCAGGCTACAGCATGGTGGCCGAGGGCACGCGGGCGGGCTATCCGGGCGGGGGGCGCACGGCCAGCGCTTCGGACCTGGGCGACTGGCTGACGCAGGCCGAGATCACGGCCAATCCGACGCTGTACAAGGACTGCGAGGTGCAGTCGACCAGCTCATGGCATGGCACCAAGGTGGCCGGCATTCTGGGCGCCCAGAGCGACAACGGCGTCGGCATGGCCTCGGTGGCGTGGGCGCCGCGCCTGCTGCCCGTGCGGGTGCTGGCCAAGTGCGGCGGCTATGACTCGGACATCATCGCCGGCATGCGGTGGGCAGCCGGGCTGTCGGTGCCCGGCGTCACGCCCTTGAGCAGCACGCAGACCGCGCGGGTCATCAACCTGAGTCTGGGCGGCGAGGGCAGCTGTTCGTCGGCATATCGCGATGTGATCTCGCAGCTGGCCGCGCGCAATGTGGTGGTGGTGTCATCCTCGGGCAACGGGTACGGCGAGGCAGTGAGCGCGCCGGGCAATTGCCCGGGAGTGATCACGGTGGCCGGCCTGCGTCACGCGGGCACCAAGGTCGATTACTCTGCGCTGGGCCCCGAGGTGACCGTGAGCGCTCCCAGTGGCAACTGCCTGAGCGGCATCGGTGCCTGCGCTTATCCCATCCTGACCACGGTCAACACGGGCGCGACCACCCCCGTGGCCGGCTCGGCGGGCGCCGACTACAGCAGCGGCGAGCGGCCGACGTATGGCACCAGTTTTGCCGCGCCCCAGGTCAGCGGTGCGCTGGCCTTGATGCTCAGCCAGCGGCCCGGGCTCACGCCGGCGGCCATGGCGCAACTGCTGCGCAACACGGCGCGCCCTTTTCCCGCACCGTCGGGCGGGGATGGCGTTCCGCAGTGCACCGCGCCGGCCTCCGGGGTACGTCAGGACGAGTGCCACTGCACCGACGCCACCTGTGGCGCGGGCATGCTGGATGTGGGGCAGGCCGTGGCGGCCGTGGACGGTGCGGTGGCGGTCGTCTCGACGGGCAACAGCGTGCTGGCCCCGGGGAGAACGATCACGCTGAGTGGTGCCGGGTCGCTCCCCAGCGTGCCGGCTGCCGGTGTCACCCGCTACGAGTGGACGCTGCTGGAAGGCGGCGGCATCGTGACGGCCCTGGCAGGAGACGCAAACGCCGTGTCCATGACCGCCGTGCCGTCAGCGGCTGGGAGCTTCAAGGTCCGGCTCGCGGTGACCGATGACCGGGGGGCCACCTCGGTGTCCGATTACCGCGTGCACATCGCCTCCCTGGACGCGTCCACCGCCGGCCCGCCGTCGTCTGGCGGCGGCGGCGGCGGAGGCGGCGGCGCCATCGACCCGAGCTGGCTGGCGGCGTGGGCCTTGCTGCTTGGCGCGGGACTGTGCCGCCCCTGGCTCAGGGAATCAGCACGTAGTCGGTGAAGGCGACGCGCTGCACGCGGGCGCTGATGTGCTGGCGTGCCAGATGGTCGTTGACGCTGCGTCGGATCTCGCGGGACAGCTGACGCATGCCATCTGGTCCCAGCACGTCCTGACTGTCCATTTCGGCGCCCAGTTGCGTCACCATGGACTGGAAGGCAGGCGTGAGGGGGGCGAGCACCTGCTGGGCGGTCTTGTCGTTCACCTGCAGGCTGATTTCCACGCGCACGAAGCTGCCGTCGGCCAGCTGTGGCGTCATCCGGCCCAGGTCGACCCATGCCGGACGTGGGCGGCCGGGGTCTTCCGTGGGCTGGTTGGCGTAGAACCAGACACCGATCCCCAGTCCCAGGGTGACCAGGCCGATGACGATCCCGACCAGCCAGTCCTGTCGTTCGCGGCGGCGCGCGGTGGCAGGGGTGGGGCGGGTGTTCGACATGCGGCAGCTCCTGTTGAGTAAAGCGCATTAGCTTAGGCTGCACCGGGTGGGGCATGACGGGGTAAGCTGCGCGCTTTTGCGACATCTTCACGCTCGGCCGCATTGCCTGCAGTGCCGGTCGAGACCACCCGCTGCGCCGGTACGGTCAGCACGCAGACTCCGGGTGGATCACCCAAGCAGAACAGCATGACACCCGAGACGACCCGTGGGCCGTTGCCCGCTCGACCCGCACAGCAGCAGACCGGACGAGCCCGCTGGCCATGGTTGGTGGCCGCCGCCTGTGTGGCGGGCGCCGCCGGCTGGTGGTGGACACATCGCGCTGAAGCGCCGACCGCCGATGGGCCCCGGACCGAAGCCTCGGCCGGTGCACCCAGGGCGGGGGCTGGCGATCGCCGGCGCGGTGCCCGTGGCGGCGATCAGGCCGTGCCCGTGCGGGTGGCCGAGGTCCGCCGTCAGGACATGGACGTGGTGCTGGATGCGCTGGGCACCGTGACCCCGGTGGCGTCGGCCACGGTCCGTGTGCGGGTGGATGGCCTGCTGCAGGCGGTGCTGTTCCAGGAAGGCCAGGTGGTGCGCGCGGGCCAGGTGCTGGCGCGCATCGACCCGGCGCCCTTCGAGGTGGCGCTGGCCCAGGCCCAGGGGCAACTGCAGCGTGATCGCGCCTTGCTCGACAACGCACGGCTGGAGGCCCGGCGCCTGACCGATCTGGTGCGCCAGGACGCGGCCTCGGCCCAGCAACTGGCGGCGCAGCAGGCCCAGGTGGCGCAGTACGAAGGCACCCTCAAGGTCGATCAGGCCGCCGTCGACGATGCCCGGCTCAAGCTGGGCTACACGCAGGTGACGGCGCCCCTGAGCGGCCGCATCGGCCTGCGCCAGGTGGACCCGGGCAACATGGTGCGCAGCACCGACACGGCGGGGCTGGCTGTCATCAACCAGGTGCAGCCGATTGCCGTGGTGTTCGCCGTGCCGCAGGACCAACTGGCCGCGCTCAAGGGGCGCAGCGAGGGGCTCGCCGTGCAGGCGTTCGACCGCAATGGCGGCACGGTGCTCGGCCGCGGCACGTTGATGGCCGTGGACAACCAGGTGGACGCCGCCACGGGCACCGTCAAGCTCAAGGCCCGCTTTGCCAATGAGGACAGCCGCCTGTTTCCCAACCAGTTCGTCAATGTGCGCCTGCGCCTGGACCGACTGAAGGCCATCCCCACGGTCCCGGAGGCCGCGGTCCTGCGTGGCGCCCAGGGTGCCTATGTCTACGTGATCGACCAGGGCAAGGCCCGCATGCAGACCGTGAAGACCGGCCCGCGCGAGGCCGGTCGGGTGGCCATCCAGGACGGGCTGACGGGTGGAGAGCAGGTGGTGATCGACGGCAGCGAGCGGCTGGAAGATGGCAGCCGTGTCGAGGTGGTGCCCGAGGCCGCGGGGCGCGCGGCGTCCGGTGCGTCTGGGGCGTCTAGCGCAGAAGGCGGCCGACGGGCGCGTGCCGACCGCGGCGCGGCGGGCGGTGGCCGGCCTGCCCACTGAGGGGCGCCTGCGGGATCCGACATGAACCCATCACGCCTGTTCATCCACCGCCCGGTGGCCACGACGCTGTTGATGCTGGCGGTGCTGCTGGTGGGCCTGCTGGGCTGGAGGCAGCTGCCGGTGTCGGCGCTGCCTCAGGTGGACTACCCCACCATCCAGGTCGTCACGCTTTACCCGGGCGCCAGCCCGGATGTGATGGCGTCGGCCGTGACGGCGCCGCTCGAGCGGCAGCTGGGCCAGATGCCCGGGCTCGCCCGCATGGCGAGCACCAGCTCGGGCGGGGCCTCGGTCATCACCTTGCGCTTCAACCTGGGCCTGCCGCTCGATGTGGCCGAGCAATCGGTGCAGGCGGCGCTCAATGGGGCCGCCACGCTGCTGCCGACCGACCTGCCCATGCCGCCGGTCTACAACAAGGTCAATCCGGCGGATGCGCCCGTGATGACCCTGGGTGTCACGTCCGCTTCGTTGCCGCTCACGCGGGTGCAGGACCTGGTCGACACCCGCATCGCGCAGAAGCTGTCGCAGTTGCCGGGCGTCGGCCTGGTGGCCCTGACGGGCGGGCAGCGCCCCGCGGTGCGCATCCAGGCCAACCCGTCCGCGCTGGCGGCGCTGGGCCTCACGCTCGAAGACGTGCGCACCGCGATCGGCAACGCCAACGTCAACCAGGCCAAGGGCAGCTTCGATGGCCCTTCGCAAGCCGCCACGATCGATGCCAACGACCAGCTGCGCTCGGCGGCCGAATACCGTGACCTCGTGATCGCCTGGAAGAACGGCGCGCCCATCCGCCTGCGGGACGTGGCGCAGACGGTGGATGCGGCCGAGAACACCCGGCTGGCCGCCTGGGCGAACGACAAGGCGGCCGTGGTGCTCAGCATCCGGCGTCAGCCCGGCGCCAACGTGATCGAGACGGTGGACCGCATCCACGCCCTCATGCCCGAGCTGCGTGCGGCGTTGCCCTCCACGATCGAGCTCACCGAGCTGAGCGACCGCACCGTGACCATCCGCGCGTCGGTGGCTGCCACCCAGTTCGAGCTGGCGCTGGCCGTCGTGCTGGTGGTGCTGGTCATCCTGCTGTTCCTGCGCAATGGCCGCGCCACGCTGATTCCCGCGGTGGCCGTGCCGCTGTCGCTGATCGGCACGCTGGCCGTGATGGCCTTGCTGGGCTATTCGATCAACAACCTGACGCTGATGGCGCTGACGGTGGCGGCCGGCTTCGTGGTGGACGACGCCATCGTGGTGGTCGAGAACATCGCCCGCTACGTGGAGGAGGGCGAATCGCTGATGGCCGCCGCGTTGAAGGGCAGCCAGCAGATCGCGTTCACCATCATCTCGCTGACCTTCTCGCTGATCGCCGTGCTGATCCCCCTGCTGTTCATGGGCGATGTGGTGGGGCGGCTGTTCCGCGAGTTCGCGGTGACCCTGGCCGTGGCCATCCTGATCTCGGGTGTGGTGTCGCTGACGTTGACGCCAATGATGAGCGCGCGGCTCTTGCAGCCCCCGCATGCGCACCGCGAGAACGCGTTCTTTCAGGTGTGCGGGCGTGTGCTCGATGGCCTGGTGGCCCGTTATGACCGTGCCCTGAAGGTGGTGCTGGCCCACCAGGCGACGACGCTGTGGGTGGCGCTGGGCACCGTGGCCTTGACCGTGGGGCTGTATCTGCTGGTGCCCAAGGGCTTCTTCCCGGCGCAGGACACGGGTGCCATCCAGGGCATCACGCTGGCCAGCCAGTCGACCTCGTTCGCTGCGATGGCCGAGCGTCATCAGGCCCTGGCCCGGGTGCTGCTGGCCGACCCGGCGGTCCAGAGCCTGAGTGCCCACATCGGTGTGGACGGCCAGAACCCCACGTTGAACAGCGGCCGGTTGCAGATCAGCCTGGTTCCCCATGCGCAGCGCGGCGAGTCGGCGCATGCGGTGATGCAGCGCCTGGCAGAGCGGGCCCGTGCGGTGCCGGGCGTGACCTTGTACCTGCAGCCCGTGCAGGAGCTGGGCATCGAAGACACCGTGAGCCGCGGGCAGTTCCGGCTGGTGGTGCAGAGCGCCCGGCCGGACGACCTCTCACGCTGGGTGCCGGCGCTGGTCGAGCGCTTGCGCACCTTGCCCGAACTGAGGGACGTCAGCAGCGACCTGCAGGAAGAGGGCCTGCAGGCCTTTGTCGAAATCGACCGCGAGGCCGCAGGCCGCCTGGGTGTGACCGTGGCCGCCATCGACAACGTGCTCTACAACGCGTTCGGGCAACGCATGGTCTCCACCATCTTCACGCAGGCGGCGCAGTACCGCGTGGTGCTGGAAGCGGCACCGGCCTTTCAGGTTGGCCCCAAGGCGCTGGAGGACCTGTACGTGCCGGCCAGTGCCCAGGGCGGTGCGCCGGTGCGCTTGTCCAGCGTGGCCCGTGTGGTGGAGCGTCCGGCGACGCTGTCCATCCAGCACGTCGGCCCGTTTCCGGCGGCCACGCTGTCGTTCAACCTGGCCCCGGGTGTGGCGCTGGGCGAGGCCGTGGCGGCCGTCGAAGCCGCCCAGGCCGAGCTGGCGCTGCCGCCCTCGGTGCAGACGCGCTTCGATGGCGCCGCGCTCGCTTTCCGTGATTCGCTGTCCAGCACGCTGTGGCTGGTGCTGGCTGCGGTGGTCACGATGTACATCGTGCTGGGCGTGCTGTACGAGAGCTTCATCCACCCCGTCACCATCCTCTCGACGCTGCCTTCGGCTGCGGTGGGGGCCTTGCTGGCGCTGCTGGTGGGCGGGCAGGACCTCAGCCTCATCGCCGTGATTGGCATCGTGCTGCTGATCGGCATCGTCAAGAAGAACGCGATCATGATGATCGACTTCGCGCTGGATGCCGAGCGCACGCGGGGGCTGGCGCCACGGGATGCCATCTACGAAGCCTGCCTGCTGCGCTTCCGGCCCATCCTGATGACGACGATGGCGGCCTTGCTGGGCGCCTTGCCGATGATGCTGGGCACCGGCGTGGGCGCGGAATTGCGTCAGCCCTTGGGCCTGACGCTGGTGGGCGGGCTCATCGTCAGCCAGGTGTTGACGCTGTTCACCACGCCCGTGATCTACCTGGGCTTCGTGCGCTTGCAGACGGCGTGGGCCGACTGGCGCGCCGGGCGGAGCGCTGCCGCATGAAAGCGCTGCCTGCGGCCTCGATGGGCTCGCTGTCGGCCTTGTTCATCGGCCGGCCCGTGGCCACGGTGCTGCTGACATTGGCGATAGCCCTGGCCGGTTTGCTGGGCTGGCGTGCGCTGCCCGTGGCGGCACTGCCGCAGGTCGATTCGCCCACCATCGTCGTCACGGCCAACCTGCCGGGCGCCAACCCCGAGACCATGGCCAGCAGCGTGGCCACGCCGCTGGAGCGCAGCCTGGGCCGCATTGCTGGCCTGACCGAGATGACCTCGTCGTCGAACATGGGCAGCACCCGCATCACGCTGCAGTTCGACCTGAGCCGCGACATCGACAGCGCGGCGCGCGAGGTGCAAGCCGCCATCAACGCCTCGCGCAGCCTGCTGCCCACCGGCATGCCGGGCAACCCGACCTATCGCAAGGTCAATCCGGGCGATTCGCCCATCATGATCGTGGCGATGACCTCGCCGCGCCACAGCCGCGCGCAGATGTTCGATGCCGCCTCGACCATCCTGGCGCAGCGCCTGTCGCAGGTGAAGGGTGTGGGCCAGGTCGACGTGGGCGGGGCCTCGCTGCCGGCCGTGCGCGTGACGGTGAATCCCCAGGTGCTGGCGGCCATGGAGCTGGGGGTGGAGGATGTGCGCACCGCGCTGAACGCCGCCAATGCACGCCGGCCGCAGGGCTTGGTGGAAGACGGCCCCCGCAGCTGGCAACTGGGCGCCTCGGACCAGGCGCCGGACGCGGCCACGCTGGCGCCCACGGTCGTGCGCTGGCGCGAGGGGGCCGCGGTGCGCCTGCGCGACGTGGCCGAGGTGCGCGACAGCGTACAGGACGTGCGCAGCGCGGGCTATGCCAATGGTGAGCCCGCCGTGGTGCTGACGATCCGCCGCCAGCCGGGCGCCAACGTGATCAAGACCGTGGACGAGATCCGGCGCCTGCTGCCGATGATGGAGGCGTCCGTGCCCCCGGACATGCACCTGCAGGTGGTCATGGACGCGACGCGCTCCATCCGCGCCAGCCTGGCTGAGGTGCAGCGCTCGCTCGCGATTTCGGTGGGGTTGGTGATCATGGTGGTGCTGCTGTTCTTGCGGCACCGCGCCGCCACGCTGGTGCCGGCGGTCGCCGTGCCCGTGTCGCTGCTGGGCGCACTGGCCGTGATGCCCCTGGCCGGCCTGAGCCTCAACAACCTGTCGCTGATGGCGCTGACGGTGGCCACGGGCTTCGTGGTCGACGACGCCGTGGTGGTGCTGGAGAACATCGCGCGCCATGTGGAGCGCGGGCTGCAGCCCATGCAGGCGGCCCTGTTGGGTGCCCGCGAGGTGGGCTTCACGGTGGTGTCCATGAGCCTGTCGCTGCTCGCTGTGTTCATCCCCATCCTGTTCATGGGGGGGCTGGTGGGGCGGCTGTTCCAGGAGTTCGCCATGACCCTGGGCGTGGCGGTGGCCGTGTCACTGGTCGTGTCGCTCACGACCACGCCGATGATGGCCGCACGCCTGTTGAAGGCCCGGCCGGCAAGCCCCGACGGCGAGCCCGCCAAGGCCCATGCCGGCGCATGGCAGCGGGGCTACGCGGCTTCGCTGAGCTGGGTGTTGCGCCACCCGGCGCTGGTGGGCCTGCTGCTGGTGGCCACCATCGGCCTCACCGTGTGGCTCTACATCACCATCCCGAAAGGCTTTCTGCCGCGTCAGGACAACGGGCGACTGATGGGCGGGCTCGTGGCCGACCAGACCGTGTCCTTCGATGCCCTGCAGGCCAAGCTGCAGCAGGCCATGCGCATCGTGCAGGCCGATCCGGCCGTGGCGCACGTGGTGGGCTTCACCAGCAGCGGGCAGCGCAACAGCGCCAACGTGTTCATCGACCTGTTGCCGCTCAAAGAGCGTGATGCCGACGCCGAGGCCATCATCAGCCGCCTGCGCAAGCAGCTGAGCAAGGTGCCCGGGGCGCGCCTGTACCTGTGGGCGCCCCAGGACGTGCGGGTGGGCGGGCGCAGCGCGAACGCGTCCTACCAGTACACCTTGCAGTCGACCGACCTGGCCGTGCTGCGGCAGTGGGAGCCGCTGGTGCGCAAGACGCTGTCGCAGCTGCCTGAACTGGTGGATGTGAACACCGATGTGGCCGACGGCAGCCCGCAGGTCACGCTGGTGGTGGACCGCGAGGCGGCCGCCCGCCTGGGCGTGAACTTCCGCCACCTGGACAACACGCTCTACAGCCTGTACGGGCAGCGGCAGGTGGCCACCATCTACCAGCCGCTCAACCAGTACAAAGTGGTGCTGGAAGCGCCTGCCTCGTTCACGGAAGGCCCGGCTTCGCTGGCGCAGGTCTACCTGTCGTCGGCCAGCGGTGCACAGGTGCCCTTGTCGGCGCTGGCACGCTGGGTGCCCACCACGGCGGCCATGTCGGTCAATCGGCAGGGCAGTTTTGCGGCGAGCACCATCGCGTTCAACCTGCCCGAGGGCGTGGCCCTGTCGACCGCGCAGCAGGCCGCCCAGGCCGCACTGTCCCGGCTCAACCTGCCGCCCGAGCTTCACGGCAGCTTCCAGGGTACGGCGCGCGCGCAGCAGGTCGCCACCGAGAACCAACCGCTGCTCATCCTGGCCGCCATCATCGCCATCTACATCGTGCTGGGCGTGCTGTACGAAAGCCTGGTTCACCCGCTGACCATCCTGTCGACGCTGCCCTCGGCCAGCGTGGGGGCTTTGCTGGCGCTGATGCTGACGGAGACCGAGTTCAGCCTGGTGGCCTTCATCGGCGTGGTGCTGCTGGTGGGCATCGTGATGAAGAACGCCATCATGATGATCGACGTGGCGCTGGACGCCCAGCGCACGCGGGCGCTGGATGCCCGGGCCGCCATTCACCAGGCGGCGGTGCGGCGGCTGCGGCCCATCCTGATGACCAGTGCAGCGGCCATGCTGGGCGCGCTGCCGCTGGTGCTGGGCGGTGGCGAAGGCGCTGAACTGCGCCGACCGCTGGGCATTGCCATCGTGGGCGGCCTGCTGTTGAGCCAGTTGCTGACCCTGTACACCACGCCGGTGGTGTACCTGGGTCTGGAGCGCCTGCGGCTGCGGCTCAGTCGATGAGCCAGGCCGGCGTGTCGTCCGACTGGCTCATGAGTTCGATCTGCTGGCGCAGGGCGTCGGCCTGCTGCTGCCAGTAGACGCCCGAGTCGAACCATGGAAAGGCCGCGGGGAAGGCCGGATCGTGCCAGCGGCGGGCGATCCAGGCGCTGTGATGGATGAGGCGCAGCGTGCGCAGGGGCTCGATGAGCTTGAGTTCGCGCCAGTCGAATTCGCACACGCTCTCGTATCCGTCGAGCAGGACGTCCAGCTGGCGGGTGCGCTCGGCCCGTTCGCCGCTGAGCAGCATCCACAGATCCTGCACGGCCGGACCCATGCAGGCGTCGTCCAGGTCCACGAAGTGCGGGCCGTCCGGCGTCCACAGGATGTTGCCGGGATGGCAGTCGCCGTGCAGGCGGCGCAGACGCAGGCCGTCCACCCGGGCAAAGGCCTCGTCGGCCAGGTCCAGCGCCTGGTCCGCGACACCCAGCCACATGGCCCGTTGATCCGGCGGCAGCAGGGGGCTGTCGGCGAGGCTGTCGCGGGCCGAGCGGCCGGTCTCGGCCACGCCCATGGTCAGGCGGTGGGCGAAGGGGCGGCGCGCGCCCACGGTGTGCAGGCGCCCCAGAAAACGGCCCAGCCAGCGCAGGACTTCGGGGTCTTCCAGTTCAGGCGAGCGGCCACCGCGGCGGGGCGTGAGGGCCAGCCGATGCAGACCGAGCACGCCCAGGGAGGGCAGGGTGCCCAGCAGGCGCACTGTGCCCTCAGGGGCCTGAGCCAGCGTGGCGGGCACACGCTCGGGCACCAGGGCAAGCGGCAGTGGCGGCACGGCTGGTACCTCGGCCTCCATCAACTCGAGCGCGAAGTCGTGTTCTTCGAGGATCTGGTCGTCGGTCCAGCGGCTGGCCCGGTAGAACTTGGCCACCGCCATGCCGCCGTCGTCCAGCCCGATCTGAAAGACGCGGTTCTCGTATGAGTTCAGCTGCAGCAGCCGGCCGTCCACGCGGTGGCCAAAGGCCTCGATGGCATCCAGTACCAGATCGGGCGTCAGGTCGGCGTAAGGGGTCTGGCTGTCTGCGAGTGGGCTCGAAAGCGGGGCGTCGTCGTGGTCGGGCATGGCCTGATTAGGCCACACGCCTTTCAGCGTGCCACGGGCGTCGTGGCGCAGCCCCACTGCACGAGCTGATCGTTGAGCAGGTGGATGACCAGCCCCGCGAGGGCGAGTTGCACCGCCAGGGGCGCCGCGGCCGCCGCGATGTCGGCACCGTTGTCGGCCGGGATCAGCGTCAACGCGATCACCGCACCGGCAAACGGCAGGCAGCCGGCCAGGCTGCCGGCAGCCAGCGCGCGCCAACTCAGGTGCCGCCGCCGCCCGAAGGCGCGCAACATGCCCAGTCGCCAGGCGGCATGGAAGAAGTTGACAACCAGCACGATGGACAGGACCAGCACGCCGATGAGGGGAGCAAGCGCATTCATGGTTCCCGGAGAATAGCCGGGGGCCATAAAAGATCAAGGGTTTTCCCTTGGTGTGAGGGGTGCCTTCCCGTGCGGAATCCACAAGGCGGGAGCCCGGATGCCGGCTCCCCCGCGCCTTCGGGGGCTCAGTCGAGCTGGGCGGCCGCCGCCAGTGCCCTCAGGATGCCGGCATTCACGTCTCCGAAGTCCATCAGCATGCCTTCGGCCGCGTCCCGGATGTCGAAAAGCGTGCTGCCTTCGATGGCCTTGACCAGCTTGAAGTACGGCTCGTAAGGGCCGGTGCCTTCGGCCAGTGCCTGGTAGACCCGCTCCGGCACCGGAATGGTCTTGAGCAACTGGGGGAAGGGCTGCATGAACATGCGATCGAGCAGCGAGAACACCCCACAGATGAAAAGCTCGCCACGGGTCTCGTCGTCGGCATGGGCGGCGCGGGCCAGCTCTTCCATCAACAGGCCCCGTCGCACGGCCGCGAACATGACGGGCCGCATGTTGGGGTCCTTGCTGGCGGTGGCCAGCAAGAGCGCCAGCCAGCGCTTGAGCCGCTGGTAGCCCAGGATCATGATGGCGTGACGGAACGAGCTGATCTCCACCGACAGCCCGAAGGCCGGCGAGTTGATGTAGCGCATCAGCTTGTAGGCCAGCGGCGGGTCGCGTTTGAGCGTGTTTTCCAGGTCTTCGATGTCGGCCTGGCGGTGCACCTGGTCGATCAACTGCACGATGACCTGCAGCGCCGGCTGGTCGGCCGGCTTGCCGCTGTCGTGGATGGCGTCGTCGATCGGCCATCCCAGGACGGCCATGGCACCCCGGCGGAAACTGGTTTCCATGTCGGCCACGGTTTCCACGCCGGCCTGCACGTGCACGATGTGGCGTGCCACGCCGTCCGGATTGAAGCCGACCCCCCCGGTGGTCTGGTCCACCCGGCGGTCTTCCGAGAAATCGATGATGGCGTGCTTGAAGCAGGGCAGCACTTCACGCGGGAGTTCTGTCAGCGGGCGCCCCTTGAGCAGCAGCGTGCTGCCATGGCTGTGCAGCGCGCAGATGGCCTCCGCGTTGGCCGGGTCCGTCGCCATGAAGGCGGGAATCTCGACGAGCCACTGCGGAGCCGGCTTGCTGAGGATCAGGTCGTGTAGCAGCGTTTCGCTGACCACATTGAGCCAGACGGCCGGCCCGCCTGCCGGCCAGACGGTTTCCAGGGCCTCGATGAGCGCGGCCGGTGAGAGTCTGGTGTCTGGCGTCAGCGGGAAGACCGACAGACGCGTGGCGATCACGTTGCGCTGGCGGTCGATCACCGGACTGTAGGCGAGGGCGATCTGCGAAAGAATGGGGTGGTCCATGAGGGCGCGATGCGGGGGAAATCAGCCGATGTACTGGAAGAGCGACATTTTCTGGACCGCAGCATAACTGCGCAGAGCCGCGTCGTAACCCGCCTGCTGCCCCTGGAAGCGAGAAATCGCCTCGATCATGTCCAGGTCTTCCGCGTTGGACTTCTCGTTCTGGGCTGCCAGCTTGAGTGACCCAATGCGGCTTTCGATGCCGTCCATGCGGTTCAGGGCTTCACCCACCTCGGCACGGGCCGCCTGCATGTTGCCCATCACCTTGTCCAGGTCCTTCAGGCCGTTGTTCACGGTGGCCCGGAGGTCGGTGCTGGTGGCGTTGCTCTGCTGCAGGCCGGCAATGGCGGAAGTCAGGGCGTCGAACACGTTGACGCCGACCAGGTTGCCCTGCTCGTCCCGTCCTTGCATCCAGGTGCGCTGGCCGTCCACCGTGAGACTGACCTGTTCGCTGGAGCTCGCCTGGATGCGACCCCGCTGGCCGTTGTATTGCACGGTGCCCGGCGCGGTGTTCGACACTTCGGTGAACGGGGTGTCTGACAGGCCCTGGCCGCCGAAGACATAGCCGCCGCTGCCGTCCGGCCGATTGGCGATCGACAGCAACTGCTTGCGGATCTCGACCAGCTTCTTGGCCAGCGCATCCCGCTCGCCGTCGGAGTAGGAGCCGTTGCCGGCGGCCACCATGGTTTCGCGGGCGCTCTGCAGCAACTCCACCGCATCGCCCAGAGCCGATTCCGCGATACCCATGGCGTTGCGGCTGGCGTCCAGGGCGCGCTTGTCGGAATCGTTGCGGGCGATGGAGGCCAGAGCGCGCTCCGCCCGGGCGGCGGCCGTGGGGTCGTCGCTGGCCAGGTTGACGCGCTTGCCGGAGGTCAGCTGGCCCTGCGTGCGGCTCAGGTCCTGCTGGCGGTTCTGCAGATTGTTGATCGACTGCTCGTAGGCATAGGCGGTGGACAGGCGCATGATGAACTTCCTTGCGTATCACTGTGACACGTTGAGCAGCGTGTCGAAAACCTTCTGGGCCACCTGCAAGACCTTGGCCGCGGCCTGGTAGCTCTGCTGGAACTGGATCAGGCGTGCGGCTTCTTCGTCCAGGTTCACGCCCCGGGTGGCTTCCAGCGTCTGGGTCGCCTGGGTGTCCAGCGCGCTGCTGATGCTCGAGGCGGTGCGTCCGCTCTGGACCAGCACCCCCAGGTTGCCGATCATCTGCGAATACGCGTTGGTCACGGTGGTGACCGACCCGTTGGAGCTCAACGAGATCAGGTTGCGGTCGCGCAGCTCCAGCATCCCGCGTGCATTGCCGTTGTTCCCCGAAGGGTCCACCGGCGGCTCGATCGTGATGCTGTCACCGGCTTCGGGCACGCCGGTGATGCGTTGTGTGAACAGGGCCGCACCGCCCGCGTCGTTGAAGACGAGGTTCTGACCGGGCAGCCAGTTGGCCGCAATCAGGTTGCCACTGCCGTCGACCACGTTGAAGCCGCTGCCGGTGGCTGGCGTCTGGAACGTCAGCGTCAAAGGCGTGGCGGGAAGGGCGCGACCCGACGGGGCGTTCATGGTCAGCGAATCGACCGACATCGTTCCGCGGTTGGTGTCCGCGGTGTAGGCCACCAACGGCGATGCCGCGGCGATGTCCTGCGGATTCTGCAGGTTCACGCGTACCGTGATGGCCTTGTCCATGCCTGTGAACAGCGCATTGCCTTGCAGCACGTTGCCCGCCGCATCCTTCTTCGCCAGAATGCCCAGCTGCTGCTGCGTGTTGATGGCAGCCGCGAAGCTCGAGGCGAAGTCGTTGAGGTCCTTGCGTGTGGAAGCCAGATCCTTGTTCTGGAAGTCCAGCAGCCCGCGCAGTCCGCCGCCGACCAGCTGGCTGTCGTCCAGTTGGCGCAGGCTGTTGGCCGTCACGATGCCGACCGCGCCGACCGTGATCCCGTCTGCGTTGGTGCCCTGCATCAGGGCCAGTTCCTGTGCCTGGTTGCTCAACACCAGCAGTTGCCCGCCGCCCATGAACACGCTCAGGCTGCCATCGTCGGCTTCCACGGTGTTGACCTGAACCAGCTTGTTGAGCCGGGTGATGACCTCGTCACGGCGGTCCATCAGGTCGTTGGGGGGCTGGCCGGTTCCCTTGGCGCTGGCGATGTCCTGATTGAGCCGCGCGATCTGCTTGGCGTAGTCGTTGATCTGCTTGATGTCGGTGCCCAGGTCGGAGATGACGCCGGCCTGGAGCTGTTCAATCTGCTGCGCGGACGAGCGGATGCGGCTGGCCCACTCTTCGGCACGCGACAGCACGACCTGGCGCGCCGACATGTCCTGCGGCTGGTTGGCCACATCGACGAAGGCATTGAGCAATTGCGTGGCGGCGTAGCCCAGGCCGGTCTCTCCGGTGGGCAGCACGGTTTCCAGCTGCTCCAGCTTGTCCAGACGCGTCTTGTCGGCCGAGGCGGCGGCCGAGGCCTCGTTGGCCGACTTGATCAGGAACTCGTTGGTCGAGCGGGTGATGGTGGTGACCTTGACGCCCCGGCCGAAAAAGCCGGCCCCGGTGTACATGCCGCCTTCCGTCGACAGTTCGACCTTCTGCCGTGAGTAGCCGGGTGTGTTGACGTTGCTGATGTTGTGCGCGGTCGTGTCCAGCATCGCCTGGTTGGCGAACATCGCACGGGTGCTGAGCGCGAAGATGCCTGATCCCATGGTGCGAACTCCTCAGTGGGTCAGGCCACGGTGCGCTGCAGACGCAGGGTGGTGTTGATCACGCGGGTCAGCTTGTCGGCGTAGGCCGGATCGGTGGCGTAGCCGGCCTTCTGTAGGCCGCGCGCGTAACCCTGTGCCGTGTCGGCCTGGGCCACCGTCTGACTGTAGCGCGGGCTCTGGCTCAACAGCCGGGCGTGGTCCTTGAAGGCCTCCTCGTATGAGTCATACGCACGGAACTTGGCCGTCACCTTGCGTGCGACACCGCCGATGTACTCGGTCGTGGTCACCTCGGCCACCTTGCCCTTCCACCCGGAGGTGGCCTTGATGCCGAACAGGTTGTGAGAGGGCTGGCCGTCCGCCGTCTTGATTTCGCGCTTCCCCCAGCCGGATTCGAGCGCTGCCTGGCCCAGGATGTTGCTGGCCGGGATGCCCGTGGCCTCTTCCGCCGCGCGGGCTGCAGCCTGGTGCTTGCGCACGAACTGCTCCGATGCGCTGAGTGCACGGCCATTGGCTGCCACCGGGCGGCCTTCGGCATCCACGCGGCTGCGGTCGGTGTTGAGCCGGGCGTCGAGGGCCTGGTTCGGTGTGACGCTGCCGAGCATGCGTGCAGTCGGGTTGGCTGCAGCAGCCGGTTGGTCCGAGCGGATGCCCATCTGGCGCTCCAGCTGGCGCGCGATCATGTCGCTCAGCCCGCCGGGCAGCCCGGTCATCTGGGTGGCGAACTGCTGGTCGAGCATGCTGGCGCCCATCTCCGTCCCGCTGTTGTCCAGCATGCCGGAGCTCATCGTGGTGGCCCGCATGCTCTTCATCAGCTCCTGCATGAACAGGCCTTCGAGCTGCTTGGCCGTATCTCGAACGGCCCGACGAGGGTCCTGGCCCGCTGTGGCCTTCAGCTGGTCCAGCGAGCGCAGATCGGTGGTCAGGCCACCAGGGCGGGGTGTGAGGGCCATCAGATCACCTCCAGTTCAGCCTGCAGCGCGCCGGCCGCCTTCATCGCCTGAAGAATCGCCAGCAGGTCCTGCGGATTGGCACCCAGGGTGTTGAGCGCCTTGACCACCTCCGTCAGCTTGGTGCCGGCGGGCATCTGGATCAGGGCACCCGGCGCCTGGTTGATCGAGATGTCGGCTTTCTCGCTGACGACGGTCTGGCCTTGCGACAGTGGATTGGGCTGGCTGATCACCGGCGTCGAGCTGATCGTGACGGAGAGGTTGCCGTGCGCCACCGCGCAGGGGCCGATGGTGACGTTCTGATTCAGGACGACGGAGCCGGTCCGCGCATTGATCACGATGCGGGCGGCGGGAGTGGCCTGCGTGATGGTGAGGTTCTCCAGATCGGCCATGAAGGCGACCCGCTCGCCGGGTGCCTGCGGCAGCTTGACGGCCACCGTGCGGCCGTTGATGGCCTCGGCCGTGCCGTCGCCCTTGGCCTGGTTGATCGCCTTGGCCACTTCACGCGCGGTGTTGAAGTCGTCCGCGCGCAGGTCGTACTGGATCAGGCTGCCCTGAAGCCAAGGGGTGGGGACCGCCCGTTCGACCGTGGCACCGTCTGGGATGCGGCCGGCGCTGAGGTGGTTGATCTGCACCTTGGAGCCGCCTTGTGAGGCGCCCGCGCCGCCCACGATCAGGTTGCCTTGCGCCAGGGCGTAAATTTGCCCGTCTGCCCCCTTCAACGGCGTGGCGATCAGGGTGCCGCCGCGCAGGGACTTGGCATTGCCGATCGAGGAGACGTTGACATCCAGCGGTTGCCCGGGCTGAGCAAAGGCGGGCAGGGAGGCCGTCACCAGCACGGCAGCCACGTTCTTGAGCTGCATGGCCGCACCCGGCGGCACCGTGATGCCCATCTGCTGCAGCATCGCGTTCATGCTCTGGCCGGTGAAGGGCGTCTGAGCTGTCTGGTCACCCGTGCCGTCGAGGCCGACGACCAGTCCGTACCCCATCAGCTGGTTGCTGCGAACCCCTTGCACGGCCGCGATCTCCTTGAGGCGGACCGATGCGGCGTGCGCGGGCAGGGCACTGGCCAGCAGGGCGGCCAGGCAGGCCGGTGCGATCAGGAGCTTGATCAGGCGGGAGGTGGTACGCATGGAGCCGAATCCTTCTGGGGGTCGGCTCCATTTTCGGAAGCTTTAGAACGGCGAAATGCTCAAAAAGACGCGCGACAGCCAGCCTATTCCCTGGGCTTCCTGCTGGGAGCCCTGTCCCCGCTGCTCGACGCGGACATTGGCCACCTTCTGCGAACTGACGCTGTTGTCCCGCTGGATGGCCATGGGGTCGATCTGGCCCGAGAAACGCAGCACGTCGACGTTGGCGCCGATGCCGATCTGCTTCTCGGCCGAGACGACGAGGTGTCCGTTGGGCAGCACCTCCACCACGGTGGCCGTGATCGTGCCCTCGAACTGGTTGTCGGCCTTCGCCGAGCCCTTGCCATTGAAGGTGTTGTTGCTGTTGCCGGCGGCTTCGAGCTTGGCCAGCGCGGACGCCCCGATCAATGGCACGGCCGTGATGCCACTCGAGACCTTGCCGTCCTTCTGGATGGTCGTGGTCTTTTCCTGGTTGGCCTTGAGCTGCTCGTTGATCACGATGGTGATGATGTCGCCCACCATGCGTGCGCGGTGCGTTTCGTACAGCGGCCGGTAGCCTGCGCTCTGGAAGATCGAGCCCGTGTTGGCCACCGGCTGGGCCACCGGGGCGGGGCGAACCTGCGTGGGCTCGACCACCTCGACCTTGGGGTTGAGGGTCACGCAGCCCGAGAGGGCCAGCGCGCACAGGGCGGCGATAAGGCGCAGTTTCATCACAGCTGTCCCAGCTTCTGCAGCATCTGATCCGAGGTCTGGATGGCCTTGGAGTTCAGTTCATAGGCGCGCTGGGTCTGGATCATCTGCACCAGCTCCTGCACGACGTTGACGTTGGAGGTCTCGACAAAGCCTTGAGATAGCGAGCCCAGGCTGCCGGACTGCGGGTTGCCCGACTGTGGGGGGCCGGAGGCGACCGATTCCACGTAGGTGTTCTGGCCGATGGGATCGAGCCCTGGCGCGTTGACGAAGTTCGAGATCTGGAAGCGGCCAATGACCGCAGGCTCTGTTTCACCTGCCAGCTTTGCCGAGATGATGCCGTCGGCCGAGATGGTGATGTTGGTGGCTTCGGCCGGCACCGTGGCGCCGTTCGTGTTCACCAGATAGCCGTTGTTGGTGACGATGCGGCCCTGATTGTCCAGCTGGAAGGCGCCGTCGCGGGTGTAGCCGATGCGGCCATCCGGCAGTGTGACCTCGAAGAAGCCCTTGCCGTTGATGGCCACGTCCAGGTTGCCGCTGGTCTGCTGCAGGCTGCCCTGCGTGAACTGGCGCGAGGTGGCCACCGGCCTGACGCCCAGCCCGACCTGCAGCCCGGTGGGCAGGGTGCTCTGCTCGGAGCTGTTGGCGCCGCTTTGCCGCAGCGTCTGGTACATCAGGTCTTCGAACACGGCATGCGACTGCTTGTAGCCGTTCGTGCCGCTGTTGGCCAGGTTGTTCGAGATGTGGTCCAGCTGGGTCTGCTGGGCTTCCATGCCGGATTTCGAGATCCACAGGGAACGCATCATGGCCGGTCTCCTTCAGGGTTCAGGTCGAAGCTCAGGAGCTCGACAACAGTTGCGAGGCCGCCTTCTCGTCCTGCTCGGCGGTCTGCATCATCTTCATCTGGGCTTCGAACTGGCGAGCGGCTGCGATCATCGACACCATGGTCTCGATCGGGCTGACGTTCGAGCCTTCCAGCGCGCCGCTCTGCAGCCGCGCCACATCACTCAGGGGCAGGGGGTCCCCGTTGGCCGTGCGGAACAGCCCATCGTCGCCACGCTTGAGCTTTTCTTCCGGGATGACCATCTTGATCCGGCCAGCCTGGTTGATCTGTCCATTGGCCTGCTTGGCACTGACCGTGCCATCGGGCGCGATCGTCACCTCGGTCTCCGGCGGCACCGTGATCGGCCCGCCATCCCCCATCACCGGCAAGCCGCCCGGCGTGACCAGGGTGCCGTCGGGCAGCACCTCCATCGTGCCGGCTCGGGTGTAGGCCTCGGTGCCATCCAGCGCCTGCACGGTCATCCAGGCCTTGCCCTGCATGGCCACATCGAGCGGGCGGCCCGTCACCGTGACCGGACCGGCTGCGTCATCGTAGCCAACGGTGGTTTCCAGCGAGTAAACGCGGGTGGTGGCGCCGTCGCCGCGCACCGGCACGGCACGGATGGCCTGCAACTCGGCCCGAAAGCCGGTCGTGCTCACGTTCGCCAGGTTGTTCGACAGCACGTCCTGGCGCTGCATGTTCATCTTGGCGCCGGCCATGCTGAGGTAGATCATGCGGTCCATCAGCAGCTCCTTGCGGTCAGATCAGAGACGGGCCGGTTCATCAGCGGATGTTGACCAGCGTCTGCAGCACCTGGTCTTCCGTCTTGATGGTCTGCGCATTGGCCTGATAGGTGCGTTGCGCCACGATCATGTTGACGAGTTCACCGGTCAGGTCGACGTTGGACTCCTCCAGTGCCCCGCCTTGAAGCAGGCCCAGGCGGCCCGCACCGGGCGTGCCGTACTGTGCGGGGCCGGACGATGCGGTCTGCCCCCACTCGTTGCCCCCCTTTGGCTCCAGGCCCTGCGGGTTATTGAATCGTGCCAGCCCGATCTGGGCCTCTGTCACCGTCTGGCCGTTGGTGTAGCGCACCAGGATGGCACCGGTCGAGTCGATGTTGAAGCTCGAGAAATCCCCACGGGGGTAGCCGTCCTGCTGCAGCTCGTTGACGACCGACTTGCCGGCGTACTGGGTGGCCTTGCTGAAGTCGATCGTGGCGTTGACGTCGGACAGCGTGGAGATCCCGACATCCGCACCCGAGAACGGCGGCAACTGCACCAGGCTCATCTGCGCCTTGGTCGTCAGCGAGTTTCCGTTGTAGTCGACGATCTGGCTGGGCTTGCTGGTGGCCGGGTCGAACTGGATCTGGAAGGCCGGAGTGGTGGAGCCGGTAGGCAGGTACTTGCCATTCACGGCTGCGTACACATCCCAGCTGTCGTCACCGCTCTTGCGGTAGTAGTAGTCCACCGCCACACCCTGGCCCGAGCCGTCATACAGCGTCTGCGTGGTGCTGAAGGTGTAGGAGCCGGTCAGCGGGGGGTAGACGGAGGTGTCGTAGGCATCGTCCGCCATCTCCGATGCATTCAGGTTGATGTCCATCGTGATGCGGCCAGTGGCCTTGGCGCTGCCGCCGGTCAGGGCCAGCTTGATGGGCTGGTCGCCCTCGTCCAGCAGCTTGTGCCCCTGGTTGTTCACGATGAAGCCGTTGTTGTCGACCTTGAACTGGCCATTGCGGGAGAAAAGCCGCTCGCCCGCCACATACAGCGATCCGTTGCTCCCCATGTCCCAACGCTGGACCTTGAAGAAGCCGTCGCCGTTGATGGCGATGTCCAGCGGGTTCTCGGTGGTGGTGATGTTGCCCTGCGTGAACTGCTGGGCCACCGAGGCGATCGTGGCACCGATGCCGATGTTGTTGCTGCCACCGCCGTTGAGTGAGGCCGCGTACATGTCGGCAAACTCGGCGCGGGCGGTCTTGGCGCCGTAGGTGTTGGCGTTGGCCACGTTGTTGCCGATGACCTGCAGACTCTTGCTGGACACATTGAGTCCGGAAAGTCCTTGCTGGAAGCCCATGTCTGTTCCTTTCGGGGGTGACGGCCGCGCCGTTTACGAGATGGCCTTGACAGCGCTGTAGGCGACGCTGCCCTTGTTCTGCAGCTCGAGCTTGAGCGTGCCGTTCTGTGTGCTGACCGCATTGACGTAATCCAGCATCATGGCCGTCGAGCCCACTGCGGTGTTGCCCGATGTGGCCGTGACCTTGAAAGTCATGCCGCTGGTGTTGGTGCCTTCCGGCGCGGTCCAGGTGAAGCCCTGACGGCCTGCCGGCATGCCGGACTGCGTCACGGTGTCGACCACCTTGCCGGCCTTGTCGAGGATGTCGATGCGGACATTGGCGGCGGCCGAGGTCAGCTCGTAGCCGCCCACCGTGACGCCGTTGTTGCCTGTCGCCAGGCTGTTGCCTTCCAGCCAGACGTTGTGGCCGACCAGACCGGCGCCCTGCAGCATCTGCATCTGCGTGAGGTTGGCGCCCAGACTGGTCATCGTGGTGTTCAGCTTCTCCACGCCCGTCACCGTCTGGATCTGGGCCATCTGGCTCGTCACCTGGGCGTTGTCCATGGGGTTGAGCGGATCCTGGTTCTGCATCTGCGTGACCAGCAGCTTCAGGAAGCGGTCCGACGCCTCGCTCGCGGTGGGCGTCTTGTTGGAGCTGCTGGATGTGGTTGCAGCGCTCGCGCCGTTGACAGGGGTGGTGGTGCTCATGGTGTGCTTTCTTCAGCCTCAGCTGCCTTGACCCATCTGCAGGGTCTTCATCAGCAGGGACTTCGTGGTGGTCATCACCTCCACGTTGTTCTGGTACGAGCGGGAGGCCGAGATCATGTTGACCATCTCTTCCACCGCGTTGACGTTGCTGTAAGTGACGTAGCCATCGGCATCTGCCTGGGGGTGGCGTGGGTCATGTACGCGTCGTCCGGGGCTGGCGTCTTCGGTGACGTTGGACACCGTCACGCCGGCCGCCCCCACGCTGCCCATCGGCGCCGTGCTGAAGATCACATGACGCGCCTTGTAGGACTGGCCATCCGGGCCGGCCACCGTATCGGCGTTGGCCAGGTTGGACGCCACGACGTTGAGCCGCTGCGCCTGGGCGCTGACGGCGCTGCCTGATACGTTGAAGATGTTGAACATCGACATGGGGCACTCCTCTGACTGCTTGAAGGCCTCACTGGCCGGTGATCGCCGTGTTCAACGTGCGGACCGAGCCGTTGATGAAGCGCAGCGTGGCCTCGTAGCGCACGGTGTTGTCGGCGAAGCTGGCGCGCTCGCGGTCCATGTCCACCGAGTTGCTGTCCAGGTTCGTCTGCGATGCGGCTGCGTAATTCATGTCGGGCTCGGTGCGTGCGCCGGCAGGGCGGCCATCTCGCTGCAGATGGCCCGATGCGCTGGTCGTGGCCAGCTGCAGCTTGGGCATGCCGGGGCTGCGTTCGGCCACCGAGCTCTGGCCCGTCGCATTGCGCAGGGCTGTGGCGAAGTCGAAGTCGCGTGCCACATAGCCCGGCGTGTCGGCGTTGGCGATGTTGCTGGCGATCAGGCGCTGGCGCTCCGACCGCAGGGTCAGGGCCTGGGCCTGGAAATTCAGGGAATCGGTCAAGCGGTTCAACATCTCGGGGACCTCCGGCCTTCGACGGACCGGTGGATCCGGTGTCCGAGCCCAGGCCTTGAGCTTGGTGCCGATGGTGCGGCGAGCGCGGCCGGAACATGAGCCGGAATAAGGGGCGTTTCGGCCGCCATTTCAGACCTCGGCCGGCCGGCCGCATCCGTACAGTCCGATTCACCATGTTCAGCCCGCTGTCGTCCTCGAAACCGCCGTCTGCCGCGTCCCCGATCGGGGCAGTCGCGCGCAGCGCGTCGGATGCCACATCATGGTGGCGGGCCTCGCTGGCCTGCTGGCTGTCGCGAGGCGCGCTGGCCCTCGCATGGACGCTGGCGCTCGTGTGCGTGGCGTGGGGGCAGACAGCGGCGCCTCAGGCTGCCCTGCCTGCAGATGCCAGCCTGGCATTGCGCGCAGAAGTGGGGGCCTTGCTGTCCCAACAGAAAGTCGCGCAGGGTGAAGGCGCCGGCAGCAGCGCGGCGCGCAGCCCCTGGCGTGTCGCGTTCGAACTGGGCGAGCTCGATCCCCGTCTGCGACTGGCGCCTTGCCAGCGCATCCAGGCCTACCTTCCCGCCGGCGCCCGGCTCTGGGGCCGCACGCGTGTCGGCCTGCGTTGCGAGCAGGGGCCGGTGCGCTGGAACGTCTTCTGGCCCGTGACCGTACGCGTGTGGGGCCAGGCCGTCGTGGCCGCCGCGCCACTGCGGCCCGGTGAGCCCCTCACGGCGGCCGACCTCAAGCTGGCCGAAGTGGACCTGGCGGCCGAGCCCGCGCCTGCCGTGCTCCAGCCGGCAGCCCTGATCGGGCGCTCTGTGACGCGGGCGCTGGAAGCAGGGCATGCCCTTCGCACCAGCGACGTCCGTCCGCGGCGCTGGTTCGCGCTCGGAGACACCGTCACCGTCAACGTGCTGGGTGACGGCTTCCATGTGCAGGCCGAGGGGCGGGCAATGGCACATGGCGATGAGGGTCAATGTGCGCGCATCCGTGCCGAAAATGGTCGTACGGTGTGCGCGATGCCAGTGGGCGAAAGACTGGCCGAACTCCGGCTCTGAAACAATTGATTGCGTTTTGACCCCTTATTCATGGGGTTCGGGATGCAAAACGGATTAAAGTCGGTCAGTCTCTCGTCGATAAGACGGATGTGACCACTCGGTGAAAGCCGGGAAACAGGAGTACATCATGAAGATCGGCAACCCACTTGAAAAGGCGATAGGCGCCGGGGCCGCCCAGCGGACCGAGGGTGCCACCACCACGTCCACACCCGGCAAGACCGGTTCTCTGGACGGTGGTGTGAGCGAGAGCGCCAAGGTGACGCTGTCCTCTACGGCAACCGGGCTGATGAACACCGCCGACAACGGCGACTTCAATGCGGCCAAGGTGTCCGAGGTGAAGTCGGCGATCGACAACGGGACCTACAAGGTCAACGCAGAAGTGATCGCGGACAAGCTCATCAGCAACGCCCGCGACCTGCTGCAGGCACGCGCTGCCTGATTTCAGCATGTCCGCGTTGGGCCGAGGCCTTCCCATGCCACCCGCTGACGCCCTGGCTCAGCGGGTGTCGGTTCTCGAGCAGCAACTCGACGCGCTTGAAGCCGCGTTCGCCCAGGGCGAGCCCTCGGGCATCGAGGCGGCCAGCGAAGGATTGCACCAGGCCCTGATGGAAACGGCTCGCGTGGCGGGCCAGCACGGGGCTGCGTCGTTGACGCCGTCGCTGCGCGAACGGCTCGATCTGGCGCGCGCGCGCGCCGCGGCCCAGCTTGCACCGGCTCATCGGGCGGCCCTGACATTCGAGCGTACGCTCCAGGTGTTGCTGCCGCGTGAGCAGGCCGACACTTACGGGGCTCTGGCCAGCGGCCCTGGTGCCCAGGCCATCAAAGCCTACCGCTGAAACGGCGCCGGGCCTCAGGCCTCGACCGCGCCTTCCACCACCATCTGCACGCGCTGCCGCCCCTGGAACTCGTCCAGTGACACGCGGTAGGCCAGTTGCGCCCGCGCTGGCAAGGGAGCCGTCCGGCCAAACCAGATGCCGTCGCGCACCTGGCCCTGAACCCGCAGGCTGAGCTTGAGGTGGCGTTCGCCCACCAGACGCTGGTTGATCACCTCGACCGGCTCGCAGAACACCGGCGCGTCGAATCCGGGGCCCCACACGGCGGCGTCCAGCGCCTGCACGGTGTCCGGTGTGAACCAGTGCACCGCCAGAGGGCCATCGGTGCTCAGCTGCCGCTGCAGCAGGCTCGCATCCAGTTCTGCTTCGGCGATGTGTTCAAGGGCAGTCTGAAACTTCGGGAAATCCGCTTCCGCCACGGTGCAGCCCGCTGCCATGGCATGGCCGCCGAAGCGCTTGAGCAATCCGGGGTGCCGTTTGGCCACCAGGTCCAGAGCGTCGCGCAAATGAAAGCCGGGAATGGAGCGGCCAGAGCCTTTCAGGAGGCCGTCCTGTCCGCGCGCAAAGACAAAGGTGGGACGATGCAGCCGGTCCTTCAGCCGCGATGCAACGATCCCGACCACCCCTTCATGAAAATCCGGGTCGAACAGGGCGAGCGCGGCGGGGGGCTCGCCTTCCGGCATCACCTGCTCCAGCAGCATCTCTGCCTGCTCCCGCATGCCACCTTCCAGGTCGCGGCGTTCCCTGTTGATGGCATCCAGCTGGCGCGCGAGAGTCTCCGCGCGGGCCGGGTCATCGGTGGCCAGGCATTCGATGCCCAGCCCCATCTCCGCCAACCGGCCCGCCGCATTGACGCGGGGGCCCAGCGAGAACCCGAAGTCCTGGCTGGTGGCGCGCGCCGGGTCGCGGCCTGCCGCTGCGAACAGCGCCGCGATACCGGGTTGCATCCGTCCTGCGCGGATGCGCTTCAATCCGAGGGAGACCAGACGCCGGTTGTTGTCGTCCAGTCGACCGACGTCGGCGATGGTGCCGAGGGCCACCAGATCCAGCAGGCTGTCGATGCGCGGCTGGCTGGCGGCCTCGAAGGCGCCGCGTTCGCGCAGCACCGCCCGCAGAGCGAGCAGCACGTAAAACATCACCCCGACGCCCACCAGGGCCTTGCTGGGAAAGCGGCATTGAGGCTGGTTGGGGTTGACGATCACATCGGCATGCGGCAGGTTGACGCTGCCGTCGGCCTCGATCACGGGCAGGTGGTGGTCGGTGATCAGCACCTTCATGCCCATCGAGTGCGCCAGGTCGACCGCTTCATGGCTGGCCATCCCGTTGTCCACCGTGATGAGGACGTCGGCGCGCCGGGCCCGCACGAGCTCGACGATGGGGGGCGTCAGGCCATAGCCGTGAACGGCGCGGTCGGGTACCACGTAGCTCAGCTGCTCTGCTCGGGCGCCCAGCATGCGCAGGCCGCGCAGGGCCGTCGCGCAGGCGGTGGCGCCGTCGCAGTCGTAGTCCGCGACGATGCACAGCCGCTGGCCGGCAGCAAGGGCGTCTGCCAGCAGCAGTGCCGCCTCACGGGTGCCGGACAAGGCGTCGGGCGGAAGCAGGCGGGCCGGGCTGTCGTCCAGCTCGTCGGCCTGGCGCACGCCACGGGCCGCGAACAGGCGGGCCAGCAAGGGGTGGACGCCGGCCTGTTCCAGGGCCCAGGCGGCGCGTGGGGGAACGTCTCGTTCGATCAACTGCATCGGGATGGCGCTCACAGTTCGGCCAGCCAGCTGGCGGGGCGCGCAGCGGTCACGCCACGCCAACGTTGCCACCAACGGCCCAGCGCGCCACGCGGCGCCGCGGCCGTCAGTGTCACGGCGCTTCGCTCCCCGCACAGGGTGAGCTTCACGGGCTGCCCGGCCTTGAGCCGGGCACAGGCCGGGGCCAGCACCGACGCGTCCACTTCCTGCCAGGCGGCCAGCCAGGCCGGCATGTCGTCGGCCAGCAGGGACGCACGCAGGTGGTCGACCACGGTCACCCCGGCTGGCAGGGTCGCCGTCCGGCCGGGCAAGCCGCAGCCACTCAACCAGAACGAGTTGATCGTGGGCAGGCCTGCTGCTTCACGGCGGTCGTTGACGGCATGCTGATACAGCACCATCTGAACCTCGCTCTGCAGCCGCCGCAGCACCCGAGCCTGCGGGTGATCCGTCATCCACACGTCCGGATTGCGACCGATCACGCGGTCCAGCGACGCCGTGGGCAGCCCTGCCAGCGAGGCATGGGATGCATACCAGCGGGTGGGCGCGCCCCACAGCAGCGTCCAGCCATCGCTCTCGAACAGATCTCGCACCGCTTCGAACGCGGCTCGGGAGTCGGCTGCGGTGATCCCCATGCTGTCCGGGTCCAGCAGGGTCATGTGGTCACGGCCCATCAGCCAGTGGCAAGGGGTCAGCTGGCCCCAGTACTGGTCGGGCGTCAACGTGACGCCGTCGTGATGGGCCCACCAGGCGGCCCAGGGCAAGGCCCCGTCTGCCAGGGCATCGCCCGTCTCGGCCCAGCCGAGCAGGTCGGCCAGAACGCGCTCGTGCGGCATCGACAGTGCGTACTCATCCGCATGTAGTCGCCCGGTTTCCTCCAGCAGCCCCCACAACTCGGACCAGTGGGGCAGGGCATCGGCAGCGTCCAGGCGGGGCAGGGCCTGGACGCAAGGCTCGGACAGGCTGGCGGCAAACGGCACGATCCAGTGCGGCAGCGGCGCTTCTTTCACATCGGGGGCGGGCATGGGGGGGATTATCGAATGAGTACACTCCCCCCACCATGAATCTGCCTTATGAATGGCGTGTTGGCTGGCGTTACACCCGTGCCAGCCGGGCCACCCGACGCAACGGCTTCATCTCTTTCATTTCCGGCGTGTCCGTTCTGGGCATTGCGCTGGGGGTGGCGGCCCTCATCATCGTGCTGTCGGTGATGAACGGTTTTCAGAAGGAAGTGCGCGACCGGATGCTGTCCGTCATTGCCCACGTGGAGCTCTACGACGCCCACGGTGGGGCTCTGGTGGAGTGGAAGCTGCTGGCGAATGCCGCGCGGCGCCATCCAGCAGTTGCTGGCGCTGCGCCCTTCGTGCCGGCGCAGGCGCTCATTGCACGGGGTGACGACATGCGCGGGGCCATGGTCCGCGGCATCGTTCCGGCAGAGGAAGCCCAGGTCACGCCGCTGGCTGCCAGCATGAAGCCCGTGTTTGGCCGGCTGGTGCCTGGGGGCTGGGGTGTTGTGATCGGGGTGGAACTGGCGCGCAGTCTGGGCCTGCGAGAAGGCGATGTGATCACCCTCGTGGCTCCGAGCGGTCAGGTGACACCCGCAGGGGTGGTGCCCCGCCTCAAGCAGGTCACGGTGGTGGGCCTGTTCAACGCAGGCCACTTCGAGTACGACAGCGGCCTGGTGCTGATGCATGCCGAAGACGCCGCGCGCCTGTTTCGTACCGGGGGGATCACCGGTGTGCAACTGCGCCTGAAGGATGCCCAGGCGGCCCGTCAGGTCGGTGCGGAGTTGCAGAACCTGTTGGGCGATGGCGTCATCGTGCGTGACTGGACGCACACCAACCGCAACTGGTTCGATGCGGTGCAGGTGGAAAAGCGCATGATGTTCATCATCCTGACGCTGATCGTGGCGGTGGCCGCGTTCAACCTGGTGTCCACCCTTGTCATGACCGTGACCGACAAACGCGCCGACATCGCCATCCTGCGCACGCTGGGCGCCAGTCCCCGCTCGATCATGGCCATCTTCATGGTCCAGGGCGCGCTGTCGGGGTTCCTGGGCACGCTCGGTGGCCTGGGGCTGGGCTTGTTGGTCGCCTTCAACATCGACGTGATCGTGCCGGCCATCGAGCGCCTGCTGGGCGTCGATTTCCTGCCGGGCAGCATCTACCTGATCAGCCGCATGCCTTCCGACCCGCAGTCGACCGACATCGTGCCCATTGCCCTGATTTCACTCGTTCTGTCCCTCGCCGCCACGCTCTACCCCAGCTGGCGCGCCAGTCGTGTGCAACCTGCCGAGGCCTTGCGCTATGAGTGAACTCATTCCTGCCGAACACCGTCCCCTCCACGTGCGCAAGGTGCACTCCTTGCGCACCTTCCGGTGGCTGGCCCACGGGTGGGCCGATCTGATGGCCGCTCCAAGGGTCGGCCTGGCGCACGGTGCCCTGATGGCACTGTTCGGGGGCGCGCTGCTGGCGTTTGCCTGGAACCACTTCTGGGTCCTGGCCGGGGCGTTCTCGGGGTTCCTGCTCGTGGCTCCCATCCTGTCGACTGGCCTGTACGCCGTCAGCCGCGCGCTGGTGCGTGGGGAGCCAGCCAACTTCGGCACCGTTCAGCGCGTCTGGGCTTCACTGGACCGGAGACTGGTTCAGTTCGGCATCCTGTTGACGGCCATGGGCACGGGCTGGGTGATCAGCTCCGCGGCCATCATTACCCTCGGTGTGAAGCCGACGGTCGCCACGCCTGTCGATTTCCTCTATCGCGTGGTCCTGGCGTCCGACTCCGGGGTGTTCGAGATCTGGCTGCTGCTGGGCGGGCTCATGGCTGCCCCGATTTTTGCTTCCAGTGTGGTGGCCATTCCCCTGTTGCTGGACCGCCAGGTCACCATGCAATGCGCGCTGCGCACCAGCTGGCAGGCCGTGGCAGCCAATCCCATCTGCATGAGCCTGTGGGCCGCCATCGTCATGTCGCTGACGGCCCTGGGACTTGCAACATTCATGTTCGGCCTGATCGTGGTGCTCCCGGTGCTGGGGCACGCCACCTGGCATGCTTACCGGGACCTCGTGGTCCGAGAGACGAGTTGACATGTACGGCTTGACCGAAGAGCAGATTGCTCAGTGGGGCCTGACCTTCGGGGTCGGCGCGTTCATCCTCTACATGATGTTCATCATCGTGCAGCTCGCGCGCGAATCGAAGGCAGGCAAGTTCGGCACCTTCGTGCTGTTTCTGGTGCTGGGTTTCGGCGTGCTGGGCTTCGTCGCCAAGAACGTCATCGCGTGGTTGCTGAACATCTGATGACATCTTCCGCTTCCTCCATCCTGCATGCCCGGGGCCTGGTACGCCGCTTCCACGAAGGCCCCGTGGACGTGACGGTGCTGCATGGCGTGGACCTGACCGTGTCGGCCGGCGAGACCGTGGCCATCGTCGGGGCCTCAGGCTCCGGCAAGAGCACGTTGTTGCACCTGCTGGGCGGGCTCGACTCGCCCACCCAGGGGCAGGTGCGACTCATGGGGCGTGATCTGGCGCAGATGAGCCCGGCCGAGCAGGGCAGCTGGCGCAACCAGCACCTGGGCTTCATTTATCAGTTTCATCACCTGCTGCCCGAGTTCTCGGCCATCGACAACGTGGCCATGCCGCTGCTGATCCGGCGCCAGCCCATTGCGCAGGCGCGTGAACACGCGCAGGACTGGCTGGCTCGTGTCGGGTTGGCACACCGCGGCAACCACCGGCCGGCCGAGTTGTCCGGCGGTGAGCGGCAGCGCGTGGCAGTGGCTCGGGCCCTGGTCACACGGCCGGCGTGCCTGTTGGCTGACGAGCCGACAGGTAACCTGGATCGCGGCACAGCCGACGCGGTGTTCGAGCTGATGATGGAGCTCGCCCGCAACGAAGGCACGGCGGTCGTGATGGTGACGCACGACGCTACCCTGGCGGCGCGCTGCGTGGTGCGCCACCAGCTGGTCGGCGGGCGGTTCGTCGACTGACGCTGCCTTGCGCTGGCCAGGCCTGGACCCCAGGTGGATGCGATGTGGATCGACACCCATTGCCACCTCGATGCGCCGGAGTTCGGCGCGGACCGGCCCGAGGTGATTGCCCGGGCCCGCGCAGCCGGGGTGGCCATGCAGGTCATTCCAGCGGTGATGCCCTCCTTGTTCGACAGCGCGCGACGGGCAGCTCAGGAGGCCAATGGAGCCTACGCGCTGGGCACCCACCCGCTGTACGTGCATGCGGCGGGCGACGACCCGGTCGCGCGCTTGGGCGAGGCACTCGCCCAGCACGGCCAGGACCCTCGTCTTGTCGCCGTGGGCGAGATCGGGTTGGACCACTTCGTGCCGGCCTTGCAGGATGAGTGCTCCCGGAAACGGCAGGAGTCGCTGTACGCGCAGCAACTCGAGCTCGCGGTCGAACACGGTTTGCCCGTGATCCTGCATGTGCGCCGCAGTGCCGACCTGTTGCTCAAACACCTGCGCCTGCAACGAGCGCGAGGGCGGCCCGTGCGAGGCGGGATCGCCCACGCCTTCAACGGCAGCCTTCAGCAGGCCCACGCTTTCCTGGATCTGGGCTTCTGCCTGGGCTTCGGCGGCGCGATGACGTTCGATCGGGCACACCAGATCCGCCGCCTGGCAGCCGCCTTGCCGGCCGATGCCATCGTGCTGGAAACCGATGCCCCGGACATTCCGCCGCACTGGCTGTACCGCACGGCGGCCGAGCGGGCTGCAGGTCTACGCAGCCGTAACGAGCCGGCAGAGTTGCCGGCCATGGCTGCCGTGCTGGCCGCGCTGCGAGGGTGGTCGCTCGAGCAGGTCAAGTGGCACACCACCCGTAACGCCCAGCGCGTCCTGCCACGGTTGTTGCTCCTGGGTGCTCCGGGCTGACACGGAAGCTGTCTCCGAATGGCGCGTTTGCGCCACGGCGTGCCGGGAGCAGTCGGGCGGTCAACTGCTTCAGCCTGAGGCACTCGTGCTCCATGTCGGGTGGGATAACCCTGTTCCACCTTGGGCCTTTCCCTGTCACATCGGTGTCCTGGCCAATTCCGGCACAGGCCTTGCCCTCCGGTCCCCCAACCCGCAGTCCAGCGGGCTTACCCATCCAAAGGTTCAAGACTGGAGACAACATGAAGACTGCCCCCATCAAGTCGATCCTCGCCCTCGCTGTGGCCGCTGCTGCCGCCTCCTCGGCTCAGGCCGTGAGCTTCGAACAGAACGGCGTCACGCTCGACATCAACGGCACCGTCAACGGCTTCTACGTCAACCGCGACAGCAAGACGACGGTCGAGGGCGTCAGCCAGACCACCAAGACCAGCGGCATCTCCAACGGCCTGCTGCCGGGCTGGATCAACTTTGTGGCCACCGGCAAGGCCGGCGGCTACGACGTCAAGGCGCACATCAGCTTTGCCCCTGGCATCAACGACCGCTCCGACATCGTGGGCCTGCCCAAGGGCTCCGGCGCTGACGGCATCACCCAGGGCGTGGACAACAGCCCCTTCAGCCAGATCGACACCCGCAACAACTACTTCTCGTTCGGCACGCCCACGATGGGCACGGTCAAGATCGGCCGTGACATCGGCATGTTCGGTCAGAACGTGATCCTGTCCGACATGACCCTGCTGGGCGTCGGTGGCACGACCAACGCGGCCATCCCGTTCAACACGACGTTCGGCATGATCGGGCATGGCTACATGTACACAGGCTTCCAGGCCCAGATCTCGTACCTGAGCCCGAAGGTGTCGGGCTTCCAGGCAGGTGCCGGTCTGTTCCAGCCGAAGAGCTTCTCGGGCAACTCCGCCAAGACCCCCGGCCTGCAAGCCATGGCCACCTACGACATCCCGGGCGCGCTGCCGGGCCAGCTGTGGACCGGTCTCGTTCACCAGAAGACCGACTGCCAAAGCTCGACCACTTGCGCCACCAAGCCGTTCACGGCCAACGGCTTCGAGCTGGGTGGCAAGGTCCGATTCGATGCCTTCGAAGTGCTGGCCTATGGCTTCAACGGCAAGGGCCTCGGCCTGTCCACCGTCGGTGCACAGTTCCTGGGTGGCGCTGATGCAGACGGCAACAAGACCAAGTCCAACGGCTACTTCGTGCAAGGCACCTACAAGCTCGGTGACACCAAGTTCGGTCTGAACTACGGTCAGAACAAGGACAAGGATGGTGCAGCCGGTGCCGGCGTGTCGCTGAAGAACCAGAGCTACACCCTGGGCGTGTACCACTCGCTGAACAAGTTCATCACCCTGGTGGGCGAGTTCAACAACGAGAAGCAGACCAACTCGGCCAACTCGAACGAGACCAAGACCAACACCATCAGCCTGGGCGGCATCCTGTTCTTCTGATCGCGAGGTCGGTAAGAGCGTCTGGCTGCGTGCGGTGCGCAGCCAGGCGGGCAACTTGGGGCAACGGTCACGCGACCGTTGCCCTTTTTTTATCCTGACGCGGCCACGCCTGCGGTCTCGAACACCACCCGCCAGGCGGCGAGCTTGCGCTCGAAAGACCACGAAGCATTGGCCGGGCTGGTCGAGGGCAGTTGGTAGACGGGCAGGCCCAGGGCCCGCGTGATGCGCATGTGCCGTGCCGACTCGCCGCCGTTGTGCGCAATGCCGCGCAGCGTCGGCACCTGCCGGATCAAGCCGGGCAGGTCGTTGAGCTGGGCGTCACGGATGGCGCTGTCGAGGCTGCCCTCGCGTGCGCAGCCGGCATACACGTCCCAGATGGCGAGGCCATGGGCCCGCACGACCGGGAGGCGCTCAGCGTAGGGACGCACTTGCAGGGCCTCGTCGCCACGCAGCCCCCACAGCGCCGACAGAATGGGCCAGAACGCGTTGCGGGGATGAGCGTAATACTGCTGCGACGCCAGCGAGGCCACGCCCGGAAAGCTGCCGAGCACCAGCAGCCGCGCGCCCGGGCCCACGACCGGAGGCAGGCCTTGCAGACGCGGGGACGGAGGCTCGGGAGTGCGTGGCATGGGATCGGCACTGTGCCACACTCGCCGCGTGAAACGAAAGCCCCGACTCCCCGAGGCCACCCTGTCCGAACAGGGCGGCTTGCGTTACCTCCACCTTGAAACCCCCTGGATCCAGGGCGCCATGCGCATCCGCCAGCCGCTCAAGCTGGAGCTCGAGTACATCCAGCGCATGATGGCCTGGACGCTGCTGCGCGACCCCGAGGCGGTGGCCACCGCGCGCACCCTGCAGCTGGGACTGGGCGCGGCCGCGCTCACCAAGTTCTGCCACAGCGTCCTTCGCGCGCCCACGACCGCGGTCGAGCTCAATCCCCAGGTGATCGCGGCCTGCCGGGCGTGGTTCCATCTGCCGGACGACGACGAGCGTCTCACGGTGATCCAGGGTGATGCGGCCCGTTTCGTGGCCGACGAGCACCACGTGGCAGCGTTCGACGCCCTGTGCGTCGACCTGTATGACCACGAGGCCGCCAGCCCGGTGCTGGACGATGAGGCCTTCTACCGGGCCTGCTGGCAGGTGCTGGACGATGGCGGGGTCATGAGCGTCAACCTCTTCGGCCGGGACGTCAGCTTCGATCGCAGCGCCAGCCGCATTGCCTCCGCCTTCGGCGCCGACCGCGTGGCCATGCTCAAACCCACGCGCGACGGCAACACCATCGTGCTGGCGTGGAAAGGGTTCGACCTGCCTTCCCGCGAAGTGCTGGCTGAACGCGCCGAAACTTTACAGACCCGCTGGAATCTGCCTGCGCGAAAATGGGTCAAATTGCTGTCCCGATGCACCCCGTCTTTGCCCGCCTGACATGAGCGCTTCCTCTGCGTCCGCCCCCGCACCCGCGCCCGGCCCCGCTTCAACGCCCCGCCGGCCCACTGCCGCCCCCAAGGGGCCGCTGGAGTGGCGGCTGCTGCTGCAGTGGTTGACGGAAGACGGCGTGGTCGGCGTCCGGGACGCCGAGAAGGTGGCCCGGCGCTTTGCCGCAGGCGACAGCGCCCAGCACCCGCTGGTGCGGCTGGCCGGCATGGGCCTGACCCGCGCCGACACCGGCAATCTGCTCGAACTGGAGCCCCTCACCGAGTGGCTGGCCGGGCGCGTGGGCATGCCCTACCTGCGCATCGACCCGCTCAAGGTCGATGTGGCCCGCGTGGCCGAAGTCATGTCCATCAACTACGCCGAGCGCCGCAAGGCGCTGCCGGTGCAGATGAGCCTGACCGAGATCACCATCGCAACCAGCGAGCCTTTGGATGTGGACTGGGTCGAAGAGATCCTGTCGCACACCAAGAAGAAGGTGAAGCTGGTGGTTTCCAGCCCGCTCGACCTGCAACGCTACCGCACCGAGTTCTACACGCTGGCCAAGTCCGTCAAGGACGCCAACAAGAAGACGGGCGACAGCGTCGCGCACAACTTCGAGCAACTGGTCGAACTGGGCAAGAGCAATCGTCAGCTCGACGCAAACGACCAGGGCATCATCCAGGTCGTCGACTGGCTGTGGCAGTACGCCTTCGACCAGCGCGCTTCGGACATCCACCTCGAGCCGCGCCGCGAGATGGGCGCCATCCGCTTCCGCATCGATGGCGTCTTGCACACCGTCTACCAGGTGCCGCTGGCTGTGATGCAGGCCATGACCGCGCGCATCAAGCTGCTGGGGCGCATGGACGTGGTCGAGAAGCGCCGCCCGCTGGATGGGCGCATCAAGACGCGCAACCCGGGGGGCGACGAAGTCGAGATGCGCCTGTCCACCATGCCGACCGCTTTTGGCGAGAAGCTGGTCATGCGGATTTTCGACCCGGACAACACCGTCAAGTCGTTCGAGGCCCTTGGCTTCGCGCCCAGCGAGACCCAGCAGTGGGAGCAACTGGTCAGCCGGCCGCACGGCATCATCCTGGTCACCGGCCCCACGGGCTCCGGCAAGACGACGACGCTGTACTCCACGCTCAAGCGCGTGGCGACCGACGAGGTCAACGTCTGCACCATCGAAGACCCGATCGAAATGATCGAGCCCTCGTTCAACCAGACTCAGGTGCAGGCCACCATCGACCTCGGCTTCGCCGAGGGCCTGCGTGCGCTGATGCGTCAGGACCCGGACATCATCATGGTCGGTGAAATCCGAGATCTGGAAACCGCCGAGATGGCCATCCAGGCCTCGCTGACCGGCCACCTGGTGTTCTCGACGCTGCACACCAACGATGCGGCTTCGGCCATCACCCGCCTGACCGATCTGGGCGTGCCCAGCTACCTGATCAGTGCCACCGTCATCGGCGTGCTGGCCCAGCGCCTGGTGCGCACCCTGTGTCCGCATTGCAAGAAGCCGGACGACAGCGTGCGCCCCGAGATGCTGGCCGAAGCCATCAAGCCCTGGCGCCTCAACGGCCACATCCAGCCCTACAAGCCGGTGGGCTGCCTGGAGTGTCGGATGACGGGTTTCAAGGGCCGGGTCGGTCTGTATGAACTGCTGCCGGTCAGCGAAGGCATCCGCAGTGCGATCCACCCGCATGTCGACATGCCCCGTCTGCGCCAGACAGCTGCCAAGGAGGGGCTGCGTCCCCTGCGGCCGGGCGGCGTCATGAAAGTGGCCGAAGGCGTCACCACGCTGGAAGAGGTGTTGCGCAACACGCCTCAGTGGGAAACCTGATCGGCGGCAGCGGCGCTGGTGAACGGCTCCACCGTCACCACGCAACGGATCCCGCACGGGGAGACCTCTTCCCACCGCACCTGACCGCCGAGCTGCTTCACGCGCTTGCGGACACCGCCCATACCCAGGCCGTGAGACCAGTCCTCCGGCGCCCGGCCGATACCGTTGTCCTGGACCTCGAGGGTCAGGCGGTCATCTGCCAGTTTCAGCGTCACCACGATGTGGCGGGCGCGTGCATGGCTCAGCGCATTGCTCACCAGCTCCCGCAGGATGCGGGTCAGGGACGACCACTGGACCATCGTCAGCGTCACGTTGACATCGGCAGCGAAGTCGAAATCGAGCCGGCATTCGGCCACGGCGGCGCGATGGTGCAGGTCCCGCTTCCATTCGGCCGCGGCCTCTACCAGGCAATGTGATTGGGCTGCCAGGCCGCGTGTCAGGGTTTTCAGGTCCTGCAGCGTGTGCCGGATGTACTCCTCGATTTCCGTGTTCGGGGCCTGGTACATCAGTGTCAGCAACCGCGCCCCGATGTCGTCGTGCAGGTCCTGGGCGATGCGCAGGCGTTCCTCGCTGCGCCCTTGTTCCACAGCGCGATCGAAGTTCAGCGCGCGCTGCAGTTGTTCGATGATGCGCTCGGCAAGCCGGGCATCTTCCACCGTGAACAGGCGCAGCCCCTTGTGTGCGTGTCGCAGCGCAAGCGCTCGGTTGCCCGCTACGGCGTCGCCCAGCCGCGGCATGGGCAACAGCAGCAAGGCGCCATTGCTGCGCACGGCGGCACCGGCCACGTGGCCGCGGACCACTTCGCTTTCCAGCGGGTCGAACAACTCACGCATCAGCCGCAGCATGGCCTCGTTCAGGCGGTCCGGGTGGTGCTCCAGCTCGCGCGCCATGCGATAGAGGTGCTGAAAGAGGCGCTCCATGGACAGTGCATCCCGCCCGGGCAGCTGCGTCAGCATCCAACGCCGCGCCAGCAGGTAGCTTCCCAGCGCGAGAAACAGCGACAGCGTCATCGACGTGAACTGACCGAGCGAGAACACCGCGACGAACAGCAGATCCAGTGACGCGGCCACCGTGCTCGATACGGCCAGCAGCGAGAACTCCTGCAGCACCTGTCGCGTCCGCGACAGATAGGGGCAGAACGACAGCACGATGCCGACAAAGAGATGCCAGACCATCACGCCCTGCCAGCCCAGGTGCAACTGAAGATCAGGCCGCCGGTGCCCGAGCATGAGCGCGAAGACCAGCAGCGCCCAGGTCGCCGCGGCCACCAGCGTGAAGCGCAGCACGATCCTGCCGAATGGATGAGGCTGCACACGCTGTCCATGGCGCATCAGCAGGAGGGCCGCGACCATGCTGAACGCGCACAGGCCTTGCCAGGCCCACCAGCCAGCGGCGGAGGCGAGCACAGAAGGGGCCACGGCGGTCGCGACCGCCACCAGTGCGAGCAGCAGGAGAACCACGCCGCCGACCCAGCGCCCGGCGGCCGTCAGACGGCTCGGTACGCCGACGGCCAGCTGCATCAAGGCGGCTGCAGAGGCCAGGTCGGCGGCCATGCGTCCGCCGAAGTCCAGCGACGCCAGCCACGCCGGCGCGAAGAAGTCGAGGTTGCTGCCGACGGCCATGAACATCAGCTGGGCCGATTGCGCCGTGGTGAGCAGGGCAAAGGCGGCGCTGTTCCGGGTCGGATGTGACAACAGGACCGAGGCCCCCACCATGAACACGGCGAGCGCCAAGCCCGACAGCACCCAGTACAGCACGGTGAGGCCCGACCAGCTGCGGGGGGCGATCAGGACCGGTTCTTCTGCCGCGTGCGCGAAACTCAGGTGAGCGACCAGGCCTTCCGGGCGCCAGTGCTGCCGCACGGCATCGACTTGACGATGAAAGGCAAGGAAGCGAGCACGGTCGGCCTCTTCGGGCAGCCAGCGCGCCGAGCGCTGGAGCAGCACCATGCCGGCGGGGAAGCTCACGGGCTGGGCCGGTCCGGCCTCCGGCGGGGGATCGATGCGCAGGCCGACCAGCTCCAGTCGCTCGAGCCTGCGCAGGGTCGGGTAATCGACAGACTGCAGCGAGAGGTGCCCATCTGCCCTGGCCTTCAGCGTCACGGGAAGGTGAGGCTGTCGAGCGAGCCACCACGCGCACCCGGCCACCACCAGACAGGCTCCGAGTGCCAGCCCCACCAGCAGCCGCATGCGCCAGCCCATCCATCGAGGCGGGGCGCGGGTTTCGCCCAACACCTCGTCGATGGTTGGCAAGGCTCCCGGAGCTCGCCGCGCCAGCAGCCCGTTCAGCCTGTGAGCAGACGAGGGCGGGTGCGCAGCCGGGTCCGGCATGGGGTGCTCAGACCAGGCCCTGCTTGCTGGCCAGCACGGCCGCTTCTGCACGGCTCGACACGTTCAACTTCTTGTAGATCGACTTGATGTGGTCGTTGACGGTGAACCATTTGATGCCCATGAGCGAGGCGATCTCCTTGATCGTGAAGCCCTTGCTCAGGTACGTCAGCACCTCGCTCTCGCGGGGCGTGAGCCGCTCATGGTCGAGGGTGTTGGCTGCGCCGGCCGTCGTCGCGTGGGCCGTCGGTGCGCCCGGCTCTGCTGCGTGCACGGCGCCAGCGTGCTGACTTCCCGCAGGGGTCACGCCTTCGGTCCGGAAGTGGTTCAGCAACCGCCGCGCGATGGCCGGGGACAGGGGCGGTTGCCCCCGAACGATCTTCTGCAGCTCTTCGACCAGCACCTCGAAACGGTCTTCCTTGAGCAGGTAGCCGTCTGCACCGCACTGCAGCGCCGGAAACAGGTGTTCGTCGTCGGAGTACAGCGTGGTGACAATGCGCGTGGCGGGATACCCCCCCAGTTCGGTCAGCAACTCCAGGCCGCTGCCATCCGGCAACTCCAGGTCCACCAGGATCAGCTGAAACGGCTCTGCGCCGGGCTGGGCCCGTCCGCCGGGAGCATGGCCCAGCAGACGGCGCGCGGCGTCCAGGTCACTGACCTCGGTGATGCTGCCTACATCGCTGAAACTTTCACGCACGACACGGCACAGAAAGCCGCGCGCCACCGGGTTGTCTTCGAGTATCAGAACCTTGACGGCCATGGAGTTCCTTCCGAGCCCGCGCGGGCGCCGCATGGGCTGGGTTGGTGGGCCCCGGCTGAACTGCGTCCCGGGGTCTCGCCCGGGTGGACGAGTTGACAGGTGTACAAGTCGGTAACTTTACATGCAAGCGCCCCTGCCGCGGCCAGGGGGCTCACCGAATCGAGGGGGCCGGCTGCCGCACGACGTTGCGCTCCTACAATCACCGGATGCGAATTCTCATTGCCAACGATGACGGTTACCTGGCGCCCGGCATCGCTGCCCTTGTCGAAGCCTGCCAGGGACTGGGAACGGTCGATGTGTTCGCGCCGGAGCGCAATGCCAGCGGCACCTCCAACGCGCTGACCCTGCACCAGCCGCTCAGCCTGCACACCGCGGCCAACGGCTTTCGCTATGTCACTGGCACGCCGTCGGACAGCGTGCACCTGGCCCTGACGGCCGGGCTCATTCCCAAGCCGGATCTGGTGCTGTCCGGCATCAACAACGGCGCCAACATGGGTGACGACACGCTGTACTCCGGCACCGTGGCCGCGGCCACCGAGGGCTATCTGTTCGGTGTACCGGCCATCGCTTTTTCGCAGGTGGTCAAGGGCTGGCATGCGCTGGATGCCGCGGCCCGCACGGCCCGCCGCATCATCGAGCACGTGCTGGCCCATCCGCCGTCCGAGTCGCCCTGGCTGCTCAACGTGAACATCCCCAACCGCGAGGACGCCGACGCGCTGCCCTGGGCCATCACGCGCCTGGGGCGGCGTCACGCCAGCTTTCCGGCGGTGCCCCAGACCAACCCGCGTGGCGACCTGTTCTACTGGATCGGCCCCGCCGGTGAAGCGCGCGAAGAGGGCGAAGGCACCGATTTCCACGCCGTGCGCCATGGACAGGTCTCGATCACGCCTTTGAAGGTCGACATGACGGATCACCAGCGACTGCCCGCCTGGCAGGGCTGGGCTGGCACCCGATGAGCCGCGGGCAGTCTGATCCCAAGCCGCGGCGGTTTCCGCTGCAGCTGGATCAGGTCGCGTCGGCACGGCCAGCAGCCCCCCGGGCTGCCGCGCCGGCAGGGCCTCGGGACCTCCTTCGCCCCCAGGCGCCGCTGGCCCAGGCAGAGCAGGACCGCCGCCGCCTCAGTGCGCCGGGTGGCCTTGGGCTGGACTCGGTGCGCGTGAGAGCGCGCATGGTGGAGCGCTTGAAGGCCGACGGCCTGTCCGATGGGCGGGTGCTGGGTGCCTTCGGTACCGTGCCGCGCCATCTTTTTGTCGACACGGCCCTGGTCAACCAGGCCTACGAAGACACCAGCCTGCCCATCGGGCTGGGGCAGACGATTTCCAAGCCCTCGGTGGTGGGGGCCATGCTCCAGCTGCTGTGCGAGCGGCCCGGCCTGGCCGCAGACCGCCAGTCGCCGGCGCCGCTGGGTGCCTGCCTCGAGATCGGCACGGGCTGCGGTTACCAGGCGGCGCTGCTCGGGCTGCTGGCGCGACGGGTGGTGTCCATCGAGCGGGTGCGCGAACTGCACCTGAAGGCGCGCCATCACCTCGATGCCGTTCGTGCGTCTCTGCCTCCCCGGTTCGATGTCCGGCTGGTGTTCGGCGACGGCATGCTGGGTCATGCCCCTGGCGGGCCCTATGACACCATCATTGCTGCCGCAGGGGGACAAGCCGTGCCGCAGCCCTGGCTGGACCAGCTGGCGCCAGGCGGTCGGCTGGTCGCGCCCGTCGACGATGGCCGCCCGGGACAGCAGGTGCTGACCATCATCGACCGGCTGCCCGACGGCACGCTGCAGACCCACCGCGCGGGGGCCGTTCTGTTCGTGCCTCTAAAATCCGGCACCACATGATGTTTCGTGGCCCGGCGCGTTGTCGGGGCACCATAGCGTCCCATGCACATGATTTTTACTTTCAGGATGGCCGCCTCGGCGGCAGCCTTGCTCGTTCTGGCCGGCTGTGCCTCCACGAGCCACAAGGCCCCCGTTGAAGAGCGCTCCCGGCCTGTGGCCTCGGGAGGCGCCCCCGCGCCCGCGCCCGCGCCAGCCAAACCCCTGCCAGGGGCCGAGAACGCCGGCAAGCCCGGCTACTACACGGTCAAACCCGGCGACACCCTCATCCGGATCAGCCTCGAATCCGGCCAGAACTGGCGCGACCTGGCAGCCTGGAACAACCTCGAGAACCCCAACTTGATCGAAGTGGGGCAGGTGCTGCGGGTTGTTTCCCCTTCGGTGGACCCGGCTGCCTCCTCGGCCGTGGTGTCGGCCAAGCCGCTCACCCCGCCGTCCCGGATCGAAGCCCGTCCCCTGGACAGCAAGACGGCCACGCCGGGCACCCAGGCCAAGCCGGCTTCGGGGGCCGCTGCCGCTGTGGCGGGGGCAGCAGCGTCGGGCGCCGCGTCTGGCACGGCGTCGGCGCCCGCGGCAGACCCGGCCAAGGACAAGCCCGCACCGGCCACCCCTGCCTCCGATGAGCCCACCTGGACCTGGCCCGCTGCGGGCCCGCTGCTGGGCGGCTTCGAGGAAGGCAAGCGCAAAGGCCTGGCCATCGGCGGCAAGGCCGGCGACCCCGTGTTCGCGGCGGCAGACGGTCGCGTCGTCTACGCCGGCTCCGGCCTGCGTGGCTACGGCAACCTCGTCATCGTCAAGCACACCGGGGACTACCTCACGGCATACGCCCACAACCAGACACTGCTGGTCAAGGAAGACCAGACCGTGCGCCGGGGCCAGAAAATCGCAGAGATGGGGTCGACCGATTCCGATCGCGTCAACCTGCACTTCGAGATCCGCAAGCAGGGCAAGCCCATCGACCCGGCCCGTCAGCTGCCGAGCCGCTGAGCGCAAGCGGACGCCGGTCGGGCAGGGCGCCGGGCCGGTCACTCCTGAGACAATATCGGGATGAGTGCCTCTCCCGATATCCCCGTTTCCGAGTCGCCGGCCGCTGTCGAGCCGGCGATCAGCCTGCCGCCTCCGCCCCCCGGGCAGGAGTGGCTCACCGTCGAGTCCCTGGACCTGGACGCCCAGGGTGTGGCGCACCGCGCCGATGGCAAGGTCGTGTTCATTGAAGACGCCCTGCCTGGCGAGGTGGTGCGCGTCAACGTCACCCGTCGCAAGAACAACTGGGAACAGGCCACGCTGGCCGAGATCCGCCGCGAAAGTCCGCTGCGTGTCACGCCCAAGTGCACCTTCTTCGGCCTGTGCGGTGGCTGCAAGATGCAGCACTTCCACGCCAGCGCGCAGGTGGCTGTCAAGCAGCGCGTGCTCGAGGACAACCTCTGGCATCTGGGCAAGGTCAAGCCTGAAACCCTGCTGCGGCCCATCGAGGGACCTTCCTGGGGCTATCGATTCCGCGCTCGCCTGTCGGTGCGCTACGTGGCCAAGAAGAACACGGTGCTGGTCGGCTTCCACGAGCGCAAGTCGCGCTACGTGGCCGACATGACGAGCTGCGAGGTGCTGCCGCCGCATGTCAGCCGCCTGCTCATGCCGCTGCGCGAGCTGATCGGCGCCATGGACGGGCGTGATCGCTTGCCGCAGATCGAGGTGGCCGTGGGCTCCCGCGTGACCGTGCTGGTGCTGCGTCACCTCGAGCCGTTGAGCGCCGCGGATGTGCAGCGCCTGAAGGACTTCGCGGCCACGCACAGCCCCGCCGAGGGCGGTCAGGCGGCCATTTCGTGGTGGCTGCAGCCCAAGGGCCCGGACACCGTGCACCCGCTGGACGAGACCGCACCCACGCTGGACTACACGCTGCCCGAGTTCGGCATCACCATGCCGTTCAAGCCCACCGATTTCACACAGGTCAACCACGCGATCAACCAGGTGCTGGTCGGGCGTGCGCTGCGCCTGCTGGCGGTGCGGCCCGATGAACGCGTGATCGACTGGTTCTGCGGCCTGGGCAACTTCACCCTGCCGCTGGCCACTCAGGCGCGTGAGGTGCTGGGCATCGAGGGCAGCGAAACCCTGGTGGCCCGTTCGCGCGACAACGCCGTCGCCAACGGCGTGGCAGCGCGCACGAGCTTTGTGGCCCGCAACCTGTTCGAGATCACGCCGCAGGAGCTGGCCGGCTACGGCCATGCCACCCGCTGGCTGGTCGACCCGCCGCGCGAAGGCGCTTTTGCCCTGGCCAAGGCCCTGGCCGACCTGCATCAGTACCCCTCGCTGGTGCCGGGCTGGCAGCGCCCGCAGCGCATCGTCTACGTCAGCTGCAACCCCGCCACCCTGGCGCGGGATGCGGGCTTGCTGGTGCACCAGGCCGGTTACCGTTGCACGGCAGCGGGGGCGGTCAACATGTTCCCGCACACGGCGCACGTCGAGAGCATGGCGGTGTTCGAGCGGGCCGATTGAGCCCGCGGCACGCCCCGGACCCGTGCGAAGGCCCATACTGCATGGCGGGTCTTCACATCTGGTAACGCGGCCTTCTGTCAGCGGCCTCACCGCCTCCCGCGTTGTTCCAGACATGTCTGTTGCCGGAGATCGCGTGTCCCTCAACGAGTTCACCGCCCTTGCCTGGTGCCGCGCGCGGGCCTGGACCCTGACGGCGGCCTTGTGCATGCTCGGGGCAACCACGGGCCTGCCTTCGGCAGCGCACGCGGCCACCCTGGAGGGCCAGCGCTTCGATGACACCGTGGTGCTGGCCGACCGCACCCTGCGTCTCAACGGCCTGGGCCTGCGTGGTGTCGCGTGGGTCAAGGCCTTCGTCGCCGGCCTGTACCTCAGCGCACCCACGCGCGATGCCGCGCAGGCCCTGGCCATGCCAGGCCCCAAGCGCATCCGCCTCAAGGTGATGCTGGACGCCCCCAGCAAGGAGCTCACCCGGTCCCTGACCAAGCGCATACGCAAGTACGAGCCGGCCGAGGTGCAGCAGCGCCTGGGTGGGCGGCTCGACCAGTTGGCCGCCCTGCTGGACGGCATCGGCGACCTGAAGGTGGGCGACACGCTCGACCTGGACTACCTGCCCGGGCGCGGCGTACAACTGCAGCACAACAGCCGCCCGGTGGGCCAGGCCGTGCCCGGAGAGGACCTCTACCGTGCCGTGCTGAAGATTTTTGTGGGCGACAACCCGGTCGACCCGCGCATGAAGCAGGGGATGATGCGTGGCGGTGCCTGAACCCCGGACGGTGTCGCCCGCGGCGGACCCGCACCTCGATCGCTTCATCGACGCCCTGTGGCTGGAGGACGGGCTCAGTCCGAACACGCTGGGAGCCTACCGCCGTGACCTTCAGGCACTGGCCGACTGGCTGGTGCAGCAACACACCGGCCGCACGCTGGTGCAGGCCACCGAAATCGATCTGTTGGGCTACACCTCGGCGCGGCACAGCGCCACCAAGCCGTCGTCTGCGGGGCGGCGTCTCAGCGTGTTCCGTCGCTTCTATCGCTGGGCCGTGCGCGACGGTCACACGACGCAGGATCCGACCCTCCGCATGGACGCCCCGCGACAGCACATGCGCGTCCCGGGTACCCTGACCGAGGCCCAGGTCGAGGCGTTGCTCAACGCGCCCGACGTGCACGAAAGCCTGGGCCTGCGCGACCGCGCGATGCTCGAGCTGATGTACGCCAGCGGGCTGCGCGTCAGCGAACTCGTCGACCTCAAATCCGTGCACGTGGGGCTCAATGAAGGCGTGTTGCGCATCACGGGCAAGGGCAGCAAGGAGCGGCTCGTGCCGTTCGGTGGCGAGGCGGGCGACTGGCTGCGTCGCTACCTCGCTGAGGCCCGCGGCGTGATTCTGTCAGGCCAGGTCAGCGATGCGCTGTTTGTCACCGCACGGGGCGGCCCCATGACGCGCCAGATGTTCTGGAAGCTGATCAAGAAGTACGTGCTTCTGGCCGGCATCACGCAGCCGTTGTCGCCGCACACCCTGCGGCATGCGTTCGCCACCCATCTGTTGAACCACGGTGCGGACCTGCGCGTGGTGCAGATGCTGCTGGGCCACGCCGACATTTCGACCACACAGGTTTACACCCACGTGGCGCGGGAGCGCCTGCGCCAGTTGCACAGCCAGCATCACCCGCGCGGCTGATCCTCGGCGTTGCCCTCCTGCGGCGGGGTCCAGGTGTCCCAGTCGGGCCCGAACAGCTCTGACGGGTGCGGCGTGCGATCCGAGCCGTTGCCGCAGGCCATCGAGGCGGCAGGGCAGTACTTGTCGCAGCCCCAGCAGACGCGCTCGGGATGGGCGGGAAGAAGGGGAAAGCGTTTGCGCACGGCCCAGTGTCCTGCTGGCGCGGGCTGCATGGTTTTGATGCGCGTCAGGCCGCGGCGGGGCCACGGAAGGGCCATCGTCCGGTTGCACCGCATGCCGGAGGCGGCGGCGCTCAATCCACACCCAGCAGAAACGCCAGTTCGTCCTCGGTGAAACCGGCCGCCTTGCGGGCCGCTTCGTTGAAGGGCGGGCGCAGGCGGGGCGCTTCGTAGCGGCGCACCAGCTCCGGATACAGGGCGACGGCATCCAGTCCCCGCTCGCGACAGAGGGCGTGGAACCACCGGTTGCCGATGGCCACATGCCCGACTTCGTCACGCAGGATGATGTCGAGGATGCGGACCGCCTCCAGATCCCCGGCGCGGGTGAGCTTGTCCTGAATCAGCGGGGTGGCGTCCAGGCCGCGTGCCTCCAGCGTGCGGGGCACCAGTGCCATGCGGGCCAGGATGTCATCGCGCGTCTTCTCGCACATGGACCAGAGACCGTCGTGGGCGTCGAAATCGCCGTAGTCGTAGCCCAGAGACTGCAGATGCGTTCGCAGCAGGCCGAAGTGCAGCGCCTCTTCGGACGCCACACGCAGCCAGTCCAGATAGAACGCCGCCGGCATGCCGGCGAAACGCCAGCATGCGTCGAGCGCCAGGTTGATCGCGTTGAACTCGATGTGGCAGATGGCGTGCAGCAGGGCGGCGCGGCCTTCCAGCGTGAAGGGGGATCGGGACGGCACCTGTTTGGCCGGCACCAGGGCCGGGCGAGCAGGGCGCCCGGGCATGGCCGCTTCCTGCTCGGGGGACAGCGCCAAGGCGACCGCGCACGCGGCGGCGCTCAAGCCTGCTGGCGCCGCGTCCTGGCGCGGGGTCGCCTCTTCCTGTGCACCGCGCTGCACTGCATCGCCCCCCAGGCGCTCGTACAGCGCACGCGCGGCCTTGGCCTTGGCGGCTGGATCGGGGGTCAACAGAATGGCAAGGGCTTCTTCACGCGCAGACATCCGCGTATTGTGCCCATCGCCGTCGCTCACTCTGCCCAGGTCACCCAGCCGAAGTGGGCCGTCACGAGGATCACGATGCCGAAGGCGATGCGGTACCAGGCGAAGGGGTTGAAGTTGTGGCTGGACACGTAGCGGATCAGCCAGCGCACGCACACCCAGGCCGACAGGAAGGCAAACACCAGTCCGGTGGCGAACAGCGGCAGGTCGTCCATGGACAGCAGGTGGCGCTCCTTGTAGAGGCTGTAGGCCCCGGCCCCCATCAGCGTGGGGATGCCCAGGAAGAAGCTGTAATCCGTGGCCGCCTTGCGCGACAGGCCCAGCATCATCCCGCCGATGATCGAGGCGCCCGAGCGGCTGGTTCCCGGCACGAGGGCCAGGCACTGCACCAGCCCCACTTTCAGCGCGTCGGCCACGGTCAGGTCGTCCACCGTCTGCACGCGCGGTGCCGGGCGGCTGAGGGCCAGGCGCTCAGCCAGCAGGATGATCAGCCCGCCGGCAATGAAGGTGACCGCCACCACCGTGGGGGTGAACAGGTGGGCCTTGATGGCCTTGCCGAACAGCAGCCCCAGGATGATGGCCGGCACGAAGCCGATCAGCACATTCAACGCGAACCGCTGCGCCTGGGGCTCGCTGGTGATGCCTGTGATGGTGTCGCGCACGCGCTGCCAGTACACCAGCACCACGGCAAAGATGGCGCCGGTTTGGATCGCGATGTCGAAGACCTTGGCCTTGTCGGCGCCTGCGCTGTGCCCGAAATCGAGCAGCGAGCCCGCCAGGATCAGGTGGCCGGTGCTGGAAATGGGCAAGAACTCGGTCAGCCCTTCGACGATGCCCATCAGGGCGGCTTTGACAAACAGGATGAGGTCCACGGTGGGTGCCAGTTCGGTGACGCAAGGTGAGGGAGCTCTGCCCATGTTAGGCGAGGCCGGTGGTGCAGTAGTCGACCCTTCCCCAGGGACAGGGGGGCTTGTCTACACTGCGCCACATCCAGGCAGACTCATCCGCACGAGGTTGGTTCACATGAGCGAAGACTACAAGGTCAAGAAGTCGGACGCCGAGTGGCGCGCCCAGCTCGCCCCGCTCGACTACGAGGTCACGCGCCGGGCCGCCACCGAGCGCGCCTTCACCGGGCGTTACTGGGATCACTTCGAGGCGGGGCAGTACAAATGCGTCTGCTGCGGCGTGACGCTGTTCGACTCGGACACCAAGTTCGATGCCGGCTGTGGCTGGCCCAGCTACTGGCAGCCGACCGAACAGGCCCGCGTCGAGCGCGTGATGGACACGAGCCACGGCATGGTGCGCGTCGAGGTGCGATGCCAGAACTGCGGCGCCCACCTGGGCCATGTGTTCGACGATGGCCCGGCCCCCACGGGCGAGCGCTTCTGCATCAACTCGGCCGCGCTAGACTTCGAGCCGCGCCCGACCTGAGCGCAGTCCACAGGCCCCTGGCCTTCCGCCTTCATGAAGATCCTGTTCGACCTGTTGCCCATCATCCTGTTCTTCATCGCCTTCAAGTGGGGGGAGGGGCACAGGGATGTGGCAGCCCAATGGATGACCCAGTACCTGGGCTTCGCCGTCTCCGGCGGGGTGGTCGGGCCGACGGAGGCGCCCACGCTGCTGGCCACCGTGGTGGTGATCGCCGTGACGCTGTTGCAGGTGGTGGTGCTCAAGGCGCTGCGCAAGCCGGTGGACCGCATGCTGTGGGCCGGGCTGGGCATCGTCGTGGTGCTGGGAGGCCTGACCCTGTGGTTCCACGACGAGACCTTCATCAAATGGAAGCCCACGGCGATCTACTGGCTCATGGGGGCCGGCCTCTTCATCACCGAGGTGGTACTGGGCAAGAAGATGCTCAATCAGATGATGGGGGGGCAGATCCAGGTGCCGGATGCCGTGTGGCGCCAGCTCGGTTGGGCCTGGGTGGCCTTCTTCACCGGCATGGGCGTGCTCAACCTGTACGTCGCTTTCAGTTTCCCGACCGACACCTGGGTGAGCTTCAAGCTGTGGGGCAGCCTGGGCCTGACGCTGGTGTTCACCCTGCTGCAGGGGCTGTACCTGAGCCGCCACATGCCGGCCGAGGCAGACGCGGCGGCGGACAAACGCCCATCCTGAACCGCTTCCGAGGAGGCTTTGCATGAACGCCCACAATGCGGTCACCGTGACCGCCGGACAGATCGAAGACGCCCTGCGTCAGGCCTTGCAACCCGAGGCGCTCGTCGTCACGGACGACTCGGCTCAGCACGCCGGCCATGCCGGTTCCAGCGGGGCGCTGAGCGGTACCCATTTCACGGTGCAGGTAAAGGCTCGTTGCTTCAACGGACTGTCTCACGTTCAGCGTCATCGCCTTGTGTATGATGCCCTGCGCAATCTGATTGCCCAGGGGGTTCATGCCCTGGCCATCAAGGCCGAGCCCGTCTGAATTCCATTCAAGAAAGCTTTCCGCTCCTATGAAGACCTCTCGTATCGCCAAGGCTGCCGCGCTGGCTGCTACGCTCACGCTGGCCGCTCCGCTGGCGTTCGCGCAAAACATCGCCATCGTCAATGGCAAGGCCGTGCCCAAAGCGCGTGCCGAGGCCATGATCGAACAGATCCTGAAGCAACAGCAGCAGCCCGGCCAGCCGCCGCAGGCCCGCACCCCCGAGCTGGAGCAGAAGGTCAAGGACGAAGTCGTGCTGCGCGAGATCTTCATCCAGGAAGCCGAACGCCGTGGCCTGCAGGCGTCTGCCGACTACAAGGCCCAGATGGAACTGGCCCGTCAGTCCATCCTGATCCGCGCCCTGTTCCAGGACTTCGAGAAGAAGAACCAGCCCGACGAAGCCGAAGCCAAGGCCGAGTACGACAAGATCAAGGCGGCCAACGGTTCGCAGGAATACCGTGCTCGCCACATCCTGGTCGAGAAGGAAGACGAGGCCAAAGCCCTGATTGCACAGCTCAAGGCCGGCGCCAAGTTCGAAGACCTGGCCAAGAAGAACTCGAAGGATCCGGGCTCGGCCGAGAACGGCGGTGACCTGGATTGGGCGAACCCTGGCAACTACGTGCCCGAGTTCTCCGAAGCCATGGTCAAGCTGCAGAAGGGCCAGGTCACCGACGCGCCCGTGAAGTCGCAGTTCGGCTACCACATCATCAAGCTGGAAGATGTGCGTGCAGCCCAGTTCCCGTCGTTCGACGAAGTGAAGGGGCAGCTGATGCAGCGCCAGGCCCAGGCGAAGCTGGCCAAGTTCCGCGACGACCTGCGCAGCAAGGCCAAGACCGACTACAAGTTCAGCGAGTGATCCGCTCGGCCTGAAAAAGAAAACGCCCCGTGAGGGGCGTTTTTCATTGGAGGCGCGCTTCAGGCCCGCTTGCGGAAGACCAGGTCCCACACCCCGTGGCCCAGGCGCAGGCCGCGGTTCTCGAACTTCGTCAGCGGGCGGTAGGCCGGCTTCTCGGCGTAGCCTTGTGCGGTGTTTTCCAGGGCAGGCTCGGCCGACAGCACCTCCAGCATCTGCTGGGCATAGGGTTCCCAGTCGGTGGCGCAATGCAGGTAGCCGCCGGGCGCCAGATGCTGCACCAGCTTGGCCACGAACGGCGGCTGGATCAGGCGGCGCTTGTGATGGCGCTTCTTGTGCCACGGATCGGGGAAGAAGATGTGGACGCCAGCCAGTGAGCCGGGGCGGACCATGTGTTCCAGCACCTCGACCGCGTCGTGCTGGACGATGCGCAGGTTGGTCAGGCCGCGTTCGCCGATCTGCTTGAGCAGGGCGCCCACGCCAGGCTCGTGCACCTCACAGCCGATGAAATCGGTGTCGGGCAGCGTCTGGGCGATCTTGGCCGTGGCGTCGCCCATGCCGAAGCCGATCTCGAACACCACCGGGGCCGTGCGGCCGAACGTGGCTGCCAGATCCAGCGCTTGCTGCGCGAAGGGCAGCACGAAGCGCGGGCCCAGTTCGCTCAAGGCGCGGGCCTGGCCCTCCGTGGTGCGGCCGGCCCGCATTACGTAGCTGCGGATGGTGCGGGGGTGTTCGGGGCGGTCACCGCTCGCCTCGACGGCGGGCTGGGCCTCGTCGGCAGAGGCGGGCAGGGTGGGGTCACTGGAAGACATGCGCGTTCGCTACAGGCGTCGGACGAAAGGACGAGAGTGTGCCTCAAAGCGTGCCGGCGCTGCGCTAGAATGCGCAGCACTGCGGGTGTAGTTCAATGGTAGAACGCCAGCTTCCCAAGCTTGATACGTGGGTTCGATTCCCATCACCCGCTCCAGAATCGACAACGGCGACCCTCGGGTCGCCGTTCTGCTTTTCGCGGGGTGTGTCAGCCCCGGTTCACCGATCCAGCCCGCCCAGGCACACGTACTTGGTCTCCAGGTAGTCATCCAGCCCCTGGCGCGCCCCTTCACGCCCAAGCCCTGACTGCTTGACCCCGCCAAACGGCACCTCGCAGGTCGAAATCAACCCGGTGTTGACGCCCACCATGCCGTACTCCAGCGCTTCGCTGACGCGGAAGATGCGGCCCACGTCGCGGCTGTAGAAGTAGCTCGCCAGCCCGAACTCGGTGTCGTTGGCCAGGTGAATCGCCTCGGCCTCGGTCTCGAAGCGGAAGACCGGCGCCACCGGCCCGAAGATCTCCTCACGCGCCATGCGCATGCTCGCATCCACGTCGGCCAGCACCGTGGGCTGGTAGAACGCGCCGCCCGCCACGCTGGCCCGCGCCCCGCCGGTCAGCACGCGTGCGCCTTTGGCCAGCGCGTCGCCCATCAGCGTTTCGACCTTGTTCATCGCTTCGGCGTCGATCAGCGGGCCTTGCACCACACCCGGCTCGAAGCCGTTGCCCACCTTCATCTCGGCCACCCGCGCGGCCAGCTTCTCCACAAACGTCTCGTAGATGCCGGCCTGGGCGTACAGCCGGTTCGCGCACACGCAGGTCTGCCCAGCGTTGCGGTACTTGCTCACCAGCGCGCCTTCCACGGCGGCGTCCAGGTCGGCGTCATCGAACACGATGAAGGGCGCATTGCCGCCCAGCTCCAGCGACAGCTTCTTCACGGTGGGCGCGCACTGCTGCATCAGGATGCGGCCCACCTCGGTGGAGCCCGTGAACGACAGGTGGCGCACCGTGTCACTCGCGCACAGCACCTTGCCGACTTCGATCGACTGCCGGGCGTCGGCCGTGACCACGTTCAGCACCCCGGCCGGCATGCCCGCGCGCAGGGCCAGCTCGGCCACCGCCAGCGCCGACAAGGGGGTGGCCTCGGCCGGCTTGATCACCACCGGGCACCCGGCGGCCAGGGCCGGGGCCACCTTGCGCGTGATCATCGCAATCGGGAAGTTCCACGGCGTGATGGCCGCGCACACGCCCACGGGCTGGCGCACCACCAGATAGCGCTTGGTCGGGTCGGTGGTCGGGATGGTCTCGCCGTAGGCGCGGCGGGCCTCTTCGGCAAACCACTCGATGAACGAGGCGCCGTAGCCCACCTCGCCGCGTGATTCGGCAAGGGGCTTGCCCTGCTCGGCGGTCATGATGCGGGCCAGGTCGTCGGCGTGCTGGTGCAGCAGGTGGAACCACTTCATCAGGATGGCGCCGCGGGCCTTGGCCGTCAGCGCCCGCCAGGTCGGCCACGCGGCGTTGGCTGCCGCCACGGCGCCTTCGGTGTCCGATGCCCCCAGGTTGGCGACCTCGGCCAGCAGGGCGCCTGTGGCCGGGTCGTGCACGGCGAAGCGGCTGGAGCTGTCCACCCACTGGCCGTTGACGAGGGCCTGGGTCTTCAACAGCGTCGGGTCTTGCAGCGAGGCCAGGGGCGAGGCGATGGCATCCATGGTGTGGCTCCGTGACAGGTCTTGATGGCGGGCCATCATAGGGGGCGGCCCGAAATCTATAATCAGGGGCTTCGCTGAGCCCTGCCCGCGAGGTGGATTGCTGTTGCACGCCGCCCCCTGGCGCCCAGCCCTAAGAGAAAGACCCCGGATGAAAGCCGCCCAGATCCGTTCGACCTTCCTGAAGTACTTCGAGTCCAAAGGCCACACCATCGTCGCGTCCAGCCCCGTGGTGCCCGGTGACGACCCGACCCTGCTGTTCACGAACGCGGGCATGAACCAGTTCAAGGACGTGTTCCTGGGCTTTGACAAGCGCCCGTACACGCGTGCCACCACGTCGCAGAAGTGCATCCGCGCCGGCGGCAAGCACAACGACCTGGACAACGTCGGCTACACCGCGCGGCACCACACCTTCTTCGAGATGCTGGGCAACTTCTCGTTCGGCGACTATTTCAAGAAGGACGCCATCAGCTACGCCTGGGAACTGCTGACCGAGCACTTCAAGCTCCCGAAGGACAAGCTCTGGGTCACCGTTTATCAGGAAGACGACGAGGCCTACGAGATCTGGAACAAGGTGGTGGGCGTGCCCGCCGAGCGCATCGTGCGCATCGGCGACAACAAGGGCGGCCGCTACATGTCCGACAACTTCTGGATGATGGGCGACACCGGCCCCTGTGGCCCGTGCACCGAGATCTTCTACGACCACGGTCCCGAGATCGCCGGCGGCCCCCCGGGCAGCCCCGATGAAGACGGCGACCGCTACATCGAGATCTGGAACAACGTCTTCATGCAGTTCAACCGCACCGAAGACGGCGTGATGCACCCGCTGCCCAAGCCCTCGGTGGACACCGGCATGGGCCTGGAGCGCATCGCCACGGTGCTGCAGGGCAAGCACAGCAACTACGAGATCGACCTGTTCCAGAACCTGCTGGCCGCAGCCCGCGAGGCCGTGTCGGCGTCGGGCGGCGAGGGCTTCGACCCGAACAGCCCGTCACTCAAGGTGATCGCCGACCACATCCGCGCCTGCTCGTTCACGGTGGCCGACGGCGTCATCCCCAGCAACGAAGGCCGGGGCTACGTGCTGCGCCGCATCACCCGTCGCGCCATCCGCCACGGCTACAAGCTGGGCGCCCGCACCCCGTTCTTCCACAAGCTGGTCGCGGCCCTGGTGGCCGAGATGGGCGAGGCCTATCCTGAGCTGCGCGCCAATGAAAAGCGCATCACCGAGGTCCTGAAGACCGAGGAAGAGCGCTTCTTCCAGACCATTGCCAACGGCATGGAGATCCTGGAAGGCGCCCTGGCCACGGGTGCCAAGGTCATCGATGGCGAGACCGCCTTCAAGCTGCACGACACCTACGGCTTTCCGGTCGACCTGACCGCCGACGTCTGCCGGGAGCGCGACGTCACCGTCGACCAGGCCGGCTTCGATGCCGCCATGGCCCGCCAGCGCGAGCAGGCCCGTGCGGCCGGCAAGTTCAAGATGGCCGCCGGGCTGGAGTACACCGGCGCCGCCACCACCTTCCACGGCTACGACCACCTGGCCTGCGAAGCCGCCACCGTCACCGCCATCTACGTCGACGGTGCGTCGGTGCAGCAGGCCAACGCCGGTGACGACGCCGTGATCGTGCTGGATCACACCCCGTTCTACGCCGAATCGGGCGGCCAGTGCGGCGACAGCGGCGACATGCGCAACGCCACCAGCCGCTTCGTGGTGGAAGACACGCTCAAGATCCAGGCTGACGTGTTCGGTCACCATGGCCGCGTGGTCGAAGGCGCCGTCAAGGTGGGTGACACCCTGAACGCCAAGGTCGACGCCGAACTGCGCGCCAAGACCGTGCGCAACCACAGCGCCACCCACCTGATGCACAAGGCCCTGCGCGAGGTGCTGGGCGAGCACGTGCAGCAGAAGGGCTCGCAGGTCACCCCGGACCGCACCCGCTTCGACTTCTCGCACGGCCAGCCGCTGACCGACGAAGAAATCCGCGAGATCGAAGCCCTGGTCAACGCCGAGATCCTGGCCAACGCCGACGCGCAGGCCCAGGTCATGGCGCTGGAAGACGCCCAGAAGAGCGGTGCCATGATGCTGTTCGGCGAGAAGTACGGCGAAACCGTGCGCGTGCTGAGCATCGGCTCCTCGAAAGAGCTGTGCGGTGGTACCCACGTCAAGCGCACGGGTGACATCGGTCTGTTCAAGATCGTGGCCGAAGGCGGTGTGGCCGCCGGCGTGCGCCGCGTCGAGGCCATCACGGGCGACAACGCGCTGGCCTACACCCAGAACCTGGAAAGCACCGTCAATGGACTGGCCGCGCTGCTGAAGGCCACCCCGCACGACGTGCCGGCCCGCGTGGCCGCCGCGCAGGACCAGATCCGCGCGCTGGAAAAGGAAATCGCCGCCCTCAAGGGCAAGCTGGCGTCCGCCCAGGGTGACGAACTGGTGGCCCAGGCCGTCGACGTCAAGGGCGTGAAGGTGCTGGCTGCGCGCCTGGAAGGTGCCGATGCCGCCACGCTGCGCAACACCATGGACCAGCTCAAGAACAAGCTGAAGACGGCCGCCATCGTGCTGGCCGCCGTGGACGGCGCCAAGGTGCAGCTGGCCGCTGGCGTGACGGCCGACACGACGGCCAAGGTCAAGGCGGGTGAGCTGGTCAACTTCGTCGCCCAGCAGGTGGGCGGCAAGGGCGGCGGCAAGCCCGACATGGCCATGGCCGGCGGCACCGACGCCGCGGCGCTGCCCCAGGCCCTGGCCGGCGTGCAGGCCTGGGTCGCCGAGCGGCTGTGATCTCGGGCTGCGTTGGCGGCCTCTTGCATGGAAAGCGCCCTCCGGGGCGCTTTTTTCATGGCGAATCGGCTTTGACGCGGCCCGGGATCGGGAATTTGTCAGCCAGGAATCCTTCCAGTCGCGCAACATCCTGTCGGGATCGGCATCGGTTTTCTAAAGTGGGAATCAAAATGAACCCCTCCTGAGGCAGATCTCCATGAGCACCGATACCATCAAAGCCACCGCCAAGCACCCCATCGTGCCGCGACTGAAGCTGCAGTTCGGTCTGGATGGCGACATTCCGAAGTACTGGATGGGCGGCGACCCGTTCCAATCCCGCTTCTGGGACGCGCTGTCCATCATCTTCCCGCCGGGCGAGAAGTACTTCATGAACTGCGTGCGCGATTTCCGCGACCAGATCAACGATCCCAAGCTTCTGCAGGAAATCAAGGATTTCAACCTGCAGGAAGCCCAGCACAGCATGGTGCACCGCCAGGACAATGACCGCCTGCGCAAGCAGGGCGTCGATGTCGACAAGCTGACGGCCTTCGTCGACAACATGCTGAACAAGGACTACCGCAGCAAGTACAGCAAGGGCTACAACCTGGCGGTTACCTCGGCGCTGGAGCACTTCACGTCCATCATCGCCCACAGCCTGTTCGACAAGCGCGACATCATGAAGCACGCCGATCACCGGGTGCGGGCCATGTACAACTGGCACGCCATCGAAGAGGTGGAGCACAAGGGCGTGGCCTATGACGTGATGGAAGACTACGCCAAGGTGGGCTACTTCAAGCGCGTGGCGGCCCTCGTGCATGCCACCGTGATGTTCCCCGTCACGATTCACCGGGTGCAGCATGCGCTGCTGAAGCACGACGGTTTCACCGGCTGGCAGCGGCTGAAGCTGTCGGCCAAGGGCATCGTGTGGATGTTCAAGCCGGGCGGCCTGCTGCAGCCCATGGCCAAGGCCTACTGGCAGTACTACAAGCCGGGCTACCACCCCTGGCAGGAAACCGAGCAGCCGGGCTACGAGCAGTGGCTGGCGGCGTTCAACGCCAGCGGTGACCCGGTCAAGGCCAGCGAAGAAACGCGCATGGCACTGGCACTCTGATCACGACCATCCTTTCTCGACTCCTAAGAGATTCAGGGCCCCTCGGGGCCCTTTTTTTCGTCTGCTCGGCACCCCGGGAAACCCCTGATGGCTGGGTGTCGCAGCCGAAACCTTGCTGTCACGCTTCATCCTTCTGGGTAGAAGGGGTGTTCCGAAGAATGACGGCATTGCATCACAACACAACAAAGAGGCAAGCCATGACCACCAAGTACCCCGCCCTGCACCCCATCGTGCCGCGCGAGCGTCTCGACTTCAACCTCGACGACAAGGACATTCCGAAGTACTGGTTCGAGGGAGATCCTTTCAAGACCCGACTGTTCGACGCCATGTCGATCATCTTTCCCCCAGGCGAGAAATTCTTCATGACCTGCGTGCGTGACTTCCGTGACCGCATCCGGGATCCGCAGTTGCTCGACGAGATCAAGGGCTTCAACCGCCAGGAAGCCCAGCACAGCATGGTGCACAACCAGTACAACGAACGCCTGCGTCAGCAGGGCATCGATGTCGATCGCCTCACGAAGTGGCTGGACGACCTGCTCTTTGTCCACTATCGCGGGCACCGCAGCCGCGAGTACACGTTGGCCATCACGTGTGCGCTGGAGCACTTCACGTCGATCGGCGCGCACACGCTGTTCGACAAGCGCGACATCATGAAGAAGGCGGATCCGCGCGTCCGGGCCATGTATGCCTGGCATGCGATTGAAGAGGTCGAGCACAAGGGGGTGGCGTATGACGTCATGATCGACCATGCCAAGGTGGGCTACTTCAAACGCATCGGAGCCATGCTGCACACCAGCGTGATGTTTCCCTTCACCATCCACTACTTCTGCCATCAAATGCTGAAGATGGACGGCTTCTCGTGGTGGGAGCGCCGCAAGATGCAGATGAAGGGCATGTGGTGGTTGCTCAAGCCGTCGGGCCTGCTGGCCCCGCTGATCAAGCACTACTTCCCTTACTACCGAGTGAACTTCCATCCATGGCAGGAAACGGAGCAGCCCGGCTACGAGCAGTGGCTGGCTGCCTTCAGCGTCAACCGTGACCCGGTCGAAGCGAGCGAACTGATGCGCGCTGCCCTGGTGCGCTGACGGATTCCGCCGCGCGCGCTGCCTGAACTGGTTAGACTTCGGCACACTCATTGGGAGTGTGCCGATTTCGTTTATGCGTATTCCACTTCCGCCCGCCATGCTGGAGGCGCTGGGCATCAAGCCCATCCCGCTGTTCATGCTGTCCAGCTGGATCAAGGCCGCCGCCAAGTGCGGTTTCAACGTGCAGCCCTTGTTCAAAGAGGCGGGGATCACCATCGACCTCATCCGCCTCGAAGAGGCCAGGGTGTCGCCGCTGCAGATGGTGTCCGTGCTGGAACAGTGCGTGGCCATGTCTCCGGACCATTACTTTCCGCTGGTGCTGGGGGACACCTTTGCCTTCGAATCGTTGCCTGAATTCGAGACGCTGCTGACCACCAGCCCCACGCTGCGCGACGCGCTCAATGCGGCCAAGATGGCCCGCAAGGTGGTGCTGCCCTGGATCACCATCGAACTGGAGGAGAAGGGCGATGAGGCCAAGGTCGTCATCGGCTTCGATGTGCCGGTGCCGAACCTGACCAGCTTCGGCCTGCCCTTGCACCTGGTGTCTCACGCGATCATGGCGTGTGTGCGCAAGTTCGGGCGCAACCTGGTGGGCCACGAGGACAACTTCCGCGCGGTGCACTTCCAGATCGCCGAAGACGCCACGCCGTATGCCGAGCAGATGCGCCGCTTCTTCCCGGAGGGCATGGTCCGTTTCGGGCAGAAGGAGGACGCGCTGATCTTCGATCGCGCGGCGCTCGACGTGCCGTTGGAGGGGGCGTTTCCTGCCCTGCACGAGCAGGCACAGCGACTGGCCGAGCAGCGCCTGGGCAAGGAGGCCCGGCGCCAGGGGGTGGCCGCCGAGGTGGAAGAGCTCATTGCCCGCGAGCCCGCCTTGCTGGCGCTGGGGGTCGAGGACATGGCGGATCGCCTCAACCTGCATCCCCGCACCCTGCAGCGGCGCCTGAAAGACGAGAACGACAGCTACCTGGGGGTGCAGGCTCGGATGCGCCATCGCCTGGCGTGCGACTGGCTCAAGCGGGGCGAGCTCTCCATCGACGACATCAGTGCGCGTCTGGGGTTCTCGGATCGACGTGCCTTCACCGCCGCCTTCAAGCGCTGGGAAGGCTGTACACCCAGTGCATGGCGGGAGCGCCAACTGTGATTTCCGGTCTCCGAATCTTGTAACGGATGTAGTCGGAAGGGCCCCTGGGGGGGCCTTGTTTTTGCGCCTTTTGTACCGCACCAAGGGAAACCACGCGGTACCATTTGGCTCTTTCAGGCCACTGGGATGGGGGGAGTGACGCTTATTCATCCCATTTGGCGTCCAACATTCCTTGGCGGCCACCGGGGTGGGGCCTAAATTCAGACACATGCGATGTCCGTCTAACGCGATTTGTAACGGCATCAAATTGGGAAAGATGGGTTGTCAGATGTATCACCCGTCCTTACTGTGTAGTCGACCTGAACAGGACCGCCATGCAAGCCTCGCAAGCCACACGCCCCACCACGTCGTCCGTTCCTCTGCCTGCCCTGGGTAGCTGGCGCCAGGCCGCATCCGTGTGCGGGTTTCACGTCGAGCAGGCGCTGAGCGAGGCCGGCATCGGCCTCAATGACAAGACGCAGGCGCAACTGCGGGTGACCCCCGAGGCCCTGCTCAAGGCCTTTTCCCAGTGCGTGGAGCGGGCCAAGGGGCGGCATTTCCCCTTTGTGCTCGGGGACTGCTTTGTCTTCGAGCACTACGCCGAGTTCGATGCCTTCATCGCGTCCTGCTCGACGGTGCGCGACATCCTCGAGCTGGCCGGCTGGGCGCGCGAACTGGTTGCGCCGTGGATGGAGTTGCGCCTGGACGAGTTCAACGCCGAAGCCCATCTGCGGGTCGAAATGACGGTCCCGCACGCCGACAGCGCCAAGCTCGCCTCGGTACGTGAGGTGGTACTGGCCGCGATCTACCAGCTCATCACCCGCGCCACGCGGGAGCCGCAATGGCTGCTGTCGGTGCGCGTGTCCGGGCCGAAGCCGGATTACGCACAGGAGTTCAACGACCATTTCCGGGTCCCGGTGTTCTTCGACGAAGGCATGGACGCGCTCGTCATGGATCGGCGCTGGCTGGACGCCCCCTTGCGCACGCCGGTGCCGCAGGTGCTGACCCGAGCGCGCCAGATGATCGAGCGCCGCCTGAACCAGGAAGGCGGGTCGCGCCGCGTGTCGGATGAGGTCCGCTGGGCGCTGGAGCGCCGCCCCGAGCTCCTGCGCGAAGGGCTGGACGCCACCGCCGGGGCCCTGGGCCTGCACCCCAGAACCCTGCAGCGTCGTCTGCAGGCCGAGGGCGTCAAGTACGTGGACATCCAGTCCGAGGCGAAGCTGCACCGTGCTCGCGTGATGCTCAAGCGTCGCGCCATCAGCATGGAGTCCATCAGCACCGAGCTGGGATTCTCCGACCGTCGCGCCTTCACCTTCGCATTCAAGCGCTGGACCGGACTGTCGCCCAGCGCCTACCGCAATCAACTCAATGCGGTGGGCGTGGCCCGCTGAGACGCGTCGCGGCCGGGAGCCTGATAGAGTCCCGGCTCATGTCAGATCGCAATGAGCTTCAAGGCCGGCACATCGTGCTGGGCCTGACCGGCGGCATCGCCTGCTACAAGTCCGCCGAACTGGTGCGGCTGCTCACCAAGGCCGGCGCCACCGTCCAGGTCATCATGACCGAGGCGGCCGAGGCCTTCATCACCCCGGTGACGATGCAGGCCTTGTCGGGGCGACTGGTGTACACCAGCCAGTGGGATGCCCGGGCGGCGAACAACATGCCGCACATCAACCTCGGGCGGGAGGCCGACGCCATCCTGATCGCGCCGGCCAGTGCCGATTTCCTCGCCAAGCTGGCCACGGGCCGCGCCGACGAGTTGCTGAGCCTGACCTGCCTGGCCCGTCCCCGGGAGAGCGCGGCGCTGCTGGTTGCGCCGGCCATGAACCGCGAGATGTGGTCCCATCCGGCCACCCAACGCAACATCGCCACCCTGCAGGCCGACGGTACCGTCGTGCTGGGCCCTGGTTGCGGCGATCAGGCCTGCGGCGAGACCGGAGACGGTCGCATGCTCGAGCCCGAAGCCTTGCGCGACGCGCTCGTGGCCCATTTCCAGCCCAAGGTGCTGACAGGGCGTACTGTGCTTGTCACGGCGGGGCCCACGTTCGAGCCCATCGATCCCGTTCGGGGCATCACCAACCATTCGAGCGGCAAGATGGGCTTTGCCATTGCCCGCGCCGCGCAGGAAGCCGGTGCCGACGTCACGCTGGTGGCCGGCCCCGTTCACCTGCCCACTCCGGCCGGTGTGCGCCGCATCGATGTGATGACCGCGCAGCAGATGTACGACGTGGTGTTGCCAGCTGCGGCCGTGCACGAGGTGTTCATCGCCACCGCGGCTGTGGCCGACTGGCGGCCGGCCTCTCAGAGTGATCAGAAGATCAAGAAGGAAGGCAAGAAGGTGGCCCCCACGTTCGAGCTGACCGAGAACCCAGACATCCTGGCGGCCGTGGCGGCCTTGCCGCGGCCACCTTACTGCGTCGGTTTTGCCGCCGAGAGCGAACACCTGCTGATGCACGCGCAGGCCAAGCTGCAGCGCAAGCGCATCCCGCTCATCATTGGCAACCTGGGGCCGGCCACGTTCGGCCGCGACGACAACAGCTTGCTGGTGGTCGATGCCCAATCCCACCATCCCCTGCCCGCGGACGGCAGCCAGGCTGACAAGCTCAGCCTCGCGCGCCTGCTGATGCAGGAACTGGCCGACCGCCTTGCACGACTTCCCGCCTGACCTTTCACATGACCACCGTCGACGTTCGTCTCCTGGATCCCCGCATGGCCGATGCCATGCCGGCCTATGCCACGCCGGGCAGTGCCGGGCTGGATCTGCGCGCCTGTCTGGACCAGCCGCTGGTGCTGGCCCCCGGGCAGGCCGAGCTCATTCCTACCGGTCTGTCCATCCACCTGGGGGACCCAGGGCTGGCTGCGATGATCCTGCCGCGCTCGGGGTTGGGGCACAAGCACGGCATCGTGCTGGGCAACCTGGTCGGGCTCATCGACTCCGACTACCAGGGCCCCTTGATGGTCAGCTGCTGGAACCGCGGCCCGGCCGCTTTCACCGTCCAGCCCATGGAGCGCATCGCCCAGCTGGTGATCGTGCCAGTGGTGCAGGCCACCTTCCGACAGGTGGAGAGCTTCGACCAGGCCTCTGCGCGGGGCGAGGGCGGCTTCGGCTCCACCGGGCGCGGCTGAGGCGCCCTGCGCCGTTCAGTGCAGGGTTTCGCCCGGCGGCGCAGACGGCGGCGCCAGGCTGAAAGGCGATGCCGAAACCGAACCCTGTTCGATCTCCTCCTCGGTGGCGGTGCGCACGTCGTGCACCTTCAGCGACAGGCGCAGCGCCAGACCCGCCAGCGGGTGGTTGCCATCGAGCACGACATGGCTGTCATACACCTCGGTGACGGTGTAGATCGCCTCTTTGGGCAGATCCGGCGTCGTGGCCCCGTCCGGCGGGCCGTCGAACTGCATGCCTTCCGACACGCCGTCCACGAAGATGTCGCGTGACTCGAAGAAGACGAGGTCCGCGTTGTAATCACCGAAGGCGTGCTCGGGCTCGAGGAACAGGTGGGCCTCGAAGCCCTCGCTCTGGCCCATCAGGGTCTCTTCGACCTTGGCGAGCAGGTCCTCGCCGCCGACCAGAAACTCCATCGGTTCCTGCAACTCATCAATCAACTGGCCCTGGGCGTCCTCGAGACGCCACCACAGGCTCACCACGCACGGAGAAGAAATGATCATGGCGCGATCATCTCACGGCATGCGGAATTGAGCGCGCTCAGCTGTCCGGCACCCGGCTCGACGCACAATCGCGGCATGTCTCGACAAACCGCTCCCCGCCGCAATGCTGCGGCTGCCCCGACCACCCCGATTGCCGCGGTGGCTCCGTCTCTGGTGGCGCCGGCCATCGACATTGACGCGCCCACTCCGCTGCTAGGTGGCATCAGCCCGCAGGTCTTCATGCGGCGCTACTGGCAGAAGAAGCCGTTGCTCATCCGGCAGGCCATGCCCGGTGTGCAGCCGCCGCTGGACCGTGCGGCACTGTTCGCCCTCGCCGCAGAGGAAGAGGTCGAGTCCCGGCTCATCGTGCAGTCACTGCCCTCGGGCGATTCGGGTGCGCCAGCAGGCAAGCAGCCGGCCCGGCGCCGTGCCGAGCCCGACCCGGGCTGGCGGTTGGCGCATGGGCCGTTTTCGCGCCGTCAGTTGCCGGCCCTGACGCAGCCCGGCTGGACCCTGCTGGTACAGGGCCTGGACATGCACGTGCCGGCCGCAGAAGCGATGCTCCAGCAATTCCGCTTCGTGCCGGATGCCCGGTTGGACGACCTGATGATCTCGTTTGCCACCGAGCAGGGCGGTGTCGGCCCCCATTTCGACTCGTACGACGTGTTTCTGCTGCAGGTGCACGGCCGTCGCCGCTGGCGGATCGGGCCGCTGAAGGATGCGGCGTTGCAACCCGATGTGCCGTTGAAGATACTCACGAACTTCGAGCCCGAGGAGGAGTGGGTGCTCGAGCCCGGCGACATGCTGTACCTGCCGCCTCGCTGGGCGCATGACGGGATCGCGGAAGGTGGAGAGTGCATGACGTGCTCGATCGGGTTCCGCGTGCCGGAGGCGACCGAACTGGCCCGTGAGGTGCTGGTGCGCTGGGTGGAAGGCCTGGATGCTCCGGAGACGCCCCGGCTCTACAAGGATCCGAACCAGCCGGCGACCACTCAGCCTGGTCAGGTGCCCGAAGCGCTGCAGGGCTTTGCGGCAGAGGCCGTGGCCCGCTTGCTGAAGGACCCGGAGGCGCTGAAGACCGCGCTCGGGGAAGTCCTGACCGAACCCAAGCCGCGCGTGTGGTTCCATGCCGGGGAGCCGTTGCCCGATGGGGTCGGCGTCCGGCTGGACGCGCGCACGCGCATGGTCTACGACGGCCGACGTGTCTTTGCAAACGGTGAGTCATGGCGTGCCGCGGGCAAGGATGCACGGCACCTCCAGCGACTGGCGGACCAGCGCTGGCTGGATGCGCGCACGGTCGCCCAGGCGAGCCCGGCGTTGCGCGAACTGCTGGACCAGTGGGCGGAGGATGGTTGGCTCCATCCGCATGCAGGCTGAACCGGACCAAGTCCGAGGGGAGACCCGCCATGAGCGAAGCCGTTTTGCCCGAGCCGTCGGAGGGCGGGACCCCGGAGACGGGGCGCATCGAAGGCTGGCGCGGCGCCGAGGATCGGTTCCGTGCCGCCATGGCATTGGCGGCCGCGCAGGCCCTTGATGTCTGGCTGGCCGATGCCCATTTCGCTCACTGGCCCCTGGGGGAGCGGGCTGTGATGGAAACCTGGCATCAGTGGGCCCTGGCGGGTGGGCGGCGCCATGCGACGCTGCTGGCCGCGCGCTATGACGACTTGCCTGGCCGGCATCCGCGCTGGGTCGCGTGGCGCACCACCTGGGCGCACCGTGTCGCCTGCCGTGAAGCGCACGAGGGCCTGAAGGACGAGGTGCCCACCCTCGTGATCGTCGGCGATGTCCTGGCTGTGAAAGTGCTGGATCCTTTGCGCGGAACCGGTCTGTGGACACGCGATCCCGTCAGAATCGGCGAGTGGCGTGCCGAACTTGACGTAATTTTGCAACGCTCGTCGGAGGCCCTGCCCCCTACCACCCTTGGGCTCTAGGGAAAGGTCGTAGAGACCCTATAATCCCAAGTTGAATGTGACGCAACGGCCGTTCCGTTGTGATGCATCCTTTGCCCTTGTCTCGTTTTTGATGGGACTGTGGGCTTTGCACAGTTCCAATACCCCGGTTTTAACTGACACTCCTTTTGAGGACACAACCATGAAAAAGTCGCTCCTGCTGGCTTCGCTGATCGCTGCCATGGCTCTGGCCGCCTGCGGCAAGAAGGAAGAGCCCGTTGCTGAAGTCGCTCCGGCTGCTTCGGAAGCTTCGGCTCCTGCTGAAGTCGCTTCGGCTCCTGAAGCTGCTTCGGACGCTGCTCCTGCTGCTCCGGAAGCTGCCTCGGCTGCTTCGGACGCCGCTTCGAACTGATCTCGGTTCGATTCTGCAAAAGAACCGCTCTTCGGAGCGGTTTTTTTTCGGCCGGATTTCTCTGTTTGCGGGAGAATGCGGCCGGCGCCGTGGTGGGCGCGGGCCCGCGCCCTCAGGGTTGTCGCGAGGTTCCCCGTCAAGGCGGCGCGGCATGAAAAAACCCGACCGGGCGTCGGCCGGGTCGGGTCTCTTGGGAACGGCGCTCCCGTGGGGAGCAGGCGTTCAGTTCAGTTCATCAACCAGCAGCTTCGCAATGCGGCGCGCCGTGGCGGTGCTGGTGGCCTGTCCCTTCTCGTCCGTCACGCGCACCAGCGTCTGAGCGCGGCTCTGGCCGCTGACTTCAACGCGGTAACGGCTCAGACTTTCCTCGTTCTTGCTGCTGCCGAACAGGCGGCTGAAGAAGCCGGGCTTCTGGGCTTGCGGATCGGTGCTCGACAGGCGGACTTCATAGAAGCCTTGCTTGCGGTCGCGGTTCTCCACCGTGAAGCCGCTGCGGTCCAGCGCCAGTCCGACGCGGCGCCAGCTCGTGTCGAAGTCGGCTGCCACGCTCAACCCGGTACCAGAGGCGTCCAGCGCTGCGATGGCGGCGGACTTGCTTTCAGCAACCGAAGTGGCCGGCTGTGCAGCCTCGGCCTTGGCGGCGGCCACGGCTTCCTTCGGTGCGCCGAGGCGCGCCATCAGACGCGACAGCATCTCGGCCTCGAGGTCCGGGTTGCTGGGGCGGGCCTTCCAGGTCGTCTGCTCCTTGCGGGCGTCGACGTACTCTTCGGTCATGCCGCGGTGGGTGATGTAGACCTCGGTCGTGCCATTGGCCGCGCGCTCGATGCGGGTGCGGTACTGGTCGCGTTCGCCCGAGTCGTACAGGGCCTCGAACACCCTGCCCAGCAGGTTGCGGATGCCGCCTTCGGGTACCTTGCGGCGGTTCTCGGCCCAGTTGGTTTCCATCAGGCCGATGTCACGCCGGTTGGTCGTGAGTTCGAAGCCCATCTCGTCCCAGAAGGCTTCGGTTTCATCCCACACCTTTTCAGGCGGGAGGGCCACGGCGAGCCAGCGCGTCTGGCCCTGCCGCTCGAGCTTGACCACCCCTTGCGTGCTGGGGGCCACGGCGGCGCCGGGTGCCACGGCCGCTTCGGCTCGGGCGGTGTCGCGGGCCAGGCTGCTTGCCGACACGGGGCCGGTGCTGATCTGCCCATAGCGGGTCTGTCCGGGCAACTGGCTCAGGTCGGGGGGGACATCCAGGCGCACGGTCTTGGCGCCACTGGTCTTGTAGTCGACCTTGTCACCGGACAAGGCATTGTCGAGGGCGGAGCAGCCGGAGGTGAGCAGAGCGACAGAGAGGGTCGCGCCCAATGCAAGCGTGGTCGGGTGACGGGATTGGATCGACATGGATGGAGGCAATGAGACCGGCCGGGCCGTACAGCGACGGCCTGGCCGGACGTCGGGTGGGTTACAGCACCCCGGATTCGCGCAGGGCGGCTTCGACCAATTGCTGGCCGCCAGCCGTCAGTTCGGTCAAGGGCAGGCGCAGCGTACCACCAACCTTGCCCATGCGGGTCAGGGCCCACTTCACAGGGATCGGGTTGGGCTCGCAGAACAACTGCTTGTGCAACGGCAGCAGCTGCATGTGCAGCTCGATGGCGCGGGCAGCGTCCTTGGCCATCGCGGCGGCGCACAGCTCGGCCATGGCGCGAGGTGCCACGTTGGCCGTCACGCTGATGTTGCCGTGACCGCCCAGCAGCATGAGGGCAAAGGCAGTGGGGTCGTCACCCGAGAACACCGAGAACCCCTTCGGCGCCTGGCGCACCAGCCAGGCCGCGCGGTCGATGTTGCCGGTGGCTTCCTTGATGCCGATGATGCCGGGGATCTGGGCCAGGCGCAGGGCGGTTTCCGGCGTCATGTCTGCCACGGTGCGGCCGGGCACGTTGTAGAGCACGACCGGGATGTCGACCGCTTCGGCGATGGCCTTGAAGTGGGCGTAGATCCCTTCCTGGGTCGGCTTGTTGTAGTAGGGCACGACCTGCAGCGTGCAGTCGGCGCCGACCTTCTTGGCGTACTGGGACAGCTCGATGGCTTCGCGCGTGGAGTTGGCGCCGGCACCGGCCATGATGGGCACGCGGCCCTTGGCCTGTTCCACGGCCACGCGGATGATCTCGCAGTGTTCTTCGACGGAGACGGTGGGCGATTCGCCGGTCGTGCCGACCACACCGATCACGTTGGTGCCTTCGGCAATGTGCCAGTCGATCAGCTTGCGCAGGCTGTCGTAGTCCACGCTGCCGTCTTCGTGAAAGGGCGTGACCAGGGCCACGATGCTGCCGGAAATGGTTGTCATGGTGCTTCCTTCAATCCTGCCATTCTAATCAGGCGTGGGCGGCCGCCCGGCCGGAGAAGGCCGTGGCGGTGCCGGGGCGGCTCAGTGGGGCCGGACCTCTTTGTTCAGGGCTGCCAGGGCCAGGCGGTCGACAAGCCCGGGGGCAATGAGCTTCATCCAACGGCCCAGGCGACCCTTGGTTGACATGACGATGTCGCGACGTCGCGCCTTCATGCCTTCGCGGATCAGGCGGGCGCAGGTCTCGACCGACATGGCGCCGCTTTCGTCCAGGCCGCTGCGGCCGGCCGGCTGCCCCTGGGCGTTGAAGCCGCGGTAGCGGATGTCGGTGGCCACCACGCCCGGATAGGCCAGGGTGACGCTCACGCCGTGGGGCACCAGTTCGACCCGCAGCGCCTCGAAAAAGCCGTTCATCGCGAACTTGGTGCTGCTGTAGGCAGTGCGCCCTGGCACGCCCACCAGACCGGCCAGGCTGGAGACGGCGACGATCCGGCCGCGGCTGGCCTTGAGGTGGGGCAGGGCGGCGTGGGTGCACCAGACGCTGCCCCACAGGTTGATGCGCATGAGGTCCTGGTACCACTGCAGGTCGGTCACCTCTTCGAGCAGGGCGTGGGCCGACATGCCGGCGTTGTTGACCAGGGTGTCCAGGCGCCCGAAGCGGGAGACGGTGTCGGCAATGAGGCCGCGGCACTGGGCCTCGTCGCCGACGTCGGTGGGGCGGACCAGCACGTCGCAGCCATGGACACGGCATGCCTGGGCCACGGATTCGAGCTTGTCGGCGTTGCGGGCGGCCAGCACCAGGCGCAGGTCCCGGCCTTCGGTGGTGGCCAGTTGCCGCGCGAGTTCGGCGCCGATGCCGTCCGAGGCACCGGTGATGAGGACGACGCTCATGTCAGAAACAGCTCCAGAGGCGGGTGGCCAGGTCGAAGACCAGGCCGGATCGGGCATACAGCGCGAACACGCCGGCGAGCACCGCCAGGGCGGCCAGCCAGGCGGCGATGCGCCATCCGACCGGCAGGGGCCGGTCGGGCGCCGATTCTGAGGCCGTCCCAGGTGTCCGGGGCTTGGCGTTTTCCGCGGGTGGAGAAGGCGACATGGCGGGGCGCGGCGTGCTCAGGCGGTCACCAGGCGCCGTGCGGGCTGGCGGTGCTCCTGGATGGGCAGGTTGAGCGCGAAGGCCACCAGGCCCAGTGCGATGGCTATCCACCAGACGACCTGGTAGCTGCCCGTGGTGTCATACAGCCGGCCGGCCAGCCAGACGCCCAGGAAAGAGCCGATCTGGTGTGAGAAGAAGACGATGCCGCCCAGCATGGACAGGTGGCGCACGCCCATCATCTGGGCCACGACAGCGTTGGTGGGGGGGACAGTGGACAGCCACAGGGCGCCCATGGTGGCAGCGAACACGCCGACCGACAGGGGCGTCAGTGGGGTGAGGAGGAACAGGACCATCACGATGGCCCGCAGCAGGTAGATGGCGGAGAGAATCAGGTTCTTCTTCAGGTGCTGGCCCAGTACCCCGACCGTGTAGGTGCCGAAGACGTTGAACAGGCCGATGAGGGCGAGCGCCGTGGTGGCGACCTGTGGCTCGAGCTGGTTGTCCTTGAGGTAGCTGGGCAGGTGCACGGCGATGAAGGCCACCTGGAAGCCGCAGACGAAGTAGCCGGCTGTGAGCAGCAGGTAGTCGCGGTGCCGGAAGGCTTCACGCAGCGCCGCAAGGGCGCCCAGCGGGGCTTCGGTGGTCGCGGTGGTGCCGGACGGGGACGGTGCCGAGTTGGACTGACGCTGCTCTCGCAGGCCGATCGCCGCAGGGGCGATGAGCAGGGCGCTGGCGGCCAGGGCCATCAGGGCATGGGACCAGCCGAGGTTCTGGATCAGCCAGCTGGAGACCGGCACCATCAGGAACTGACCGAAAGACCCGGCCGCGGCCACGAGGCCCATGGCCCACGAGCGCCGTTCGGCACTGACATGTCGGCCCACCACCCCGTAGACCACGGCGTAGGTGGTGCACGCCTGCGCCAGGCCGATCGTCACGCCGGTGGAGATGTTGAACATCAGCAGGTGGCCGCTGGTGGCCATGCCGAGCAGGCCCAGCGCATAGAGCGCGGCGCCCGTCCAGAGCACACGCCAGGCGCCGGTACGGTCGGCCCACCATCCAACAAAGGGGCCGGCCGCACCCCACACCAGGTTCTGCAGTGCCAGGGCCAGGGCGAAATCTTCGCGCTGCCAGCCGTGCGCCATGATGATGGGCTGCAGCCACAGGCCGAAGCCGTGGCGGATGCCCATGGAGAGGGTGACGACGAGGGCGCTGCACAGCAGCAGCGGCCCGAGGGGCAGAGGGCGGACGGAGGGGGGCATGGCAGGTGGGGCGCGCGACCGCCCGGCGGCAGCCGAGCCGGAGGCGGCTCAGACCTGCATGTTCATGATATCCGTGTAAGCCTGAACGAGCTTGTTGCGGACTTGAACCGCCGACTGGAAACCCAGTTGGGCTTTCTGCATGGCGATCATGGTTTCTTCCAGGCTGACGGTGGGGTTCCCGAATTGCACCTCGCGCTGGAGCGCCGACGAAGTCGCTTGAGCCTGGCTGATGGAGCCGAGCGCACCGGTCAGGGCCGTCTGGAAGCTGGGCTTGTCGACCGCCTGCGTACCTTGGGTGCCCTGCGCCGCTTCAGCGCGGGCCTTGGCCTCGACCCGGCGTGCGACATCGGCCATGCCAGCCTTGGCGGCGGCCTGGGCGAAATCGAAGGGCTTCAGTTTGAGGTCCATGTGCCGAAAAGGTGATCAAGGCGTGATGTCTGTCCACCACGATCGGCATCCTACGCAGGCTCCAGGCAACAGAAGCGGGGAACTGCTCGGCATTTCTGCGCCTGTTCCCGGCACTTTTACCCGGCGTGACTCCGAATAATGAGAGCGTTCGAGTGGGATTGCGGCATCGTGTATCGGCGGTGCCCTGGTCCCCGCAAAGACCCTCATGGAAGTCACAGTCGCCCCCAACTCTGCCGCCGCCGTTGTCCCACCCGTTGAGGTGGTCGACAGCAAGCCGCCTGGATTCGTCCAGCGGCTCAAGGACCTGCCCATGCAGCGCAAGCTCATGCTGGGCGGGGGCATCGCAGCCCTGTTCGCCATTTTCGTGGCGATGCTGATGATGGGGCGCGAAGGCGATTACCGCGTTCTGTACTCCAATCTGTCCGACAAGGACGGGGGCGCCATCATCGCGCAGCTGCAGCAGATGCAGGTGCCGTACAAGTACACCGAGGGCGGCGGCGCCATCATGGTCCCCGCCGACAAGGTGCACGACCTGCGCTTGAAGATGGCGTCGGCCGGCCTGCCCAAGGGTTCGGTGGTGGGCTTCGAGCTGATGGAGAACCAGAAATTCGGCGTGACGCAGTTCCAGGAACGCCTGAACTTCCAGCGCGGCCTGGAAGGCGAGCTGACCCGGTCGATCCAGGCGCTGTCCGGTGTGGAGAGCGCGCGTGTGCACCTGGCGCTGCCGAATCAGAATGGTTTCTTCCGTGAGCAACAGAAGGCGTCGGCCTCGGTCGTGCTGACTCTGCTGCCGGGCCGCTCGCTGGACAAGGCGCAGATCGCCGGCATCGTGCACCTGGTGTCGTCCAGCGTGCCGGAGATGTCGCCCAAGGCCGTGAGCGTGGTGGACCAGAGCGGTTCGCTGCTGTCGGGGCCGAAGGAAGGCATGGAATCTGCCCAGGCAGGGATGGATGCCCAGCAGCTGCAGTACGTGCGCCAGATCGAGTCGAACTACACGCAGCGCGTGCGTGACATCCTGGAACCGGTGGTGGGGCGTGACAACCTGCGCGCCCAGGTGACGGCCGAGGTGGACTTCTCGCAGGTCGAGCAGACGGCCGAGGAGTTCAAGCCCAACCAGCAGCCCAACCAGGCCGCCATCCGCAGCCAGCAGTCGAGCGAGCAGACGGGACAAGGCCAGGCCACGCCTTCCGGCATCCCCGGTGCCGCCAGCAACCAGCCGCCGGTGCCGGCCACCGCCCCGGTCAATGGCGCGTCGCAGCCGCTGGGGGCCGCGCAGCAGGGCACCGGCACGGGGACCAGCCGCCGCGAGAACGTCACCAACTACGAGGTGGACCGCACGGTGCGTGTGATCCGCAACAGCACCGGCAACATCCGCCGCCTGAACGCGGCCGTGGTGCTGAACCACCGCACCACGACCGATGCAAAGGGCAAGACAACCACGGAGGCCATCTCGCAGGAGGAGCTCGACAAGCTGACCGCCCTGGTGCGCGAGGCCATCGGTGCGGATGAAAAGCGCGGCGATTCGGTCAAGCTGATCACCACCCCCTTCCAGATCACCAAGGAAGAGCCGGAAGAGCTGCCGCTTTGGAAGGACCCTGAAACGCGCGACATGCTGCGCACGCTGGCAGTCCCGCTGGGCCTGGCGCTGGCTGCCTTGATCGTGGTGTTCGGAGCCATCCGTCCGGCGATCAAGGCCGCCCAGCCGCTGCCGCCCGAACCCGCTCCCGAGAACGAGCAGCCCAAGCTCAGCGCCGTGGTCGACGATGTCAACGAGCTGCCCGCACTGGAAGGCCCCCAGGGTGCCGGTCTGGGCGAGGTCATTGGCGAGGACGGCCAGCCGGTGCCGGCCCTGGAGGCCAACTCGCTGGACGCCCGTCTGGAAGAGGCCCGCCGTCTGGCGCGCGAGAATCCGCTTGCCATGGCCACGCTGCTGCGCGGCTGGGTGAACAACTGAGCACGAACAGGTCTGACCATGGACGAAAAAGGACTCGAAGACGCAGCCATCCTCCTGATGTCCCTCGGGGAGGAAGAGGCCGCTGCTGTCTTCAAGCACCTGGAGCCCAAGGAGGTGCAGGGCCTGGGCGAGACCATCGCCAAGCTCAAGACGATCACCAAGGACCGCATCGAGCAGGTGCTGGACCGCTTCAAGGAAGAGGCCGTCGAGATGGGCTCGCTGGTGCCCGACACCGACGAGTACATCAAGTCGGTGCTGCGCAAGGCCCTGGGCGACGACAAGGCCAACCTGCTGATCGACCGCATCATCCAGGGCAGCGACATCACCGGCATCGAGAGCCTGAAGTGGATGGACCCGGAGTCGGTGGCCGAGCTGCTGCGCAACGAGCACCCGCAGATCGTGGCCGCCATCCTGGTCCACCTGAACCCGGATCAGGCTTCGCTGGTGCTGAAGGCCTTCAGCGAGCGCCATCGCAATGAAGTGATGGTACGGATCGCCACGCTCGACGGCATCCAGCCTGCGGCGCTGAAAGACCTGAACGAGGTCCTGTCGCGGGTGCTGGCGGCAGGCGGCAGCACGCGCAAGAAGTCGTCGCTGGGTGGGGTCAAGCCGGCGGCCGAGATCATCAACATGATGGGCTCGAGCCTGGAGACCTCGATCCTGGATTACATCCGCGAGTCGGACGGCGATCTGGCGCAGAAGATCATGGACAACATGTTCACCGTCGACGACCTGATCAAGCTGGACGACAAGGGCTTCCAGACGCTGCTCAAGGAAGTGCAGACCGAGTCGCTGATCATTGCGCTGAAGGGGGCGTCGCCCGAGATCCGCGAGAAGGTGTTCAAGAACATGTCCAGCCGTGCGGCCGAGACGCTGCGCGAGGACCTGGAGTCGCGCGGGCCGGTGAAGCTCTCCGAGGTCGAGGGCGAGCAGAAGGAAATGCTGAAGATCGTCCGCCGCCTGGCAGACGAAGGCCAGATCACGCTGGCCAGCGGAGGAGACGATGACTACGTCTAAGCCGAAGCCCCAGACGCCGCCCCCCGCTGCAGGCGGACAGGCGAACAGCTCCTACACCCGGTTCATCCCGCGCGAGGAGCTGGGCAATGTGTCGGCCTGGAACCTCGAGACCTTCGAGCCGCCGCCCGCGCCGCCGGTCGAGGCAGGCGTGCGCCGGCCGACGCTGGCGGAACGGGCTGCGGCCGAGATGCGGGCGCAGCGCCCCTTCCAGCCTGCGGCACCGGCTTCAGGGCAGGGCGCTCGCCCCGTGTTCGGAGCGGCCCCCGCTGCCCCCGCGGGTCAGCAGATGCCGCCGGGTGTGAGGCCGGTTTCTCCGGCTGGGCCGCGCCCGACTCCGGTGCGGCGTCCGCCCATCGTGGGCGGGATGCCCGGGCAGGCCGAGGCCGAGGCCGCTGCAGCGGCAGCTGAGGCAGCCCGCGCGGCGGAGGCAGCTGCGGCGCCGGCTGCACCGTCGGGCCCCAGCGTGGACGAGCTGGTCGAGCAGGCTCGCCAGAGCGGCTACCAGGACGGATACCGCAACGGGCTGGCCGCGCTGGAAAGCTACAAGCAGGCCCAGGGCGCGCAGATGGCCGCCTACATGAATGACCAGATCGGCGCGCTGGCGAACGACTTTCACCACCGGCTGGAGTCGCTCGAACAGCAGCTGGCGGGCCGGATCGCCGGGGTGGCGCTCGAATTGGCCCGGCAGGTGGTCCGCACCGAATTGCGGCAGAACCCGGAGCTGGTCGTGACGGTGGCCGAAGAAGCGCTGGGTGCCTTGCTGGCCTCGGCCAAGCAGATCGTGTTGCGCCTCAACCCGGATGACCTGGCCCTGTCGCAAGGCCGGCTGGACGAGTTGCTGCAGGCGCGCGGTGCGCGTGTGGTGCCCGATCCGCTGCTCGCGCGCGGGGGGTGCCTGGTGGAGTCCGACATCGCCGTGGTGGACGCCACGGTGGAGGCCCGCTGGAACCTGGCAGCCGCTGCGATCGGCCACAAGACGGCCTGGAACGGCGGCCGGGAAGACACGCGCAACACCGAACTCCCCCCCGAAGAGCGCGAAGCCGGCGGTGAGGAATTGGACGAGGGAGGCCACGCATGAACATGACCGTGCAAGCCGAGGCGGGGCCCAGCATGGACCGTTGGCATCGCTTCCTGGATGACCTGGACGCCTGCGCCATCACCCGCACCCCGCTGGAGAACCAGGGCAAGCTGGTTCGCGTGGCGGGCCTGGTGCTGGAGGCCGCCGGCCTGCGTCTGCCCGTGGGGGCGGTCTGCGAGATCCACTCCGAAGCCCGGCTGGAATCGACCCCGGTGCTGGCCGAGGTGGTCGGCTTTGCCGGCGACCGGGCCTATCTGATGCCCACGGCCGAGGTGCATGGCCTGGCCAGTGGCGCCCGTGTGGTGCCGCGCACCATCCCGGTCAACCCGCCGGTGCTGGGGCGCCCGAACCACCCGTGGCGTCGCAGCGAAGACCGCACCCGCCACCTGCCGGTGGGCAGCGGCCTGCTGGGCCGGGTGGTGAACGCCCAGGGCGAGCCACTGGACCGCATGGGCCCGCTGAAGGACGTGCGCAGCGAGCCGCTGGCCCGCCGCCCGATCAACGCGATGGAGCGCGACCCGGTGCGCCTGCCGCTGGACACCGGCGTGCGCGCCATCAACTCGATGCTGACCGTGGGCCGCGGCCAGCGGATCGGCCTGTTCGCCGGCTCGGGCGTGGGTAAATCGGTGCTGCTGGGGATGATGGCCCGCTACACCCAGGCCGACGTCATCGTCGTGGGCCTGATCGGTGAGCGGGGCCGCGAAGTCAAGGAGTTCATCGAGGACATCCTGGGCGAAGAGGGCCTGGCCCGCTCGGTGGTGGTGGCCGCGCCGGCCGATGCCCCGCCGCTGACCCGCATGCAGGGCGCCAACTACGCCACCGCCGTGGCAGAGCACTTCCGCGATCAGGGCCTGCACGTGCTGCTGCTGATGGATTCGCTGACCCGCTATGCGATGGCCCAGCGCGAGATCGCCCTGGCCATTGGCGAGCCGCCGGCCACCAAGGGCTATCCGCCCTCGTGCTTTGCCAAGCTGCCCCAGCTGGTCGAGCGCAGCGGCAACGGCCTGAATGGCCATGGCTCGATCACGGCGTTCTACACCGTGCTGTCCGAAGGCGACGACCAGCAGGACCCGATCGCCGATGCGGCGCGCGCCATTCTGGACGGCCACATCGTGCTGTCGCGCGAACTGGCCGAATCGGGCCACTTCCCGGCGATCGACATCGAGCGATCGGCGTCCCGCGTGATGCACAACGTGGCCGACCACGACCACATCGACGATGCACGCCGCTTCCGGCAGTTGTGGTCGCGCTACAGCAAGGCGCGTGACCTGATCCAGCTGGGTGCCTATGTGCCCGGTGGCGACCCCGAACTGGACCTGGCGGTCCGGGTTCACCCGGCCATGGTGCATTTGCTGCAGCAAGGCATGCACACTCCTGCCACACTGGACGACAGCGTGGCCCAACTTCACCAGATCGTGAACCCCTGATGTCGACCCTGTTGTCCCTGACCCCTGTTGATCCGAAGGTGGCCGCATGAGTGGCGTGCAAGCCCTGCTGATGGTGCTCGAGTCCGCCGAGAAGGAGCGCGACGAGGCCATCACTGCCCTGGAGACCAGCCGCAAGGCCTACGACGCCGCGCGCCAGCAGGCCCAGTCGCTCAGTGACTGGCGCCGCGACTACGAGCAGCGCTGGCAGGCCCAGTTCCGCCAGAGTGGTGGCATGGAGATCCTGCGCTGCTACCAGGACTTCATGGCCCGTCTGGCCGAGGCGGTGTCCGAGCAGGACCGCCGCGTGGCCATGGCTCGTGCCCAGATGGACCGCATGCAAGGCCAGCTGATCGAGCGTGAGCGCCGGGTGGCGGCCGTCTCTCAGCTGATCGACCGTCGCCATGCCGACGCGCAGCAACGTGCATCCCGGCAGGAGCAGAAGGCCACCGACGAGATGGCCGCGCGCCTCACGCGTGGCGGAGCCGGCCTGGGCGGCATGAGCCCCCTGGCCGCCGGTCCGCTCTGATCCGACTCCTCCCATCCGAACGCCGCCGCAGCCGAAAGGACCCCCGCGATGAGCTCTCCGATTGCCAGCAACAAGAACCTTCCCGCCAACGTGGCCGCCCAGGGCGGTGGCCTGCAACTGGGTGACCTGGCCAGCCGCCTGGCGAGCCAGCAGGCGGGTGGGGCAGGCCTGTCGTTCGCACAGTTGATGAGCCAGCATCAGGCTGCAGAGCCGGCCCCCAAGGCGCCGGCCAAGCCCGCGCAGGCCAGCCAGCCGCCCAAGGCGCCCCAGGTGGCCCGCCAGCCCGTGGCCACCAAGGCACCGGCTGCCCGTGCAGAACAGCCCGTGGCGCCGACCGCGGCCCAGCGGCCGGCAGACAAACATGCCACCCGGGCGGACAACCGCGGCGCCAAGCCAGCCTCCCGTGAGGGCGCGCGCACCGACTCGGCGGACAAGGCGACCGATGAGCGCCCCCCCGAGTCTGCAGACCGCAAGGACACCGCGGTGACCGACGCCGGCGTGGTCGCGCGGGAATTTCAGCCTCCCAGCCAGATTCAGCCGGGTGACGCGCAAGGCCTGATGGCCTGGCTGGCGAGCCAGGCGGAGGCCGACGCCCTGGCGGGTGAGGCCGCGCAGTTGCAGTCGGGGGCAGAGGCGACCGCCCAGGCCGACCAGGATCCGCGCGGAGGGCAGCCGGGCGGTGAGGCTGCTGGCGCCCTGGCGCTGGATACCGCTTCGTGGCGTCAGGCCAGCGGCACCGTGGCACTGCAGGCCGATACCATGTTGAAGCCGGTCGGAGCGTCCGGCGAGCAGAAGGTCGAGACCGATGCCTTCGCCCACCTGATGGCAGGTGGCTTGAAGGGCGCCGCCCCACAGGCCGGCCGGGCCGAAGGCCCGACCCAGAGCGCCACCCTTGCCACACCGGTCTACAGCCCTGACTTCGCCCAGGCCCTGGCCGACCAGGTCAGCATGTGGGTGGGCCAGACCAGCGTGAACGGACCGATGACGGCGGAGTTGCACCTCAATCCGGCCGAGATGGGCCCCATCAACGTGAAGATTTCACTGGATGGCCAGTCGGCTCAGGTGGATTTTGCGGCGGCGGCGTTAGAAACGAGAAAGGCCATTGAAGCCAGCATGCCCCTGTTGTCCAGTGCACTCGACAGCGTGGGCCTGAGCCTGACCGGAGCCGGTGTGTCGGACCAGACCGCACAGCAGGGCTTCGGCCAGCAGTTTGCTCAGGCCAGCGCAGAACGTGGTGCGCTTGCCACGGGCCGTGGTGACAGGGCCGATGCGGACGCCAGCCTGGACAGCGATGGCGCGATGCGTCCGGTGAGCGCGCCGCGCCCGGGCCGACTGGGCGGACTGGACCTGTACGCCTGATCGGCCTCGGCGCCGACTGAGAATCGAGCGCCTTTCACCGGGCTTATCGCTTTTTCGCGATGCGGCTGGCTTCGGACAATCCCTCCATGACCTGCGTGCCGATTGAGCACCCAGATCGTGGACTCCAGGAGAAGAGCGAATGTCAGCTGCCCCTGCTGCGGCCCCGGCCGAGGGCGATGCCCCCAAGAAGGGCTCGAAGAAACTGATCATCATCATTGCTGCCGTGGCCGTGCTGCTGCTGGGCGGCGGTGGTGCGGCGTTCTTCATGATGAAGAAGAAGGCCGCCGAGGCGGAGGCCGCTGCGGCCGAAGACGGCGGTGGCGAGGAAGAGCACGCCAAGCCGGCGAAGACGGCCAAGAAGCCCGAGCATGGCAAGGACCACGGCGCGCCGCCAACCTTTGTCCCGCTGGACCCCTTTGTCGTCAACCTGGCCGACAAGGATGCCGAGCGCTACGCCCAGGTCGGCGTGAGCCTGCAGGTCGATGACCCGAAGGTGGCCGAAGAAATGAAGGCCTACATGCCGGCCATTCGCAACGCCATCCTGCTGATCCTCTCGCACAAGTCGTCCGTCCAGCTGCTGACGGCCGAGGGCAAGCAGGATCTGGCTGAAGAGATCCGTCGTGAAGCGGCCCGCTCCATGGGCTACGAGGTCGAGGATCCGGACGAGGAAGAAGCCGAGGGCGACGCACCCAAGAAGAAGAAAAAGAAGAAGCGTCGCGTGGAGCTCTACAACCCCATCGTCCAGGTGGCCTACTCGTCGTTCATCATCCAGTGAGCGATCTGCCCGGCCTGTTTGCGTTACCGGCCCCGGAAGTCGACCGACCATGAACCAGCAGATCCTTTCGCAAGACGAAGTCGATGCGTTGCTGCAGGGCATCACCGGCGAGAGCCAGAAGCTCGAGCAGGAGGAGATGCCCAAGGAGGGCATCCGCGAGTACAACCTGGCGCAGCAGGAGCGCATCGTCCGTGGGCGGATGCCCACGATGGAGATCATCAACGAGCGCTTCGCCCGCAACATCCGCATCGGGCTGTTCAACCTGATCCGCAAGTCGCCCGAAGTGTCGGTCGGCGGCATCAAGGTGCAGAAGTACAGCGCCTTCCTGCGCGACATCGTCGTGCCGACCAACTTCAACATCATGTCGGTCAAGCCGCTGCGCGGCTCCGGCCTGATCGTGTGCGATCCCACGCTGGTGTTCGCCGTGATCGACTCGCTGTTCGGCGGCTCGGGCAAGTTCCACACGCGCATCGAAGGGCGCGACTTTTCCGCCACCGAGCAGCGCATCATCCGCCGCCTGGTGGACGTGATCACCGAAGAGTACAAGCGCTCGTGGCAGGGCATCTACCCGGTCGAGCTGGAATACCAGCGCTCCGAGATGCAGCCCCAGTTCGCCACCGTGGCCACGCCCAGCGAGATCGTGGTGTGCTGCTCGTTCACGCTGGAAATCGGCGACACCAGCGGCACCATTCACGTCTGCATTCCATACGCCACGCTGGAGCCCATCCGCGACATCCTGTTCTCGTCGATCCAGGGGGACTCGTCCGAGCCCGATCGCCGCTGGGTGACGCTGCTGACGCAGCAGATCCAGTCGGCCGAGGTGTCGCTGGTGGCCGAACTGGCCCATGCCCCTGCCACGGTCGAGACCCTGCTGGCCCTCAAGCCCGGCGACTTCATCGAACTCGACCTGGAGCAACTCATCCAGGCCAAGGTCGACGGGGTGCCCGTGTTCGATTGCTACTACGGCACCTCCAACGGCAAATACGCCCTTCGCATTGAAAAGCTACTGACAGCCGGCAATACCAGCTGGCTGGGAGACCAACATGTCTGACCCCGCAGAGTTCCCCCCGAGTGACAGCGCCGCCGAGCAGGACGCGATGGCGGCGGAATGGGAGGCCGCGCTCGCGCAACAGGCCACTTCGGGTGGCGCCTCGGCCGACGATGTGTTCGCCTCGGCTGCCAGCGAAGTGGCCAGCCCGGCCCAGCAGATGACGCCCGCGGCGTTTGCCAGCTTCGCGCCGCAGCAGCCGGCAGCCAACCCGGCTGGCAACGACATCAACATGATCCTGGATATCCCCGTTCAGTTGACGGTGGAACTGGGGCGCACGCGCATTCCGATCAAGAATATCCTCCAGCTGGCGCAGGGGTCCGTTGTGGAACTCGATGCGCTGGCGGGGGAGCCGATGGATGTGCTGGTCAATGGCTTCCTCATTGCGCAGGGTGAAGTGGTGGTGGTCAATGACAAGTTCGGTATCCGACTGACCGACATCGTCACCCCTTCGGAACGGATGCGTCGCCTGAGTCGCGGCGGTTGAGACAGGGAAATTCAGGCCATGGCCTCCAGTGGATTGATGGTGTTCTGGTTCGTCTTCATCGTGGCCTGCATCCCCGTGTGTCTGTGGCTGCTGAAGCGGTCGGGCCTCGCCCAGGGCGGACTGGTCGGGGCACAGGCACTCATGAAGCCGATCAGCGTGCTCAACCTGGGGCCGGGTCAGCGACTGGTGGCCGTCGAAATCGGCGCGGGCGACGAGCGCACCTGGCTGATCCTCAGCGTCACGGCGCAGCGCATCACCACCCTGCACACCATGCAACCCCTGGCCGGTTTCGAAGCGGCGCAGGCCGTACCGCCTGCGCAGGCTTTTGCCTCGGTGCTGGGTCGCCTGACGCAGGGCAACAAGCAGGCAGGCTCCTGACAACGCGCACCTTTCGTGATGAGTTCGTCCTCTTCCGCCCTTCGCCGCCGCACGCTGCGGATCGCCCTGACTGCCGGCCTCGCTCTCATGGCGGGGGCCGTTTGCGCACAGAGCGCCGGCGCGCCGGCGAGCCTGCCGCTGATGGTGGGCCAGGGCCCCTCGGGCAACACCTATTCGGTGCCCATCCAGACGCTGCTGTTCTTCACGGCGCTGAGCTTTCTGCCCGCCGTGCTGCTGATGATGACGGGCTTTACCCGCATCGCCATCGTGCTCAGCCTGATGCGTCAGGCGCTGGGCACTCAGGCCGCGCCGCCCAACCAGGTCATCATCGGTCTGTCTCTGTTCCTGACGATGTTCGTCATGGGGCCCACGCTCGACAAGGTCTACAAGGAGGCCTACGAGCCCTTTGCGGCCAACCAGATCAGCTTCAATGAAGCCTTGGAGCGCGGCCAGGGCCCGATGCGGCAGTTCATGCTCAAGCAGACCCGGCAGTCCGACCTGGGGCTGTTCGTCAAGCTCGCCCGCATCGAGGGCGAGGTCAAGCCCGAGACCGTGCCGTTCCGCGTGCTGGTGCCGGCCTTCGTCACCAGCGAGCTGAAGTCGGCCTTCCAGATCGGCTTTCTGATCTTCATCCCCTTCCTGGTCATCGACATGATCGTGGCCAGTGTGCTGATGAGCCTGGGGATGATGATGCTGTCGCCCGTGCTGGTGGCCTTGCCCTTCAAGCTGATGCTGTTCGTGCTGGCCGATGGCTGGAACCTGTTGCTGGGCTCGCTGGCCGCCAGCTTCGTGCCCTGACATCCGAAAGAGGTCGATCCATGGATCCCCAACAAGTCCTGACCATCAGCCGCGACGGCCTGCTGACACTGCTGACCATCTGCGGTCCCATCGTGCTGGTCGTGCTGGCCGTGGGCCTGGTGGTGAGCATCTTTCAGGCTGCCACCCAGATCCACGAACAGACCCTGTCCTTCGTGCCCAAGCTGCTGGCCGCCTTCGCCACGCTGGCCGTGGCCGGCCCCTGGATGCTGAGCACCCTGGTGGACTACATTCAGCAGGTGCTGCAGAACATCCCGAACGTGGTGGGCTGAGGTGGTCAGCTTCAGCGAAGCTCAGGTTCTGGCGTGGATCTCGCCCTGGTTGTGGGCATTCTTCCGCGTGCTGGGCCTGTTCACGGCGGCGCCCGTGCTGTCCATGCGCGTGATCCCGCGCCGTGTCCGCATCGGGTTGGCGCTGCTCGTCGTCGTCGCGGCCGAGCCCAGCCTGCCGCCCGAATTGAGCCAGTACACGATCAATTCGCCGCACGCGCTGATGCTGATCGTGCAGCAGGTGATGATCGGCCTGACCGTGGGCTTTGCCGCACGGGTCGTGTTCGCCGCCATCGAGTTCGCCGGCGAAGTGGTGGGCCTGCAGATGGGCCTGAGCTTTGCCGCCTTCTTCGATCCCACCAGCGGCGGGCAGCTCAATGCGGTCGCGCGCTTTTACGGCACCGCGGCGGCATGGTTGTTCGTGGTGATGAATGGCCACCTGCTGCTCACGGCGGCCGTGCTGCAGAGCTTTCAGGCCTTTCCGGTGTCACCCGAGCCGCTGGCTTTCCTCAAGGTGGTGCAGCCGCAGACCTGGGGTGCCGAGCTGTTCAAGCTGGGGCTGTGGGTCTCGCTGCCGGTGGTCGCCATGCTGATTCTGGTCAACATGGTGATGGGTCTGGTGGCGCGTGTGGCGCCTCAGATGAACATCTTCTCCGTCGGCTTTCCCGTGACACTGGGGGTGGGCCTGACGGGCCTGTGGCTGACGCTGCCGATGATGCAGCAGCCCTTCACGATGGCGATCGAGCGGATGCTGGGCTACTTCCAGTGATGGTCACTGGCCGCGGCGGCGGGCGGCCACCCAGCCGATTGCCCCCAGGCCCAGCAGCATCATGGCGGTGGTCGTGGGCTCGGGCACGGCCTCGGTGAAGGCGAACTTGGCGATGTAGCTGGTACCGGCCGAACCCGTGGCCAGGCCCGAAATCGTGGCTGTGTACGAGCCGGCATCGAAGGTGCCTGTCAGGTAGAGCGACTTGTTCGGGTCGAACCCGGACACCACCATGCTCATCACGCCGGGCTCGAACCAGCCGACCGTCCGGTCCACCTCGGGGAAGAGCCGCCCGATGTACTGCACGCCGGTGTCGTTGTTGCGCAGGACCAGGCTGACGTTGGCGGTGTTCTCGACCTTGTCGAACCCGAACCAGGCGTCTTGCCGCGGGAACAGCCAGATGTAGCCCGGGGAGGTGATGGACAGCAGGAAATCGAAGGTGTCCACGAAGCTGCCCGGCACCACCTGGTGTTCGAAGCGCGTGTAGGGCGCGTCGGTCGGGGTGGTGACGTCGTACTGCTGGTCTGCCGACGCGGCGGTGGCCAGCGTCAGGGCGCTCAGCAAGGCGAGGGCGGTGCGGGTGAACATGGGACGGCTGCGTTTGTAATAGTTGGTGTCAATTTTCTCACAAGCTGTCTGTGCTGTGTGGGCAACCTGAGCGCATCGGGCTACCTCATCAAGGGGGAAGGGGCGTCCGGACGTCCGTAGAATCGGCGCCCATGTCTGCCAAGCCGTCTCCCAAAGCGTCCACCCAGCCCAGCGCCACCTATGGCGAGGGCTCCATCCGCGTCCTCAAGGGCCTGGAGCCTGTCAAGCAGCGTCCGGGCATGTACACCCGGACCGACAACCCGCTGCACATCATCCAGGAGGTGATCGATAACGCGGCCGACGAGGCCCTGGCCGGCTTCGGCAAGCGCATTGCGGTCACGCTGCACACCGATGGATCGATCAGCGTGGAGGACGATGGTCGGGGCATCCCGTTCGGCATCCACCCCGAGGAAGGTGTGCCGGTGGTCGAGATCGTGTTCACCCGGCTTCACGCGGGGGGCAAGTTCGACAAGGGGTCGGGCGGGGCCTACAGCTTCTCGGGCGGCCTGCATGGCGTGGGCGTGAGCGTGACCAACGCGCTGGCCACACGCCTGCAGGTGACGGTGTGCCGCGACAAGCAGGTGGCCACGCTGGCCTTCAGCGGCGGCGACGTGATCGAGCCCGTGGCCGTGCGCCCGGCCGCCAGTGGCGACCGCAAGAACGGCACGACCGTGCGCGTGTGGCCGGACGCGAAGTACTTCGAAAGCGCCGAACTGCCGCGTGGCGAGCTGGTGCACATGCTGCGCAGCAAGGCCGTGCTGATGCCGGGCGTGACCATCACCCTCACCATCGAGAAGGCCGGCAAGGACGCCGAGGTGCAGACCTGGCTCTACAAGGGCGGCCTGCGCGACTACCTGACCCAGACGCTGACGACCGACCCGGTCATCCCGCTGTTCGAGGGCGAGCAGTACGCCAGCGGCAGCGAGACCGAGAACTTCGCCGAAGGCGAGGGTGCGGCCTGGTGCGTGGCCTTCACCGAAGAAGGCGCGCCCATGCGCGAAAGCTATGTCAACCTGATCCCCACGGTGGCCGGCGGCACGCACGAGGCGGGGCTGAAGGACGGCCTGTTCAATGCGGTGAAGGGCTTCATCGAGATGCACTCGCTCATGCCCAAGGGCGTGAAGCTGATGCCCGACGACGTGTTCAGCCGCGCGAGCTTTGTGCTGAGCGCCAAGGTGCTGGACCCGCAGTTCCAGGGGCAGACGAAGGAGCGCCTGAACAGCCGCGATGCGCTGCGGCTGGTCACGACCTATGTGAAGCCGGCGATGGAGCTGTGGCTCAACCAGCATGTGGAATACGGCCGCAAGCTGGCCGAACTGGTGATCAAGCAGGCGCAGGCTCGCCAGAAGGCCGGCCAGAAGGTCGAAAAGAAGAAGAGCTCCGGCGTGGCCGTGCTGCCCGGCAAGCTGACCGACTGCGAAAGCCGCGACATCGCGTTCAACGAGGTGTTCCTGGTCGAGGGCGACTCGGCCGGTGGCAGCGCCAAGATGGGCCGCGACAAGGAGACGCAGGCCATCCTGCCGCTGCGCGGCAAGGTGCTCAACGCGTGGGAGGTCGAGCGTGACCGCCTGTTTGCCAACAACGAGATCCACGACATCTCGGTGGCGATCGGCGTCGACCCGCACGGGCCGAACGACGAGGTCGACCTGTCAGGGCTGCGCTACGGCAAGATCTGCATCCTCTCGGACGCCGACGTGGACGGCTCGCACATCCAGGTGCTGCTGCTCACGCTGTTCTTCCGCCACTTCCCGCGCCTGATCGAAACGGGCCACATCTACATCGCCCGCCCGCCGCTGTTCCGGGTGGATGCGCCGGCGCGCGGTAAGAAGCCCGCGGCCAAGTTGTATGCGCTGGACGAGGGTGAGCTCAACGCCATCCTCGACAAGCTCCGCAAGGAAGGCTGCCGCGAAGGCGCCTGGAGCATCAGCCGCTTCAAGGGCCTGGGCGAGATGAACGCCGAGCAGCTGTGGGACACCACGCTGAACCCGGACACCCGCCGCCTGTTGCCGGTGGCCTATGGTGAGCCGGGCTTCGGCGACACCGAAGGGGCTTTCAACCGGCTGATGGGCAAGGGCGAGGCCGCCTCGCGCCGTGAGCTCATGGAGCTGCACGGCGACGCGGTCGACGTCGACATCTGACCCGTCGGTCAGGCGGAGCGAAGCCGGAAGGCAGCCACAGCCTGCACCAGCTCATCGGCACGTTGCCGCATGCTGTCGGCGGCGGCGGCCGATTGCTCGACCAGCGCGGCATTCTGCTGAGTGGCCTGGTCCATCTGCTCGATGGCCTGTCCCACCTGTCCGATGCCGGCGCTCTGTTCCTGGCTGGCGGTGTTGATCTCGCGCACGATCTCGTTGACACGCGTGATGGCCTTCACGATGTCTTCCATCGTTTGTCCGGCCTCCTGCACCAGGGTGGCACCTTGTTCCACCTCGTCCACACTGCCCTGGATCAATGATTTGATCTCGCGGGCGGCATCGGCACTGCGCTTGGCCAGGGTGCGCACCTCTTCTGCCACCACGGCGAAACCGCGGCCTTGCTCGCCCGCGCGTGCGGCCTCGACCGCGGCATTGAGTGCGAGGATGTTGGTCTGGAAGGCGATGCCGTCGATCACCGAGATGATGTCGGCGATCTGGCGCGAGGAGTGCGAGATGCCCTGCATGCGGGCGACCACGTTGCCCACCACTTCGCCCCCGCGCAGCGCGACGGTTGCGGCTTCTTCCGAAAGGCGGTTTGCCTGCTGAGCGTGCTCGGCATTGTGGCGCACGGTTGTGCCCAGCTCTTCCATCGTGGCCGCCGTCTGCTGCAGTGCACTGGCCTGGTGCTCGGTGCGCGCGGACAGGTCCTGGTTGCCTTGGGCGATCTCCTGGCTCGCGCCTGCGACGCCTTCGGCGCTGCTGCGCACGCCGGACACCACCCGGACCAGGGCTTGCTGCATCTCGGCCAGCGCGGCCACCAGCGGCGAGAACTCGTCATGGGCGTCGTCGCGGATGGTGCTGCTCAGATCGCCATCGCGAACGCGCTCGGCCACGTGCCGGGCCTCGCGCACGCGCCGCCGCAAGGTGCGGCCGACCCACAAGGCAAAGCCAACGAGGCCGATCGTCATGCCGGAAAACGCGGCGATGAGCAGGCGCGTGGTGCTGCCGACGGCCTGAGTGATGTCGACGATCTCGTGAGACAGGGCGTCGCTCTGGTAAACGACGGTTTCGTTCAGGACCTTCAGCAGGGCGTTGCGGGCGGGAATGGTGTGCTCCACCAGGTAGGCGAAGGCTTCATCCCTGCGGCCTTCCTGGATCAGTGCCACGTTGGCGTCGCCTTCTTTCCAGAATGCAACGACCAGACCTGGCACGGCAGCGTACCGGGCCTTGCCCTTTTCCGTAAAGAGCATGTCGCGGTACTGCGCGAGCTCGCGCTCGATGAAGAGGCGCTTGGCTGCGATGTCGTCGAGGGCAGTCTGCCGTTCCTCGGGGGTGCGCGCCAGCATGGCATGTCGCAACTGCAGCGAAACGCGGGTGACGCTGAGCTCCACCTGGGCGACGCGGTTCAGTTGCGGAACGCGGTTGCTCTCCGCGCGCTTGGCGAGCTCGCTCACATCGTTGAGCTCTTGAATGGCATAGATGGCGGTTGCGATGAGCACAAGGGTCAACGCGGCCACCACCGCCATCAGCCGGCCTGCAATCCCCAAACTGGGGCGGCTGGAATTTTTCATTTTGTCCGAACTCCTCAGATCTGTTTTGGTGGCAGAGGGGTGTTCGGCGTGAACGAGGACGACTTGAGCCCTGTCTGGTGCACCGAGACCGGGCTTCGGTGCTTCTTCGTGCCCCGGTTCGGTGCAATTGACGGTGATTTGATTTGGATCAAACCCTCGACAGGTGCACCGCCAGCTCGTGCGACAGATTGGGGTGGCCGACCTTAGGGTAGGGCGGGCGGGGCCACTGCCAGCGGTGAGCCGGGAAAAGCGCCCTCACGGCGTTGATGTCGCAGTGGTACGGCGGCCCTTCGATGAGGCCTTCCTCGGTCGCGGCAGGGCGGAGGCGCTGCATCAGCAGGGCAAAGAGGTGGCCGCCGGGCTTCAGCCAGGCATGCAGCTGATCGGCGTAGGCGGTCCAGTGATCAGGGTGAAGGGCGCACAGACAGGTCTGCTCGTAGATCGCGTCCGCAGCGGTGTCGGGCTGGTAGCGCAACACGTCGGCGTGCACGATCCGGGCCTTCACGCCGCGTGCATCGCACAGCGCCCGCGCTCGTTCCACCGCGGCCTCGGTGTAGTCGATGCCCGTGACGTCAAAGCCGCGCGCGGCCAGTTCGGCCACCTCCCAGCCCTGGCCGCAACCGGGCACGATGATGCGGCAAGGCTGCAGTTGACCGGTCTCCAACCAGGTCTGAAGCTGTGGACTGGCTTGCCCCCGATCCCAGCCTGTCTGCTGCGTATCGAAGCGTTCTTGCCAGAAGGCGGGGGTCGGACCAGTCATGAAGCAAGGGGATCAGTTTTGATACCCGGTATGGTACCGAAGCCCGCCGATGCACGCTGGCTCTGTGATCGGTTCAAGCGTCTGCTGCGGGCGGCAGCGGCAGCACCTCGGCCGCAAAGGGCGGCGGTGCGTGCCACACCCCGCCCGGCCCCCAGCTCACGTCCCCGCAGACGACGTGCCAGGACGGTGTCGTTTCGCCAGGTCGGAGCGCCTGCTGGAATGCATACGAGACGGTCACCGTCATGCCCTTGCCGCCCAGGGTACGGTACGGGCGCGTGACCTGTACCCGCCCCGGGGCCTGAAGCGCCCGTTTGAAGTAGGGGCGACGGGCCCAGCATGCGCCGTCCGCCTGCCCCAGCGGGCTGAAGCCCGGCCCCTGGGCGGCACGCCGTTCTTCCACCCACAGGTTGGGGCCGACCTGAAAGCCGGCGTCGTCCAGCACGAAGCAGACGAGGGCACCGGGAAGGGCCAGGAAGGAGCGGGCCGCTTCGTCCAGCGGGCGCCCGGCACTCAGCAGCACACCGGCGTAGCCGATGGCGTTCTGGAAGGGCGCCATCAGGTTCCTCTGCTGCGTGCGCTGAAGGGCGCGAAACCGCGCCAGTTCCACGTGCAGGGCGGCGATGCCCTCGTGGCGCGTCCGCGGCGCGAGTTCGGGCTGGGGGCGTGCAAAGTAGTAGCCTTGCACCAGGTCGACATCCGACTCGAGCGCCAGCAGCGCTTCGCGCGGCGTTTCGATGCCTTCCATCAGGACCAGGGCTTCGGCTTCGTGCAGCACCGATACGGTCTGGGTGACCGCCCGCAGCCGGCCCGGATCGTCGGCCATGGCGGTGACCAGGCTGCGGTCGAGCTTCACGATGTCCGGCCGGACTCGCCAGACCCGGTCAAAATTCGAGTGGCCTGCACCGAAGTCGTCCAGCGCGATCAGCATACCGTGCGACCGCAGGGCGGCGACAGCGGACAGGAAGGCGTCGCCATCCGGGATGGCGCTTTCCAGCAGTTCCAGCACGATCAGCGAGGGCGAGATCCCCAGCCTGCTCAGGATCTCGGAGAGGAAGCCAAGCTGCGCAGGATCGGCCAGGGCCACCAGCGCCTCTGGTCGGATGTTGAGGAACAGCCAGTGTGCAGGTGGCGCGTGTTCGGCGAAGTTGAACAGGTGCATGACCCGGCTGAGCGTGTCGCACCACGCCGCCTCGCCTGCCGGAACCTCGTCGAACATCTGCAGGGGGGACACGGGGCGGCCGTCTTCGTCGATGGCACGAAGCAGCGCCTCATGGCCGACCGCTCGGCTGTGAGACAGGCTGTAGATCGGCTGGAAGGCGGTGCTGAGGGTGCGGCCGCGCAGGCTGGCCTGGTGTTTCCGACCTCCTGTGGGCTGCAGGGCGTCGAGCGCTTCACGAAGGCATGAGTCGGGCATGAAAGGAAGACGGGCGTGGCGGTCTGCGCCGTCGGTGAACGTTGCGCGTATTCTGATTGTCGCGCCAGCCGGCCGATCAAGGGAAATGAGGGCGGGTCACGAAGTCAGGCGTGCGTTCGTCACGGCGCGATGGTGCCGGAGGCGATTTGCGAGCAGGGGCTCGTTCATCTGCTTCAGAGCTGGTCGAGATGGCGCACCAGTTCGGCGGCCTTGACCCGGATCTGCTGGCGCTCGGCCTCGTCCATGCGATCGATCTGCCGGTACACCATGCCGATGCGCGGGTTGCGGCGCAGCAGCCCGTCGTGGCGCAGGTGAAAGTCCCAGTACAGCGCGTTGAAGGGGCAGGCGCGTGGGCCCAGCCTGTCCTTGCGGTCATAAGGGCAGCCGGTGCAATGGTCGCCCATGCGGTGCAGGTAGGCCGCGCTGGAGACATAGGGTTTGGTTGCCAGCTTCCCTCCGTCGGCGAACTGGCTCATGCCCAGCGTGTTCGGGGCCTCGACCCATTCGAACGCGTCGATGTAGACGCCCAGATACCACTCGTGCAGGGCCTGAGGATCCAGCCCGGCCAGCAGCGCAAAGTTGCCGATCACCATCAGCCGCTGGATGTGATGTGCATAGGCCTGGCTCAGGGACTGACCGACGGCGTGCTTCATGCACGCCATGCGGGTGTCGCCATGCCAGAACCAGCCGGGCAGAGGATGCGTGTGCCCGAAGTGGTTGACGTGGGTGTAGCCAGGCATGTGAGCCCAGTACACACCGCGTACGTACTCGCGCCAGCCCAGTATCTGGCGGATGAAGCCCTCGACGGCGCTCAGCGGCGCGTGCCCATCGCGCCAGGCGTTCTGAGCTGCCTGCACCACCTCGCGCGGGTTGAGCATCTTGGTGTTGAGCGCGAACGACAGCAGCGAATGGAACAGGCGCCAGCCCCGATGGGTGAGTGCGTCCTGGAAGTCGCCGAAGTGGGGCAGGGCGTGCTGCACGAAGGCGGCCAGATGCTGAAGCGCCTCACCCCGGTGCAAGGGCCAAGCCAGGGCCTCGGCCTGTGGCGCGCCGAAGTGCGCCACACCGGCTGCCTCGATGGTCGACCACAGCGCGCGGTGATCGTGCGGGTGGCGCCAGTCGGCGGGCTCGGGGGGCGTGCCGGGCCACGCTTTGCGGTTGTCCTGATCGAAGTTCCACTGTCCTCCGGCGGGCTTGCTGTCTTCGTCCATCAGCACGCCATGGCGTACGCGCATCTGCCGGTAGAAGTGCTCCATGAGCCACTGTTTGCGCCCTTTGAAGAGCGCGCGGGCTTCGTCGCGTGTCGTGTAGAAGTGCTCGCTGTCGACCTGCGTCACCGCGACGCCGTGCGCAAGCTGGGCCTTGCCCCACGCGTCCAGCACCGCGTCCAGCCGCCATTCGTCTGGCGCCTGGTATTCCACGTGGGTGGCTGCGTAGTGCGACACCAGGGCATCCAGGTTGTCCGTGACCGATTGCCGGTTGCTCGGGTCGTCGATGGCCACGTAACGCACCCGGTGCCCGGCAGCCTTGAGCTGTCGGCCCAGCTCCCGCATGCCCGCAAAGATGGCGAGGATCTTCTGCGCATGGTGTCGCACGTAGTCTGTCTCGCTGCGGACCTCCATCAACACGTAGACGGTGTCCGGGTCGACCGTGGAGAACCAGCTGTGCAGGGGGTTAAGCTGGTCCCCGAGGATGAGACGCAAGCGGCTCATGCGGTGCTCCACAGACGGCGGTACAGGCCTTCGGGGTCGTGGTCGTGGGCCTGCTTGTCGGGATTGAAGCGGCGGCCACCTCGCGGGTCGGTTCCCCGTCCAGCCAGGTAGAGCCAGTTGCCCTGGTTGCTGTAGACGTCGTAGTCGACCAGCTGGGACTCGAACCACGCTGCACCGGCGCGCCAGTCGCTCTGTAACTCGTGCACCAGGTAGCTGGCCACCACCTGCCGCATGCGGTTGGACAGGAACCCGCTTGCGTGCAGCTCGCGCAGGCCGGCATCGACGAACGCATGGCCAGTGCGGCCCTCGCACCAGCGTTGGAATGCCGAGACGTCATGCTGCGGCAGAGGGAGATCGCTCAGACCGCGCGCACGGTAGAGCGCCCGACCGTGTTTCAGGTGCATGAGCCGGAAGTGATCGCGCCACAGCAGTTCGAACCAGAGCCAGTAGCTGCCCTCATTTGCGCCGTGCTCGGCTTCGAATGCGCGCAGGGCATGCATGATCTGCCGCGCAGAGAGCGCGCCGCTGGCCAGCCAGGGGGAGAACTTGCTCGAGTAGTCGATGCCCATCAGCCCGTTGCGCGTGGCCTTGTAGCTGTGCGGCAGCCGCCGTTGCAGGTACCGCGTCAGATGCGCCTGTCCGCCTGCTTCGCCGGGTGCGCACGCGGGCAGGTGGTAAGGAAAAGCGGATCGGGCCTCGTACGCAAGCGTGTCCGGCGCGGGGCGTTTGAGCGGCGTGTGGCACAAAAGCACCGGCACGGCGCCATCGCCCTGCGCGGTCATGGTTCGGGCAGCGGCCCGTGGGTCCCACAAGCACTCGGCCGAGGGCAAGGGCGGCAAGGCTGCCGGGGCCGGCAGCGGCGCACGGGCTTGCACGCCCGCGCGCTCCACCTGCTGCCGGAAGGCCGTGAACACATCGGGCGCGCGGTCGATGGAGAAGGGAAGGTCGTCCGGGGCCAGCAGGCTGGACTGCCACGTGGTAACGAGCTGCCAGCCGTCGCGTCTCGCCGTGGCGCACAACGACGCCACTTCATCCTGCTCGAAGGGGGCCGCGATGTCCTCGGCCGTGACCAGTTCTGCCTTCATTGCCGCCACCAACCGGGGGAGAACCGCGACGACCGGCCCGCGCAGCACCAACAGCCGGCTGCCCAAAGCCTGCAGAGCGGCATCCAGCGAAGCCAGCGTGTCGGCCAGCACGGCCATGCGGTGAGGGCCCCTGCGGCGGGGACCCCAAGGGCCGGGCAAGGTCTCGGCCGGATCCCAGATGAAAACAGGCAGCAGGGAGCCTCCTTGCAGGTGTGCGGCCTGAACCGCATGCAACAGCGACGGGTTGTCGCTCAAGCGCAGGTCATGGCGGAACCAGTGGATGACGTTGCTCATCGCGGGCGAGACTCTGCGGCGGGGCGTTGCTGGCGGCAGCGGTCGGAGCAGTACTTCACCTCGTCCCAGTCACGCGCCCACTTTCGGCGCCAGGTGAACGGCCGGCTGCACGCGGCACACAGTTTGGTCGGCAGGTCGGACTTCTTTCGCATGCGCATGTCAAAAGCTCAGCAACATCTGGGAGGGGTCTGCCTTGGCGCGGGTGGGACCCCGCGTGCCGGCGCGGCGCGGCCCGTTCGGACCCTGTCCATCCCGGTTCACGCGGGAGCCATGCCGGGTCACGATCTCTGCCGTGGCCGCCTGCACCTCGGGCCGGGCTCGCACCGCGTGGACGCGGGCACGGGCATCCCGCAGCGCTTCTTCCAGGTCCACCAGCGGCAGGGGCAGGTCGGCCTCGGGGTCGGGGCCGACCCGCACGCCGCAGCGTTGCTGGACGTCGGGTGGCATGCGCCACGGCTCGAACAGCCAGCTGTCCGGCACGCGGCGCAGTGCGGGCAGCCAGTGCCGCACGAAGTCGCCATGAGGATCCTGGTCCCGCGCCTGCTTGACAGGGTTGTAGACGCGTGTGGCGTTGATCCCGGTGGTGCCGGCCTGCATCTGCATCTGGCTCCAGTGGATGCCGGGCTCGTAATCCACGAACTGACGGGCCAGCCACAGACCGACAGGACGCCAGGGCAACCACAAGGGATAGGTCGCCACCGAGACCAGCATGGCGCGCATGCGGAAGTTCAGCCATCCAGTCTCACGCAACATGGCCACGCAGGCATCGACCAGCGGCCAGCCCGTCCGACCTGCCACCAGCGCGTCGAATCGGGGCGTGTCCACCTCGGTCCGCAGTTCGTCGTAGCCCGGGTGCATGTTGCGCCATTCGATTTCCGGTTCGCTCTCCAGCTTCTGGATGAAGTGGCAATGCCAGTGCAGCCGGCTCAAGAAGGCCTTGAGCCCCGCTTGCTGGCGCTGGGTGTCACCGTCGGCTCGCAACGCGAGCTCGGCGAGGCGCGCCTCGGTCGCCTGAACCACCTCCCTGACGGACAGGCAGCCCCAGGCCAGATAGGGCGACAGCCGCGAACACGCATGGGTCGCACTCAAGGGGGAAGAGATGCCGCCTCGGTAACGCGCACACCGCGCCATGAGAAAGGACGCCAGAAGCTGCAGGCCCGCCGTCCGCCCCCCGCGCTGGCGGCCCGATGGATCAGGGCCCAGGGGGTGAATCAGGTCGGCCAGCGCCTCGACGGAGACCCCGGCTGCGGGCGCCGGCTGCGTTCTCGGGTCGAAGGGTGGTTCGTCCAGGCATGGCTGGCTCATGAAGCGCTGCCAGTGTCGGTGCCAGCCATCCCGGTTCCGGAGGCGTCGCACCACGCCGTTCTGAGGCCGTTCGGTCCATGTCACCCGATGCTCGGCACACCACTGCGCCACCGCCAGGTCCCGCGCATAGGTGAACGCGTTTCCGGTCTCTTCGTGGGCGAACAGGGCACTGAACGGTCTGGCGTGCCAGCATGCCGCCAGCGCCGAGGTCACGTCGCCGTGCCAAACAGTCAACTCGACCCCGCGCGCCCGCAGCGCCGCAGCGAGTTCGAGCAGCGATTCACGTACGAAACCCCACTGCGCCGCAGACGCATCCGGCAAGGTCCACAGCGCCGGCTCGGCCACGTACAGGCAGCGCACCGAGCCCCCCGCCGCGTACCGGCAGGCGGCATCGAGCGCAGCATGGTCGTGCAGGCGCAGGTCGCGTTTGAACCAGACAAGGGCATCGGACATGGCGGGCAGCTTAGTCAGCCTGGCCCGAGGCTGACGACGTTACGGCGTCGAAAGTGGCGTCAAACCAGCGTCATGTCGCGTTGTGGACCGGGCCGCGGGATGTCGGTCGACCGTGCTGCATGCCACTACACTTCGTTCCGCCCGCAACGCCCGGGCCCGTACCGACTGACCACGATGACCCAACAGACCATCGACTTCAACCCGCTGCCCCCGGATGGCGGCGAGTCCCTGACCCTGGCCCACTACGCCGAGCGCGCCTACCTGGAGTACGCGCTCAGCGTGGTCAAGGGCCGTGCCCTGCCTGACGTGTGCGACGGCCAGAAGCCCGTGCAGCGCCGCATCCTGTACGCCATGGAGCGCATGGGGTTGGCTTTCAGCGGCAACACCGGCGCCAAGCCTGTCAAGAGCGCCCGCGTGGTGGGTGATGTGCTGGGCCGCTATCACCCCCACGGGGACACCGCCGCCTACGACGCCATGGTGCGCATGGCGCAGGACTTCGCGCTGCGCTACCCGCTGATCGACGGGCAGGGCAACTTCGGCAGCCGCGATGGCGACGGCGCGGCCGCGATGCGCTACACCGAAGCCCGGCTGGCGCCGATTGCCCGCCTGCAGCTCGATGAAATCGACATGGGCACGGTGGACTTCGTGCCCAACTACGACGGTTCCACCCAGGAGCCGCGTCAGTTGCCGGCGCGGTTGCCGTTCGTGCTGCTCAATGGCGCCAGCGGCATTGCCGTGGGCCTGGCCACGGAAATCCCCAGCCACAACCTGCGTGAGGTGGCCGCTGCCGCCGTGGCCCTGATCAAGAACGACCAGCTGCCCGACGCCGAACTGGCCGAGCTCCTGCCCGGCCCCGACTTCCCTGGCGGCGGGCAGATCATCTCCAGCCCCCAGGACATCGCCGAGGCCTATCGCACCGGCCGGGGCAGCCTCAAGGTGCGCGCACGCTGGAAGATCGAAGACCTGGCCCGCGGTCAGTGGCAGCTGGTGGTGACCGAGCTGCCGCATGGCACCAGCGCGCAGAAGGTGCTGGAAGAGATCGAAGAGCTCAGCAACCCGAAGATCAAGGCCGGCAAGAAGGCATTGACGGCCGACCAGCTGCAGCTCAAGACCACGGTGCTGTCCGTGCTGGACGCCGTGCGCGACGAGTCGAGCAAGGACGCCCCGGTGCGCCTGGTGTTCGAACCCAAGAGCCGCACCATCGACCAGCAAGAGCTGATCAATACGCTGCTGGCGCACACCAGCCTGGAAACCTCGGCGCCGATCAACCTCACCATGGTGGGCGCCGACGGCCGGCCGACGCAGAAGAACCTGCGGCAGATCCTGACCGAGTGGATCGGCTTCCGCATGGAAACCGTGACCCGGCGCACCCAGCACCGCCTGGGCAAGGTGCTGGACCGCATCCACATCCTCGAAGGCCGGCAGCTGGTGCTGCTCAACATCGACGAGGTGATCGCGATCATCCGCCACAGCGACGAGCCCAAGCCTGCGCTGATCGAGCGCTTCAAGCTGAGCGACCGCCAGGCCGAGGACATCCTTGAAATCCGGCTGCGTCAGCTGGCGCGGCTGGAAGCCATCAAGATCGAGCAGGAACTCTCGGATCTGCGGGCCGAGCAAGGCAAGCTGGAAGACATCCTCGGCAACAACAGCGTGCTGCGTCGCACGGTGGTCAAGGAGATCGAGGCCGACGCCAAGCAGTTCGGCGACGACCGCCGCACCCTCATCCAGGCCGAAAAGCGCGCCGTGGCCGAGGTCAAGGTGATCGACGAGCCGGTGACCGTGGTCATCAGCCAGAAGGGCTGGGTGCGCGCGCGCACCGGCCACGGCCATGATCCGGCCGGCTTCGCGTTCAAGGCGGGCGACGGCCTGTACGGCACCTTCGAATGCCGCACGGTGGATCCGCTCATCGTGTTGGGCAACAACGGTCGCGTGTACAGCGTGCCGGTCAGCAGCCTGCCGGGGGCGCGAGGGGATGGCCAGCCCATCACCACCATGATCGAGCTGGAATCCGGCACCCAGCCCAAGCACTACCTGGCCGGCTCGCCCGAGCAGGTGATTCTGCTGGCCAACAGCGGCGGTTTTGGCCTGCTGGCAAAGCTGGGTGACCTGACCACGCGCCAGAAGGGGGGCAAGGGCTTCCTGACGCTGGACGAGGGCGATACCCTGTTGCCGCCGGTGCGGGTGCAGCCTGGGCACATCCAGGTGGCCTGCCTGGCACAGGGCGGGCGCATGCTGGTGTTCGGCTTGGACGAACTCAAGCTGCAGTCCAACGGTGGCCGCGGGCTGACGCTGATGGAAGTGGATGCCCAGAGTGACCCGCTGATTGCCGCGGTCACGGTGCACCAGGGCGTGCGCGTGATCGGCACGACCCGCGGCGGCAAGCCCAAGGAAGAGGACGTGCGCAACAGTGCCTACGCCGCGCACATCGGCAAGCGGGCCCGTAAGGGCAAGCCGGTCGAGGCCTTCCAGAAGGTGTTGGCGCTGGCTGCGCTGGGCTGACGCGCCCGAGGCACCTGGGGCGCGTGTTCGCGGCCCCTCGGCCCCTCCGCCCCGGCGCCCGCCGGGGTCTTCAATACCGCGCCCTTATCCCTGCCACAACCGCGCCACCACCAGGGTGTAGAGCGGGATGCCGGCGAGGATGTTGAACACGAAGGTGACGGCGAGAGACAGCCCCAGGTAGAGCCCAGGGTTGGCTTCGGGGATAGCGTGGCGCAGCACCGCCGGCACGACGATGTACGACGCGCTCGCGGCCAGCACCGTCAGCAATGTGGCATCCCCTTGAGACAGCCCCAGCGTCCATGCCAGCCCGACGGCCAGCGCGCCGTGCACCAGCGGTGCCACCAGCCCGTAGGCGAGCAGGGCTGTGGGTACACCCTTGAGCAGCGGCAGCTGCCGCGCAACCAGCAGGCCCATGTCGAGCAGGAAGATGGCCAGCATGCCCTTGAACAGGCCGGACGAGAAGGGCTCCATCATGGCCTTGCCCTGTTCCCCGGTCACCATGCCGACCACCAGGCTGCCGAGCAGCAGCAACTGGGCGCCGTCGGTCAATGCTTCGTGCAGCACGGCCTTGACTCCCAGCGGTGCGGGTGCTGCCTGACCGGTGGCGGTGCTCAGTGGTGCCGTGCCCTGCTGGCGCCGCACCCAACTGGCCAGCGCCACCGCCATGATGATGGCAGGCGACTCCATCAGCACCAAGGCCGCTGCCATGTGACCGCCGTACTCGATGCCCTGATGGGTCAGGTACTGGGTGGCGGCAATGAAGGTCGTGGCAGAGACCGAGCCGTAAGTGGCCGCCACGGCGGCCGCATCCAGCTTGTTGAGCCAGCGCTTGAGCAGGGCGTAGCCGATCACCGGCACGATGACGGCGAGCATGGCCGCCGCTGCCAGACCAGTGAGCACATGGGCGCCCAGCCCGGTCTGTGACAGAGAAAAGCCGCCTTTCAGCCCCACCGACATCAGCAGGTACAGCGACAGGAAACGGCTGATCGCCGTCGGGATTTCGAGATTGGAGCGCAACAGGCCGGCTGTCACGCCGAACACAAAGAACAGGACCGCAGGATCGAGCAAATTGGACAAAGCATTCATGGCCCGAATGCTAAGCCGCTTGACAGATCATGAAAATTAAAATGTTCGGATTGGAATCATCTAAGAATCCGATGGAATCGTTCAGGCCCGTACGACGGTCACCGAGCATTCGGCTTCGGCCACCACCTGTGCGCTGACGCTGCCCAGATAGCGGCGCAGCGCCGAGTTGCCTCGTGCGCCCATCACGATGTGCTCCACCTGGTTGCGGTTCGCAAAATCGATGATGGCCGCAGCCGTGTCCGGCGCTTCCAGGACGTGGAAGGTCAGGCGGTGTTCGTCGAGCTTGAGGTCTTGCTGCAGCGGGCGAGCCCAGTGCTTGACCGCCACCAGCTGCTGCACGTGCAGGCTGTTGCCCTGCTCGTCGGTCAGGGTGTCCATGCCGATGCGGTTGGTCTTCATGATGCTCACGCAGGCCAGCCGCGCACCCGGCTCGATCTGCAGGATGCGGCGGACCGTGGAAAGCAGCTTCTGATCCAGTTCGGGCGTGCCCGTCTTCACGCCGATGGCGACCATGATGATCGGGCAGCGCTCCACGTGCTCCAGCGTGCTGTGTTGCACCTTGGGCTCGTTGCCCAGGGCCTTGAACCACCGGCGCAGCGTCTGGAGGCGGCCTGCCGTGTCCCGGCGTTCGGCCCGCTCGGTGAGCGTGACCTGCTCGGGGTGCTGCAGGTCGCTGGCCAGCTGGGCGGCGCTCTGGTAGCGCTTGTCGGGATCGACCTCGAGGCAGCGCAGGATGACTTCCTGCAGCCAGGGGGGCAGATCGGGTCGGATGGTGCGGGGCGGCACCGGGTCGGTGTAGAGCCGCTTGCGCAGGCCGCTGACGGTATTCGGCTGGCCGAAAGGCCGCTCGCCCGTGCTCAGGTGGTACAGCATCACGCCCAGCGCGAACAGGTCGCTGCGCGGGTCGTTCCGCACGAACTGCACCTGTTCCGGCGAGATGTAGGGGCCGGTGCCCATGGGCAGGCAGAACTCCTCTTCCAGCAGGTCGGGCAGCTGGTCGTGCCGTGACAGGCCGAAGTCCACCAACACCACGGTGCCGTCCGGTCGGAACAGGATGTTGCTCGGCTTGATGTCGAGGTGCACCACGTGCTGCTTGTGCAGCGCATGCAGGGCGACGGCCACCTGGGCGCCGATGTGGGCGACCTCGCTCGGGGGCAGCGGGGCCTCGTCCAGCCGGGGGCGCAGCGACACGCCGGGAATGTGCTCCATCACGATGTAGGGTTGCCGGATGAAGTCTCCCTTCGCAACGAAGCGCGGCACATGGGGCCCTTTCAGGACGGGCATCACCATCTGCTCGACTTCGAAGCCGACGATGGTGGCCGGGTCCTCGCCACCCTTGATGCGTGGGATCTTCATGATGAGCGGTCCGTCGCCATCGCCCGGGCGCGGCTGGCCGTCTGCACGCACCACATCCCACAGGGTGGCCATGCCACCGGTGTGCAGCTTCTGCTTGAGCAGAAAGCCGTCGATCACCATGCCTTCATGCAGCCGCGGGGCAGGCGGCGGCAGCGTGGTCTCCTCACTGTCCATGGATCAGCCTTTCTGCGAGGGCTTCGGGCAACCCGGCCTCGCGCACACGGCGCGCGGCGGTCTCATGGTCGTAAGGTACGCGATGGAAAGTGAGCAGGGCTGAATCCGTGTCAAAGGTTGCGTAGCAGGCCGCAGGGTTGCCGTCGCGCGGCTGCCCCACCGAACCCGGAATGGCCAGCCAGCGGCGCACCGGCGACAGGCTGATGGGCACCCCCCCGACGGGCATGAACTCGCCTGCCTTGCCCGTGGCCGAGAGGTGGTACAGGCAGGGCTGGTGCATGTGCCCGCAAAACACGAACTGGTGTGTGGTCGCGAACAGGCTGCGCGTGGCCTCCATCCGCCCCTGCAGGTACTCCCAGTGGGCCGGGTCGTGCACGTTGGCGTGGGCCACCAGGCAAGGACCGACTTCCGCCGTGAGCGGCAAGGACAGCAGCCAGTCACGCTGCGCAGTACTCAGCTGGGCTTTGGTCCAGGTCAGCGAGGGCTGCACATGGCTGGCCATCTGGCTGGTCGTGAACTCGCCCAGGGCGTCGTCATGGTTGCCCCGCACGCACACGGCGCCCTCGGCGTGGCGCGCACGCACGAAGTCCAGCGTCCAGCCCGGGTCGGCGCCGTAGTCCACATAGTCGCCCAGGAACACGAGCTTGTCGAAGCCGTTTTCCAGGGCGTGTGCATAGACGGCCTCGGTGGCCTGGCGGTTGGCGTGCAGGTCGGACAGCAGAGCGAGTTTCATGGCGTGAGGGCGGGGCTGACTCGGTCGAGTCTAGCCAGCCGCGCTCGCGAAATCGCTCCGCAGCCCGGGTTCGGGCTCGGGATTAACCCGCGTTGTGCGGTGCCTGGGCGGCCCGTTGGGCCTTGGCGGCCTTGCGCAGTGCCACGGCATCCGTGGCTGCGTGCTGGCTGTCCTGGCTGTCGAGGCGGAAGACCCTCACCGAGTCGGCCAGCACATGGGCGCGCTCGGCCATCGACATCGATGCGGCCGCAATCTGCTCGACTGCCGCCGCGTTCTGCTGCGTGATGCCGTCCAGTTGCGAGACGGCCTCGTTGATCTGCGAGATGCCGGTCAGCTGCTCACGCGCGCCATGGCTGATGGTGCCGACCAGCGCGCCGACACGGTCGACCGACGCCAGCGCCTCGCGCATCGAGTGACGGGCCGCGTCGCTCAGTTCGGCGCCGGCCCGGACCTTCTCGCTCGAATCGGTGATGAGCTGTTTGACTTCCTTGGCCGCCGTGGCCGTCCGTTGAGCCAGGGCACGCACTTCGGCGGCCACGACGGCAAAGCCGCGACCTTGTTCGCCGGCCCGTGCCGCTTCCACTGCGGCGTTCAGCGCCAGAATGTTGGTCTGGAAGGCGATGCTGTCGATCACCTGAATGATGTCGTTGATGCGGGCGGAGGACTCTTCGATCGCACGGATGGTGCGGGTGAGGTTGTCGACGGCCTGGTCGCTCTGGTGCGTGATGCCGGAGGTCTGCTCGGCCAGGTCTGCGGCCTGCTGGGCGGTGTCGGCGCTGGTGCGGACGGTGCCGGTGATTTCTTCCATCGACGCGGCGGTCTCTTCCAGGCTGCTGGCCTGGGCCTCGGTGCGGCCCGAGAGGTCCTGGTTGCCGGATGCGATCTCCTGCGTGGCCACCAGCATCTGCTCGACTTCCGTGCGCGCGTCGGTCACGATGGCGCGCAGGTTGACCTGCAGCTGGTTGAGCGAGCGCGTGAACTGCCCGACGATGTCCAGTCGATCCGATTGGATGGGCACAGTCAGGTCGCCCGCGGCCATGCGGTTGGCCGTGCTGAGCAGCTGACGGAAGGGCACGACGGCCAGTCGCGTGAGGAGGGTCCGCCCCAGCAGCCCGACCGCGCTCATGAACAGGGCCGCAATGGCCCAGCGCCAGGCACCCAGCTCGGCGATGCCATGCTCGATGAACATGCCCAACCCGAAGCCCAGCGCGGTCATCAGGACCGATGCCAGTGTCAGTTCGCCAGCCAGATCAAGGTATGTGAGGTCCGCCAGCCGGCCGCGCCAGCCCAACTGGATCACGCGTCCATTGCGCAACGCCACCGTGGGATGCCCGCTCTGGGCCTCGGCGCGCATCTGGGCGTAAAGCCGCTCTGCTGCCACCACGGCATTGGCGTCGGGCTCGGTGCGCACCGACATGTAGCCCATGGGCTGATCGCCGTTCATCAGCGGCGTGACATTCGCGCGCACCCAGTAGTAGGTGCCATCCTTGCGTCGGTTCTTGACCAGACCGGACCAGGGGCGCCCGTTTTCGATCGTGGCCCACATGTCCCGGAAGGCTTCTTCCGGCATGTCGGGATGGCGGATCATGTTGTGGGGCTGGCCCAGCAACTCCTCCCGGGAATAGCCGCTGACATGAACGAAGGCCGGATTGCAGTAGGTTATGCGTCCCTTCAGATCCGTGGTGGAGACCAGTGAGGACCCTTTCGGGTAGGCAAAAGCCTGATCAATGACGGGCAGGTTCGTGCGCATGGCTTCTTTGGGGCAGTCAAGTGACAGAGGGTCTTGACAGGAAATCTCGATGCGCCGTCCTGCCTGCGGTGTCCCGTAAACCGGGTTTAGGTATGAAATGTATAGACCGTCATCGGCACCCAATGCCGAAATCTGAAGAGGAAATTGCCGTGGAAATCACGCTTTGAACGGCACGTGTCTCCGTTTTGCTAGCATGATGGGGTTCCCAATCCCTGGCTGTTGCGGCCAACTTCCCGGCCATGAAGGCCTGCGATGATGACCCCAGAACAAGAAGCCGTGCTGCGAGCCGTTCGCAAGCTCGTTGATTTTTGGCACATCACGCCTGGCGAACTGTTGGCAGATGGCCCGATTGCCGTGCCGCCTGCCGCGCCATCGCCCCCGCCCGTGCCGCGCCCGAAGTACCGCCATCCCGTGAACGGCGAGACCTGGGACGGCACAGGATCGCAGCCGCAATGGCTGAAGGACGCCCTGACGCGCGAGGGCTACACCGTCGAAGAACTGCGTACACCTGCCGAAGCAGGGCCGGACTGACGCGACGTGACCGCTGGCGCTTGGTTGTACACTCAGCGCCCTGGTCGCTCCCTGTAGTACAACGGATAGTACGCTTGCCTCCTAAGCGAGAAATCTGGGTTCGATTCCCGGCGGGGGGACCATGCACAGGGGCGAGGCCTTCTTAAGGCGCCCATAAGCTTGCCTGCATCCAATGCGGTCTTCACCACCGAAGATCGTTCAAGATGCCGTTGTCCTTTGCGCGCCGCCACGCCTGCTGGTTCACGTGGCTTGCCTGGTTGCTGCTGTTCGTCCTGCTGTTCGGCACCTTGCGCGTCCTGCTCTGGCACCACACGGGCGGTCAGGCTCCCTTGTCGCCCGGCGCTGTCGTGCACGTCATGGGCTGGGGACTGGTCTTCGACACCCTGGCCGGGGCCTCGTTGCTTTGGCCGCTTTCCTTGTTTCTGGCCGCTTCTCCGGCGCGGCTCTGGGCGGCCAGGGGCTGGCGGGTGGTCACGGGCGTGGGCCTGACAGCATGGCTGATGCTGTTGCTGTTCGTCGCAACGTCCGAATGGCTGTTCTGGGACGAGTTCGGCACGCGCTTCAATTTTATCGCCGTCGATTACCTGATCTACACCCACGAGGTGATCGGCAACATTCGCGAGTCGTACCCGGTCGGCAAGCTGCTGGGGCTGATGGTGCTGTGCTCTGCGGCCGTTGTCTGGTGGGCTCGGCGCTGGCTGATGCCGCCGGCTGACGCGAACGCGAAAGGCCGACACGCCTGGACCTTGCCGGTGGCTGTCCTGCTGCTGCTGGTACCTGCTCATCTGGTGGTGCATGCGGGCATGAAACAGCAGTCCGACAACCGCTATCTGAACGACCTGAGCGGCGACGGCGTCTACGAGTTCTTCGCCGCGCTGCGACACAATGAACTGGACTACGAGCACTTCTACCGCAGCCTGCCGGCCGAGCAGGCCGTGCTTCGTCTGCGTCGGCAACTCGAAACGCCCCATGCCCGCCTGCTGAGCGACGCGCCCGGCGACTTCACCCGCCGCGTCGACTACGGCCAGCCCGAGCGCCGGCTCAATGTGGTGATGGTGTCGGTGGAAAGCCTTTCCGCCGAGTTCATGGCCGCCTTCGGCAACCGCGATGGCCTGACGCCCAACCTGGATCGGCTGGCACGAGAGGGTCTGCTGTTCACGCAGTTGTATGCCACCGGCACCCGCACCGTTCGCGGTCTGGAGGCGCTGTCGCTGTCCGTGCCGCCAACGCCGGGGCAGTCCATTGTGAAACGGCCGAACAACGAAGGGATGTTCTCGCTGGGCAGCGTCTTCCGCGACAAGGGGTATGACACCCGGTACGTGTATGGCGGCTATGGCTACTTCGACAACATGAACGCCTTCTTCTCGGCGAACGGCTATGACGTGGTCGACCGCATGGCGATCCCGAGCGAGGCCATCCACCACGAGAACATCTGGGGGGTGGCCGACGAAGACCTCTTCACACTGGCGCTGCAGCAGGCCGACGCGTCCTACCGTCAGGGCAAGCCGTCGTTCATGCACGTCATGACGACCTCCAACCACCGGCCCTTCACCTATCCGGATGGCCGCATCGACATCCCGTCCCACACCGGTCGGGCCGGGGGCGTGAAGTACACCGACTGGGCCATCGGCCGCTTCATGGCCGAGGCTGCCAGCCGCCCGTGGTTCCGGGACACGGTGTTCGTGTTCGTGGCGGACCACTGCGCGTCCAGTGCCGGGAAGACAGATCTGCCGCTGGAGCGGTACCACATCCCCGCCATCGTGTACGCCCCCGCGCACATCCAGCCCGCCCGCTTCGAGCGCTTGGCCAGCCAGATCGACCTGGCGCCGACGGTGCTGGGTCTGCTGCGTTTCCGGTATGACAGCCGCTTCCTGGGCTACGACGTGTTCGACCTCGAGCCGGGCCGGGAGCGCGCCTTCATCAGCACCTATCAGGATCTGGGCATCGTGCGGGACGGCGCGCTGGTGCGCCTGGACCCACGGGGCGGCGTGCAGGCCCGTCGGGTGGCTGCGGGTCGGTCGCTGAACGAGCCGGCCGACATGCCCGCCGACGTGCTGGCCGACGCCCCGTGGGTCCAGGCGCACCAGCGCGCCGTCCCGCACGATGCCCAGATCCTGATAGGTG
>NZ_CAJYGK010000155.1 GCF_913773725.1 uncultured Aquabacterium sp. | reverse complement strand
CCTCGGACGAGCGGCCTAGCATCTGGCGTGCGGCTTCGGATGCGTTGACGACCTGATTCTTCAGGCCGCTGCCCAGATGCGATGCCTGTTGCAACTCGCCATCAACCGTCTGCTTGAAGCTAGCGGTCTGCGCGATCCGCACCTTCTGGGCGTCCTGCTGGGTCATGGTGTTGATGGCAAACGCCATGATCTCGGCCTCGATCACCATGACCTGGGCCGTGGCGCGCGCCAACTGCTGATACCGATCCACGTCATTGGGAAGCTTCTCGCGCATCTTGCTCACGGCAAAGTCGTGCGTGTGCGCATTGGCAGCCAGCAGCTGCCACATCGGGACTCCCAGTTTCTGGGCGAACAGGGCGTGGCTGAAGGCCATTTCCACCCAGAGTTGACCATCGAGATTGGCCATTTTCTCGTGGGTGTAGCGTCGGCTGGCCTCGATATTCTGATGCTTCAGCTTCTCGATGTCATCGGTCTTGCTGGCGAGCTCGGCAATAGAACTGAAATGATCCCAGAAGCACTGGGCAATGGCGTCCTGGTCCTGCTTCAGCAGTTCCAGCGCCTGGCGCGCGAGGCGAGGCAGGTCGCCGGCAGCGTCAAAGGCCGCCAGCCTGCGACTGATCGAAAGCTCGTGAGCCACGGACTGGTAAAGTGCCTTGATACTGGCACTACCCTTCGTGTCCTTGCTGTGGTCTGCCATGCCGTCCTCTTGCCAAGCTGGATGATTGAGCAATCGGCATATGCGCACATGGTTAACGCCGGGTTATTGCTGCGCCCGCTCGAGCTGCATTGCTGCGCAGGCCGATGCCGGGCCTGCAATGGAGCGCGCACAATCAGCAATTGCATCATGTGGGCAATCGGCTAAACAGGCGCGGGACGCAAATTCGCTTATGAACACGAACGTTTAAACGGGGGAGACCATGGCAAAACCATCGGGCAGGCCGCTGTCGCCGCACCTTTCCATCTGGCGTTGGGGCCCGGCCATGCTGGTCTCGATCCTCCATCGCGCAACGGGCGACGGCATGGCCGTGATCGGCGGGATTCTGCTCATCGGCTGGCTGATGGCGCTTGCCAGCGGACCCGAGGCCTATGCCTGGTATGTCGGCTGGGCCACCAGCCCCATCGGCTATCTGCTGATGGTCGGCCTGTCCTGGGCCTTCTTCCAGCACATGCTCTCGGGCCTCCGCCATTTCGTGCTCGATATCGGCGCGGGCTATGAGGTTGACAACAACAACCGCTGGTCGGCGCTGCTGCCGGTGCTGTCGATCGTGCTGACGGCGTTTTTGTGGGCGATCATCTTTTTCGCCTGATCTTTTGAATTATCTGTGCGGCGTGGCGGGCTATGGGGCCTGCGCGCAAGGAGTCGACCATGGGAAGTGGCACCAGAATTGGCAAGGTTCGCGGGCTGGGGTCCGCCAAAACGGGAACGCATCACTGGGTGATGGCGCGGGTCACCGCGGTCAGCAATCTCATCCTGATGCTGTGGTTCATCGCCTCGCTGGTCAGCCTGCCTGCGCTCGATCATGCGACGGTCACCGCCTGGCTCTCTGCGCCGCTGCCCGCGACCGCGATGATCCTGCTGATCGTCACCGTTTTCTATCACCTGCGCCTGGGCCTGCAGGTCATCGTCGAGGACTATGTGCATGACCATGGCACCAAGTTCGGCGTGATCCTGCTGCTCAACTTCTACGCCGTTGCCGGGGCCGCCCTCGGCATTTTCGCCGTTGCGCGCATTGCCTTTGCCGGAGCTGCAAGCTGATGACCGAAGCCTATAAGATCATCGACCATGTGTACGACACGGTTGTCGTCGGCGCGGGCGGATCGGGCCTGCGCGCCACCATGGGCAGCGCCGAAGCGGGGCTGAAGACCGCGTGCATCACCAAGGTGTTCCCGACCCGCAGCCATACCGTGGCGGCGCAGGGCGGCATTGCGGCAAGCCTGGGCAACAATTCGCCCGACCACTGGTCGTGGCACATGTACGATACCGTCAAGGGATCGGACTGGCTGGGTGACCAGGACGCGATCGAATATATGGTGCGCGAGGCGCCAGCGGCGGTTTATGAGCTCGAACATGCTGGCGTGCCGTTCAGCCGCAACGACAATGGTACCATCTATCAGCGTCCGTTCGGCGGGCACATGCAGAACATGGGTGAAGGCCCGCCGGTGCAGCGCACCTGCGCCGCCGCCGACCGCACCGGTCATGCCATGCTGCACGCATTGTACCAGCAGTCGCTGAAGTACGATTCGGATTTCTTCATCGAATATTTCGCCATCGACCTGATCATGGAAGACGGCGTCTGCCGGGGCGTGATCGCGCTGTGCATGGAAGACGGATCGATCCACCGCTTCCGCAGCCATGCCGTGGTGCTGGCGACGGGCGGATCGGGTCGCTGCTATTTCTCTGCTACCTCGGCGCACACCTGCACGGGTGACGGCGGCGCGATGGTGCTGCGCGCAGGGCTTCCGCTGCAGGACATGGAATTCGTGCAGTTCCACCCGACCGGCATCTATGGCGCGGGCGTGCTCATCACCGAAGGTGCGCGCGGCGAGGGCGGTTACCTGACCAATTCCGAAGGCGAGCGCTTCATGGAGCGCTATGCGCCGTCCGCCAAGGACCTGGCGAGCCGCGACGTCGTCAGCCGCTCGATGGCCGCCGAAATCCGCGAAGGCCGCGGCGTCGGCAAGGAAAACGACCATATCTACCTGCATCTCGACCATATCGACGAGAAGGTGCTGGCCGAACGCCTACCGGGCATTACCGAGACGGGCAAGATCTTCGCGGGCGTCGATCTGACGCGCCAGCCGCTGCCGGTGGTGCCGACCGTGCACTACAATATGGGCGGCATTCCCTGCAATTATCACGGCCAGGTCGTCACCATCAAGGATGGCAACCCGGACACCGTGGTCCCCGGCCTTTACGCCGTGGGCGAGGCTGCCTGCGTCTCGGTGCATGGCGCCAACCGTCTGGGCTCGAACTCGCTGATCGACCTCGTGGTGTTCGGCCGCGCGACCGGCAAGCGCATCGCCGACATCTGCAAGCCCAACACGACGCACAATCCGCTCCCCAAGGGTTCGGAAGAGCTGTCGCTGACGCGCCTCGACAAATTCCGCAATGCCGCCGGCAGCACGCCGACCGCGGAAATCCGGGG
>NZ_CAJYGK010000154.1 GCF_913773725.1 uncultured Aquabacterium sp. | reverse complement strand
TGCTGAGGCTTTTTGTTGCCCATCTACAGGCCGTCGTCTTGGCTTGGCTGGGCTGGGGCGCTCGGCCTGTCAATACCGCGGTCAGGTTGCGCCGACTGCCGCGTGAGGCAATTGTTCAGGGCGGACTGGATACTCCGACATTCAGGATCTTGCTCTTGCCGAGTGCCCCAGTGGCTTGCCCGACTGCACTCCGGAGACCCGAGGCCGGCTGATCCGTGCTTACCTGGACGGCGGCGGTTTCGTCCCGTGACGATTGCGGGGCGGGGCTGATGCTCAACGCCCTTCTTGCCGATGCCCATAGGGGCAGAACCCCGGTCGCGGCCCGACCTGCGGGTGCTTGCGGCAGGTGGCCGGGCGTTGGTCGTACACGGTGCAGCGCCGGGTCGTCGCATCCAGAAAGCGGCAGTCGCCATCGGCACGCCGCGCCAGCGTGTAGATCTCGCTCTTGTGGTGGTAGCGCTCGGCGATGCCGGCCTTGATGAGGCGCTTGCTGATCTGTCGCGCTTCCTCGTGCTCGGCCTCGAACGGGTCAACCAATCCCAGTCCGACCAGATCAGCCAGCTTCACCTCGACCGGCATCGTGCAGCAGTTGGCCATGCAGGTGTCGCACAGGCCGTTGCGGTAACGGCTCCAGGTTTCGATGCGGTCGACATCGACGATGTGGATCGAAGATCTCATGGCGTGTGGTGCGCGCAACAGCAATGGTCAGCGCACAAAGCAAAACGCCCACTCGTGAGAGCGGGCGTTTCGGGTGTCTTGGTGGCCTGGGGCGGAATCGAACCACCGACACGCGGATTTTCAATCCGCTGCTCTACCAACTGAGCTACCAGGCCTCTGGGTTTCCCCATCGGTTTTCGCTGTCTGCGTTGCAGTGATCAGCGAAGACCTAGACTATACATCAATTTGCGGCCGTTTTCTTGCTGCGACCCAAATCGACGCCCAGCTGTTTCAATTTTCGATACAGGTGGGTGCGCTCCAGGCCGGTCTTCTCGGCGACCCGGGTCATGCTGCCGCCTTCGCGGGCCAGGTGGAACTCGAAGTAGGCACGCTCGAAGTCGTCGCGGGCCTCGCGCAGCGGGCGGTCCAGTTCGAAGCTTTGCTCGTGTTGCGGGCCGGCGTGGATCGGGGCGCTGGTCACCGGGGCGTGGGCCACGGCGCCGTAGCTGATCGGGGCACGGTGGTGCTCGGTGTGACCCACCAGCTCGCTGCGGACGGGCGTCACGGTCACCGGGCTGCTGTTGGCGGCCGCGTACGAGGGTGCGGCCGTGATGGGCGTGACCGTGGCCAGGTGCACGGGCGGCGTGGCCACCACTGCGGGGCGCGGTGCCGGCTTGGTGAGGCCTTGCTCGACCGAGCGCAGCAGCTTCTGCATGGTGATGGGCTTCTCGAGGAAGGCCATCGCGCCGAACTTGGTGGCCTCCACAGCCGTGTCGATCGTGCCATGGCCCGACATCATGATGACGGGCATCGTCAACTGGCCGCTGGCAGACCACTCCTTGAGCAGCGTCACGCCGTCCACGTCGGGCATCCAGATGTCGAGCAGCACCAGATCGGGCTTGCACTGCTCGCGCAGCACCCGGGCCTTGGCGGCGTTTTCGGCGACTTCGACGGTGTGACCTTCGTCGGTCAGGATCTCGGACAGGAGGGCACGGATGCCCAGTTCGTCGTCAACTACAAGAATGGTGGCCATGAATGTGAATGTGCACCCGGTATCCGGAAAACAACGCTCAGTGTCCCCGATCCGGGGTAGATTTGGATGACAGCTGTGAAAATGATAGCGAAACTTGTGCCCCGCTCACCGGCTGAGCGGCCGCGGGATAGCCCGCAGGGGTCGCAAGTTCGCCGTTTGTGCCGCCCACATTACGTACTTTCACCAAGGCGCCGTGTTCATCGGCGATCTTCTTGACCACGGCCAGGCCCAAACCGGTGCCCTTGGCCTTGGTGGTGATGTAAGGCTCGAAAGCCCGCTTCAGGATGTGGGGCGCAAACCCGGGCCCATTGTCTCTCACGATGAGGCGCACGGCGCGGATCTGGCCGTCGGCATGGCGCGGCGCATCGGTGCGCACCAGCACGGTGGCCGGGGCTTCCACGGCCGCGTGCTCTTCCAGTGCATCGAAGGCGTTCTGCACCAGGTTGTGCACGACCTGTCGCAGCAGCGTCGCATCGCCCAGGATCAGAGGCAGGTCGGGCGCCAACTCCATCTTCAGGCGTCCCTGTTCGACGGCATGGCCATACAGCGCCATCACGTCCTGCACCAGCGCGTTCAGGTCCAGTGGCTGAAGGCGGGCTGTGGGCAGCCGGGCGTAGTCCCGGAACTCGTTGATCAGTGTCTTGAGTGCCTGCACCTGGTTGACGATGGTGTCCACCGAACGGCGCAGCAGGCTGCGGTCGGTGTCGGCCACCAGCTTGTCCTCGAGCTTGAGTTGCAGTCGCTCGGCCGAGAGCTGGATGGGCGTCAGCGGGTTCTTGATCTCATGGGCCACGCGACGTGCCACTTGGCTCCAGGCTTCAGCACGCTGGGCGGACACGACCTCGGTGAGGTCGTCGAACACAATGAGCGTTTCCTGGCGCGGCAGCTCGGCGCCGCGCACAAGCAGGGTCAGCGCCTCTGGGTAGTTCGGCAGCTTCAACTCATACGATTCCTGCCACTGCTGGCGTTCGCCGGGCGTCGGGTCGTTCGCGTGCAGCTCGAACCGGGCCTTGAGCGTCTGGGCGAAGTCTTCGAGACCCGTCACCTCGGACAGGGCGCGACCCCGGTAGGCCGACAGCGGCAGGCGCAGGATGCGGGTGGCGCCGGGGTTGACGGTTTCGATGTGCCCGTCGGCATCGAACACGATCACGCCCGCACTCAGGTTGTCCAGAATGGTCTGAAGGTGAGCGCGCGCCGATTCCAGGTCATTGACGCTGCGGTCGGCCAGGGTGCGGGCGTCGGCCAGCTGCTGCGTCATGGCGGCGAACGAACGCGTCAGCCCGCCCAGTTCGTCGTCGGACATGAAGATGGCCTTGGGGCTGAGGTCGCCACGCGCCACCTCGCCGACGCCTTCGGCCAGCAGCAGCAGGGGTCGGGCCAGTTGCTGGCCCAGGATGGCGGCCAGCAGAAAGGCTCCGAACACGGCGAGGATCAGGGCAAGCGTGAGCGTGCCGATGTACATGCGCCGCAAACCTTCGCGGCCGATGAAGCGCTGCTGATACTCGCTGTAGGCGGCTTGCACATCGAGGGCATTGCGCACGAGGTCGGCCGGCAGCTGCAGAGTGACCATCAGGAAGTGCCCCTTGGCCTGCAGGCTGAAGCTGCGATCGGGCATCCAGGCGAGGGCGACCACGCGGGGGGTGCCGGTCGCCCGTTTCTGGGCCGGGTCTTCGGTGGGGTCATCCAGCCCTTCGACCAGGGCCGTCACGCCGCGCGTGCGGGCGTCGTGTCGCCAAGAAGCCGGGAGCCGTTCGGCCGAGAGGATGCGGGAGGTTTCCCCGCCCGCGGAGTGCACGACCTGCCCCGATTCGTTGAGCAGCGTGACGGTCTGGGCACCCATCTGCTCGCGCAGGCGCTCCAGTTGCAGCACGCCGGGCGTGTCGGTCAGGCGCCCGGCAGCGATGCGGGCCTGGTTGGCTGCGTCGCGCGTCAGGGTGTCGAGCGTGCTGCGGCCCAGGTTGAGCCCGGCTTCCAGGGCGCCTTCGACGCGCACGTCGAACCAGGTTTCGATGCTGCGGGAGACGAACTGGTAGGAGACCGTGTAGATCAGCAGGCCGGGCACCAGCCCCACCAGGCCGAAGATGCCGGCCAGCTTGAGCAGCAGGCGGCTGCCGAACTTGCGGGCCCTGAGGCGCAACGCCAGTCGGCCGAGGGCAAGCAGGATGACCAGCCCCAGCAGCGTGGCCACGGTGACGTTGGTCCAGAAGAGCCAGCTGAAGTGACGCTCCAGGCGTTCGCTGTTCTGGGTGGCGAAGACCAGCAGGAAGGCGAGGATGAGCCCGGTGGCGGTCATGGCCACTCCGGACACGATCAGCGCCCAGCGGTTGGGCTTGATGGGGCTCATGGTGCGCTCGGCACGGGCACGCGGCGCTCGACGGCCACGTTCCAGTCGGTCTGGCCGCCCAGGCCGATCTGCAATGGGCGCGGCAACTCGTTGGGGTCGAGCATGAAGCGGAACACGACCTCGTGGTCCTGGTCGCTGGCGTAGGCCGTCGGCTCGGCAATGCGCCAGCGGTTGGTGCGGCGCAGCACGTCCAGGGCGTCGCTGAGCTGGGTGTACTGCCGGCTCAGGCCATCGAAGCTGACGCGCCACTGGCGGGTCAGGGGCTGGTAGGCCAGACGCCAGCGGCGCACGGCCCGGGCGCGGGTCTGATCGAGCCAGTACCAGCGCACGCGCAGCAGTTCGGCCCGCGCGACGAAGGTCACGGCCACGCCCTTGCTCAGGGCCGACTCGATGTCGTCGGGCAGATCGAAGCGGACGTCGTAGCTGAGCAGCAGGCCTTCCTCGGCGCGCTGTACGGCCAGCCGTGTCAGCACCAGGCCGGTGTCGTTGCCCGCGTCAGCCAGCGCGCTGCGCCCTGCGGAGGCCAGGGGCATGGCGAGCAGGGCAGAGGCACTGCGGTGCAGCAGCTCTCGGCGGCGCATCTGGGGCATCACGCACCTGGGGTGGTTCGGGTCAGCAAGGCATAGAAGAAGCCGTCACCGCGGTCGGCGCGACCAGGATCAAGGTATTCGACCACAGGCAGCAGGTGGCCGGGCGCGGGCCGCGCGGCAGCGTCCGGCGTGCGTTGCAAAAACGCGTCGACCCGGTCCTGGCCTTCCATGCGGAAAACCGAGCAGGTGCAGTACAGCAGGTGGCCGCCGGGCTTGAGCAGAGGCCACAGGGCGTCGAGGATGGCGTCCTGCAGGCGCGCCAGGGCGGCGATGTCGGATTCGCGGCGCAGCCAGCGCACATCGGGGTGACGGCGCACGATGCCGGAGGCGCTGCACGGCGCGTCGAGCAGGATGGCGTCGAACGGGGTGCCGTCCCACCAGCCGTCGGGCCGGCTGGCATCGGCGGCCAGCGTGCGGGCGCGCAGCCCCAGCCGGGTGAGGGTGTCGTTCACGCGCGCCAGGCGAGTCGGATCGGCGTCCAGGGCGGTCACGTCCAGGTCGCCCAGTTCCAGCAGGTGCGCGGTCTTGCCGCCGGGGGCGGCACAGGCGTCGAGCACGCGGGCGCCGGGCGGCAAGGCCTGAC
>NZ_CAJYGK010000153.1 GCF_913773725.1 uncultured Aquabacterium sp. | reverse complement strand
CCCACCGCCGGCACGCCGACTCCGCCGGGCGCAGCATCGTCCATCGCCACGCCTGCAGCGGCGGCCGGTCCTCCACCCGCCAGCCCTCCGGCGTCCGAGCCCACCTTGCGCCACGACGACACGGCGGCTGGCGAAGCGGCCACGGGAAGCCCGGCGGCTGCACCGAGCGATCTGCTTCGTGAGCACATCGTCTCGCCGGCACCGACGACCGAACGGCTGCAGTCGATCCAGCGCATGGTCGCCGACCAGTTGGGCGATGCGCTGCCGCCCGACTTCTCGGCGAGCGTGTTGCAGTCCATCCCGGTGCAAGCCGGCGGACTCTATCCGATCTCCGATGTCTGGTACATCGACGCCGGCCTGGACACGCCCGATCGGCTGCGCATCCACATCGCGCAGTTCGCGCGCGAGATCGCCGGGGAGGCAGGCCTGGACGAGTACATCGAGGATCGCGCCGATGGCATCGGGTTTGCGTGCCGCGCCCGCGGCCAAGCCCCGTCGCCGCTCGGCCGCGCGGTGCTGACGCTCCTCACTTCGCTGACGGGTCAGCCCGTCGCCGAAGCGGGCCTGGACGGCGCGCAGCTCGCCGCCGACCTGCCGACCCTGTTGCACGGCCAGAGCCAAGGCCATGGCAGCGGCGCAAGGCGCTTGAGCGACACCGCGTTGGTCAAGCTCTTTCGGCTGCTCCGCTTGGCCCGGCGTCTGCTGGACCTGGAAGCCGGCACCACGGCGCCCGGGACGTGAGCGAGGGAGGTCGCATGTCCACATCGCATCCGCTCAACCAGGCCGTGATCGCCCAGGCGCTGTATGACCTTCGCAACGGCCAACTGTGCCGCTGCAAGGCCATGGGCTTCGGCGAGGCCGAGCTGGATGCGCTCAAGCACCCCGCGCTGATCAGCGTGCTGGCCAACGCCAGCGTCTCGTGGTGCTCGGTCACGGTCAACCGCGAAGTGCTGCAGCGCCTGCTCAACCAGGCACAGGACGTGGAGAAGGAAATCGCCACGGTCGATCGCATGCTGCGGCTGGGGGCCAGCACGGAGATGGTCAGCCGCTTCTATGGCCTGACCCATCAGGAAGTCGCCCTGCGGCGGGAGATCCTCGGCCTGCCCAAGCGCAAGGGGCGCCACCCCGTCCTGGACGAGACCCAGGACACCGAACTGTGGCGGCAATGGAAAGCCGTGACCAGCAGCAGGAACGTCGATCTGGAGGACGAGACCTCGATTCTCGATGCGGCCATGGACCTGGCCGAGGGTATGTCACTGCCGCTCTCGGTGGTCTGGGCCGCGATCAGGAACTGGGTCGATCAGGGATTGGGCTAGGCCATGGCCGTGGACGACACCGCCCCACGAGCCCCGCGTCAAGGCCCCGTCGCACTCGCCGACCTGTTCGACGCTGCGCTGAAGGACCTCACGCCCAAGCCACATCCCAGCGCGCCAGCGCCCATGGCAGTGCCCACGCCTGCCGCGTCCGGCGACGCCTTCCTGTTCAGTGGCAATCGGCACGAGAGCGTGCCGCGGCGGCTGTTCCTCGACCGCCGCCTGACACCGCTGGAGCGCAACGCCTGGCAGGTGTTCCGGCTGATGCTCAACGACGACGGCGTCACGGCGTTCCCGACCTATGAGCAGTTGCGCCCCTGGCTGGCGTCCATGCCCTGCGCGGGACAAGCCTCCCACGAGACCGTCGCGCGGGCGCTGACGCTGCTGCGCCTGACGCGCTGGCTGAGCCTCGTGCGACGACGGCGCGACCCCAAGACCGGCCGCATCCTCGGAAACCTCTACGTCCTGCATGACGAACCCCTGACACCGTTCGAGGCCATGCAGCTCGACGCCGACTACCTGGCCCTGGTCAGCCAGTCGCTGGGGCATGCGGCCAAGGCCGTTCAGGTGGTGGGACTCAACACCCTCCAGGAGATCGCGGACGACCCGATGTTGTCCGGACGCACCTTGCCGTCGCGGCTGCAAGTGCTCGCCGAGCGCCTGGCCGACCAGGGCATCACCGCCACTCAAAGTTATCCACAGGAGGATGCGATCCACGATTCCGAAGAAGGGCCCGCGAGCCTTCTTCGGAATGGCGAACGCCCCTCTTCGGAATCCGAAGCAGGGCCGAAACCCGCGCCAGACGGCGCTCTTCGGAATCCGAAGCAGGACCGTACAGTACGTAGTAGTCGTATTAATGAAGTACGTACTACCGCGCAGGCGCGTGCGCTGGGCGACCTGCAATGGCCCAAGCGCTTCGCGGAACTGAAGGCGGAACAGCAGGCCGGAGCCAGGATGGCGTTGCAGCAGGTGGACGCTGCCCTGGGGCAGGCCGTGCTGGACGAATGGGCCGCACGGTGCGGCAAGCATGGCATCCGCAACCCCGCCGGTTATCTGTTCGGCATCATCCAGCGCGCCATGCGCGGCGAGTTCAATGCGTGGGCCAAGCAGACCGGCCCGGCACCGCCAACACCATCGGCGGCGCGAGCGCCACCAACCGAGCCGCCGCGCAACGTCGTGCCGCCCGAGGTGGCCCGGCAGCACATCGAGCGCCTGCGCGATCTGCTGCGCAAATCCTGAGCACAGGGCTTGTCAAAGCCGTGAAGTAGATCTCCATGGCGGTCGGCAGAAACGGTCCCCTGGGGACGGCTGTGCGGTGAAGCGCCGGGCGACGGCGCGACATGCTGCGCAAAACCTGAGTAGAGCGCATGCAAGACCATGAAGCAGACCTCCATGGCGCTCAACGGAACGGTCCCCTGGGGACGGCTGCGCGGCGAAGGATCGTGTCGAACGGCAGCGCGACGTGCGGTGCAGCACGCATACCGTCAACAACCGAGGACGGGAACGCCGATGTGAGTGCCCATCTGCGGAGCGGTCCCCAGGGGACCGTT
>NZ_CAJYGK010000152.1 GCF_913773725.1 uncultured Aquabacterium sp. | reverse complement strand
ACGTCGAAGACATCGACTTCAACAAGGACGACTTCATGGCCCGGGTCAACTCCGACCTGATCGGCAAGTTCGTCAACATCGCCAGCCGGGCTGCAGGCTTCATCGCCAAGCGCTTTGAAGGCAAGCTGACCGCGTCGCTGGGCGACGATGGCAAGCAGTTGCTGGCCACGCTGCAGGCGGGTCGCGCGGGCATCGTCGAACAGTACGAAGCCCGCGAGCTGGGCAAGGTGCTGCGCGAGATCATGCTGCTGGCCGACCGCGTGAACGAGTACGTGGACGCCAACAAGCCCTGGGAGCTGGCCAAGCAGGAGGGCATGGACGCCCGCCTGCAGGAGGTCTGCACCGTGTGCATCGAGGCCTTCCGCCTGCTGAGCATCTACCTGAAGCCTGTGCTGCCTGCCGTGGCCGCCAACGTGGAAGCCTTCCTGAAGGTCGAGCCGCTGACGTTTGCCAGCGCCGAACAGCTGCTGGGCGCGCACACCATCGGCGCCTACCAGCACCTGATGCAGCGCGTGGACGTGAAGATGCTTGACGCCCTGTTCGAGCCGCCGCCGGCGCCGGTCGTGGAAGCGCCCAAGCCCGGTGGCGAAGACATCGCCCCCACCATCACCATCGACGATTTCGTCAAGGTGGACCTGCGCATTGCGAAGATCGTCAACGCCGAGCAGGTGGAAGGCAGCACCAAGCTGCTGCGCCTGACGCTGGACGTGGGCGAGGGCCGCCACCGCAACGTGTTCAGCGGCATCAAGGAGGCCTACCAGCCCGAGCAACTGATCGGCAAGCTCACCGTGCTGGTGGCCAACCTGGCGCCGCGCAAGATGAAGTTCGGTGTGAGCGAAGGCATGGTGCTGGCCGCGTCACACGCCGACGAAAAGGCCAACCCGGGCGTGTACGTGCTCGAACCCTTCCCCGGCGCCGAGCCGGGCATGCGGATTCGCTGAGCCACGCGGGCGTTCGGGGCCCCGAAGCGCCCGAGGCCCGGTCGCACCGACGGCGGCGAATCAGGTGGCCGAGGAGGTCAACAGGTGCGCCAGCAGGTCGAGTTGCAGCTGCGTGGTGCTGACCGCGCGCGCCACGGTCATGGCGTGGTCGCCTGACGCCAGCCTGCCTGGCGCCGGGCGCAGGGCGTGGCGCAGCGCTGTCACCTCGTGTGCCAGGGGGGCGGGCAGCCCCAGCCAGGCCAGCCGCCTCAGGCCGGTCACGGCCGAGCGGGTCCAGGGTGTGAGATCCGACGCATCGCCCGCAGCGACCTCGCTCAGGTTCAGCCCCACTTGTTCCAGGGCGGCATTCAGTGCGCGGCATCGCAGCGCGTGCGGGTTCGATGCGCCTGCGGTGGGTGTGCGCCGCCGGGCCGGCGCCACCGGGCTGGGCTCACCCGTCGCTGCTTCGCGCGCCAGTTGGTCGCCCCGATGGGCCTTGGTCTGGGCGTCCAGCCACAACCCATGACGGTGCACCCAGGTGCGAGCCGTTGCCAGCACGGCAGCGGGGTGGCCGTCCACCAGCTCGATTTCCAATTCGCACACGGGCCGCTTGAGGTGGCCGGCCTCGATCCATCCCTCATCCAGTGCAATCTCCACGGTGCCCAACACCGCGCCTGCGGCGGCGTCCTGGGCGGGCACGTCAACACGGGCTCGCAGGCGGCGCATGTCGGTGCAGTACAGCGCCTGCAGACCGGCCTGCCGGCCATGGGGGTCGGTCTCCGGCGTCCAGCCCAGGTCGCGCACCAGGGCTGCCCGGGCCGCGCCCTGGTGCAAGGCCAGGTCCGGCCAGGGCGGCGTGCCGTCGCGGCTGGCCGGCACAGGGCGGTTGTCCTCCAACCGGGTCATGGCGTTGTCGCCGGCGGCCTTCAGCGTCTGCACGCGCTCATCGTCTTCCCGCCGTACGCGCAGGGCCGCGCGGGCGCGGGCCAGGCGGCGGTCAGGGGTGTCGAAGTAGGCTGCCTGCAGCACCTGGGCGGGGGCTGTGCCACCCGGCAGTGCTGCCAACTCGGCGCGGACGGCCGCCAGGGCCTTGACCGGGATCTGGAACTTGAGCTCGATTTCCTGCATTTGCGCATTGTGTCGCCCTGGCGCAGCGAGCACGCTGTAAGCCCGATAAAATGACGGGTTGCCCGAAACGTTCAATCCCCTGGAGCCGTCCATGCCGCTTTTCTGGAAACCCTACAAGTCCGACGCGACGCAGTTCATCGACAGCCTGAAGCAGCGTGATCCCCAGCTGGAAGCCCGTCAGCGCGAAGGCCGTGCCCTGCTGTGGGACAAGGCCATCGACCGCGAAGCCCAGAAGGACTGGCGCGAGGCCCGCGTGGCGCAGAAGCCCTACGTCTACCAGACCAAGGCCTGAGCCCCTGGGCTTGACCCTGTAGCGCCCGCACGCGAGTCGTGGATCCGGACACCGTCGCCGCCGACGACAATGGCGCCGTCACGCCCCCGTTGGACGAGCAGGGGTTGCCCGAGGTCGTCGACCACGTGGCAGTGGCGCGCCTGTACGGCGAGCCGCTGTTCGCGCTGCCGACCGACCTCTACATCCCGCCAGATGCGCTGGAGGTGTTCCTTGAGGCCTTCCAGGGGCCTCTGGATCTGCTGCTGTACCTGATCCGCAAGCAGAACTTCAACATCCTCGACATCCCGCTGGCTGACCTCACGCGCCAGTACCTGGCCTACGTCGACCAGATCCGCAAGCGCAACCTCGAGCTGGCGTCCGAGTACCTGCTGATGGCGGCCATGCTCATCGAGATCAGGTCGCGCATGCTGCTGCCGCCCAAGCCGTCGGAAGACGGCCAGGAGCCGGAGGACCCCCGTGCCGAACTGGTTCGCCGACTCATCGAGTACGAGCAGATGAAGCTGGCCGCCGCGGGGCTCGATCAGATGCCGCTGCTGGGCCGCGATTTCATGCGTGTGCAGGCCCACGCCGACCCGTCGGTGGTGGTGCGGCACCCGGATGTGTCGCTTGCCGACTTGCGCGAGGCGTGGATGGACATCCTCAAGCGCGCGCGGCTGCATACCCACCACACGATCACGCGCGAAGAGCTGTCCGTGCGCGAGCACATGGGCATTGTGCTGCGCACCTTGCAAGGGCGGCGCTTTGTCGAGTTCGAAGAACTGTTCGACGTCACCCGAGGGCCTCAGGTGCTGGTCGTCACTTTCATCGCCTTGCTGGAGCTGGGCAAGGAAGGCCTGCTCGACATCACCCAGGCCGAGGCCTTCGCGCCCATCTACGTGCGCCTGGCCTACCAGCCGGCCTGATCCAGCCAGCGTGGCCAGCAGGGGCGGCTGCACTGGCCTAGAATCGCGCCACTTCCGGCGGAGCCCGGGCACCAGGGCAGTCTGCCCGGATGCCACGGGCCCCCTCAGCTGAGGACAGACCATGAGCAGCACAGCCGCGCCCGCACGCAAACCCGTGACCCTGCACCGCCTCCGTGAGATGCACGCGCAGGGCGAAAAGATCACCATGCTGACCGCCTACGACGCGACCTTCGCCCGTCTGGTGGACGACGCCGGTGTCGACAGCATCCTGGTGGGCGACTCGCTGGGCATGACGGTGCAGGGCCACACCAGCACCGTGCCCGTGTCGCTGGACGACATGGTCTACCACACGCGTTGCGTGGCCCGGGGCAACCGCACGGCCTGGGTGATCGGTGACCTGCCTTTCGGCAGCTATCAGGAAAGCCGTGAGCAGGCCCTGCGCAGCAGCATCGCGCTGATGCAGGCGGGCGCCCACATGGTGAAGCTCGAGGGCGGCGGCTGGACGGCCGAGACCGTGCATTTCCTGACCGAGCGCGGCGTGCCCGTGTGCGCCCACCTGGGCCTGACCCCGCAGAGCGTCCACGCGCTGGGTGGCTACCGCATCCAGGGGCGAGACGAGGCAGGGGCGACCACGCTGCGTCGCCATGCACGTGAACTGGCCGATGCCGGTGCCGCGATGATGGTGCTGGAGCTGATGCCGTCTGGTGTGGCGCGCGAGGTGCAGGCCGACAACCCCGGGCTGATGACCATCGGCATCGGCGCAGGGCAGGGCACGGCCGGCCAGGTGCTGGTGCTGCACGACATGCTGAACCTGACGCGCGGCAAGCTGCCGCGCTTCGTGCGGGACTTCACCGCAGAAGGCGGCTCGGCCGAAGAGGCGGTGCGACGCTATGTCGCGGCCGTCAAGGACGGCAGCTTCCCCGACGAGTCCATCCACGGATACTGAGCGAGCCGCGACGCCATGAAGCTGATTCACACCATCGCCGACCTGCGTGCGGCCACCGCCGCGGCGCCCGCCGCGCCCGTGTTCGTGCCCACGATGGGCAATCTGCACGAGGGCCATCTGGCCCTGATCCGCCGGGCGCGTGAGCTGGCAGGCGACAGCGGCAGCCCCGTGGTGGCCAGTGTCTTCGTCAACCGGCTGCAGTTCGGACCCAACGAAGACTTCGATACCTATCCTCGCACGCTTGAGCGCGATGCCGAGTTGTTGAAAGGCGCGGGCTGCGACATCCTGTTTGCGCCCTCGGAAGCCGAGTTGTACCCCGAGCCGCAAGGCTACAAAGTGGTCCCGCCGGCCGAGCTGGCCGACATCCTCGAAGGGGCCTTCCGCCCCGGCTTTTTCACGGGGGTGTGCACCGTGGTGCACAAGCTGTTCAACCTCGTGCAGCCCCGCGCCGCGGTGTTCGGCAAGAAGGACTACCAGCAGCTCATGGTGATCCGCAACATGGTGCGCCAGATGGGGCTGCCCATCGAGATCGTTGGCGGCGAGACCTTGCGGGCCGAGGATGGGCTGGCGCTGTCGTCCCGCAACGGCTACCTGAGTGCCGATGAGCGGGCCGAGGCGGTGCAGCTGAGCGCGGCCCTGCGCACGGTGCAGGCCGCGGTGGCCGAGGCGCGAGGCGCAGGCCGGCTGGATGGGACCGCGGTGATGGCCCTGGAGGACGCTGCCATGGCGAGCCTGCGCACACGGGGCTGGGCGCCCGACTACGTGCTGGTGCGCCGCCAGCGCGACCTGCTGCCCGCGACCGACGCCGAACTGGTGGCCGGCGAGCCCCTGGTGTGCCTGACGGCCGCCAAGCTGGGCAAGACACGGCTGATCGACAACCTCGAGCTCTGACGCCCCTGGCGGCTCAGGCCGGCGTGGACGAGGTGTCCGAGCCGGAGAACGGCGGGCCGGTGCCTGCCTCTGCCTGCGCCCATCGGGCGAATCGGCCCGCTCAGGCCCATCAGGCCGCGGGGCGCTCCTGCAGGCTGAGCAGGAAGTCGACGGCCTCTTGCTGAACCCGGCTGCGTCGCATGGGCGGCAGGCTTTGCCAGATGCGCCGACCGTACGGTTTGTCGACCAGGCGCGTGTCGCAGATCATCAGCACGCCGTGGTCGCGCTCGCTGCGGATCAGGCGTCCTGCGCCCTGCTTGAGCGCGATGATGGCCTGGGGCACCTGATGGGCCATGAAGGGGTTGCCCCCTTGTTGCTGCAGCAGTTCGAGGCGCTTGGCCAGCACCGGGTCGTCCGGCGGGGCGAATGGCAGCTTGTCGATCACGACCAGCGTCAGGGCGTCGCCCTTGACATCGATGCCTTCCCAGAAGCTGTGGCTGCCCACCAGCACGGCATTGCCAGCACGTCGGAACTCGTCGAGCAGCGTGGGGCGGGGCGCGTCACCCTGCTGCAGCACGGGATAGGGGTCTCCGCCAGCGGCCAGGGCCTCGCGCAGCCGTTCGGTGGCCCGTGCCACGGCGCGCAGGCTGGTGCACAGCACGAAGGCGCGGCCCTTGTTGGCGCGGATCAGCGGCAGGGCGGCGTCCACCACCGCGTCGGTGTGGCCGGGGGCGTTGGGTTGGGGCAGGCCATGGGGCACGTACAGCATGGCCTGATTGGGGTAGTCGTATGGGCTCGACCAGGCCTGACATTGCGCGTCTTCCAGTCCCAGGGCCTCGGTGAAGTGGCCGAAGTCGTTGCGCACAGCCAGGGTGGCCGACGTGAAAACCCAGGCCTTGCGCGGCGCGCCGGACCGACGGGGCTCGTCTTCGCCGGATCCGTTCGGAAGCGGGTTCCGGGGGGGCGATGCCGGGTTCTGGTCCCGCGAGGGCTGAACGACATCGTCTGCTCCCGCCATCAGGGCCTGCAGATCGTCCTCTTCCGGGGGCACGTCGGCCTGGTCGCCGTCGGCGGCCGGTTCGTCCCAGGCCGACTCGGCCACGGAGGTCAGTGCATCGGCCTGGTCCAGCGCGTCGATGGCCGCGTCCGGGTGCCCCGCGTCGGCCTGACCGTTTCCGGTGCCGTCGTCGTTGCCTTCGTCCTGATCCAGCCCGAGCCGCTGGCGGCGGAACACGTCGGCCACCGAGATGGGCGTGCGATGCAGCTGCACCCCGTGGGTGCTGACATCGACCCAGCACAGCACGGGCTCATGGGCCGACTCCGGGGCGCCCCACGCGCACAGGCGCTGCAGCAGTTCGTCGGCGCGGCGGTGCAGTTGTGCCAGGTCGGGGCTGCGGTCGGCAGCGACATCGAGCACCTCGCGCACCGCCCGCAAGGCCTCGCGCAACTCGGTGAGGGCGGGGAAGAGCAGGTGGGCGTCACCGAGCTGGGCCTGAGACAGCCGCTGGGCATGGGGGCCGAAGCACAGCCGCAGGTCGCGTGTGGCGCGGTCCAGCGGGGCGAGCACGTCGTTCCAGTTGGCCGCATCGCGCGCCTGCGATTGCCCGGTGGCCAGGGTGTCGCGCAGCAGGTCGAGCAGCTGGGCCGTCGAGACCGTCTGCCCGAAGAACAGCGTGGCCGTGTCGGGCAGCTGATGGGCCTCGTCGAACACGATGGTCTGCGCATTGGGCAGCAGCTCGGGCACGCCTTCCTCGCGCAGCATCAGGTCGGCGAAGAACAGGTGGTGGTTGACCACGACCACGTCGGCATCCTGTGCTTCGCGCCGCGCCTTGACCACGAAGCAGTCGGCGTGGTGCTTGCATTCGCTGCCCAGGCAGTTTTCGCGGGTGGAGGTGACGCGTGCCCAGATGCTGGCGTGCTCGGGCACCTGGTCGCATTCGGCCTTGTCGCCGGTGGGGGTGAGGTGGATGAAACGGTTGATGAGACCGAGGTCACGCACTTCCTGGCGGCTGGACAGCAGCGTGGCGTCCTGGTTGGCACGCTCGAGGTGGTGCCAGCACAGGTAGTTGCTGCGACCCTTGAGCAGGGCCACCTTGATGGGCACGGCCAGGGCGTCGCGCACGGCCGGCAGGTCGCGGTAGTACAGCTGGTCCTGCAGGGCCTTGGTGCCGGTGGAGACGATGACCTTGCCGCCTTCCAGCAGCGAGGGCACCAGATAGGCCGCGGTCTTGCCGACCCCCGTGCCGGCTTCGAGCACCACGGTGCCGGCTTCGCGGATGGCCTGCTGGATGGCCTGAGCCATCTCGATCTGCTCCTGGCGCACGCAGTAGCCCTCGAAGGCGCGGGCGAGGGGGCCGGAGTCGGAGAACAGCGTGGGCAGGTCCATGTCGGGGCAGCAGCAAGACGACCGCTATTGTCTCCTCGGATGCATGCCCCTGCTGCCACCCCGATGGTGGGGGCGGCTGCGGGTGGGGCTGATCAGGGCGCGGTGCGAACCACGCCGGCGTCGAGCGCGCGTTGCAGGGTCTCGATGCAGTCGCGGCGGTGGGCGGCCGTGACGGCGTCGCCGCCGGGTGCTGCCTTCAGGCTGCGGACCAGGTTGCGTGCCTCGTCTCGCATCACCGCGCGCACGTCGGCACGGCGGCCGCTGCGCACCACGGCCTGGGCCAGCCGGTTGACGTGTTCACGCTGCAGGTTGCGGCGCAGGCTGTCTTCCCGGCGGGGTGCCGGTGCGTGCCAGACGGCGTGGCGCAAGCTGCTATGCAGCTCGCTGACCGTCAGCGGCTTGCGTTCCACGTCGCGCACCTTGTCGGCGTTGTCCAGCAGGCGTTCCGCCAGCGTGTCGGCCATCAGACCATCCAGCAGCTGGCGCTGCAAGGTCATCTGCTGCTCGGCCAACGAGAAGTCGGTCTGAACGGGAGCGAGATCGGTCTGATCCTGGCGGTCCAGAAAGTCGGGCGTCAGCCGGCGCAACAGGGCCGGTGGCAGCCGGACGGCATCTGGCGCGAGCAGCTCGTCCAGCAACAGGCGCAGGGCAGCACGCTGCTCGCTGGCCGGCAAAGGCACCAGCAGGTCTCGCTGGCTGGCCGGGTCGTCTCGGCGTGTAATCAGGCCGCCCACCTGGCGCATCAGGATCTGGCCGGTTCGGCCCAGCTCGCGCAGGCCGTAGGCAACGGCGCGGCGCGCCAGGGCCGGGTCGTCGCCCACCTTGGGTGTGCGGCGGGCCTGGCGTTCGAACAGATCGCGCACGATGGCGATGCGCTGCCGCGCGAAGACCACCGGGTCGCGCCCCAGGTCGAAGGTCTGGGCATGGGGGTCCAGTCCGATGAACTGGTCTTCGTCCGTGCCATAGGCCAGGGCATCACGCCATGCCGGCTCGGCACTGCGGGCCGCGATGGCGCGCAACTCGCTGCTGACGCGGGCGGCATCGCCTGCCAGCGGCTTGTAGCCATACTCGATGGCCCAGTAGTCGTACGGGCCCAGCGTGGTCTGGAACGGCGCCGGCATGGGCTGTCCCGGCATCGGCAGGTTGATCGGCGCGTACTCCATCACCGAGGCGCTGTTGCCTTCGCGTGCCCCCAGCGTGGGGTGGGCCAGCTCTTCGGCCGTGCGCCAGCGCGAGGCCTTGAAGTTGTGCCGCAGCCCCAGGGCGTGGCCGACCTCGTGCATGGTGGTGTCCTTCAGATAGGCCAGCACGAAACGCTGCACATCGGGGCTGTCGGGGTCCAGTTCCCCGCGGGCGGCCAGCACGTCCAGCGCCAGGCCCAGTTGTTCTGCCGCGTGCTCGGCGTGATCGCAGTGATCCGGATGCGCGGATACGGCGTCTTGCATCTCTCCCAGGCCAGGACGCCCGATCAGGAACTGGCTGCGTGCCGTCCGGATGGCGCGGGACGACAGGCTTTCAATGGCGATGTCGGCGTCGAGGATCTCGCCCGTGCGCGGGTCGACATGGCTCGGGCCGATGGCGCCGAAGCTGGGCTGATGGTTGGTCATCCAGCGGATCGAGGCCCGGCCGGTTTCCAGTGTGTCGAAGGGCGTGTCGGCAGGCGGTGTGCGGACCTCGATCGCGTTGCGCAGGCCGATGGCCTCGAACGCCTTGTTCCACTCCAGCACGCCCTCGGTGATGGTGGCCCGGTAGGCCTCGGGGATGCTCGGTTCCAGCCAGAAGACGATGGGTTGCACCGGCTCGGACACCGCGGCAGCCGGGTCCTTCTTGTCCAGCCGCCAGCGGTTGATGAAGCGCTCGCGCGGGGTGCGTCGCAGGTCGTCACTGAAGTCGATGACGCTGGTGCTGAAGTAACCCACCCGCGGATCGGCGGGCCGGCGAGGCATGGGCTGTGCCGGCAGGGGGCTGAGCGTGTAGTGCACGTTCACGAACAGGCTGCGCGGATCGGGTACGGTGGCTGGCACGCTGGAGCCCGGCATGCCGGGTGTGGTGCTGCCTGCGCTGATGCCCGACGTGGCGAAGTGCTGGCTGACCTCGAACACCGCGGCCTGGGCCTCGGTGCGGGCCTGCAGCAGCACCGTGTGGCGCGGATCGAGCGCATAGCTCTGCCGGTACTGCCGCTGCAGATGCTGGGCCAGCCCGAGCACGTCGCCGAGCATCAGGGCGTTGACTTCGATCAGCACGGCGCCGCTTTGCGGGTGCGGGGCGCTGGCGATGGATGCGCTGGCCAGCAGACTGGGCGAGTAGCCCGCGGCGACGGCCAGGGCCTGTGGTGAACCTTCTCGCGCGGTGTAGGCCGCGTTGATCGCCAGCAGCTGAACCTGCTGCTGGACCTTGCGGAACTCGACCCACTGAGGGCGGCCGACCTGGGCCGATCGGCTGTGCATCAGGCCGCCGAACACACCGGCCTCGCCGATGCCGCGGGACAGCTTGGGTGAGAGGAACAGAGGCTTGCCCAGCGCCGAAGGCGACAGCTCCAGCCAGACCTTGTCCTGACGGCGCCACAGGGGCAGCAGCCCGTCCTGGCGCTCGGCACCTTTGCTCACCTGCTCGAAAGCGGGGGGCGAACCGGCTGGCGCCGCGGCAGCGGGTGCCGGTGGGGCGCCCGCCGGCTGCGCTGCGGCGGGATGGTTCGGGGCGCTTGCGGGGGGCGGCGCTGGCCGGGTCGCGCAACCGGTCAGCAGGACCAGACAGGCCGACAGAATCAGCGAGGGGCGAGCGTGCCGCAACAGGAATGCATGCGAGGCGTAGACGTCCATGCCAGGGACCTTACCACCGCCGTCGCGGCCTCGCTGCGGCGGTGGTGCACTGACGTCAATGCGGCGCGGGCGGGAACCACTCTCGCACGAACGCGAACTGCTCGAAGTCGGACACGATGAGCGGACCGTAGGCGACGATCACCAGGCCGACCGCCATCACGGCCAGCGGCAGGATCCAGCGCTCGTATCGACGGTAGAAGCCCAGGTGACGCACCTCTGCATCCGCCTTGCTCACTTCGTCTTCGCCGATGACCTGACGGGTCAGCAGCTGGTTGATCGCCACGGGCGGCAGCAGGTAACCCAGCTCGAAGGCCACCAGCACCATCATCCAGAAGTGCATGGGGTCGATGTTGTTGGCGTAGGCGATCGGTGCCAGCGTGCCCGAGACCAGCACCACGGCGCCGAACGGGTCCATGATCATGCCCAGGATGACCTTGGTGATCAGCAGGAAGGTCATGGCGGTCCAGTGGTTCTCGAAGACCTTCGGGAAGTTGTCCATCACATCCGAGCGCTCGATCACACCGCCGATGGCGAGCGACAGCGTCATCAGGCTGAGCAGGGCACCGATGTGGCCCACAGTCTCGTTCGTGGCGTAGCGGATGGAGCGCTCCACGCCTTCCTGACGATGGCTCGCGTAGTCCGGTGTGAGGGCTGTCTTGCCGCGGTTGATGAGCTTGTCGAACACCAGCACGATCAGCAGGATGACGGGCATGATCGTCGGCGCCGTGATTTCGTTCAGGCGCGTGTCCAGCGCGTACTCGTAGATGGCAATGACCGCCACCGTGAGCGCGATGTAGGGCAGCGTGGGGACGATGTGACGCAGCATGGCGGGAATGGCCACCATCGGCGACTCGATGCTGGCTCGCTGGGTGCGCAGCATCTGCGAAGCCAGGAAGAACAGCGTCGAGGTCAGCAGGAACACATACAGACCCCAGTGGTAGAGGCTGCTGGTGGTGACCTGCTTGTTGAGCGCGGCAATGAAGACCACCAGCAGGCAGGGGCGCAACACCACGCCGAGCGAACCCGACATGGCGGTGGCGGCCAGCGCGAACTGGCGCGACCCACCCGAGGCGCGCACCTCGTGGTAGATGATGCCGCCTGCGGCGATCACGAACACTCCCGAGGCACCGGTGTAGGCCGTGGCCACCGAGGCCCCCAGCAGGACGATGTAGGTGAGCAGCTGAGGCGACAGGCTCCACGGCCGCAGGATGTCCATGAACAGGTCGATGATGCGGCTCTGCTTGAGCAGCATGCCGGCCCAGATGAACAGGCCCAGGTTCATGAAGATGCTGGGCAGCTCCATGAGCTGGTTGATGTAGATCGCCAGGCCGGCATGGTGGCCCTTGAGCACGAAGTAGGTGCCGGCAATCGTGGCCATCTGCGCGTACAGCGGGATGGACAGCATGGCTCCGCCCCAGGTCCCGGTGCCATGCGGCGAGGTGACAGGCCGGATCACGCGCTTGAGGTTGATCAGCAGCAGCAGGGTGAACAGCGCCATCCAGATGTAATGCAGCAGCGGGTGTTCCACCGGCACGCCCGAGTTCTGCAGGATCTGGAAGTAGCGGATGCTGGAGAAGAGCAGCAGTCCGCTGGCAATCAGCTGAGCCCACGACTGCAGCAGGTAGTCCCGGGTGTAGTGACCCGGACGGATCCCGATGTGATGGAAGCCCAGCGTCGTGCTGACAGCGGCGATGGCCACCATCAGCAGCAGGATCAGGGAGCGGTTTTCGGTGCCGTACTGGAACAGACCGAAGAAGCTGGTCTCGATGGTGCGGTAGAGCTTAACCTGCGGCGTCTGGTGCTCGACCACCCGGTTGTACAGGTCGTGTTTTGCCTTGCAGATGGCCAGTGACTGTTCCAGCGACTTGCGCAGCACGGCCGGGTCCGTGGCCGGCTCGTCTCCGAAGAGATCGTCGATGTCGTCGCCGGCCTTCGGCGCCTGGCCGGCCAGGCGGGCCATCTCGCCCTCGACGTCGACCTTCGGATCGCAGGTCGGGCGAGACGGCTCCGCCCGCAGCATGAAGTACTGGATCTGCGCCTTCTGATCGCCGAACATCGATTCACCCAGCCGCAGCAGCTGGCCATGAACCATCTCGCCGGTGCCGATGATCAGTGTCAGCAGCAGCATGATGAAGACGGGGAGGCTGGACAGCCATTCAAGCGGTGTCCGGCCGAGCATCGAGCGAGAGTCAGCGGAGGTCATGGTCATCGTGAGGGCAGCTCGGTGGCCGAACTGTCCGGCAAGCAGAGGAGGGGAGTCCACGACCCGGGCCGGGTGTGGACGAGGGCGGGTTCAGTGGCGCAGCGCCAGACGGGTCACTTCCAGTCTTCTTCCGACTTGGTCGTGCACTCCGGATCGACCGGGTTGACCTTGCAGCGCACCTTCTTGATGACCTTCAGGCCCCGCTTGTCATACAGGCCCTTCTGCGCGATGTCGATGCGCGATTCGCGCAGCATCAAGGTGTACTTGTAGGCGTTCTCGGACGACAGCTCCATCCAGGTGCCGGGGGGCACGCTGGCGTCCGCCTGACGAATCAGCTGCAGCGAGCGGTCGAACTGGGTCATCCAGTAGTTGCGCGAGGCCTGCCCGAATCCTTCGGGGAACTTGCTGCGGTTGAAGACAACCTGGTAGGTCAGGATCATGATCGGGAAGCGAACCATGGCCCCGTTGCTGCCGATGCCCTTGTGCAGCTCCAGCGGCTTGTAGGCCAGCGAAGGCGCTGCGATCATGTCGACCGAGCCGTTGTTGAACTTGGTCGAGAAGTTGGTGATGTCGGCAGACACCGGTTGGGCGCCGATGCGCTGGATCATCACGGCCTGGGCCTTGTCGTAGTCGAACGAGGCAATGCGCTTGCCGGCCAGCGCCTCGACCGTGTTGATCTTGCGGTCGTTGACGACCGGGTAGGCCGCGCCCAGCGGCGTGATGCCGCCGATCTCGTACGGCCCCTCTGCCATCAGCTTGGCCGCGGCCGGATCGGCATAGGTCTGTACCAGCTTGCGGACGACGTCGTAGCTGGCAGCCATGTCGATCTTGCCGTCGCGCACGATGGTGGTGGCGCCCAGCGTGTCGATGGAGCCAGCCACGGCGTTGAATTGCCGGGTCCGGAAGGCTGTGGCGATCACGGCGTCGCATTGACCGGTGCGGAAGTCTTCGGTCGCCACGCGCTCGTCGGTGTACCCCTTGAGTTCGATGGCGGCGCCGCTCTTCTGCATGGCCACGGCGTAGTCCTTGGCCATGTTGAACAGGTCGCCAGACGCCCCCAGCAGGTCGTACACGCACACCTTCTGGCTGGCGTGGACGACGGGGGTTGCGCTGATCGCAATCAGGCCGGCGAGGCCGACCTGGCTCATGTGACGGGCCAACTTCATGCTACTGCTCCTCGGTACCAAAAAGGACCGGGCTGCGCGCATGGCACCAACCCCGGCCCGTTGTCTGATGCGCGGTCCGATCTGACTACGCTCGTTGTTCAAACAACCGTTTTGTAACTATATCTGGGGATGCCGTGAGCGGGCAGGTGGCGCGCCACGCACACGAGGGAAGGGAATTCCCTAGCGCCTCGCATACCCAGCGGAGACTCACTTCAGGAAACTGTCGGCGTCAATGTTGTCGGCCTTGTCATCCCAGAACTTGCCCAGGGAGGCGATCGGGGTGCGGGTGCCCGCGCCCTGCGTCCACAGCCGGTCCGACATGTTGGTGATCTGCGATTGGGCGATGGCGTCGATCAGCCGGTAATCGGGGTTGGGCTGGAAGTCGCGGTTGCTGGTGAAGCGCTTGATGATGTCGCGCAGGCCTGCACGGTCGTCGGCCGACTGGGCTGCGACGGCGGCCATCACGTGGGGCAGGCGCACGCCCTTGGCTTCGCCCTGGTTCATGGCACGGTCGAAGGTGCCCTTGACGTCCTTGCCCTCGGTGCCGCCCGGAATGATGCTCCACACCACCGCGCGCGCGGCATCGGGGGCACCCCACCACTTTGCGTTATCCAGGCAGCCCATGGCCTGCTCGGTCAGGGGCGCGATGTCGGTCGGTACGCCCACCGCCTGCTGCGCGGCAATGTCATTCTGCATGGCCTGCAGGCCGGCGACGCTGCCCAGCAGGTAGACCAGTTCGTCGAAGTCGCGCTTGAAGCGCGGGCAGCTGCTGCCGTACTTGAAGAAGTACTTCTGCTCCAGCTTGGTCTTCATCCGGTTGAAGGCAGCGTACTGCCGTTGGGCCGCCACGGCGAGCAGGCGCTTCTGGCTGATGCGTGCGTCCTGCGCTTCATCGGCCCGCTTGTCGCGGGCAGCGCGCAGGTAGCGCATCTCTTCGTTGATGGCCTGGTTCTCGGCGCAGACGCCCGCGGATGACAGCATCACCGTTTCCATGAGCGAGGGGTCGCCATAGAAGTTGCGGGCCGCGCCCACCAGCGGCGTGTTGACCATCGAGAAGCTGCAGGCCATTTCCACGTCGGTGACCTGCAGCACGGGTGGAGTGAAGCCGTCTTCCAGGATGGACAGGGTGGTGTTGCTGACGTTGGATTCGATCAGTGCGCACCCGCCCATCGTCAGGGCCGAGAGGGCCAGCGCGGTGGAGGTCAGCAGGCGGGTCAAGCGTGTGGTCATCGAAAAGTCTCCGGTGGTGGTCTCGCTGCCGATCCGGTTGATGCGCCGGGAAGGCGGCAGGGTGCGGCAAATTCTAGACCTCGCCTTCTGGCACTTCCCTGCAGGAAGCCCCGTGTTAACCCCCGAAAGCCTGCAGATGCGGGAAGAAGAAAGCCCGCGCATGGCGGGCTTTGTTCCTTGATCTGGCAGATCGGTGGCTCAGCGGATGGGCTTGAAGCGCACCCGCTTCGGACGGGCGCCTTCTTCACCCAGGCGCTTCTTCTTGTCGGCCTCGTACTCCTGGTAGTTGCCGTCGAAGAAGAACCACTGCGAATCGCCTTCGCACGCCAGGATGTGCGTGCAGATGCGGTCGAGGAACCAGCGGTCGTGGGAGATGATCATGGCGCTGCCGGCGAACTCGAGCAGGGCGTCTTCCAGCGCACGCAGGGTTTCGACGTCCAGGTCGTTGGAGGGTTCGTCGAGCATCAGGACATTGCCGCCCTGGGCCAGCGTCTTGGCCAGGTGCAGGCGACCGCGCTCACCGCCCGAGAGGTTGCCCACCAGCTTCTGCTGGTCGTTGCCCTTGAAGTTGAAGCGGCCGATGTAGGCACGCGAGGGCATCACGAACTTGCCCACGACGATGTTGTCCAGGCCGCCGGAAACGTCTTCCCACACGGTCTTGCTGCCGTCCAGGCCTTCACGGCTCTGGTCGACGAAGGCCAGCTTGGCGGTCTTGCCGATGACGACCTCGCCGCTGTCCGGCTGCTCGACGCCCTGGATCATGCGGAAGAGGGTCGACTTGCCGGCGCCGTTCGGGCCGATGATGCCGACGATGGCGCCAGCAGGCACCTTGAAGCTCAGGTTGTCGATCAGGCAGCGGTCACCGAAGGACTTCGTGACGTTCTTGAACTCGATGACTTCATTGCCCAGGCGCTCGGCCACGGGGATGAAGATTTCGTTCGTCTCGTTGCGCTTCTGGTATTCGACGTCGCTCAGTTCCTCGAAGCGGGCCAGACGGGCCTTGCTCTTGGCCTGACGACCCTTGGTGTTCTTGCGCACCCATTCCAGTTCCTGCTTCAGGGCCTTGGCGCGGGCGTCCTCGGTCTTCTGTTCCTGCTCCAGGCGCTTTTCCTTGGCTTCCAGCCAATCGGAGTAGTTGCCCTTGTAAGGGTGACCGGCGCCGCGGTCGAGTTCGAGAATCCACTCGGCGGCGTTGTCCAGGAAGTAGCGGTCGTGGGTGATGGCCACCACAGTGCCGCTGTAGCGCTGCAGGAACTGCTCCAACCAGTCGACCGATTCGGCGTCCAGGTGGTTGGTGGGTTCGTCAAGCAGCAGCATGTCCGGCTTGGACAGCAGCAGGCGGCACAGGGCCACGCGGCGCTTTTCACCGCCGGACAGGTTACCGATGACGGCGTCCCATGGCGGCAGACGCAGGGCGTCGGCGGCCAGTTCGAGCTGCAGGTCGGTGTTCTCGGAGCCGGCTGCGGCGATGATGGCTTCCAGCTCGCCCTGTTCAGCGGCCAGGGCGTCGAAGTCGGCATCCGGTTCGGCGTAAGCGGCGTACACCTCTTCCAGACGCTTCTTGGCGGCCAGCACGCCACCGATGCCTTCCTCGACGGCCTCACGGACGGTCTGCTCGGGGTTGAGTTGGGGTTCCTGGGGCAGGTAGCCGATCTTGATGCCGGGCATCGGGACGGCTTCGCCCTCGATCTCCTTGTCCACCCCGGCCATGATCTTCAGGAAGGTGGATTTTCCGGAGCCGTTGACCCCCAGCACGCCGATCTTGGCGCCCGGGAAAAAGCTCAGGGTGATGTCTTTGAGGATCTGCCGCTTCGGGGGAACAATCTTCCCGACGCGGTTCATGGTGAAAACGTATTGCGCCATGGCGGGCTCGCTTCGCGAGTGTCTTTCGTCAAACCGCGTAGTGTAAGCAACCCGAGCGCTTCAAGGGGCGGATCAAGGGTCGCGCCCGCGGAATTAGGCAGGCGCGGGGCGTGCCGGGCTCAACCGCGCAGGCGGGCGAGCAGCTTCTCGCTTTCGATCTGGGCCTGGCGCTGCATGTCCTCGTCGGTGGCGCAGGCCAGCTCCATCAGGGACATGCGCAGGTTCATGAGGCCATCGCGGAGGCTGAAGAGGGCCGCCTGCATGTCAGCCAGCTGGGCCTGGTTGGGTTCTGCGCCGAATTCGCTTGACATGGTGTGCTCCGTGCCCCCTGTGGTGCCGGCTGGCGGCTCAGGGGCAGGGAAGGCGCCAGCAAGGACTCACTGTAGGCACCGGGGGCGGGCCTGCACAGCGCCCGATCAAGGGGGAGCACGCGGGTGAGGGGGGATGGCCTGCCGCCTGGTGAAAGATCAGGGGGCCGAAAGGTTCGGAAGGCAGGCGCGGATCTCTTCGAGCAGGTCCGCGCTCTCCAGCGGGCGGTAGAGGAAGCGTTGTGCACCCAGCCGCAGCCCTTCGGCTTCCCACACCGGGTCGCGGTGAGTCGCCGTGATGAACACCACCGGCACACCCGCCAGCGCCGGGTCGGCTTTCAGCATGCGGATCAGGTCGAAGCCACCTTCTCGGGGATGCATGCCCACGTCCGAGATCACCAGGTCCGGCAGATGCGAGCGTGCCTCTGCATAGCCTTGGGTCGCGCTTTCGGCTGTCACGACGTGAAAGCCGGCCGGCTCCAGCAGGCTGCGCTTGAGCCGTAGATTCATGGGCTCGTCGTCCACCACCAGGATGGTGTGGCCCGCCCCGCCATTGCTGCAGGGATGCAGCGCAGGGCTGCTGGGCGCTTCGGCGGCCAGATTCCGGACCCGCTGTGCGTGGACCTGCCCGCTCGCCTCTGACGGCTGTCGAATGAACGGGGCCAGGTCGCGCATCAGCGTGGCCGGTTCGATGGGCTTGGACAGGTAACCGTCAAAGCCGGCGGCCAGCATGCGCTCCCGGTCACCGGGCATGGCCGAGGCCGTCACGGCAACCAGGGGGGCTGCGGCGGTGGTTGGATCGGCTCGCACCGCCCGGGCGAAGGCGTAGCCATCCATCACCGGCATCTGGATGTCGCACAGCACGAGATCGGGGCGATCCACCCGCAGGCTTTCGAGGCCTTCGACGCCATCCCCGGCTGACAGGACCTCGTGGCCGAACGCCTGCAGGACGTACGTCATCAGGGCGAGGTTCATCGCGTTGTCTTCGATGACGAGCACCCGCAGGCTCATGGCGCGACCTCTTCCTCGATCACCAGGCCGAAGGTGCTGCCTTCTCCTTCAACGCTGTGCATGTCAATGCGTCCGCCGATGAGCTGTGCGAGCTGCTGGCACAGATAGAGTCCCAGGCCGGTGCCTTCGATCAGGGCCTTGTCGGAGCGCTCGATCTGGGAGAAGGCCTTGAAGAGCTTGTGCTGCTCGGCGGCCGCGATGCCAGGGCCTGTGTCGGTCACGGTGAACCGGGTTCGCACGAGCCTGCCCTCGGCATGTTGTTGCGCGCTGATCCGGACACTGCCAGTCGGGGTGTACTTGACGGCGTTGTTGCCCAGGTTAAGCAGAATCTGATGCAGGGCCCGGCGATCCGTGTGCAGTGTCAGCGGAGAAGAGGGCAGGTCTGCCATCAGTGCAAGCCCCTTGGCCTGTGCTGCAAGCTGCAGTGCCGTCATGACCTCGGCGACCACAGAATGGCCATCGACCTGTTCGATGTGCACGGCCACGTGGCCTGACTCGATGCGGGCGACATCGAGCAGGTCATTGATCAGGGCAAGCAGATGCTTGCCGCTGGTGCGCACGGCCTCCAGCTGCTTTTCCTGGTCGGTCGTGAGCGGCCCAGGCAGGCGCATCAGCAGCAGGCTGGTGAAGCCGATGATGGCGTTCAGAGGGGTGCGCAGCTCGTGGCTCATCGAGGCCAGAAAGCGGTCCTTCGCCTGGCTGGCCCGCTGCAACTCGACGTTCTTGTCATGCAATGCCTGCTCGAAGCGCTTCCGCTCGCTGATGTCCCGGATGGCGCTCATGCCGAAGCGCCCCTTGTCCGTGTCGAGCGGGCTCAGGCTGATCTCGACCGGGAACTCGGTGCCGTCACGGCGACGGCCGAACAGGTCCAGCCCGGCCCCCATGGGGCGAGTCCGAGAGTGCTCGAAATAGCCGGTCCGGTGGTGGACATGGCGGGCGTGGAAGCGTTGGGGCATCAACACCTCGATGGGCAGCCCGATCAGGTCTGCCTCGGTCCATCCGAAAAGGGCTTCGGCATGTGCGTTGGCCAGCACGATGCGGCCGATGTCATTGACGATGACGATGGCGTCAGGTGTCGAGTCCAGCAAGCGCCCGTAGTGATGGCCCAGATGGGTGGCGTCCTGACTGACCTTCAGGTGGGTGATGTCGGTATCGCGATGCAGATGCCCTTGCAGGGTCCCATCTGCCGCGTGCATCGCCTGCAGGGTGGCGTTGACGTAGATGCGAATGCCGTCCTTGCGCACCCGCAGTGCCTCGTGGCTCGGCAGATTGCCGGAGCGCACACGCTCGAATGCAGCCCGGGCTTCCGTGAGGGCAGCCGGGGGGACGAGCAGATCGGTCATAGGCCGGCCGAGCGCTTCGTCGGTCAGGTGGCCATAGGTGAGCTGGGCTCCGTGGCTCCAGACGGCAATGCGACCATCTGGCCCGGTGACGAACAAGGCGTCGACCGAGGCCTCGAAGAAAGTCTGGAACACAGGAGGGACCATGGCAGCGCGAGGGGAAGCTGCAAGCTGCAGACCGTTCGGGGTGCCGCAGGACCAAGTTCAGTGTAGAGCGTTGCCTCTCGCATGGCACGCAGGGCGTGTGGGTGGCCCTGACGCCGGGATGGTAGGGAAGTCCCGTGAAGAAAAAACCCGGCCGAAGCCGGGTTGATGGGATGCGGCAGGGACGTGTTGCGCGTCCTTGCTCAGCACGTTCAGGGCTTGGCGCCCGTCGGGAAAGGCCAGGCTGCTTGCGGGCTCAGTGTGGTCTTGGCCGAAGCCGGCTTGGCAGCGGCCTTCTTGGCAGCGGCCTTCTTCGCCGGGGCCGCCGCCTTCTTGGCCGGAGCGGCCTTCTTCACGGCAGCCTTCTTGGCCGGCGCGGCGGCCTTCTTGGCTGGGGCTGCCTTCTTTGCCGGAGCAGCAGCCTTCTTCGCAGGCGCTGCCGCCTTCTTGGCCGGCGCTGCCTTCTTCACCGCGGCCTTCTTGGCCGGAGCCGCCTTCTTCGCAGGCGCAGCGGCGACCTTCTTCGCCGGTGCAGCCTTCTTTGCCGGGGCGGCCGCTTTCTTGGCCGGTGCCGCCTTCTTCACAGCGGCCTTCTTGGCCGGGGCAGCCTTCTTTGCTGCCGCTTTCTTCGCAGTTGCCATACGGATCTCCTTGATCAAGTTGCAAAGAGCACTGCACTGCAGCACGCAGCACAGGGATTCACCGCCCGACGCCCCCTAGGATCTGAGCGCGGTGCAGTGAATGGGGTAGGCCGGGAGGTCATGTGCTGGGCTGTCCGAGTGCTCTTGCTGGCTGGATCAATCCCAGGACAGGGCGCCGCCCGACTGGTATTCGATGACGCGGGTTTCGAAGAAATTGCGTTCCTTCTTCAGGTCGATCATTTCGCTCATCCACGGGAAGGGGTTCTCTTCATTGGGGAAGAGCTCTTCCAGGCCGATCTGCGTGGCGCGGCGGTTCGCGATGTAGCGCAGGTAGCCCTTGAACATGGACGCATTCAGACCCAGCACGCCGCGCGGCATGGTGTCTTCGGCGTAGCGGTACTCGAGTTCGACGGCCTTGAGGAACAGGGCCTTGATCTCGGCCTTGAACTCGGGCGTCCACAGGTGCGGGTTCTCGAGCTTGAGCTGGTTGATCAGGTCGATGCCGAAGTTGCAGTGCATCGACTCATCGCGCAGGATGTATTGGTACTGCTCGGCAGCACCCGTCATCTTGTTCTGGCGGCCCAGCGCCAGGATCTGCGTGAAGCCGACATAGAAGAACAGGCCTTCCATCAGGCAGGCGAACACGATCAGCGACTTCAGCAGCGTCTGGTCGTTCTCCATCGTGCCCGTCTTGAAGTTCGGGTCCATGATCGCTTCGATGAAGGGGATCAGGAACTCGTCCTTGTCGCGGATGGATGCGACCTCGTGGTAGGCATTGAAGATCTCGGATTCGTCGAGACCCAGCGATTCCACGATGTACTGATAGGCGTGCGTGTGGATGGCCTCTTCAAAGGCCTGGCGCAGCAGGAACTGGCGGCACTCGGGCGCCGTGATGTGGCGGTAGGTGCCCAGCGTGATGTTGTTGGCGGCCAGCGAGTCGGCAGTGACGAAGAAGCCGAGGTTGCGCTTGATGATGCGGCGCTCGTCTTCGCTCAGACCGTTGGGGTCTTTCCAGAGCGCGATGTCGCGGCTCATGTTCACTTCCTGCGGCATCCAGTGGTTGGCGCAGGTGGC
>NZ_CAJYGK010000151.1 GCF_913773725.1 uncultured Aquabacterium sp. | reverse complement strand
GCTGCTGGTGGCCCTGGTCGTGCTGCTGCCTGAATCCGTGCGCCACATGGTGGCCAACAACTACCCGGCCGATCGCATCCGCAAGGTGCTGGCGCGCATTGCCGGTGATGCCGTGCAGGGCGTGCAGCGTTTCGTGCTGACCGAGGCCAGGCCCGAGGCCCAGGCCGGCAGCGGCATGGGCGTGGTGCTCTCGCGCCAGTACTGCGTGGGCTCGGTGATGCTGTGGATCGCCTACTTCATGGGCCTGGTCATCTTCTACGCGCTGATGAATTGGATGCCCGTGCTGTTCAAGGAAGCGGGCCTGGACCCCAAGACCGGCACCCTGGTGGCGGCGCTGTTCCCGCTGGGCGGCGTGGGCGCCGTGCTGTTCGGCTGGCTCATGGACCGCTTCAATGCCAACCGCATCATCGCCATCGGCTATGCGCTGACGGCGGCCTCCATCTGGTGGATAGGCCAGACGGCCGGCCACCTGGGCTGGCTGGTGGTGGCCGTCTTCCTGGCCGGCACCATCATGAACACCGCCCAGTCGTCCATGCCGGCGCTGGCCGCCGCCTTCTATCCGACACGCGGCCGCGCCACGGGCGTGGCCTGGATGCTGGGCATCGGGCGCTTCGGCGGCATCGCGGGCTCCTTCCTGGTGGCCGAGCTGTCGGCGCGCCACATGGCCTTCAGCGAGATCTTTGCCGTGGTGGCCATTCCTGGCGTGATCGCCATGGCCGCCCTCATCATCAAGCAGTACAGCAGTCCCGAGCCGCAGGGCGGCGCGGTGCCTGCCGCACCCCTTCATTGACACATTTCCACCCCATAAAGACGCAGGAGACCCTCCGATGATCATCGACGTACACGGCCACTACACCACCGCGCCCGCGGCCCTGGGCGCCTGGCGCGACCTGCAGATCGCGGGACTCAACGACCCGTCCAAGGCCCCGCGGGCCAGCGAGCTGAAGATCAGCGACGACGAGATCCGCGAGACCATCGAGACCAACCAGCTCAAGCTGATGAAGCAGCGCGGCTCCGATCTCACCATCTTCAGCCCGCGCGCCAGCTTCATGGCGCACCACATCGGCGACTTCGAGACATCGAGCACCTGGGCCGCCATCTGCAACGAGCTGTGCTACCGCGTCAGCCAGCTGTTCCCCGATCACTTCATCCCGGCCGCCATGCTGCCGCAGTCGCCCGGGGTGGACCCCAAGACCTGCATTCCCGAGCTGGTCAAGTGCGTGGAGCAGTACGGCAACGTGGGCATCAACCTGAACCCCGATCCGTCAGGCGGCCACTGGACCTCGCCCCCGCTGTCGGACCGCTCCTGGTACCCCATCTACGAAAAGATGGTGGAGTACGACATCCCGGCCATGGTCCACGTCTCCACCAGCTGCAACGCGTGCTTCCACACCACGGGCGCCCACTACCTGAATGCCGACACCACGGCCTTCATGCAGTGCCTGACCAGCGACCTGTTCAAGGACTTCCCCACGCTCAAGTTCCTGATCCCCCATGGCGGCGGCGCCGTGCCCTACCACTGGGGCCGTTTCCGCGGCCTGGCGCAGGAACTCAAGAAGCCGCTGCTGGACGAGCACCTGCTCAACAACATCTTCTTCGACACCTGCGTCTACCACCAGCCGGGCATCGATCTGCTGACCAAGGTGATCCCGGTCAAGAACATCCTGTTCGCCAGCGAGATGATCGGCGCCGTGCGCGGCATCGATCCGACCACGGGCCACTACTACGACGACACCAAGCGCTACATCGAGGCCACGGCCAACCTCACCGAAGAAGAGCGCTACCAGGTCTACGAAGGCAACGCGCGCCGCGTGTTCCCGCGCCTGGACGCCGCCCTCAAGCAAAAGGGCCTGTAAGCAGGCCGCCACCACAGATCAAGGAGAACACCATGTACGAACTCGGTGTGGTTTACCGCAACATCCAGCGCGCCGACCGCGCGGCCGCCGACGGCCTGGCCGCCCTGGGCTCGGCCACCGTCCACGAGGCCATGGGCCGCGTGGGCCTGCTCAAGCCCTATATGCGTCCCATCTACGCGGGCCAGCAGGTCTCGGGCACGGCCGTCACCGTGCTGCTGCAGCCCGGCGACAACTGGATGATGCATGTGGCCGCAGAGCAGATCCAGCCCGGCGACATCGTGGTCGCGGCCGTGACCTCGGAATGCACGGACGGCTACTTCGGCGACCTGCTGGCCACCAGCTTCCAGGCGCGTGGCGCGCGGGCGCTGATCATCGACGCCGGCGTGCGCGACGTGAAGACGCTGCAGGAAATGAACTTCCCCGTGTGGAGCCGCGCCATCTCCTCCAAGGGCACGATCAAGGCCACGCTGGGCTCGGTCAACATCCCCGTGGTCTGCGCAGGCATGTGGGTCACGCCCGGCGACGTGATCGTGGCCGATGATGACGGCGTGGTCTGCGTGCCCGCCGCCAAGGCCGCCGAAACCCTGGCTGCCGCGCAAAAGCGCGAGAGCTTCGAGGGCGAGAAGCGCGCCAAGCTGGCTTCCGGCGTGCTGGGCCTGGACATGTACAAGATGCGCGAGCCGCTCGAAAAGGCCGGCCTTCGTTACATCGATTGAAGGAGGGAATATGAGCGCTTTTGAAAAGACCCCCGGCTGGCTGGACTGGTACGCCGGCCCCTCCAAGCCCAAGTTCCAGGTGCCCGCAGGCGCTGTCGATGCCCACTGCCACGTCTTCGGCCCTGGCGATGAATTCCCGTTCGCGCCCGAGCGCAAGTACACGCCCTGCGATGCCAGCAAGCAGCAGCTGTTCGCGCTGCGCGACCACCTGGGCTTTGCGCGCAACGTCATCGTGCAGGCCACCTGCCACGGCGCCGACAACCGCGCCATGGTCGATGCCTGCAAGGCCGCCGACGGCAAGGCGCGCGGCGTGGCCACGGTGCGCCGCAGCGTGACCGACGAGGAACTGCAGGAACTGCACGCCGCCGGCGTGCGCGGCGTGCGCTTCAACTTCGTCAAGCGCCTGGTGGACTTCACGCCCAAGGACGAGCTGATGGAGATCGCGGGCCGCATCGCCAAGCTCGGCTGGCATGTGGTCATCTACTTCGAGGCCGTGGACCTGCCCGAGCTGTGGGATTTCTTCACCAGCCTGCCCACCACCGTGGTCGTGGACCACATGGGCCGCCCCGACGTGAGCAAGCCCGTGGACGGGCCCGAGTTCGAGCTGTTTCTCAAGTTCATGCGCGAGCACCAGAACGTCTGGAGCAAGGTCAGCTGCCCCGAGCGCCTGTCCGTCACCGGCCCCAAGGCGCTGGACGGCGAGCAAAATGCCTACCGCGACGTGGTGCCCTTCGCCCGCCGCGTGGTCGAGGAATTCCCCGACCGCGTGCTGTGGGGAACCGACTGGCCCCACCCCAATCTGAAGGACCACATGCCCGACGACGGCCTGCTGGTCGATTTCATCCCGCACATTGCACCGACTGCCGAGCTGCAGAAGAAGCTGCTGGTCGACAACCCCATGCGTCTGTACTGGCCCGAAGAAGCCTGAAGGCGACCATGTCCGGCCTGGGTGCCGGACATATTCAAGGAGATATCCATGGCATTGGACAAACCCTATCTGGACGTGCCCGGCACCATCATTTTCGATGCCGAGCAGTCCCGCAAAGGCTACTGGCTCAACCAGTTCTGCATGTCGCTGATGAAGGCCGAGAACCGCGAGCGCTTCAAGGCCGACGAGCGTGCCTACCTGGACGAATGGGCCATGAGCGAGGAGCAGAAGCAGGCCGTGCTGGCCCGCGATCTGAACTGGTGCATGCGCACGGGCGGCAACATCTACTTCCTGGCCAAGATCGGCGCCACGGATGGCAAGAGCTTCCAGCAAATGGCCGGCTCCATGACCGGCATGTCGGAAGAGGAATACCGCAACATGATGGTGAGCGGAGGCCGTTCGGCCGAAGGCAACCGCCGCGTGGGCGAGGAGGGCGATGCCCAGGCCCACCGCCAGCCGCAGGGCAAGGCCGGCAGCGTGGACAAGAACAACAAGGAAGGCAACTGACATGGCGCGCATCACCGCATCCGTCTACACCTCGCATGTGCCCGCCATCGGCGCGGCCATGGACCTGGGCAAGGTGGGCGACCCCTATTGGCAGCCGCTGTTCAAGGGCTTCGAGCACTCGCGCCAATGGCTCAAGGACAACAAGCCCGACGTGATCTTCCTGGTCTACAACGACCACGCGACCGCGTTCAGCCTGGACTTCATCCCGACGTTTGCCATCGGCACGGCCGCTGAATACCAGCCCGCCGACGAAGGCTGGGGCCCGCGCCCCGTGCCCAAGGTCATCGGCCATCCGGAACTGGCCAGCCACATTGCGCAGTCGGTGATCCAGCAGGACTTCGACCTGACCATCGTCAACAAGATGGACGTGGACCACGGCCTGACCGTGCCGCTGTCGCTGATGTGCGGCGAGCAGGACGCGCGCACGGGCGCCTGGCCCTGCCCGGTGATTCCGTTTGCCGTCAACGTGGTGCAGTACCCCGTGCCGTCGGGCCAGCGCTGCTTCAACCTGGGCCGGGCCATTCGCCGCGCCGTGGAAAGCTTCGACGAAGACCTGAACGTGCAGATCTGGGGCACGGGCGGCATGAGCCACCAGCTGCAGGGCGCGCGTGCGGGCCTGATCAACAAGGAGTGGGACAACCGCTTCCTGGACCTGCTGATCGAGAACCCTGCCGGTTTGGCCAAGATGCCGCATATCGACTACGTGCGCGAGGCCGGCTCCGAAGGCATCGAGCTGGTGATGTGGCTGATCGCGCGCGGTGCCATGGCCGACGTGAACGACGCGGGCCCCGCGCCTCGCGTGGCGCACCGCTTCTTCCATGTGCCGGCCTCCAATACCGCCGTGGGCCACCTGATCCTCGAAGAGGCCGCCGCCCGCTGAGCGCGACTCACAGAACCCTTCTGGCGTCGTTGCCGCATCTTGCCGTAGCGCTGCTACTG
>NZ_CAJYGK010000150.1 GCF_913773725.1 uncultured Aquabacterium sp. | reverse complement strand
GCAGCTGAGGGTGCAGATGCGTTTGCCGGTGCCGAAGCCGCAGCCTCTGCCGCTTCCAGCGTCAGGATCACGGTGCCCTGGTTGATCTTGTCACCCAGCGCGACCTTCAGCTCCTTGACCACCCCGGCATGCGACGACGGGATCTCCATCGAGGCCTTGTCGCTTTCCACCGTGATCAGGCTCTGTTCAGCCTTCACCGTGTCGCCGGGCTTCACCAGCACCTCGATGATGGCCACATCCTTGAAGTCACCGATGTCCGGCACTTGCACGTCGATCATTGCCATGTCGTGCTCCTCATCAGAGCGCGATGCGGCGGAAATCCGCCAGCAGCGACGCGAAGTACACATTGAAGCGGGCAGCGGCGGCGCCGTCGATCACGCGGTGATCCCACGACAGTGACAGCGGCAGCATCAGGCGCGGCTGGAAGGCCTTGCCATCCCACTTCGGCTCGATGGTGCTCTTGCACACGCCCATGATGGCCACTTCCGGCGCATTGATTATGGGGGTGAAGTACTTGCCACCGATGCCGCCCAGCGACGAAATCGAGAAGCATCCGCCCTGCATCTCGGCCGGACTGAGCTTGCCGTCGCGGGCCTTCTTGGCCAGCTCCGACATCTCCTGGCTGATCTGCAGAATGCCCTTCTTGTCGGCATCCTTGATCACCGGCACCATCAGGCCGTTCGGCGTGTCTGCCGCAAAGCCGATGTGGAAGTAGTTCTTGAGCACCAGCTGATCGCCGTCCAGCGAGGCATTGAACTCGGGGAACTTCTTGAGCGCCGCCACGGCCGCCTTGATCATGAAAGCCAGCATCGTGACCTTCACGCCCGACTTCTCGTTCTCCTTGTTCAGTTGAACACGGAAGGCTTCCAGATCGGTGATGTCGGCGTCGTCGTGGTTGGTGACGTGCGGGATCACCACCCAGTTGCGATGCAGGTTGGCGCCCGAGATCTTCTTGATGCGCGACAAGTCCTTGCGCTCGACCGGGCCGAACTTGGCGAAGTCGACCTGCGGCCAGGGCAGCAACCCCGGGAACGCGCCACCTGCCGCGGCGGGTGCGGCCGCAGGCGCCTTGGCCTTCTGCGCGGCGGTCTGCGTGTCGCCCGACATCACGCCCTTGACGAAGCCTTGCACGTCGTCCTGCGTGATGCGGCCCTTGGGGCCCGAGCCCTTCACTTCGACCAGCGGCACGCCCAGTTCACGCGCGAACTTGCGCACGCTGGGCGACGCATGGGGCAGCGCGGCACTCGGCGTGCCAGGCTGATGAGCAGGCAGCGCAGCCGGGGCGCTGGCCACCGCCGGCGCGCCAGCCGGCGCTGGTGCCGAAGCGGCCGCTGGCGCAGCCGGTGCGCTCGGTGCAGCAGCAGGCGCAGCCCCACCGCCAGCGCCTTCGAGCACCACGATCGGCTTGCCCTTGCTGACCTTGTCACCCAGGTTCACCAGCAGGCTCTTGACCACCCCGGCATGCGACGACGGGATTTCCATCGACGCCTTGTCGCTCTCGACGGTGATCAGGCTCTGCTCGGCCTTCACGGTGTCGCCCACCTTGACCAGCAGCTCGATCACGGCAACCTCGTCGAAGTCGCCGATGTCGGGCACCACCACCTCGATGGGGCCGGCCGATGCAACTGCGGCGGGCGCGGGAGCGGCAGCAGGAACTGCCGGAGCCGAGGCCGGGGCCGGAGTTGCAGCAGGGGCCGCTGCAGGCGCCGGAGCGGGCGCTGCAGCCGCTGCTTCAGCAGACTCCAGCACCAACACCACCGAGCCTTCGCTCACCTTGTCGCCCAGCGCCACCTTGAGTTCCTTCACCACGCCAGCGTGGGAAGACGGAATCTCCATCGAGGCCTTGTCGCTTTCCACCGTGATCAGGCTCTGTTCCGCCTTCACGGTGTCGCCGGCCTTCACCAGCACCTCGATGATCGCCACTTCGTCGAAGTCCCCGATGTCAGGGACCTTCACTTCAATCAATGCCATGTTTGTGCTCCGTCACGGACGAAGAAATTGAATGGATCGTGGACCGGCCGGCGCGAACCTGCCACAGGGCAAGCTCACACACACGGCCGGCATCGGCAGCCCGTGACGGGCTCAGGCGTACAGCGGGTTGACCTTGTCGGCCTTGATTCCGTACTTCTGGATGGCCTCGGCCACCTTGGCCGCGGGCACCTTGCCTTCTTCGGCCAGCGCCTTCAGCGCGGCCACCACGATGTAATGGCGATTGATCTCGAAATGCTCGCGCAGCTTGCTGCGGAAGTCGCTGCGACCGAAGCCGTCCGTGCCCAGCACCTTGTAGCTGCGGCCCTTCGGGATGAAGGGGCGGATCTGCTCGGCGTAGTTCTTCATGTAGTCGGTCGAGGCCACCACCGGGCCGTCGAACGGCTGCAGCTGCTGCGTCACGAACGACAGCTTCGGCGTCTCCAGCGGGTGCAGCATGTTGAAGCGCTCCGCGTCCTGGCCGTCGCGGGCCAGTTCGTTGAAGCTCGGGCAGCTCCACACGTTGGCGGTCAGGCCCCAGTCGGACTCCAGCAGCGCCTTGGCCGCGATCGACTCGCGCAGGATCGTGCCCGAACCCAGCAGGTTCACCGCCGGCTTGCCGGCCTGGCCTTCGTCCAGCAGGTACATGCCCTTGAGGATCTGCTCTTCCGTACCCTGCTTCAGGCCCGGCATCGCATAGTTCTCGTTGAGCAGCGTCAGGTAGAAGAACACGTTCTCCTGGTTCTCGACCATGCGCTTCAGGCCATGGTGCAGGATCACGCCCACCTCGTGCGCGAACGACGGGTCGTACGACACGCAGTTGGGGATGGTGCCGGCCAGGATGTGGCTGTGGCCGTCTTCGTGCTGCAGGCCTTCGCCGTTCAGCGTCGTGCGGCCCGATGTGCCGCCCAACAGGAAGCCGCGCGCCTGCATGTCACCGGCCGCCCAGGCCAGGTCACCGATGCGCTGGAAGCCGAACATCGAGTAGTACACGTAGAACGGGATCATGATCCGGTTCGAGGTGCTGTAGCTCGTGGCCGCCGCAATCCAGCTCGACATGCCGCCGGCTTCGTTGATGCCTTCCTGCAGGATCTGGCCGGCCTTGTCCTCGCGGTAGTACATCACCTGGTCCTTGTCGACCGGGGTGTACTGCTGGCCCGCAGGGTTGTAGATGCCGACCTGGCGGAACAGGCCTTCCATGCCGAAGGTACGGGCTTCGTCGACCAGGATGGGCACGACGCGCGGGCCCAGCTCCTTGTCACGCAGCAGCTGCGTCAGGAAGCGCACATAGGCCTGTGTGGTCGAGATCTCGCGGCCTTCCGCGGTCGGCTCGAGCACAGCCTTGAACGTCTCCAGCGGCGGAATGGTGAACTGCTCCTCCGCGCGCGAACGGCGGCTCGGCAGGTAACCGCCGAGGGCCTTGCGGCGCTCGTGCAGGTACTTCATCTCCGGCGAGTCTTCAGACGGCTTGAAGAACGGAATCTTCGGCAGCTCGCTGTCCGGGATGGGGATGTTGAAGCGATCGCGGAAGTAGCGGATGTCGTCGTCCGTCAACTTCTTGGTCTGGTGAACGGTGTTCTTGCCCTCACCGGCCTTGCCCATGCCAAAGCCCTTGACCGTCTTGATCAGCAGCACGGTCGGCTGGCCCTTGTGGTTCACTGCACGGTGGTAGGCGGCGTACACCTTCTGCGGGTCGTGGCCGCCACGGCGCAGCGCCCAGATCTGCTCGTCCGTCATCTTCGAGACCAGTTCGGCCACGCGCGGGTCGCGCTCGAAGAAGTTCTTGCGGACGAAGGCGCCGTCGTTGGCCTTCATGGCCTGGTAATCGCCGTCCAGGATGTCCATCATGATCTTGCGCATGCGGCCATCCTTGTCCTTGGCCAGCAGCGGATCCCAGTCGCTGCCCCACAGCAGCTTGATCACGTTCCAGCCCGAACCGCGGAATTCGCCTTCCAGCTCCTGCACGATCTTGCCGTTGCCACGCACCGGGCCGTCCAGGCGCTGCAGGTTGCAGTTCACCACGAAGATCAGGTTGTCGAGCTTCTCGCGGGCGGCCAGGCCGATCGCGCCCAGCGATTCCGGCTCGTCCATCTCGCCGTCGCCGCAGAACACCCACACCTTGCGGTTCGACGTGTCGGCAATGCCACGGGCATGCAGGTACTTCAGGAAGCGCGCCTGGTAGATCGCCATCAGCGGGCCCAGGCCCATCGACACCGTCGGGAACTGCCAGAAGTTCGGCATCAGCTTCGGGTGCGGGTAGCTCGACAGCCCCTTGCCATCGACTTCCTGGCGGAAATGCAGCAGCTGCTCTTCGGTCAGGCGGCCTTCCAGGAAGGCGCGGGCGTAGACGCCGGGCGACACGTGGCCCTGGAAATAGATGCAATCACCGCCGTGGCCTTCGCTCTCGGCGTGCCAGAAATGGTTGAAGCCGGCGCCGAACATGTGCGCCAGCGAGGCGAACGAACCGATGTGACCGCCCAGGTCACCGCCGTCTTCCGGGTTGTGCCGGTTGGCCTTCACCACCATCGCCATCGCGTTCCAGCGCATGTAGGCGCGCAGACGCTCTTCGATCTCGATGTTGCCGGGGCAGCGCGCTTCGTCTTCGGCCGGGATGGTGTTGACGTACGCCGTGGTGGCCGAGAACGGCATGTCGATGCCGGCCTGGCGGGCGTGGTCGAGCACGGTCTCGAGCAGGTCATGGGCGCGGTTGCGACCCTCTGTCTCGATGACGCCGGACAGGGCGTCCAGCCACTCGCGGGTTTCTTGGGGATCCAGGTCCAGCGAGGCGGACGGCAAAGGATCATGGGCAGACATGGGGTGAGTCTCCTGGTGTAAGTGGCCTTGCGCCCCAGTATGGGCACTTGGCCGGATTCCGAACACGTGGATAAACGCGAGGAATCGGGTCACGATGTCGTTTGACACCCCAGGGGTGGCGAGGCGCCAAACCCAGGCAATATAGCCGGCTTTCCCCCCGATTCCGATGTGGGAGTCCGCACTGATAATCCCGCCATGCCTTTTTCGTCTTCCAGCCACAGCCAGGTGGTACCCGTGATGACCACAGCCGGACAGCCCACGCGCCTGTTCTGGCGCTGGTGGCGCAAACAGAGCCCCAGTCAGCAGGACCGTTACGCCACCCTTGGCCCGCTGGTCTCCGTGCTGCTCTTTCTCGCGGCCATCACCGCGGCGTTCTGGTACCTGCGTAACGAAGAAATCGAACGGGAGCAGGAATCGGTCAAGCGCGACACCGAGGTCGTGCAGCAGCAGATTCGCCTGCGCCTGATCGAAAACCAGGAGCAGTTGCTCCGACTGGCCCGCGATATCTCCATGCGCACGGTCAACCAGGACCAGTTCATGAAGCAGGCGGCCGATTTCGTCCGGGCCCGCCCGGAAGTGATCAGCGTGTCCTGGGTGCAAGCCAACGAGCAGATCCGCGCCAGCCAGTCGACCATGGGCATGCTGCTCGAGCCCGGCCAGGGCATGGACCTCGACCAGTTCAGCCGCCAGCTTGATGTCTACAACCCTCTTCAGGACGTCAAGGAATCCCACAGCGCGTTCCGTCTGGCCCGCGAGCGAAGTCAGCCCGTCTACTCGCAGCCGTACACCAATCCGCTGGCCACGAAGGTCATCCAGGTCCACATCCCCCTGATCGACCGCAGCGGCTTCGTCGGCACCGTGGTCACCGAATACTCGCTCGAAGCGATGATGCGCTACCTGGTGCCGCGCGAGGTGGCCAGCCGCCACGCCATGGCGCTGGTGCGGCTCGACGGCGAAACGCTCACCAGCACCGTGGGCAGCCACACCGAAAGCTCGGCAAAGCCGACCTTCGTCCATGAAGTGATCGTGACCCCGGTCGGCAACGGCCTGATCCTCCGGGGCATGGGGTTCCGCACCTCGTCCAGCCTGATCGGCAGCACCCTGTTCTGGATGGTGGTGGCGCTCTCGGCTCTGACGGTGTGGACACTGATGGGCACCTTGCGCCACATGCGTCGCCGCGCTCAGATCCAGAAAACGCTGGTGCAGGAAACCAATTTCCGGCGTGCGATGGAGAACTCCATGCTGACCGGCATGCGCACCATCGACCTCGAAGGCCGCATCACCTACGTGAACCCGGCCTTCTGCGCCATGACCGGGTTCTCGGAGGCCGAGTTGCTGGGCTGCGTCCCGCCCTACCCCTACTGGCCCAAGGACCGCATCGACGAATTCAACCGCATGTTCCAGCAGGAACTGCTGGGTCGCAGCCCCATGGGTGGCATCGAGGTGGTGATGCAGCGGCGCGACGGCAGCCAGTTCGATGCCCGCATGTACGTCTCGCCGCTGATCGACGCCCAGGGCGATCAGACCGGCTGGATGACATCGATCACCAACATCACCGAGGCCAAGCGTGTCCGCGACCAGCTCACTGCCGCACACGAACGCTTCACCACGGTGCTGGAAGGGCTGGACGCCGCCGTGTCGGTGATGTCCGTGCAACGCGGTGAACTCCTGTTCGCCAACCGCTCCTACCGCCTGTGGTTCGGCGGCAATCCCGATGCACACGCCCAGCTGACCGGCGGCGAGCTGCAGCCCGATTATGAAGGTGAGGCCGATGAAGCCGTGGACAGCTTCGGCGGCCTGCCCGCTCAGGAGCTGACCGCTGCCGGCAGCGACTCCCGCGAAGTGTTCCTCGACACCGTGCAGAAGTGGTTCGATGTACGCGCCCGCTATGTTCAGTGGACCGACGGCAACCTGGCCCAAATGCTGATCGCCACCGACATCACGGCCCGAAAGCAGGCTGAAGAGGCTGCGGCGCGCCAGGCCGAAAAATCCCAGTTCACCAGCCGGCTGATCACCATGGGCGAAATGGCGTCGACCGTCGCCCACGAGCTGAACCAGCCGCTGGCTGCCATCTCCAACTACTGCAGCGGCATGATGAGCCGTGTGCGATCGGGCAACATCGACAACGAACAGCTGATCAGCGCGCTCGACAAGACCTCGCGCCAGGCTCAGCGCGCCGGTCAGATCATCCACCGCATCCGGCAGTTCGTGAAGCGCAGCGAACCTCAGCGGCAGCCCGCGCGCGTGCGCGACATCACCGACGCCGTGATGGAGCTGGCGGTGTTCGAGATGAAGCGCCGCCGGGTCACCCTCAATGCCCAGATCGCGCCGCGCCTGCCCACCATCATGGCCGACCCGATCCTGATCGAGCAGGTGTTGCTGAACCTGCTGAAGAACGCGGCGGAGGCCATCGACGGTGCGCAGATGCCGCAATCACGTCGCCACATCGACCTGCGGGTTCAGCAGAAGGTACTGGACGACCAGGGCAAGGTCGTGGAGTTTGCCGTGCTGGACAGCGGTCCGGGCATGAAGGAAGAGATGCTGGCACGGCTGTTCGAAGCCTTCCATTCCACCAAGGCGGAAGGGTTGGGCATCGGCCTCAGTCTGTGCCGCTCCATCATCGAGTCACACCACGGCCGGATCAAGGCAGAGAACCTCTACAATGGTTCCATGGTCGTCGGGTGCAGCTTCATCTTCACCCTACCCATCGATGCGGTCGGTACCGAGGAGTTCCAGGACTCCCTCCCGCCCCCTTCCAACGACTTGCTTGCCGATAACCCATGAGCTTGATTCCGAAAAAAGGCACCGTGTATGTGGTTGACGACGACGAGGCCGTGCGCGATTCGCTGCAATGGCTGCTCGAAGGCAAGGACTACCGCGTGCGTTGCTTCGACTCCGCCGAATCGTTCCTGGCCCGATTCGATCCGCGTGAAGTCGCCTGCCTGATCGCCGACATCCGCATGGACGGCATGAGTGGCCTTGAGTTGCAGGACAAGCTGCTGGAGCGCAAGTCCCCGCTGCCCATCGTGTTCATCACCGGCCACGGCGACGTGCCCATGGCCGTGAACACCATGAAGAAGGGCGCGATGGACTTCATCGAGAAGCCTTTCAAGGAAGACGCGCTGGTGGCCCTGGTCGAGCGCATGCTGGATCAGGCTCGTGCGGCCTTCTCGCAGTCGCAGGAAGCAGCCAGCCGGGAAGCCCTGCTGTCCCGCCTGACCACCCGCGAGGCGCAAGTGCTGGAACGCATCGTGGCCGGCCGCCTAAACAAGCAGATCGCCGATGACCTGGGCATCAGCATCAAGACCGTGGAAGCCCACCGCGCCAACGTGATGGAAAAACTCAACGCCAACACGGTGGCCGATCTGCTGAAGATCGCCCTGGGTGCCAACGCCCCGGCTGCAAGCAAGTAAACCCATCTGACAGGAGACCGGTCGACCCTTCCCGTGTCTCGTATCAAAAGGCCGCCCTCAGCGGCCTTTTTCCTTTCCGCTTTCCGATTACCCCCCTTCTGCCCTGGAGTACCCATGACCGCCCAACTGATCGACGGCAACGCCCTGTCCAAGCAACTCCGCAGCGAGGTCGCCGAACGCGCCGCTGCCCTGACCGCCCGAGGCATGAAGCCGGGCCTCGCCGTCGTGCTCGTCGGCGACAACCCGGCCAGCCAGGTGTACGTGCGCAACAAGGTCAAGGCCTGTGAAGACGTCGGCTTTCACTCCGTGCTGGAAAAGTACGATGCCAGCATGACCGAGGCCGAGTTGCTGGCCCGCGTCGAGGCGCTCAACAACGACCCCAGCATCCATGGCATCCTGGTGCAGCTGCCCCTGCCCAAGCACATTGATGACCACAAGGTCATCGAGGCCATCTCGCCCCTCAAGGACGTCGATGGCTTCCACGTCGCCAGCGCTGGCGCCCTGATGGTGGGCGAAGTCGGCTTCAAGGCCTGCACGCCCTATGGCTGCATGAAGATGCTCGAATCGATCGGCATGAAGGACCTGCGGGGCAAGCACGCGGTGGTGATCGGCCGCTCGAACATCGTCGGCAAACCCATGGCCATGATGCTGCTGCAGGCCAACGCCACGGTCACGGTCACCCACAGTGGTACGGCAGACCTGGCCCACCACACCCGCCAGGCCGACATCGTCGTGGCCGCCGTGGGCAAGCGCAACGTACTCACGGCCGACATGGTCAAGCCCGGCGCTGTGGTCATCGACGTGGGCATGAACCGCGATGACGCCGGCAAGCTGTGCGGCGACGTCGACTTCGGAGGCATCAAGGAGGTGGCTGGCTACATCACCCCCGTGCCCGGCGGGGTCGGCCCGATGACGATTACCATGTTGCTCGTCAACACGATGGAAGCAGCCGAGCGTACCGCTGCCCAACGCGCCTGACGCCGAAGCGACCGACTGCCCTCGGGCAGTCTCCATAGCGACACAACGGGGGGCCGCCACCCGTGGCCCCTTGAAGGACACCATGAGCACCAACCCCTTGCTTGACACCACCGGCCTGCCGCTTTTCGACCAGATCAAGCCAGAGCACGTCACGCCCGCCATGAACGTGCTGCTGGCCGAGGCCGAGGAAGCCCTGGCCAAGGTGACCGGTCCCGACGTGCCGGCCGACTACGACGCCCTGTCGCTGCTGCTGGATGTCGCCACGGAGAAGCTGGGGCGCGCCTGGGGCGCCGTGGGCCACCTCAACAGCGTCGCTGACACCCCCGAGCTGCGTGCGGCCTACAACGAGAACCTGCCACGCCTGACCGAGTACTACACCCGCCTGGGCTCGGACGAACGCCTCTACGCCAAGTACAAGGCCCTGAACGAGGCGCAACAGGCACTGCCCGCCGAGCAGCGCCTCAGCCACGCCCGTCAGCGGGCGCTGGACAACGCGCTGCGCGGATTTGTACTGGGTGGCGCCGAGTTGCAGGGCGAGGCGAAAGCACGCTTTGCGGCCATCCAGGAGGAACAAGCGGCGAAGTCGCAGGCTTTCTCCGAGCACGTGATGGACGCCACCGACGCCTACGCCTACTACGCGCAGGCCGACGAACTGGCCGGCGTGCCGACCGACGTCGTGGCCGCCGCACGGACCGCAGCAGAAGCGGAAGGCAAGGACGGACACAAGCTCACCCTGCATATGCCGAGTTACCTGCCGGTCATGCAGTACGCCACCCATCGGCCGCTGCGCGAGACGCTTTACCGCGCTTACAGCACCCGCGCATCCGAGTTCGGTCCGGCCGACAAGGACAACTCCGGCCTGATGCGTGACATCGTGGCCCTGCGCCAGGAAGAGGCCCAGCTGCTGGGTTACCAGAACTTTGCTCAGGTTTCGCTGGTGCCCAAGATGGCCACCAGCCCGGAACAGGTCATGGACTTCCTCTTGGACCTCGCCAAGCGGGCCCGCCCGTTTGCCGAGAAGGACATGGCCGAGCTGCGCGCCTTCGCCAAGGACGAATGCGGCATCGACGACCTCCAGGCCTGGGATGTAGCCTTCGTGAGCGAAAAGCTCAAGGAAGCCCGCTACGCGTTCAGCGACCAGGAGGTAAAACAGTACTTCACCGAGCCGACGGTGCTTAAGGGCCTGTTCGGCCTGATCGAAACCCTGTTCGAGGTTCAGATCAAGCCGGACACCGCCCCGGTCTGGCACGAGTCGGTGCGCTTCTTCCGCATCGAGCGCGCTGGTCAGCTTGTCGGCCAGTTCTATCTCGACCCCTACGCCCGTCCTGGCAAACGCCCGGGTGCGTGGATGGACGACGTGCGTGGCCGCTGGAAGCGCCCGGACAACGGCGCCACGCAGACCCCCGTGGCCCATCTGGTCTGCAACTTTGCCAAAGGCGTGGGTGACAAGCCAGCCCTGCTGACGCACGACGACGTCACCACCCTCTTCCATGAGTTCGGTCATGGCCTGCACCACATGCTGACCAAGGTCGACGACATCGGGGTGGCGGGTATCAGCGGCGTCGAATGGGATGCGGTCGAGCTGCCCAGCCAGTTCATGGAGAACTTCTGCTGGGAATGGGACGTGGTGCAGAAACTCACCAGCCACGTGGACACGGGCGAGCACCTGCCGCGTACGCTGTTCGACAAGATGACCGCAGCCAAGAATTTCCAGAGCGGCATGCAGACGCTGCGGCAGATCGAGTTCGCGCTGTTCGACATGCGCCTGCACGCTCAGCCGGGTTGCGAGGCCGATGTGCAAGCGGTACTGGATGCCGTGCGCAAGGAAGTGGCGGTCAACATTCCCCCGGCTTTCAATCGATTCCAACACAGCTTTTCACACATCTTTGCAGGTGGCTACGCAGCCGGCTACTACAGCTACAAGTGGGCTGAGGTACTCTCGGCGGATGCCTATGCGGCGTTTGAAGAAGCGGCAACCAACGCGCTCGGCGTGCTCAACCCGGAGGTGGGCCGTCGCTACCGTGAAGCCATCCTGGAAGCCGGCGGCAGCCGCGCGGCCATGGACAACTTCAAGGCCTTCCGCGGTCGTGAGCCCCGGATCGATGCGTTGCTGCGCCACCAGGGCATGAGCTGAACCCATACGCCCACACCGTCTCATCGATGTACCGCAAACCTGCACTGTTCATCCCGGCATCCCTGCTGCTCGGGGCTTCGGCCCTGATGCTGGCCCTGCCCGCCTGGGCCCTCTACAAGGTGGTCGGACCAGATGGCAAGGTGACCTACACCGACCGACCTCCGCCCAATCAGCCAGCGCAGGCGCTCAAGGCCGATGGCAGTCCGGTTTCCGCGGACAGGTTGCCCTACGCCCTGCAGCAGGTGGTCGGCCGCTATCCGGTCGTGCTGTACACGGGACGGGGATGTGCGCCGTGCGACGCGGGTCGCCAGATGCTGAAAGCGCGCGGTGTGCCTTTCACCGAGAAAACGGTCACCACGGCGGAAGACGCGAAGGCCTTACAGCGCGCCGAGAACACCGACGGGCTGCCGGTGCTGCGCGTGGGCTCCAAGCAACTGCAGGGTTATTCCCACAGCGAGTGGGTGTCCTATCTGGATGCTGCGGGCTACCCGGCGCAGTCGGCCTTGCCTGCCACCTACCAATGGCCTGCACCGCAGCCACTGGTCGCGCCTGCGCCCGTGGCCGGTGAGGCGTCGGGGGCCGCTGGCACGGGCGGCCGCCCCATGTCCACGGTGGAGCCGGTGCAGCCGGTGCCCTCGGGAGGCAATGGGAACCGGGGCGGCAGCGCGCCCCCCGGGTTCCGGTTCTGATCAGCCAGTGATGTGTCCACCGGTGCGGCACCCACCGCACCGAGGCGGCGTCAGAACTGGAGGGTCTTGACGCCCTGGCTGGTGCCCAGCAGGCAGACGCTGGCCTTGTTGCGGGCAAACACACCCACCGTCACCACGCCGGGAATCTGATTGACATCGGATTCGAAGCGCGCCGGATCGGTGATCTGCAGGCCAGTGACGTCAACGATCAGGTTGCCGTTGTCGGTCGTGCAGCCCTCGCGCACCTTGCCCTGCCCGCCCAGCTTGGCGAAGGCGCGAATGACCTGGGCAGCGGCCATCGGGATCACCTCGACCGGCAGCGGGAACTTGCCGAGCACCTGCACCAGCTTGGATTCGTCGGCAATGCAGACGAACTGGCGGGCCAGATCGGCGACGATCTTTTCGCGGGTCAGGGCGGCGCCGCCACCCTTGATCATGTTGCCGCCGTGGTCGATCTCGTCGGCGCCATCGATGTAGACGCCGAGTTCGGTCACGGTTTCAGCGGGCAGCACCGGGATGCCGAGCGCCTCCAGGCGCTGCGTGCTGCGCACCGAGCTGGAGACCGCGCCCACCACCCGCTTCGGGTCGGTCTTGAGCGCCTCGCCCAGCGCGTCGATGAACTTGTCGACGGTCGAGCCCGTGCCCACGCCCACAATGCTGCCGGCTTGCACGTAATCCAGGGCCGCGCGGCCCACGAGGGTCTTCAGTTCGTCTTGCGTCATCGGGAACGTCCTTCGGTGAGGGATGGAGCAACGCCTCAGGCCGGGATTGCGCGGCCGGTCAGCGTCATCCAGGCGGCCAGCGCACCGATCAACAGCGGCTGGTGCACCATGTAAAAAGTCAGGCTCCAGCGACCCAGCGTGCTCAACACACGCGGAAACAGGGGCGTCTGGGCGGGGTGCGTATTGTCGCCTGAAGCGCGTGTCGCAGCATCCGAGCCCTGCAGCCAGCCGGGTCGATGGGCGAGCATCCACTGCGTGGCAGCCAGCCCCCACCACATCACGCCGAGCCAGGGCAGCAGCGGCACGTGGTCTTCGGTGATGGGCTTGCGGGTCATGAGCCCGGTCCAGTCCAGCCACGCTGCGTCGAACACCGGATGCTGGAACACGTGCGGCAGCACGATGGCCACTGCGCCCGCCACCCACAGACCCCGTCCCCAGCCCGCGGTCAGGCGCGCCACCAGCAGCATCACCGCCATGCCGTGCAGCACGCCGAAGTAGATGAAGCTGCGCGGAAACATCGCCATGCTGCCCAGGGTGACGAGCAGCGCACAACCGGCCACCTGCGCCCAGCGACGCCAGAACCGCGCCCAGGTCTGCCCCTGGTGCACCGCAATGGCCTGCCCTGCCCCGGCGCACAGCAGGAACAACGACAGGATGCAGGTGCGCTGGGTGGTCCACAGCGGGTCGGCGTAGAAGTTCGCCTGGATCAGCCGCCAGTTGGCCAGGTCGAAGCAGAAATGGAAGGCGGCCATCCACAAGAGGGCCAGGCCACGAAGGCGGTCCAGCCGGTCAAACCGGGGCGATGCGAGGGGATGAAGGGCGGAACGGGCGACCATGGCGTTAGTATCTGCGGTTTGGCGCCCTGCCCCTCCGGGTTGCGCGCTGCTGTCCCCTTTGCTCTTTGCGCCTGCCATGCCCGCTTCCCGCCACGAGATCGAACTGCTCGCCCCCGCCAAGACCGCCGACATCGGCATCGAGGCCATCAACCACGGGGCCGATGCCGTCTACATCGGCGGACCCTCGTTCGGCGCGCGCAGCAATGCCAGCAACGAAGTCAGCGACATCGCCCGGCTGGTGCAGCACGCCCACCGCTACCACGCGCGCATCTTCACCACGCTGAACACCATCCTGCGCGATGACGAACTCGAGCCCGCCCGCAAGCTGATCTGGCAGCTGTACGACGCCGGGGTCGACGCGCTGATCGTGCAGGACATGGGGCTGCTGCAGCTCGACCTGCCGCCCATCCAGCTGCACGCCAGCACGCAGACCGACATCCGCACCGTCGAAAAAGCGAAGTTCCTGCAGGACGTGGGCTTCAGCCAGATCGTGCTCGCGCGCGAGCTGACGCTCAAGCAGATCCGAGACATCGCGGTGAACACGCACGCCAACATCGAGTTCTTCATCCATGGCGCGCTGTGCGTGGCTTACAGCGGCCAGTGCTTCATCAGCCACGCCCACACGGGCCGCAGCGCCAACCGGGGCGACTGCTCGCAAGCCTGTCGCCTGCCCTACAACGTGCTGGACGACGGCGGCCAGGTCGTGGCCTTCGAGCAGCACGTGTTGTCGATGAAGGACAACGACCAGAGCGCCAACCTGCGCGCACTGATCGACGCCGGCGTGAGCTCGTTCAAGATCGAGGGCCGCTACAAGGACATGGGCTATGTGAAGAACATCACCGCCCATTACCGCGTGCTGCTCGACGAGATCCTGGAAGAGCGCCCGGAACTGGCGCGTGCCTCGGCCGGCGAGTGCACCTTCTTCTTCCAGCCCGACCCGGACCGCAACTTCAACCGCGGCAGCACTGACTACTTCGTGAACGGCCGCAAGGAAGACATCGGCGCGTTCGAGAGCCCGAAGCACCTGGGCCTGCCGATCGGCGAGGTGGCCAAGGTGGGCGACCGCTGGTTCGACGTGGCCCTCAATCCCGAGGAGGCCGAATCGATCGAGAACGGCGATGGCCTCAACTACCTGACGCTGACCAAGGACATCGTGGGCGTGCAGGTGAACACGGCCGAGCCGGTGGGCAAGGCGGGCCGGCTGTGGCGCGTGTTCCCCAATGAAGAGATCGCGGCCCTGCCCGACCTGAAGTCGGGTGTGGCCATCAACCGCAACCGCGATCGCGCCTGGGAAAACCTGCTCGGCAAGAAGTCGGCGGAGCGCCGCATCGGCCTGTGGATGAACCTGGCCGACACGGCCGAGGGACTGAAGCTGACGCTGACGGACGAAACCGGGCATGTGGGCGACGCGAGCGTGGTGTGCGACAAGCAGCCCGCGCAAAATCCGGAGCGGGCCGAAGCCACCTTGCGCGAGCACCTGGGCAAGCTGGGCACGACGATCTTCCAGGCGCACGAACTGACCCTGAGCATCGCTCAGCCCTGGTTCGTGCCGGCGTCGATCCTCAACAGCCTGCGCCGCGATGCCGTGGCCGCCCTGGAAGCCGCACGTGCAGCCGCCCTGCAGCGCCTGCCACGCGCCGAGCCGATCGACCCGCCGGTGCCGTATCCGGAAGACACCCTGACCTACCTGGCGAACGTCTACAACCACGCGGCCCGCGATTTCTACGCCCAGCATGGCGTGAAGGTGATCGAGGCGGCCTACGAAAGCCATGAAGAGCTGGGCGAAGTCAGCCTGATGATCACCAAGCACTGCGTGCGCTTCTCCTTGAGCCTGTGCCCCAAGCAGGCCAAAGGCGTGACAGGCGTGCAGGGCACGGTGAAGGCGGCGCCGCTTCAGCTGGTGAACGGCAAGGAGAAGCTGACGCTGCGCTTCGACTGCAAGCCCTGCGAGATGCACGTGGTGGGCAAGATGAAGAAATCGGTGCTCAACCAGGTCGCTGCGGCACCCATCCAGTTCTACCGCACGCGCCCGGGCGCCTGACGAACGGCAGGCAGGCATGCAGTTGCAGACCTCAGGAGGATGGCATCGGGACGCGATCGCCGTGGCGGTGGTCGTGCTGTCGTTTTTCCTGCTGGCGGGCCAGGTGGAACTGTTCGAGCAGGTGCTGGCTTTCACGCGCATGCACGAACGCTGGCAGCTGGACGAGGTGCCGCTGTCGCTGGTCTGCCTGTCGCTCGGACTGGTGTGGTTCAGCTGGCGTCGGGTTCACGAAGGACGCCAGGTGCTGGCCGCCCGCATCGCAGCCGAACAGCAGGCTCAGAAACTCCTGACCGACAACCGCGAACTGGCACAGGCCCTCATCCGCGTGCAGGACACGGAACGCCGCGCGCTGGCCCGCGAACTGCACGACGAGTTCGGTCAGCATTGCACCGCGATCCGAGCCGACGCCCGCTACATCGGGCGCGCCACCGCAGACGCCGCGATGCAGGACAGCGCGGCGCGCATCGACCAGTCGGCAGAGCGCCTGCACCTGCTGGTCCGACAGATGCTGGACCGTCTGCGGCCGCCTGACCTGGACAGCCTGGGGCTGGAAGCCGCCGTGCAGGCGCTGTGCGAGCGCTGGGAAACGCAGACGGGCATCGGGTGTGCGTTCGTGCCGCGGGGCGTGGCCGATCTGGGCTCGGGCTCAGGATCCCGGCTGCCCGACGACGTCGCCGTGACGGTCTACCGCCTGGTGCAGGAGGCGCTGACCAATGTGGCCCGGCATGCCGGCGCCACGCACGTGCAGATCACGCTGACCCCTTCACCAGTGGCGCATGCCGTGCGCCTGCGCATCGTGGACGACGGCTGCGGGCTGAACGACGCGGGCACGCTCTCAGACGCCTCGCGGCGCGGCGGCCACGGCCTGATCGGCATGCGCGAGCGCGTTGCCGCGCTGGGCGGTACGCTTGCTCTGCGCCCCGCAGAGGGCGGCGGCTTGCTCATCGAAGCCGATCTGCCCTGGAGGGAGGCTCAGACATGAACCGGATTCGCGTGCTCCTCGTTGATGACCACCCTGTTGTGCGGGCCGGGTACCGGCGCCTGCTTGAACAGGACGGCGACATCCACGTGGTGGGCGAAGCCGCCGATGTGGACGAGGGCAGTGTGGCGTGGCAACAGTTGTCGCCCAGCGTGCTGGTGACCGACCTGTCGTTGCCCGGTGCAGGCGGCATCGAACTGCTGCGCAAGGTGTTGGCGCGGGACCCGCAGGCCCGTGTGCTGGTGTGCAGCATGTACGACTCCGCGCAGATGGTGCGACGCGCACTCGACAGCGGCGCGCGCGGTTTCGTCAGCAAGAACGCGCCGCCAGACAGCCTGGTGGCTGCCGTGCGCGCCGTGGACCGCGGGGGGCGCTACCTCAGCGAGGACATTTCCCCCGCCTTGCTCAACCGCGCCGAACAGGATGAAGCCGACCGGCTGGCAGCGCTGAGTCAGCGGGAATTCGAGATCTTCCGCCTGCTGGCGGAAGGCCACTCGCCCGCAGAGTGCGCTCGCCTGCTGTGCCTCAGCCCCAAGACGGTGGCCAACAACCAGACCCAGATCAAGGACAAGCTGGGTGTCTCGACCTCGGCGGCGCTGGTGCACCTGGCACTGAGGCACGGCGTGATCGACGGGCGTCAGCCGCGCTGACGGCCCGTCCTGCGCGCACCCCGGAGCCTCGGCCCCGGGTGGGGCCGTATCACAGCGCCCAACGCAGCGTCAGCCACACCGTCCGCGGCGCGCCCGGTGCATAGAAGGTGGTGCCGATGCCGCCCGCGTCGGTGTACGAGCCGTTGGCCGTGAAGGCCCGGGCGCCCAGTTGCCCCGCCGTGGCGTAGCGACGATCGAAGAGGTTGTTCACGCCCACGCGCACGCTGACGCCCTCGCCGAACTGATACCGCGTGTGCAGGTTGAACACGGCATAGCCTGCCGAGCGCCCCGAGCCGAAGGTGGTGACCCCGTCGGCACGGTGGGCGTTGTCCTCGTTGCCGCGCACATAGCTGCCTCCGCTGGCCTGCATGTCCAGGCCAACACGCCACGCGCTGCTCAGGTCGTAAGCCACATGGGCCTTCAGCAGCTGGGACGGAATCAGCGGGATGCGGTCACCGGGGTTCACGACGATGGCGTTGTCCGTGTTCGCGTTGCTGTGGTACTCGCTGCCCACTTCTTCGCGGCTCTGATAGGTTGCCTTCATCCATGTCAGGTTGAAGCCACCCGTCCAGGCACCCTGTCGACCAGAGAGGCCGGCTTCCAGGCCTTGACGGCGTGTGCGCCCGAAGTTCTTGAAGTACCCGGTCGAGGCATTGTTGGCCACGAACAGGATGTCGTCGGTGTTGTCGCCCAGGAAGGCCCCCAGGTTCCAGTTCCATCCGCCCTGCAGCACGCCACGCACGCCGGCCTCCCACGTGTGGGAGACCACTTGCTTGAGTGGCGGATCACCGGCCATGGAGTTGGGCAGGCGGCAGCCGAATTCCGGGTCGGCACAACCCAGTTCGACCGAGGTCGGTGTGCGGCTGCTCTCCGCATAGCCGGCGTACACGTTGTAGGTCGGGCTGGGGGTGAAGCTCACGCCCAGCGCCGGGTTGAAGCGACGGAAACGGTGGTTGCCGTCCAGTGAGCCCCGCTGTTCGCCTTGCGTCGTGGCGTTGTTGTACGGGAAGAGCTGGTCGGTGTTCTTCAGGCGCGTGTCATTGAAGCGGCCTGACGCCGTGACGTGCCAGCGGTCACTGAGCGAGAGCGTGTTGCTCCCGAACAGGCTCCACGTCGACACGCGGCCCTTGAGCCGGACGCGGGCGTCGAAGGCATCCTCGGAATCCTGCGTGCCGTCGGCGTAGGCATCGACCAGGGTCAGGGAGCGGTCGGCGTTCAGGTAGCCGAACTGGGAGCCCTGCGTGAAGTTGAGCCGGCTGGTGTCAAAGGCCGCACCCAGGACACCCTGGTTGCGCATGCCCGCCAGAGTGCCCTGCAGGCTGAGTTGCCCCTGCAGCCCCATGTTGCGCTGACTTGTGCGCGTGCGGGTCGCGATGCCGGAGCAGGTCTCGTTCGGCTCGCCGTTGACGGCAGCCTCGGCCACGCAGTCCTCCGGCGTCGCCCCCGCGCCGATCACTTCTTCGTTCAGATCCCCGTTGAAGGTCCGCGTGCGCGTCTGCCGCCAGTACGCATTGCCTGTCAGCACGGCCTGGTCCGACAGAGCGTGCTTGAGCTGCAGGTTCAGCTGCGTGGCGCGATTGCGGGTCTGATCCGGCTTGGTAAAGACGCTGTTGTGGTCGGCGCGCAGCATTTCCTGCTGCTGGAGCCCATTGCCAGTGAGATTGGAATCGGCATGTGCCAAGCTCAGTCTGACGTCGGTGGCGCCTTCGCGCCAGCCCACCTTGCCGAAAAACTGCCCGACACGGGTGGGTGAGTCTTCTCGCCAGCCGCTTTCACGGTATGCCGTGCCGGCCACGAACCAGTCCAGCCCCTTGTCGTTGGCACCGCCGTGTTCAAGCCCCAGGCTCGTGCGTCCGTACTGCCCCAGACCCAGCTCCAACACCGAGCCCGCATGTCGACGGCCATCTTTCGTGTCGATCGACAGGGCACCGCCCAAGGTGTTCAGACCGAACAGTGGGTTGGCACCGGGCATCAGGGTCACGCCTGCAATGGCGGCTTTGGGAATGAGGTCCCACAGCACCACATCGCCGAAGGCCTGGTTCTGCCTCACACCATCCACATACACCGACAGCCCCTGCGGTGTGCCCAGCAAGGGCGACGCCGTGTAGCCCCGGTAGTTCACGTCCATCATGTACGGGTTGCCCTGCACCTCGTTGACATGGACGCTACCCAGACGGCGGTTCAGGAACTCGCTGAGATCGAGTGCACCGCTGTCGAGCAGTTCACGAGCGGGCGCCGACTGCACTGGCGCCGGAAACAGGGCGCGGCTCAACCCGATGCCCGGCAGCGGTGTCGTGCTGACCGCAGCCACCATGGGCAACTCTGCGGGTGCGGCCTCTGCGGCCACGGTAGCTTGCGCAAGACACAGGATGCTGCAGGCCAGCGCCACAGCATGGGGACGGATCAGCGCATGGGGCTGGCGCGGGGACACGGTCGGGTTGTGCACGGACTGTCGCACGGAGGCTCCTCGTCGTTGGACGCGTTTTTTGTTGACGTTCGCAGTGTCCGCATCGGGCGATGGCCCACACAGGGAAAAATTCCCTTACCCCTGTGTCAGGGCGTGACACGGCGGGATAACCCCGAGACGCTGCCGATCACCGAAGCGTCACACCGGTGTCGCGTCCGTGTCATCGGTCACGACCACCATCCGCTCCATGCGGCCCTGGATCACGACCCCTCTGATGCGCGCCTGGCAAGCCGGCTTCAATCGAAGCGGGCACAGCGGGGCCCCCGAGCCACCCGTCTCTTCCGGTGAAGCAGGCGCCCCCGCCCGTGCCGCGCTGAAGGTGCGCACGGCATGGATCTCGGACGTGCACCTGGGCACGCCGGGCTGCCAGGCGGATGCCTTGCTCGACTTCCTTCGTCACCTGGAATGCGAGACGCTCTACCTGGTGGGGGACATCATCGACGGCTGGCAACTGCGACGCCACTGGTACTGGCCACAGGCCCACAACGACGTGGTTCAGAAGCTGCTGCGCCACGCACGCAAAGGCACCCGCGTCGTGTTCGTGCCGGGCAACCACGACGAGTTCGCGAGGCACTTTCTGGATCAGGCGTTCGGCGGCATCGAAGTCCGGGACGAGTGCATCCACGCGCTGGCCGATGGCCGTCGCCTGTGGGTGACGCATGGTGATCTGTATGACGGCGTCATTCAGTGCGCCCGCTGGCTCGCCCTGGTCGGCGACACGCTGTACGAATTCACGCTGAAGCTCAATCGTCACCTGAATTCGCTGCGTGCACGCCTGGGGCTGCCCTACTGGTCACTGTCGAAGTACCTGAAGCTCAAGGTAAAACGCGCAGTCAGCTACGTCGCCGACTTCGAGCAGGCGCTGGCGCGGGAGGCGCGACGCCGAGAGGTCGACGGCGTGGTGTGCGGCCACATCCACCATGCCGAGATCCGAGACATCGGGGGGGTTCTCTATTGCAACGATGGTGACTGGGTCGAGAGCCTGACGGCACTGGTGGAGCACCCGGATGGCAGCCTCGCCATCGTGGAATGGGGACCGCACATGGCGGGCCTCGCCACACGCCCGCAACCGACCGCCGTGGACGCTTGCGCCACATCAAGCGCTGGCTGACAAGCGGAGGTGCCCCGACACGACGTCTGCAGGAATCGAGCGAAGATGTTGCCCTGTTCCTCTCCGACATTGCTCTTGTCACCGTGCCCCTTCTGCCTGAATCCGCTGCGCCCGCACCTGCATCCGAGACGCCCACACCGCTGCGACTGAAACGCGTCGCCATCGACACCTACCGCGAGAACGTCGCCTACCTCCACCGCGAATGCGCCATCTACCGCGCAGAAGGCTTCCAGGCGCTGTCCAAGGTGGAAGTGCGCGCGAACGGACGGCGCATTCTGGCCACGCTCAACGTGGTCGATGACGCCTGCATCGTGGGGCCCGACGAACTGGGCCTGTCGGAAGACGCCTTCGCTCAAATCGGCGTGCCGTCCGAACACCCGGCCACCATCAGCCAGGCCGAACCCCCCTCCTCCATCTCGGCGCTGCACCGCAAGATCGCGGGCGAGCGCCTGACGCACGCCGACTACCAGGCCATCGTGCGCGACATCGTCGACCACCGCTACTCGAAGATCGAACTCACGGCATTCGTCGTGGCCACCAATCAGGGCGAACTCGACCGCGAAGAGGTCTACGACCTGACCGCAGCCATGGCCGGCGTCGGCCGGCGGCTGGACTGGAAGGCGCATCCGGTGGTCGACAAGCACTGCATCGGTGGCATCCCGGGCAACCGCACGTCGATGTTGGTGGTGCCCATCGTGGCAGCACACGGCATGCTGTGCCCCAAGACCTCGTCGCGCGCGATCACCTCGCCCGCGGGCACGGCCGACACCATGGAGGTGCTGGCCAACGTCGAGCCGCCGTTCGAGCGGCTGCAGGAGATCGTGCACACCCACCGCGGCTGCCTGGCGTGGGGTGGCACGAGCGACCTGTCGCCGGCGGACGACGTGCTCATCTCGGTCGAGCGGCCGCTGTCGATCGACTCGCCGGGGCAAATGGTGGCCTCCATCCTGTCGAAGAAGGTGGCGGCGGGCTCCACCCACCTGCTGCTCGACATCCCCGTGGGGCCGACGGCCAAGGTCCGCACCGTGCCCGAGGCTCAGCGTCTGCGCAAGCTGTTCGAGTTCGTTTCGCGCCGCATGGGGCTGACCATCGACGTCGTCATCACCGACGGCCGCCAACCCATCGGCCACGGCATTGGCCCGGTGCTGGAGGCGCGCGACGTGATGCGCGTGCTGCGCAATGACCCGCGTGCGCCGAACGACCTGCGTCAGAAGTCGCTGCGGCTGGCCGGCCGGATGCTGGAGTTCGACCCCGATGTGCGCGGCGGTGAAGGCTATGCCATCGCGCGGGACATTCTGGAATCAGGCCGGGCGCTCGAGCGCATGCAGGCCATCATCGAAGCCCAGGGCGCGCGCGTTTTCGATCCGGAGCACCCCGAGCTCGCCCCGCTCACCTTCGAGGTCACGGCCCCCCAGGATGGGATGGTCACGGGCATCGACAACCTGCACCTCGCTCGCATTGCCCGGCTTGCGGGCGCGCCCAAGGTGCAAGGCGCCGGCGTCGACCTGCTGCACAAGCTGGGCGACACCGTGAAGGCGGGCGACACGCTGTACCGCGTGCACGCGGCCTTCCCGACCGACCTCGGCTTTGCCCGGCAGGCGTGCGAGCGCACCAACGGCTTCACGCTGGGAAGCGCAGCCGAGTTCACCGCCCTGCACGTGGAGTTCTGAACCATGCCAGACCTGCTGCTCCACTTTGCCGACGAAGCGGGCCCCGCCCAGCGCCTGGCCACCGAGCTCGGCGTGACAGCTGCCGAGGTCGAGCGCCACCGCTTCCCTGATGGCGAATGGCGGTTGCGCCTGCCGGTCGACGAGGCAGGCACCCTGCCCGTCCACCTCATCGTCTACCGCAGCCTGGACCGGCCCAACGAGAAGCTGATCGAGCTGTTGCTGCTCGCCCGGCAGGCCCGACAGCTCGGCGCCGTCCACCTGACGCTGGTTGCACCGTATCTCGCCTACATGCGGCAGGACATTGCCTTCCGGCCCGGCGAGGTCGTCAGCCAGCGGATCGTGGGGCGGTTCCTGGCCGACTTGTTCGACGCGGTGATCACGGTCGATCCCCATCTGCACCGCGTGGCCACGCTGGACGAGGCCGTGCCCGTCCGGCACGCTCTCGCCCTGTCGGGCGCACCCATGCTGGCGGAGCTCGTGGCGGCCCATCATGCCTCGCCGGTCCTCATCGGCCCGGATGCCGAATCGGCCCAGTGGATCGACAGCGCAGCGGCCGGTCGGGGCTGGCGCCACGGCGTCTGCACCAAGACCCGCCACGGCGACCGCGATGTGCGGATCACGCTGCCTGAACTCGACGTGCGCGGTCAGGCCGTTGTGCTGATCGACGACGTGGCCAGCTCGGGCCGCACCCTGGCCGAAGCGGCGCGCCTGCTGCTGGCGGCTGGCGCGCGGTCCGTGGACGCCGCCGTGACCCACGCCCTGTTTGCCGACGATGCGCTGAGCTTCATGCAGCAGGCCGGCATCCGTCACGTGTGGAGCACCGACTGCATCGCCCACCCGAGCAACGCCGCGCCGATGGCCCCGCTGCTCGCTCAGGCCGTGCGCACCGTGCAACAGGCGCTGCGGCACAATACGGCCCCTCGTTGACCCCTGTGCTCCGCCCCCGGAGCTTGCTCACCATGGCCTTTGCCGACAACCTCAAGCAACTGCCCCCGGTCGCCCACCTCGCGGCCCTGGAACTGATCGACGCAGCCGGCCAGGTGGCCGCCCGCATCGAAAACAAGCCTGGCCAGGCCGGCTCGCTCGCGGTGTATGCCGCACTGGCCGCCAAGCACGGCAGCATCAATGTGGCCGCGGCCGAGGAAGGCCTCGAGATCTATGCCGAGCACACGGCCGACTCGCGTGCCAACCCGGGCAAGCACCCCAACATCGATCGCCTGCTGGCGGTGATCACATCAGGCCAGGGCTACACCGCTCGCCTGATTCCGCAAGCGGCCTGAGCCCCCTGTCCGACCTGCGTAGCCGGGGTGATCGGCTGCCAGGTGTCCGGTTCTGCATCCGCTCCCCCTTCGTGCTGTCGGTATAGTGAGCCGACACAAGAACACGATTCGGGAGGGAGAGATGGCCGAGCGCATGCTTCGCCAGTTGGCATGGATTGCCGTGCTGGCATCGCTGGCGGCCATTGCCGTCAGCCTTTGGGCCCAGCAACAAGCTGGGCGCCTGCAAGGCCCTCAGGCCCTGGCTGCCATGCCGGATGGCCAAGTCTGGCTGGGCGTCAACCAGGCGTTCTGGCAACTCGATACCGACGGTGCCGTGCTGGCGCGCGTTCCCATCACCTCGCTCGGTCTGCCGGATCGCCCGGCCGCCATCACGCCGGCGCCGGGTCAACGGCTGCTCGTCAGCCAGAACGGCAGCCCGGTGGTGCACTGGCTGGACACGGGCACCCGGCGTCTCAGCGAACGCACCGTCCTGCAATGGCCCGATCACCTCAAGGGGCTGCTGGATCACCCGATGACCCTGGCGGTCAGCCCGCTCGGATCGATTGCCGTGGCCACGGCAGGCGGCCACCGTGTGCTGGTGTTCGAGGCCGACGGGCGATTCCGCGGCGTCACCCCACCCGGGCTGTACCGGTTCACCAACGGCCTGTGGTGGACGCCGTCCGCGTTGTGGACCACGGACACCAACCGATTCGCGCTGGTCGAGCTCGACCCGCAGACCTTGCAGGAGCGTCAGCGTATCCCGTTGACGCAGAACGAGTCGGCAGCACGGTACCTCAGCTGGGCGGCGCCGGTTCCGCAGTCCGAGGGCGCCGTCCGGCCACTGGCCAGCGTCGCCCGGATGCGCAACGGCATGCAGATCGGGCGCGTCGTCCATGTCTGGCCGGATGGCAGCGAGCAGGCCCTGCCCTTGCCCGACGACGCAGAGCCTCAGGACCTGGCCTGGCGCCGCGACGCCTTGCTGGTGGTCGACGGCGCAACCTGGCGTGTGCGGCGATTCGGCCTCGACCGCACCGAGCTGAGCGACTTCGGCAACACCGACACCCGGGCGGAACTCGCGGCGCTGCTCACGCAGCGTCGGGGCTACGACCGGCTTCATCTCTGGGGCCTGCGCGTTGGCGTGCTCGGCCTCGCATTGGCACTGGCCGCATTGGCCTGGCAGAAGCGACTGGCTCAATCGGCGCACGTGCGCAGCATGCACGTGCGACTGGCCACCCTGGGGACGCCGGTGCTGGCGGGCCCGGCGCTCGGGAAGGCGGCGCTGCGCGCCAGCTGGCCCTGGCTCATCCTGCCGGCATGGTTCGTGGTCTGGCGGGCGGTGCTGCATCACTGGCAAGCCAATGTCCCGAGCAGCCCCGACATGGCGCGCCTGACCCTGTGGGCCGTGGCCATCGGCATGCTGGCCGGGCTGGTGGTTCTTCTGTACGCGGCGCAGCGCCAGATGAAGCGACTGGCGGAGGCCTCTTGGGCCGAAGGCCTGCTGAACGCATTGGCCGTGCGCTGGCTGCAAAGCGACGAAACCCTGGCGTCGATCCTGGAGCCCGGAGAACAAGTACGCGAGACCTTCATCCTGCAGCCGCTGGGCGGCCAGCGGTGGATGGTCCTCACGGATCGGCGCCTGTTGTGCTTCAAGGTGACCCTGGGCCGTCGCGTTCTGGAGCACCGCGTTGCCAGGGCGGACATCGTTCGCGCCAGCCTGCCCGCCGTTGCGAGCCTGCCTTTCTGGTCGCGCATGCTGCGTCAACCTGCGGATGACGGCTGGCTGCGACTGAGGCTGCGCGATGGCGCGGTTCTCGAGGGCACCGTGCGTTCGGCCATCACTGCGCGGCGTGTGGTGGCGCTGCTGCGCGTGCGTGCAGCCGCACCGCGGCGCACCGTTCCTGCACGCACCACCATGGGCACGCCCGTTCCTGCCGTTCTGGCCGCTCTGGCGTCGTTTGCCGTGCCCGGCAGCGCGCAGTGGCTGCAACGTCGAGCCGGCCTGGGCCTCGCCATGTTCCTTGTGGCTGCTGGCTGGGCCAGCGTCATCACCGTGCGCGCCAGCTGGGTGTGGTGGCACGGCTCGGCGGACATCGCCCCACGCATTCTGGTGCAGGCTTGGACCGCACAGCTCGGATGGAGCCTGTTTTGTGCCTGGGACGCGTGGTATGCGGCCCCTCGGCACAGCGCCGGGGTGGGCTCCTCGGCCCGGCCCGGCACTGCGTCAGGCTGAGATCAGCCCACCCACTTGCGGGCGTTGCGGAACATGCGCAGCCACGGGCTCGGAGCACTCTTGTCGCCGCTCGTCCAGCTCATCTGGATGTTGCGGAACACGCGCTCCGGGTGCGGCATCATGGCCGTGAAGCGGCCATCGGCCGTCGTCACCGCGGTCAGGCCTTCGGGCGAGCCGTTCGGGTTGAACGGGTACACCTCGGTCGGCGCACCGGCGTTGTCCACGTAGCGCAGCGCGCGGTGCACCTTGGCCTGGTCGCCACGCTGGGCGAAGTTGGCAAAGCCTTCCCCGTGCGACACGGCGATCGGCATGCGGCTGCCGGCCATGCCCTGGAAGAACAGCGACGGGCTCTCCAGCACCTCGACCAGGCTCAGGCGCGCTTCGAAGCGCGTGCTCTGGTTGTGGGTGAACTTCGGCCAGTCCTGCGCACCGGGGATGATGGGGCTGAGCGCCGCCAGCATCTGGCAGCCATTGCACACGCCCAGCGCGAAGGTGTCGGTGCGACCGAAGAAGGCCGCAAACTGCTCGGCCAGCTGCGGGTTGAACATGATGGAGCGGGCCCAGCCTTCACCGGCGCCCAGCGTGTCGCCGTAGCTGAAGCCACCGCACGCCACAAAGCCCTGGAACTGGTCCAGACGGGCGCGGCCGGCCTGCAGGTCGCTCATGTGCACGTCGAAGGTGTCGAAGCCGCCCAGGTGCATGGCGTAGGCCATTTCCACGTGCGAGTTCACGCCCTGCTCGCGCAGGATGGCGACCTTCGGGCGCGCCTTGTGGATGAAAGGCGCGGCCACGTCGTCCAGCGGGTCGAAGGTCAGGTGCAGGCTCATGCCCGGATCGGCCGGCGTCCCCACGGCGGCGTGTTCGCTGTCGGCACAGGCCGGGTTGTCGCGCAGCTGGGCAATGCGCCAGCTCACCTCGTCCCAGGTCTTGTGCAGCTGCTCCAGCGGGGCCGTCAGCACCGCCTTGGCGTCGCGCCACACTTGCACTTCCTGCGCGGCCTGGCCCTTCAGGTTGGGCTTGCCGATCACATGGGTGTGCTTGCTCAGTCCGTGGGCACGCAGCACCTGCAGCACGGCGTCACGCTCGGCGGTGCGCACCTGCAGCACCACGCCGAGTTCTTCGTTGAACAGCGCCTTGAGCGTCAGCTCGTTGCGGCGCTCGCCCACCTGGCCGGCCCAGTTCTTCGAGTCACCGAAGTCGGCGCGGCTGTCGTCGATGCCGGCGCTTTCCGTCACCAGCATGTCGACGTTGATGCTCACGCCCGTGTGGCCGGCAAAGGCCATCTCGCACACGGTCGCCCACAGGCCGCCGTCACCCCGGTCGTGGTAGGCCAGCAGCTTGCCATCGGCGCGCAGGGCGTTCACCGCATTCACCGTGGCCTTGAGCAGCTCGGGGTTGTCGACGTCCGGCACCTCGTTGCCGAACTGGTTCAGCACCTGGGCCAGCATCGAGCCGCCCATGCGCTTCTTGCCTTCGCCCAGATCCACCAGGATCAGGGTGGTGTCCAGCGGCTGGCCGTTTTCCTGCGTCACCAACTGCGGCGTCAGCGTGCCGCGCACATCTGCGATCGACGCGAACGCGGTCACGATCAGCGACACAGGCGCCGTCACCTGCTTGGTGGCCCCGTTGTCGCTCCACTTGGTGCGCATCGACAGCGAGTCCTTGCCCACCGGGATGGAAATGCCCAACGCGGGACACAGCTCCAGGCCCACGGCCTTCACGGTGTCGTACAGCGCGGCGTCTTCGCCCTTTTCACCGCAGGCCGCCATCCAGTTGGCTGACAGCTTCACGCGCGGCAGCTCGATCGGTGCCGCCAGCAGGTTGGTGATCGCCTCCCCCACGGCCATGCGGCCCGATGCGGGCGCGTTGACCGAGGCCAGCGGGGTGCGCTCGCCCATGGCCATGGCTTCGCCGGCAAAGCCCTTGAAGTCGGCCAGGGTCACGGCCACGTCGGCCACGGGCACCTGCCACGGGCCGACCATCTGGTCGCGGTGGTTCAGGCCACCCACGGTGCGGTCGCCGATGGTGATCAAAAAGCGCTTGCTGGCCACGGTCGGATGGCGCAACACGTCCATCGCGACCTGCTCCAGCTGCACGCCGGTCAGGTCCAGCTGGCCGCCGTCCCATTGCACGCGCTCAACGACGCGATGCATCTTGGGCGGCTTGCCCAGCAGCACCTCCATCGGCATGTCCACGGCCTTGTCGGCCTGCGGTTGCGTTGTGTCTTCGAGGATCAGTTCCAGCGCTTCGGTCGCAGTGCCGATCACGCCGAACGGGCAGCGCTCGCGCTCGCACATCGCCGTGAAGATGGGCAGGCTTTCCGGGGCGATGGCCAGGACGTAGCGCTCCTGGCTCTCGTTGCACCAGATTTCCTTCGGGGCCAGCCCGGTTTCTTCCAGCGGCACCTTGCTCAGGTCGAAGCGCGCGCCCTTGCCGGCGCCGTCCACCAGCTCGGGGAAGGCGTTCGAGATGCCGCCCGCCCCCACGTCGTGGATCGCCAGAATCGGGTTGTTCGCGCCCAAGCCCCAGCAGTGGTTGATGACTTCCTGTGCGCGGCGTTCGATTTCCGGGTTGCCGCGCTGCACCGAATCGAAATCGAGGTCAGCCGCGTTCGTGCCGGCAGCCATCGACGAGGCCGCCGCACCGGCCATGCCGATGCGCATGCCCGGGCCACCCAGCTGGATCAGCAGCGTGCCCGCACCGAACACGACCTTCTTGGTCTGCTCGGCGCTGATGGTGCCGATGCCGCCGGCAATCATGATGGGCTTGTGGTAGCCGCGGCGGATGGCCTCGGCGCCCTCACCCACCGTCTGCTCGAACACGCGGAAGTAACCGCCCAGGTTCGAACGGCCGAACTCGTTGTTGAACGCGGCGCCGCCCAACGGGCCTTCGGTCATGATCTGCAGCGGGCTGGCGATGTGCTCGGGCTTGCCGACGGGGTTCTGCTCCCACGGCTCGTTCGTGCCCGGCAGGTGCAGGTTCGACACCGAGAAGCCCGTGAGGCCCGACTTCGGACGCGAGCCGCGGCCCGTGGCGCCTTCGTCGCGGATCTCACCGCCAGCGCCGGTCGAGGCGCCCGGGAACGGCGAAATCGCCGTCGGGTGGTTGTGCGTTTCCACCTTCATCAGCACGTGGGCCAGCTCGTCGCGGGCCTTGTACTGCGGCGCGTTGGTGTAGCCCTCGGGCATCCAGCGCTCGATGGCGTGGCCTTCCATGATCGAGGCGTTGTCCGAGTAGGCCACCACGGTGTGCTGCGGGCTGACCTTCTCGGTGTGGCGGATCATGCCGAACATCGACAGGTCCTGCTCCTGGCCGTCGATGGTGAACTTCGCGTTGAAGATCTTGTGACGGCAGTGCTCCGAGTTCGCCTGGGCGAACATCATCAGCTCCACGTCCGTCGGGTTGCGCTTCAGGCCGGTGAAGGCGTTCACCAGGTAGTCGATCTCGTCATCCGACAGGGCCAGGCCGAAGCTCACGTTGGCTTCTTCCAGCGCCGCGCGACCACGGGCCAGCACGTCCACATGGGCCATGGGCTGACCGGGCTTCTCGTCGAACAGGTGGCGGGCCTCGTCGCGGGCCAGCAGCACGCTTTCCGTCATGCGGTCGTGCAGCAGCGCGGCGCAGGCGGCCAGTTCGTCGGCGGTCAGGCCCTTGGCGCCGCCCGTCAGCGAACCCAGCAGACCGGCCTTCAACGTCAGGCGGTACTCGGTCACGCGCTCCACGCGGCGAATCGCCAGGCCGCAGTTGTGCGCAATGTCGGTCGCCTTCGACGCCCAGGGCGACAGCGTGCCCAGGCGCGGCGCCACCACGATCAGCTCGCCGTCCAGCGGCCCCTCATAGGCGTCGCCGTAGTTCAGCAGCGCGGCCAGCTTGTCGACCTCACCGGCGGCCAGGGCCTGGTCGGCGGCCACCCAGTGCACGTGCCGCGCATGCACGGCCGTGATCTTCGGGTTGATGGCCTGCAGCTTCGGCAGCAGCGCGTGGATCTGGTGGGGAGCCAGGGCGTTGCCGCCCTCGAAGTGCATCAGGGTCGACATCGGTGCGGGGGTGCGTTCGGTCACGGCGGAGGGCGGTCGTGCGGAAAAACGAGAATTTTACCGGCCCCTGTCCGGGAAAGCCCGCCACCCCCTCTGTTTGTGTTTCCCATGACAGCGACATACCCCACGCCAATTGCGGATAATCCCTGCCCATGAGCATCACCATCAAGACCGGCGCCGAGATCGACGCCATGCGCGTTGCCGGCCGCCTCGCCTCCGAGGTGCTGGACTACCTCACGCCGTTCGTGAAGCCCGGCGTCACCACCGAAGAGCTGGATCGCCTCGCCCACGACTACATGGTCAACGTGCAGGGCACCATCCCCGCGCCGCTGAACTACGCGCCGGGCGGCCACAAGCCCTACCCCAAGTCGATCTGCACGTCGATCAACCACCAGGTCTGTCACGGCATCCCGAACGACCGCCCCCTGAAGGACGGCGACATCGTCAACATCGACATCACCGTCATCAAGGATGGCTGGCACGGCGACACCAGCCGCATGTTCATCTGCGGCAACGGCTCGATCGCGGCCAAGCGCCTGTGCGCCTTCACCTACGACGCCATGTGGAAGGGCATCGCCAAGGTCAAGCCCGGCGCACGCCTGGGCGACATCGGCCACACCATCCAGACCTTTGCCGAGAACAACGGCTTCTCGGTGGTGCGCGAGTTCTGTGGCCACGGCATCGGCCGCAAGTTCCACGAAGAGCCGCAGGTGCTGCACTACGGTCGCCCCGGCACGCTGGAAGAACTCAAGCCCGGCATGATCTTCACCATCGAGCCCATGATCAACGCGGGCAAGAAGGACATCAAGTCGCTGGGCGACGGCTGGACCATCGTGACCAAGGACCGCTCGCTCTCTGCCCAGTGGGAGCACACCGTGCTGGTGACCGAAACCGGATACGAGGTGCTGACCCTGTCGGCCGGCAGCCCGCCCGTTCCGGAGTTCATCCAGGCCACCCAGACCGCCAGCGCCTGACGCGGCGCCCAGCCCCGGCACAACAACCCGGGGCACTGCCTGTTTTTTTCGGGGCCCGCCAGGGCCAGGTTGCCGTACCCTCTCCCGCCATGACCCTGGACATTGCCGCCCTGCGCAGCGACTTCCGCGCCGCCAAGACCGATCTGCTGACCCAGTTCCAGGACACGCGGGCCACCGCGTCGTCCGCATGCCAGCTGCTGACCCAACTGGCCCGGCTGGTCGACCGCACCCTGACGCGCCTTTGGGAGGCATCCGACATGCCCCGCGGCGCCGCCCTGGTGGCCGTGGGCGGCTATGGCCGCGGTGAGCTCTTCCCCTACTCGGACATCGACGTCCTGGTGCTGCTGCCTGTCGTGCCCTCGGTCACCGGCGAAGACCTCAGCGCCCCCCGCATCGAGGCCTTCATCAGCGCGTGCTGGGACATTGGTCTGGAGATCGGCTCCAGCGTGCGCACCGTGGCCGAGTGTGCCGAAGAGGCCCAGCGCGACGTGACGGTGCAGACGGCCCTGCTCGAGTCCCGCTTCATCTGCGGCACACGCACCCGTTTCGACGAACTGGAGGCCAGCACCCATGAGCACATGGATGTGCCCGCCTTCCTGACGGCCAAGCTGCTGGAAATGCGCCAGCGCCACACCAAGTACGAAGACACCCCGTATGCACTGGAGCCGAACTGCAAGGAAAGCCCCGGGGGCCTGCGCGACCTGCAGGTGGTGCTGTGGCTGGCGCGCGCGGCCCGGCTGGGCCGCAACTGGGCCGAACTCGCCCGCAACGGCCTGCTGACGCCCTTCGAGGCCCGGCAGCTGCAACGCAACGAAGGCCTGCTCAAGCTCATCCGCACCCGTTTGCACCAGCTGGCCGGCCGCCGTGAAGACCGCCTCGTGTTCGACCTGCAGACGGCCGTGGCCACCAGCTTCGGCTACGAAAGCACCAAGGCCCTGCGCGCCAGCGAAGCGCTGATGCGCCGTTACTACTGGGCGGCCAAGGCCGTCACCCAGCTCAACCAGATCCTCATCCTCAACATCGAGGAGCGCGTGCGGGGCCAGCAAGATGCGCCCATGCGCCCGATCGACGAACGCTTCTTCGACCGCGGCGGCTTTCTTGAGGTGGCCCGGGACGACCTCTACGAGCAGGACCGCCACGCCATCTTCGCGACCTTCCTCGCCCTGCAGCAGGACAAGACGCTCAAAGGCCTCTCGGCCCGCACCCTGCGCGCGCTGTACAACGCCCGCAACGTGATGGACGCGTCCTTCCGGCGTGATCCGGCCAACCATGCCGCCTTCATGCAGATCCTGAAGGCCGACCATGGTCAGACCCACCTGCTGCGCCTGCTGAACCAGACTTCGGTGCTCGGCCGCTACCTCTGGGTCTTCCGTCGCATCGTGGGGCAGATGCAGCACGACCTCTTCCACGTCTACACCGTGGACCAGCACATCCTCATGGTCGTGCGCAACATGCGCCGCTTCTTCATCCCGGAGCACGCCCACGAGTACCCGTTCTGCACACAACTGGCGGCCGAGTGGGACAAGCCGTACCTGCTGTACGTCGCGGCCCTCTTCCACGACGTGGCCAAGGGCCGCGGCGGCGACCACTCCGAGCTCGGTGCGGTGGAAGTGCGCCGTTTCTGCAAGGACCACGGCATCACCGGCGAGGACGCACAACTGGTCGAGTTCCTCGTGGCCGAGCACCTCACCATGTCGCGCGTGGCCCAGAAGGAAGACCTGTCCGATCCCGACGTGATCCAGGCCTTTGCCCGCCGCGTCGGCAACGAACGCTTCCTGACCGGTCTGTACCTGCTGACCGTGGCCGACATCCGGGGCACCAGCCCCAAGGTGTGGAACGCCTGGAAGGGCAAGCTGCTGGAAGACCTCTTCAAGCTCACCTTGCGTGCGCTGGGCGGCGCCCGCCCGCATCTGGATGCCGAGATCGAAGCGCGCAAGCAGCAGGCGCGCCACACGCTGGCCCTGTACTTCATGCCCAACGGCATCGAGCAGAAGCTGTGGAGCACGCTCGACACCAGCTACTTCGCGCGCCACGATGCCGCCGACATCGCCTGGCACACCCGCATGCTGTGGCGCCACGTCGAGACCCAGAAGCCTGTGGTGGCCGCCCGCCTGTCGCCCGTCGGCGAAGGCTTGCAGGTGCTCGTCTACTCGCCCGACCGGCCCGACCTGTTCGCTCGCATCTGCGGCTACTTCGATCGCGCCGGGTTCAGCATCCAGGACGCGCGCATCCACACCTCGAAGACCGGTTACGCAATCGACACCTTCCAGATCCTCACGGGCGGTGCCGTTCAGTTCGAGGGCGTGCATTACCGCGATCTGATCGCGCTGGTGGAAACCCAGCTGGCCGAATCGGTGGCGTCCAGTGCCGATCTGCATGAGCCGTCACGCGCCCGGCTGTCGCGCCGCGTGAAGTCCTTCCCCGTGCAGCCCCGCGTCAGCCTTCGTCCCGACGAGCGCGCGCAACGATGGTTGCTGACCGTGTCCGCCAGTGACCGCTCCGGCCTGCTGTACGTCATCGCGCGCACGCTGGCCCGCCACCACATCAACGTGCAACTGGCCAAGGTCAGCACGCTTGGCGAGCGCGTGGAGGACACCTTCCTGGTGACCGGCGACGTGCTGCGCCAGGACAAGGCCCAGCTGAAGGTCGAAACCGAGCTGCTGGCTGCGCTCGAATCCTGAGCCTGCCCGCCGTCAGGCGGGCTCTTTCGGATCGAGCAGTGTTTCCAGCCGGGTGATCTGGTCGCGCAGCAGCAGGCGGCGCTTCTTCAGTCGACGCAGGGACAGCTCATCCACGGGCGACTGCTCAGCCAGACGGTCGATCATGTTGTCGAGGTCGGCGTGTTCGATGCGCAGCTCGATCAACTGGCGATGAGGAGAATGCAGGTTTTCTTGCATCAGGGATGCCACGGCGGCGCGCTGTGTGGGCGCGTGAACAAGGGATGATTCGAGGCATCGCCCGACCTCGAACACGGTCTTTTACAGATTATAGTTTTCCCCATGATTGCTGCACCAACCAGTTTCCGCCTGGTGGCGGCCACAGGCATCCACCGCGGAGACCGGCCCTACCAACAAGACCAGGTCGGCATGCTGCCCCACCCCCGTGCAGCCGGCTGCGTGATGGCCGTGGTGGCAGATGGCATGGGGGGCAAGAGTGGCGGTCGCAAGGCGGCCGATCAGGTGGTGCTCACGGCGCGCCAGGTCTTCGACCGCTATGTGCCGGCGCAAGACGAAGGGGCGACCATCCTCTCCCAGCTGCTGCATGAGGCCCACCTCATGATCAAGCTCACGGCCATCGCCTTCGAAGAAGAGCCGCACAGCACCCTCGCGGCCTTCATCGTCAACCCGGATTTGTCGGCCGATGTGCTGCATGCGGGCGACTCCCGGATCTACCACTTCCGCGGTCCGGACATGCAGTTCCGCACGATGGACCACTCCTTCGTGCAGCGGCTCGTCAACGAAGGCCAGATCACCGAGGAAGAGGCCAACGTCCATCCGCAGTCCAACCTGCTGACGGGTTGCCTGGGCACCCAGCAGGATCCCCCGGTCAGTGTCCATCGCATCCGCGACCTGGCTGTGGGAGACAGCCTGCTGGCGTGCTCCGATGGCCTGTGGCACTACTTCACCCCCAAGGAGCTGGGGGCCATCGTCCACACCCTGCCCCCTCGCGAGGCAGCCGAGATGCTGGTCAGCAAGGCCCGACATCGCGCCCGGGGCGGCGGCGACAACCTGTCGCTGGCCCTCGTCCGGGTAGAGGCACGCCCCTGAATCAGGTGATCGAGGTGTCGACCACCCGGCGCTCCTCGCTCAGGTACTCCTTCGACTGCATCTCGTTCAAGCGCGAGACCGTGCGCGGGAACTCGTGCGACATCGGCCCCTCGGTGTAGAGCTGCTCCGGCGGCACCTCGGACGAGATCACCAACTTGCACTTGCGGTCGTACAGCACGTCGACCAGCCAGGTGAAGCGCCGCGCCTCCGACGCCATGCGCACCGGCATCTGCGGCACGTTGCTCAGCATCAGTGTATGAAACTGCGAAGCCAGCTCCAGGTAATCGTTCTGTGAGCGCGGCCCGCCACACAGCGTCTGGAAGTCGAACCACACCACGCCACCGGCGCGGCGACGCGCCTTCAGCACCCGGTGCTCGATGTGCAGCTCCGGACTGTCGTCGGCCGTCTCGGCCAGCTGCGAGAAGATCTGCGCCATCTCGGTGTCGGTCTGGTCGCTCAGTGGCGTCAGGTACAGCCGCGCCAGCTCCAGCGTGCGGCGTCGGTAGTCCGTGCCGCTGTCCACGTTGATCACCTCCAGCTGCTGCTTCAGCAACTCGATGGCCGGAAGAATGCGGTCGCGGTGCAGGCCGTTCGGATACAGCCCGTCCGGATGGAAGTTCGAGGTCGTGACGATGCTCATGCGGTTTCGGAACATCGCGTCCAGCAGTCGGTGCAGGATCATCGCGTCCGTCACGTCGGCCACATGAAACTCGTCGAAGCAGATCAGGCGGTGCTTGCGCGACATGCGCTTGGCCAGCACGTCCAGCGGGTCCTGCACGCCCTTGAGCTCATGCAACTGGCGGTGCACCTCGCGCATGAACTCGTGGAAGTGCAGACGCGTCTTGCGCTCCAGCGGGACCGCGTTGAAGAAGCAGTCCATGATGAAGCTCTTGCCCCGCCCCACTCCGCCGTACATGTAGACGCCCTTGGGCAGATCCGGGTAGCGCAGCATCTTGGTCAGCGCATTGCCGCGCTTGGCCTTGTAATTGGCCCACTCGTCCTGGCAGCGCTGCAGGGCGGCAATGCCCTTGAGCTGGGCCTCGTCGGCCTTGTAGCCGCGTTCGGCCAGACTTTGCTGATAGAGCTCGGTGACGGAGATGGCGGGTGCGGGCATGGCGCAGACGACAGCAGGTTCTTCGACGAAAGCGCGCAGCGTAAACGAGAACCGCCGAACGCGCTGAGGGGCGCCCAAGAAAAAGGGGTGGCCAAGACCACCCCTTGCTTCATGAGCCGGACAGGCCCGCCACAGGCGCTGGACGCGCCCTTGACGGCCTGATGCGTCACCGAATCAGAAGTTCAGCGTACGCTTGTCCACCGCCAGGGCGGCTTCCTTGGTGGCTTCGCTCAGGCTCGGGTGAGCGTGGCAGATGCGCGCGATGTCTTCGGCGCTGGCCTTGAAGTTCATGGCGACCACGGCTTCCGAGATCAGCTCGGAAGCGTACGGGCCGATGATGTGCACGCCGAGGATCTCGTCGGTCGTCGCATCGGCCAGGAACTTCACGAAACCATTGGTGTCACCCAGGGCACGTGCGCGCCCGTTGGCCAGGAAGGGGAAGGAACCGGCCTTGTAGGCACGGCCCTCCGCTTTCAGTGCCTGTTCGGTCTTGCCGACCCAGGCAATCTCCGGGCTGGTGTAAATCACCCAGGGAATCGTGTCGAAGTCGACGTGACCGTGCTGACCGGCAATGCGCTCGGCCACGGCCACACCTTCTTCTTCAGCCTTGTGCGCCAGCATGGGGCCGCGGACCACGTCACCCACCGCCCACACGTTGGGCAGGTTGGTCTTGCAGTCGGCGTCCACCACGATGGCACCGCGTTCGTCGAGTTGCAGGCCCACCGGCTCGGTGTTCAGACCGATGGTGTTGGGCACGCGGCCGATCGAAACGATCAGCTTGTCCACAGCCAGCTCTTGCGCTTCGCCCTTGGCGTTGGTGTACGCCACGGTCACGCCCTTCTTGGCCGTCTTGATGTCGCCGATCTTGACGCCCATCTCGATCTTCAGGCCCTGCTTCGTGAACAGCTTGTGCGCTTCCTTGGCGACGGCCTCGTCGGCGGCGCCCAGGAAAGTCGGCAGGCCTTCCAGGATGGTGACCTCGGCACCCAGACGACGCCAGACCGAGCCCATTTCCAGGCCGATCACGCCAGCGCCGATCACGCCGAGCTTCTTCGGCACGTCGTTGATCTGCAGCGCGCCGTCGTTCGACAGGATCAGCTTCTCGTCGAAGGCCGCACCCGGCAGCGCACGGGCGTTCGAGCCGGTGGCCACGATGATGTGCTTGCCTTGCAGCGTTTCGGGCTTGTCACCCGCCACCGCGATCTCGTACTGGCCATCGGCGGCCTTCACGAACGAGCCACGGCCGTGGAAGAACGTGACCTTGTTCTTCTTGAACAGGTACAGGATGCCGTCGTTGTTCTGTTTGACGACGTTGTCCTTGCGGGCAATCATCTTCGCGACGTCCATCTCGAGTCCCTTGACCGAGATGCCGTGGTCGGCGAAGTGCAGCGATGCGTGCTCGAAGTGCTCCGACGATTGCAGCAGCGCCTTCGATGGGATGCAGCCGACGTTGGTGCAGGTACCGCCCGGTGCGGGGCCGCCCTTGCTGTTTTTCCACTCGTCGATCGCAGCAACCTTGAAACCCAGTTGCGCAGCACGGATGGCAGCGATGTAGCCGCCGGGGCCGCCACCGATCACGATGACGTCGAATTGTTGGGACATGAGAGTCTCCTGGGGTTGCCCGGTCGCAGTTCCGGGCGTTCTTCAGGTTTGCAGACGCCAGGCGAGCCCTCGTGAGGCCCGCCCGGCCGCAAAAAACGGATGTCTGGTCGTCGTGGCGATCAGATGTCGAACAGCAGGCGAGCCGGGTCTTCCAGCGCTTCCTTCATCGCGACCAGGCCCAGCACGGCTTCGCGGCCGTCGATGATGCGGTGGTCGTACGACATCGCCAGGTAGTTGATCGGACGGATCACGATCTGGCCGTTCTCCACCACCGGGCGATCCTTGGTGGCGTGCACGCCGAGGATGGCCGACTGGGGCGGGTTGATGATCGGGGTCGACAGCATCGAACCGAACACGCCACCGTTGGAGATCGAGAACGTGCCACCGGTCATCTCTTCGATGCCCAGCTTGCCGTCACGGGCCTTCACACCGAACTCGGCGATCTTCTTTTCGATCTCGGCAAAGGTCATCTGGTCGACGTTGCGCAGCACCGGCACCACCAGGCCACGGGGCGAGCCCACGGCCACGCCGATGTCGAAGTAGCCGTGGTAGACGATGTCATTGCCATCGACCGAGGCGTTCAGCACCGGGTACTTCTTGAGCGCATGCACGGCAGCCTTCACAAAGAAGCTCATGAAGCCCAGCTTGACGCCATGTTCCTTCTCGAACTTCTCCTGGAACTTCTTGCGCATCTCCATCACCGGCGCCATGTTCACTTCGTTGAACGTGGTCAGGATGGCGTTGGTGGCCTGCGACTGCAGCAGACGCTCGGCCACACGGGCACGCAGGCGGCTCATCGGCACACGCTGCTCGGGGCGATCGCCCAGGTTCTGCGGGCCGGTCGGGGCCTGGACAGCCGGGAGGGCCTTGGTCGGCACACCCGTCGGGATGGCGGCAGCCGGTGCTGCAGCAGGGGCCGCGGCCGGCTTGGCACCGCCGGCCACGGCGGCCAGCACGTCGCCCTTGGTCACGCGGCCGTCCTTGCCGGTGCCAGCCACCTGAGCGGTGCTCAGGCCGTTGTCGGCCAGCAGCTTGGCGGCAGCCGGCATGGCCACGTCACCCTTGCTGCCACCGGTGGCAGCGGCAGCGGCCGGAGCCGGCGCGGCGGCGGCCGGCGTGGTTTCGACGGCCTTCACCGGCAGCGGGCTGACGGCGGCCGTGCCTTCGGTGTCGATGCGGGCAATCACTTCATCGGAACCCACGGTCTCGCCGTCGTTCTTCACGATCTGGGCCATGACGCCCGCGGCGGGTGCCGGCACTTCCAGCACGACCTTGTCGGTCTCGATCTCGATCAGGATTTCATCGGCCGCGACGGTTTCGCCGGGCTTCTTCTTCCATTGCAACAGCGTCGCCTCGGCGACCGATTCGGACAGTTGGGGAACCTTGACTTCAAGAATAGCCATGATGTGTATCTCCTGGGGATCGGCGCGCGTCTGCCCTACCCGGCCGCTTCAAAGGGCCGGATCCAGACGACAGCGGGCGCCGCCGATCACGTGAACCTTACTTGGTGAGAACGAAGCCCTTGAGCTTGGCGAACGCCTGATCCAGCAGAGCCTTCTGCTGATCCTGGTGCAGGTGGGCATAACCCACGGCCGGCGATGCCGAAGCGGGACGACCCGCGTAGCCCAGTCGCTGGCCTTCGCTCATGTTCTCGTGGATGTAGTGCTGGACGAAGAACCAGGCGCCCTGGTTCTGGGGCTCGTCCTGACACCACACCAGTTCGGTGGCGTTGGAATACTTCTTGATCTCGGCCGCGAACGCCTTGTGCGGGAAGGGGTACAGCTGCTCGACGCGGATGATGGCCACGTCATTCGCCTTCTTCTCTTCGCGCTTCTTGACCAGGTCGTAATACACCTTGCCCGAGCACGCGATGACGCGCTTGACCTTGCTGGCGTCGATGTCGGCGTTCAGTTCGCCGATCACCGTACGGAATTCACCCTTGGTGAACTCTGTCAGCGGCGAGGTGGCGTCCTTGTTGCGCAGCAGGGACTTCGGCGTGAAGATCACCAGCGGCTTGCGGAACATGCGCACCATCTGACGGCGCAGCACATGGAAGATCTGGCTGGCCGTGGTCGGCTGCACGATCTGCATGTTGTTTTCGGCAGCCAACTGCATGAAGCGCTCCAGGCGGGCCGAGCTGTGCTCGGGGCCCTGGCCTTCGTAGCCGTGCGGCAGCATCATGACCAGACCGTTGGCACGGCCCCACTTCACTTCGCCCGAGGCGATGAACTGGTCGATCACCACCTGAGCGCCGTTGGCGAAGTCGCCGAACTGGGCTTCCCAGACCACCAGGCTGTTGGGGTCCGAACCGGCGTAGCCGTATTCGAAGGCCAGCACGGCCTCTTCCGACAGGATGGAGTCGATGACGACGAACGGTGCCTGGTTTTCCGCCACGTTCTGCAGGGGCACGTACGTGCCTTCGTCCCACTTCTCGCGGCTCTGATCGTGGATCACGGCGTGACGGTGGGTGAAGGTACCGCGGCCGCAGTCCTCACCGGACAGGCGCACCGGATAGCCCGAAGCCACCAGCGAGGCGAACGCCATGTGCTCACCCATGCCCCAGTCGACGTTGATCTCGCCCCGACCCATGGCGGCCCGGTCAGCGTAGACCTTCTTGACCAGCTGGTGCGGGGTGATCGATTCCGGCAGCGTGGTGATGCGCTCGGACAGACGCTTCCACTCGGCCAGCGGGATGGCGGTGTCGCCACCGTCCGTCCACTTCTTGCCCAGGAACGGCGTCCAGTCCACCGCGTACTTGCGCTGGAAGTTGGTCAGCACCGGGTCCACCGTGTGGCGACCTTCGTCCATGGCGGCACGGTAGGCCTTCACCAGATCGTCGCCCAGCGTCTCGCCCATGCCCTGAGCGGCCAGCTTGTCGGCATACAGCTTCCGGGTACCGGGGTGGGCCGCGATCTTCTTGTACATCAGCGGCTGGGTCAGGCTCGGAGTGTCCTGCTCGTTGTGGCCCAGCTTGCGGAAGCACACGATGTCGAGCACCACGTCCTTGCGGAAGGTCATGCGGTACTCGAGCGCCAGTTGCGTGGCAAACACCACGGCTTCGGGATCGTCGCCGTTGACGTGCAGCACCGGCGATTCGACGCCCTTCACGATGTCCGTGCAGTACAGCGTGGAACGCAGGTCGCGCGGATCCGAGGTGGTGAAACCGATCTGGTTGTTGATGATGATGTGGACCGTGCCGCCGGTGGTGTAACCACGCGTCTGGGCCAGTGCCAGGGTTTCCTGGTTCACGCCCTGGCCGGCAAAGGCCGCATCGCCGTGCACCAGCACGGGCAGCACGGTGTCACCGCGGGTGTCGCCGCGGCGGTCCATGCGCGCGCGCACCGAACCTTCCACCACCGGGTTCACGATTTCCAGGTGCGACGGGTTGAACGCCAGCGACAGGTGAACCGGGCCACCGGCCGTCGACACATCGGAGCTGAAGCCCTGGTGGTACTTGACGTCGCCAGCAGGCAGGTCTTCCGGCGCGGTGTGCTCGAACTCGGCGAACAGGTCACGCGGCATCTTGCCCAGCGTGTTGACCAGCACATTGAGGCGGCCGCGGTGGGCCATGCCGATCACGATCTCCTGCACACCCTTGGCGCCAGCGCCCTGGATCACCTCGTCCATCGCGGCGATGAAGCTCTCGCCGCCTTCCAGCGAGAAGCGCTTCTGGCCCACGTACTTGGTGTGCAGGAAGCGCTCGAGGCCTTCTGCGGCCGTCAGGCGATCGAGGATGTGCTTCTTCTTCTCGGCCGTGAACACGGGCTTGGAGCGCGAGCTTTCCAGGCGCTCCTGCCACCAGCGCTTCTCGGCCGGGTCGGTGATGTGCATGTACTCGGCGCCGATGCTGCCGCAGTATGTTTCACGCAGGGCCTGCACGATCTCGCGCAGGGTCATGTGCTCGGCCTTGGTGAAATAGGTGTTCGTGGCCGAGAACGTGATGTCCATGTCCGACTCGGTGAAGTCGTAGAACGACGGCTCGAGTTCGGGGATCTTGGGGCGTTCCGTGCGCTTGAGCGGATCGAGATCCGCCCAGCGGGAACCGAGGAAGCGATAAGCAGCAATCAGCGACTGAACGTGCACCTGCTTGCGCGCCACAGCCAGATCAGCCGAGCTGGTCTTGACCATGAAGGCGTTGGCCTTAGCACGCTGAGCGAACGACTCGACCACGGGCGCATGGGCCACATCGCGGCTGTCGGAGCCGTCGGTCGCGGGAACGTTCTGGAGGGCGTCGAAGTACGAACGCCAGTTGTCGGGCACCGAGCCCGGGTTGTCGAGGTAGGCCTCGTACAACTCTTCTACGTACGGGGCATTGCCCCCGAACAGGTACGAGTTCGACCTGAACTGCTGCATCATTTCGCTCACCTCACTCCCAGGTTTCCTGGGACATTGGCTGGTTAAAAAACCTTCCGCGACACGGCTTGACCGGTTGGCGGATTGCGACCCGCCTTGCTGAATGCCATGCGCCTGTGAGGGCGCTGGGCTCCGCCAGCAAGGGCGACGGGAAGGGCCGTAAACAAAAACCAACGCGACTGTACCACCGAAGCCAGTGCTTGACACAGGCCCCCGCGGAAATCCTGAGAACGCCCGAGCATTGGAGCGAATCCCCTTCGGAGAGGCCCAAAGAAAAAGCCGGGCGTTGCCCGGCTTTCTCATGTCCCGATCGCCGGTGCATGCTGGCGAGCAGGATGGAGTAGTCTACGAGCGACGGTGCAACACAGAGGAGGAGGCAAACCCTAGATTGATTTCGCGTGTGTTGCGTGAAGGCGGCGGCTCGGTTTATATAGAGATAGGTCGCTTGATCAGGG
>NZ_CAJYGK010000149.1 GCF_913773725.1 uncultured Aquabacterium sp. | reverse complement strand
TGTGCTCACGTTGATCACTCCTGCACCCCACTGCTGCAAAAAACAGCAGGGTAGGTGGATAACGTGGCTCAAAATTGGGCGTGACGGATGCCCTTTAGTGGCTCAGTTTTGCTCGTGATTCAACACGCAGAGACCCTTGCGAAGGTACTCGGCCATCTTGACGCTGTCTTCGATCACCAGAATTTTCATGCGTTTGATTGTTAAATGGCTGTTACACAAGGAAGATGACGAATTTGTCATCTTTGAGTTGGCCTTCTGTCGCCTGCATCTGCATAGGCTTTCACCTCCATAACCTTCAAGGACTGAAGATGAGAAAAGTGAACAGCCTGATTGCCTGCTCGATCCTGGCCATCAGTGCCAGCGCCTTTGCGGCGGATGGACACGAACACGGGCACGAACATGATCCGCTGCACGGCGGCGTGGTGGTGGAAGCCAGCGAGATGGACTTCGAACTGGTGGCCAAGGCCGACCTGATCAGCCTGTACGTGCGCGATCACGGCAAGGCAGTCAAGATGCAAGGTGCCAGTGGCAAACTGACCCTCATCAAGGGCACCGACAAAAACGAAGTGCAACTCGCGCCAGCGGGTGAGAAGCTGGAAGCCAAAGGCAGCTTCGACGTGAGCGCTGGCGCCAAAGCGGTGGCTGTCGTGACGCTGCCTGGCAAGAAGCCCGTCTCTGTTCGCTTTGCGCTGAAGTGATGCAAGCCCCCGAAGCTGGCCGATGAATCGGCCGCTTCGGGGCGAACGCAGGTCCTGATGCATTCGCTGGCCGCTCATTGTTGATGGGGGCAATTTGGCAGCTTCAATGCCCCCATCTTGAAGGACCTTGATGCCGTCTGATAGTAGGCGATCGCCTCATTCAACAGTACCGGATCCACTGCTTTGGGCGTCGTCTCCAGCGTCCGAGGATCGACCCTGTAGCTCTCCACCCGTTGCCGAGGCAGCAACACCGTGAGCGTGTTGCTTCGCAGGTAGCCAAGCGACTGATAGTTGCTGACGAAGACCCTTCTCAACGGCTCCTCTTCTTCGAAGAGACAGCGTCCAAAGAAGTAGTCGGCCCCCTTTTTCCCCAATAGCTCGACGATCGTGGGGGCCAGGTCCAACTGGCTGACCAGCGGTTCGTATACACCTGGCTTCAGCAGATCAGGCGCGAAGAAGATCAAAGGGATTCTGTAGCCATCCAGTGGCAATTTGGTCTTTCCCGCCACGGACGCACCATGGTCGGCGACGATGATGAACAGGGTGTCCTTGAACCAGGGTTGCGCACGAGCCCTGTCGATGAAGTCGCCGATCGCGAAATCGGTGTACTTGACGGCGCCGAGTCGCCCACCGGGCGAAGGGATGTCGATGCGGCCGGCGGGATAGGTGTAAGGGCGGTGATTGGACGTTGTCATGATGTGCGCAAAGAAAGGATTGCTTTGCGCCCTTCCCTCATCCAGCGTGCTCAAGGCCTGGCTGAACAGCACCTCGTCCGCCACCCCCCAGACGTTTTCGAAGACGATGGTGCGCTTGTCCATGTCCGTCCTGTCGATCACCTTGTAGCCGTTGCCCCCGAAATAGGCATTCATGTTGTCGAAGTAGCCGTACCCGCCGTAGAAAAAGTAGGGCTTGAAGCCTTGAGAGCCAAGCACTTCTCCCAGCGTGGCGAGGTGCTCGTTCTGAGGTCGGCGGACAATGGCCTGCCCGGGGACGGGGGGCGTTCCCAGCGACAGCGCCTCCAACCCCCTGACCGTGCGTGTTCCCGTCGCATAGGCGTGCGAGAACAGCAGTCCTTGCTTGGCGATCGCATCGAGCCGGGGCGTCAACCCTCGCGAGTCGCCGTATGCGCCAAGAAATGAAGCCGAGAGGCTTTCCACCGAGATCAGCACCACATTCCGTGGCCGCCGGGTGAAGGGCCATGCGTGGTTCGCGGCGCCCTTCAATGCCTGAGCAGAAAGATCGGACAGCGGTCTGCGCTGCATCCCCATGGTTTGAAGAATGCGGTCCGCCTCGCTTTGCGGCATTGTTCGATAAAAGCGATCGAAATCCAGCTCGTTCCGCCGCATGGCCGCCGCCAGCGTGAACAGACCGTTCCCGGAGATCTCGTCCGCATAGGCGTTGCCTGCCCCTTCCATCTGGTCCACGCTGACCGTGAACCCCGCGATCACGGGCAGAACCACACCCGCTGCCACCAGCTTGGCGCGCTGGATGCGCGTGATCTTGACGTTGTCCATGTTTCGAACGGCGCCCCGCAAGAACCAGACAATGAGACCAGCCACCACTGCGATGGCCGCCAAGACGGTTGGAACAGGATAGGACTGCCGGATGTTGCCGATCACCTCCTGCGTGTAGAGCAGGTAGTCGACCGCGATGAAGTTGAACCGTGTTGAAAACTCCAGCCAGAAGGTGACCTCCGCGCCGATGCCAAACAGCATGACGAAGACAGAAAACCACAACCACTTGAGCCGAAGCGTTCTATGCCAAAGGCTAGTTCTCCAGCGATTGGGCAGTACCGCCTCGTAAAGGCAAACCGGCGCGACCAGAAAGGCCAGCGTTGCCAAATCGAACAGAAGCCCCTTGGTCAGCACATAGGGCCAGAGATCGATGCCGACCTGCCCCGCATCCAATGTGACCAGCAGGCCGATGCGCAAGCAAGTGAAGGCCGCCAACCAGATGACGGCGACCAGCCAGGGAACGCCCATGGACCTGAAAGCATTCGTGGGAACTGAAAACATCTAAGGTGATCCTGATGTGTGTCGGGCGGGTATCGACCCTATTCCCAACACGTCTGACAAATGAACGAAGACGTGATCGTTTCAAGTTGAATGGCGATGGCTCACGCAACCGATGCCGATTGCTTGCCTCGGTAAGTTGCCTGGTAATGCATCTCAGCAAAAGACGCGACGACAATCTCGCCATGCTTTGACAGACCTCACAGGCATATCCGCGAGATCAATATCGAAGTGCGTCCCGTTCCTTGATCAATTTGTCCAACTTGCGCTGGGCCTGCTCCGTCTCCGAAGCCAACGAGCGCTGACGGCGGCCATACTGTGAAGAAAATCTACGGCCTTGCCGATCCCCCTCTACGACCTGGCGCCCGGCCTCCTGATCGGACCGACGGCCCCTGAGCTCTTCGTAGGCACTGGCAATCTTGTTGTCCAGATCCTTCAGCCGAAGAGATCGCGCAGCAGCGTCTTTCAGCAACTGCTCTCGCGTCATCGCAAGCGCGCGTTGCGCCGCCTCGGCCTGCTGCGGATCAGCCGGGTGAGGTTCGACAGATATCGCGTAAGACCGCTTCGCCTTTGCCTCGGGCTCGTCGCCATACACGACCTGCCCATTGGGCATGATCGACTTGTAGAGGATGCGTTCCTCGGCCCAACAGTAAGGGGTCATGCAGAGACATGCCAGCGGGATCAAGCTACTGGCGAGATGTCCAGGCACGCTTCGCATTGAATTGCTCATCCACAAGCTCCTTCTTCATTTCTCGCCATTGCAAAAGCTCGCGTGTTCAGACGCGCTATGCAGGCGAACCGCCAGATCAGGGAACCGTGCCTTCGCCACCAGTTTTAGTCGGTGACGGAACCGTACGATCCAGCGCGCGCAGAATCCGGCTTTCGTCGATCAGCGCACGCCCTTCCTGCCGCGACAAGCGAACAAGGTCGAATCTCTTCCCATACCTTCCACGCCTGCGTACTTCCAGCACAACGACATCACCTGCTCGCAGTTCCAGGGGAATGGTCGCGTCCACCCCCTCCTGAATGCGAACTTCGTGAAGCCCCGGCGAAACGTCCACGGCAACGACCGAATAGGGGATGAGGCTTTCCAGCGGCTGCCCATTCAACCCCAAAGGCACCAGCCCTTGGACGTCGCCGTCCCGCGCTCGAACGATCACCACCCGCCCCGCATCCGGCCGCAATGCCAGGTTGCGCACCTTGGCCGCGTCCAAGGACTTCGGTGACGGCCCCGGCACGCAGGTTCTCGTCTTGAGCATGGTGAAACATATGGGCTTAAGCCGCTTGGCCTCGTCCCTCTCGGGCAGGGCACAGCCTTGCAACACCGCGGCGAACAGCCCCAGCAAGACTATGTCAGGCGCATAGAACGTCGCGCGAGTGAAGGCACGCGCGCTCCCCTCACCGGGCCAAAGCCGGGGCCACCGGCCCCATGCTTTGGTCATGCAATCGCTCCATCCTCGTGTGCGTCAGGAGAGGGCTTGGTTTCGGTGGTCTGGGCGTCCTCTTCATCCTTTCGATGGACGATGCGGTAAAGCACAGGCAGCACCAGCAAAGTCAGCATCGTCGAGGACAGGATGCCCCCGATCACGACGGTCGCCAGCGGCCTTTGAACCTCCGCGCCCGTGCCGGTGGCCAGGGCCATCGGTACGAAGCCAAGCGATGCCACCAACGCGGTCATCAGGACCGGCCTCAGCCGCGTCAAGGCGCCCTCGTGGATGGCCTCGTCAAGCGACCGCCCTTCGTCACGCAAGTTGCGAATGAAGGAGATCATCACCAGCCCGTTCAGCACGGCCACCCCAGACAGTGCGATGAATCCGATGGCCGCCGAGATCGACAAGGGGATGTCCCGCAGCCACAGGGCCAGGATGCCTCCCGTCAGCGCGAACGGGATCCCGGTGAACACCAGCAAGCCGTCCTTCACGTTGCCGAACATGGCAAAGAGCAGCACGAAAACCAGCAGCAGCGAGACCGGCACGACGATCTGCAGGCGCTGCGTGGCGGACTGCAGGTTCTCGAACTGGCCGCCCCACACGGTCCAATAGCCCGTGGGGATCTTGACCGCTTCCAGCGCCTTCTGGGCATCCCCGACGAAGGTGCCGATGTCACGGCCACGCACGTTGGCGCTGATGACGATGCGGCGCTTGCCGTTCTCGCGGCTGACCTGGTTGGGACCAGGCGCCGAGTCGATGGAAGCCACCTCGGACAGCGGAATGAAGCGCGCGCCCTCGCCGTCTCCGCCCTTCAAGGCGATGGGGAGGCGCCGAACGGCTTCCAGATCCGTGCGGACATCTTCCGGCAGACGCACGACGATGTCGAAACGGCGGTCGCCCTCGAACAGCGTCCCAGCCTCCTTGCCGCCCACGGCCGTGGCCAGCGTGTCCTGGATGTCGCCGATGTTCAGGCCATAGCGCGTCGCCTTCTCGCGGTCGATGTTGATGGTCAGCATGGGCAGGCCCGTGGTCTGTTCCACCTTCACCTCGGACGAGCCCGGGATGCCTTGCAGCACCTTCGCGATCTGGTTGGCAGTGTTGTTGAGGACATCCATGTCATCACCGAACAGCTTGACCGCGACGTCACTGCGCACCCCGGAGATCAGCTCGTTGAAGCGCAGCTGGATCGGCTGAGAGAACTCGTAGTTCTGCCCCGGCAGTTTGGCGACCTCTTCCTGAACAGCGGCCAGCAGTTCGTCGCGCGTCTTGCGCGGCTCGGGCCATTTGTCCACCGGCTTGAGCATCACGTAACCGTCCGAGATGTTGGGCGGCATCGGGTCGGCCGCGATCTCGGCGGTACCGGTGCGTGCAAACACACGTTCGATCTCAGGGAACTTGGCCTTCAGATGGCTTTCCAGCTTGGTCTGCATGGCCACCGATTGGCTGAGGCTGGTGCCGGGAATCCGCAGCGCCTGCACCGCGAAATCGCCTTCGTTCAAGCTTGGCACGAACTCGCTGCCCATGCGGGAAGCCACCACGCCACAGACCAGGACGAGCACCGCTGCCGCCGTCAGCACGACAGGCTTGGCCCCCATCACCGTGTTCAGCATGGGCTCATACCAGCGCTTGGCGGTGCGGATCACTACGTTTTCGGTCTCCGACACCTTCTTGCCGATGAACAGCGCCACGGCAGCGGGGATGAAGGTGATGGACAGGATCATGGCACCCAACAACGCCGTCACCACGGTGAACGCCATCGGATGGAACATCTTGCCTTCCACACCGGCCAGGGCGAAGATGGGCAGGTAGACGATCATGATGATCAGCTGCCCGAACAGCAGCGGACGACGGGCCTCCTGCGAAGCCGCGAAGACTTCATGGAAGCGCTCGCGCAAGGTCAACTCTCGCCCGTGATGCGCCTGCGCATGCGCCAGGCGGCGCACGCAGTTCTCCACGATCACCACCGCGCCATCGACGATGATCCCGAAGTCCAGCGCGCCCAGACTCATCAGGTTCGCACTGACCTTCTGACTGACCATACCGCTGAAGGTGAAGAGCATGGAAAGCGGGATCACCATGGCGGTGATCACCGCGGCACGCATGTTGCCCAGGAACAGGAAGAGGATGGCGATCACCAGGATGGCGCCTTCCATCAGGTTCTTCTTCACCGTGGCGATCGCCTTGTCCACCAGGACGGTCCGGTCGTAGACGGTCACGGCATGAACACCAGCTGGCAGGGACTTGTTGATCTCCGCCATCTTGATGTCAACTGCTTGCGAGACCTTGCGGCTGTTCTCGCCAATGAGCATGAACACGGTGCCCAGGACGACCTCTCGGCCGTTGTCGGTGGCGGCGCCCGTGCGCAGCTCCTTGCCCTGCCCCACTTCTGCGATGTCGCGGATGCGGATGGGTACATCCGTCGTCTGCTTGACGATGATGCTGCCCAGGTCCTGGGTGCCACGCACCTGACCAGGTGCACGGATCAGGTACTGCTCGCCTTCGCGTTCGATGTAGCCGGCGCCAACGTTGCCGTTGTTGCGCTCCAGGGCATTGACCACGTCACCCAACGTCAGGCCATGCGCCATGAGCTTCTCAGGGCTGGGCGCGACCTGGTATTCCTTGGCATAGCCGCCGATGGAATTGATCTCGGTCACGCCCGTTACATTGCGCAGTTGAGGCTTGATGATCCAATCCTGGATTTCGCGCAGGTCAGTCGGCGTGTAGGGCGTGCCATCCGGCTTCTTGGCGCCGTCCTTGGCTTCGACAGTCCACATGTAGATCTCGCCCAGGCCTGTGGAAATGGGGCCCATGGCCGGCGTGACGCCTTCCGGCAGCCGCGCCTTGGCCTCCTGGATCCGCTCGTTCACCAGTTGGCGCGCGAAGTACAGGTCGGTGCCGTCCTTGAAGATCACGGTGATCTGGGACAGGCCGTAGCGCGACAGGGAGCGGGTCTGCTCCAGGCCGGGCAGGCCCGCCATCACTGTCTCCAGCGGGTAGGTCACACGCTGTTCGGTTTCCAGCGGCGAATAGCCAGGTGTCTGGGTGTTGATCTGGACCTGGACGTTGGTGATGTCCGGCACGGCATCGATGGGCAGCTTCTGATAGCTGAAGACGCCCAGGGCGGCCATACCGAAGACGGCCAGCAGCACAAGCCAGCGCTGCTCAATGGCAAATCGGATGATGCGTTCAAACATGATGGGTGGACCTCGTGCTCAATGCTCGTGCTCGGCCGAAGCCTTGCCGATTTCAGCTTTGATGACGAAGCTGTTCGTCGCCGCATAGCGGGTACCGGCGCTCAAGCCCTTGACGACTTCCGTGCGCTTGCCATCGGTGTGACCGACCTCCACAGGCTTGGCCTGGAATCCGCCCGGGACTTCGACGAACACGACTTGGCGGCCTTCCATGGTCTGCACCGCGCCAGCCGTCACGGTCACGGGTGCTTCCGTCTCGCCGGAAGTCACGGCGACATTGACGAACAGGCCGGGACGCCACGACAGGTCTGGATTGGTCAGCACCACTCGGGCGGTTGCTGTGCGCGTCTGCTCGCCAATCAGCGATCCAACGTAGGTCACGGTGCCCTTGGCCGTGGCTTCGAACGAACTGGATCGCACGGTAACCTTCTCGCCCACCTTCACGAGGTTCAGGTCCTTGGCGGGCACGTTGATTGTGGCCCACACGGTGGACAGGTCGGACAGGGTGAACACATTGGCGTCTTCCTTGACCGACTCGCCCAGAGCGATGTGCTTCTCGACCACGACCGCATCAAACGGTGCGCGCAGCTCGTAGCGATTCAATGCCCCAGCCGAAGGCGAGGCACCCAACGCCTTGAGCTTCTGGTTGGCGTTGTTGACCGCAATCTCGGCTTCGCGCAGGGCCTGGGTGGCCTGCAGAAGATCCATCTGCGGCGAGATCTTGTCTTCGAAGAGCTTCTTCTCTCGGTCGTAGGTGGTTTGCGCCAAGGTCAGGCGCTTCTGGGCCGCCTGCAACTCGCTGCGCTGTTCGGACAGCAACACGCTGGAAATGACCGCGAGGACCTGGCCCTTTTTGACCTGCTGCCCGAGGTTGGCCGACACCGATTCGACGACGCCACCGACACGGGGCACAACGTGTGCCGTGCGATCCTCGTTGAACTTGATCTCGCCGGACAGTTGCACCGTCGAAAGGATCTTGCCAGGTTGTGCCGCTTGGACTTCAACGCCCGCTGCTGCGATCTGCTGAGCATTCAGAGAGACAGGCTCTTCCTCGCCTTCCTCGTGCTTGCCAGCGTTGGCGGCGGCAGCGCCCTTCTCAGGAGCGGTTTCGCCTTCATGCTTGTCATGCTCCCCATGCTCCTCGGCCTTCTCATGGTGTTCCTTGTCATCGTGTCCCTTCGCCTCGTCGTGGCCGGACTCGGATTTCTTCTCGCCGTGGTGCTCGGCGTCGTCGTGTCCCTTGGCCTCGCCGTGACCGTGGCCATGGCTCTCCTCGGCCGCTTCGCCGGCGGGCGCGCTGGGAGACCGTGTCAGCACAAATGCGCTGGCGCCCAACCCCGCCAAAACGATGGCGATGATGGCGATGAGTTGCTTTTGGCTGATGCGCCCAGCTTGGCGTTGTGATTGGGAGCGTGTCATGCAATGCTTTCTCATGGCTTGGACGTCGTCTGTTCTTCGCCGCTGGTCCCCAGCAGGCGATCGATGTTGGCGTTGGTGCGGTACAGCTCATTGAGCGCCCGCAGGTACTGGGCGCGGGCCTGGAGCAAGGTCCGTTGAGCATCCAGGGCGTCGAGGAAGCTGAACTTTCCCAACTCGAAGCCGGTCGTGGCGGCCTGCCAAGCGCTCTCGGCGCCCGGCAGTACCTCGCTACGCAGAACGTCCACCTCTGCCTGAGCGAAGCGCTGACGCTCCGTCAATTGCACCCACTCGGTCTCGACGCGGATCCGCGTTGCTTGAAAGTCCGCTTCGGCCTTGTCACGCAGGCGCAAGGCCTGCAGCAGGTTGCCGCGATTGGTATCTAGCACAGGAATCGGAATGGCCAGGCCGATCACCGCCTGGTTGCGCCCGACCTGCTGATCGCGTTTGGCACCTAATGTCACGGTGACGTCCGGAACGCGGCGGGCTTCCTCAAGCTCGACCATGGCCTGCCGCTTGTCGACCTCCAGGCGTGCCTGCCGTAGCACCGGTACATCCGACAACTGCGAAGCCTCCAGATTGCGAGCGGCTGGTTGGACACCCGATTGCCAGACCAGCGTCTGAGCACGAACGGCAGATGCTGGCCCCAGCAGGGCTGCCAGCCCTTGGCGAGCGGATCGAAGTTCGCTCTGCGCTTGAAGCAACTCCAGCCGGACACCAGCGTGAGCGACCTTTGCCCGCGTCTCGTCCACCGCAGAGACCTTGCCGGCCTGAACCCGCTTGGAGACCGCATCCGTGCCACGCATGGACAAGTCGACGGAGGCCTGCGCCAGCTTCACCCGTTCCTGAGCGATGGCTGCGGCAAAGAACGCATCGGCCACATCCGCCCTGATCTGCGCGCGACGCCCTTCGATGTCCACGGCGGTTTGAGCCCGCGCGGCCTCGGCGACCGAGATCCGCGCTGAACGTTTACCGCCCAACTCGATGGGCTGGCTCAACTGCACCGTGGTCGTTCGGCTGTCTCGCCGCGTGTCTTCCAGCAGTGCTTGGACTTCCGGGTTGGGACGCGCACCCGCTTGAATGACGGCCCCTTCGCTGGCCGCCAGTTCCTGCTGATTCGCCACGATTTGCGGGCTGAACTGAAGCGCCAGCCTGATGGCTTCGCTCAGCGTCAGGGGCTGTGCCACGGGCACCGCCTTGTGCACGGCCTGCCCATCCGAATCGGACGGGCTAACTTGAGCAAAGGTGGTGGAAGAAAAAAGTGTGGCCGTGACCAACGCGAACGTTGTCATCGGCACCATGTGCCTGTACATCGAATTCTCCGGGTTGTGGGAACAACAAGAAGGAATCCGGCGAGAGAGGCCATGGCCTCGCTAACTGAAGACAGGAAAAAAGCTTGCGCAGCAGCCGTCTCGCCGAATCAAACGGCGAGACGTATGTCGGGACGCTCAGGTCCCGCTGGAATGTTAGAGGCGTAGCCCTCGATCGAGTGGCCAAACCATTCCCTGCTGGACGCCACCTCAGGGGTGTGCGTCTCACTGACCGGCGAGGCAGCGCTCATGTGGCAGACGGTGCAGTCGTTGTCGGCACTGGCCTTTTTGTCGCCGCCGCTCTTGTCCTTTGCGGCTTTATCGCCAGGACGCTCCCCATGCTGCGGATCGAGATGGATGTGCTCGTGGTGCCCAAAATGGCGCTGCGCGGCAGGGTTGCTTTCATGCTGGCAATAGCTGGCCACCGCAGCCCAGGACATCTGGAGCGGAAACCAAATCAGCAGGAACAAGCAAAGCAAGCGACGCATGGAGCGGCAAGTATAGGTTGAAAAAATGTCTTGTGGATCAGAAATGAGTTAAGCCTGACAAATGCACGTGAAGGAAGTTGTCTGGCATGTACATCATCGACTGAAGATCCATCTCTTTGAATCAATTGGAATCCCTGTAGCGACTACAGAGTCAATACCCTTCGCCAAGATTTCTGTGATTTTTCACAGGGCAATGAGTCAAGCTTGTCTAGGTTGCTCGGTCTCGCTTTGGGCCACATGCCCGTCCGCATTGCTGGCCTCCATACTGTGGGCATGCCGATCCGGCGCCGTTTTGGGATTGTCGGCTTGGGGTTCTACGTCCTCGTCTTTGACAACAGGGCTGCGCTGCGGCTCGCGATCCTCTGGAGGCTTCGCGGCAGTTCTAGTATGTTTGGAAGTGGCACCCATGATGGCTCCTTTGCAATGACACAAATGTCATCAGCAATGAGTGTGCCGATGTTGACCTGCCCCCTCCCAGCCGTACCGGTTGAATGGAAGTGAGGTCCGTCAACCTGGAGAATGACGGACATGAGGAAGAGTCGATTCACTGAGCAGCAGATCATCGGGTTCTTGAAGCAGGCCGAGTC
>NZ_CAJYGK010000148.1 GCF_913773725.1 uncultured Aquabacterium sp. | reverse complement strand
GTGCTGCAGACCCGCGAGACCAGCGAGTTGCGGCTGCAGACCGAGCAGATGGGCCGCTCGCTGGTGGAGTGGTTGCGCAACCGCGGGGGTGGCGCACAGGCCGATGCCGACGACGCCCGGCTGGCCCGGTGTGCGGCCCTGCCGCCCGCCCCCACTTGGCCTGTCGCCTTTGCGCTGGCCGTGGCGCAGTGCCTGCCCGTCGCCGCCCCCGGTCAGGACAGCGACGCCGCCCTGCGCGAAGCCCTGTTGAGCTTCACCTTTGGCTGGGCCGAGAACATGGTGCAGGCCGCCATCAAGGCCGTGCCGCTGGGCCAGAGCGCCGGCCAGCGCATCCTGCAGGCCCTGGTGGACGCCATCCCCGACGCCATCGACCACGCCCTGGCCCTGCCCGATTCGCAGCGCCAGGCTTTCTCCCCCATGCTGGCCATCCTGAGCGCCCAGCACGAAACGCAATACTCCCGCCTGTTCCGATCATGAGCAACCTGCACCACATCCCCGGCCGCACCAAGAAACTGCCCCCGCTGCGCGTGGGTGTGGGCGGCCCGGTGGGCTCCGGCAAGACGACCCTGCTCGAGATGCTCTGCAAGACCATGCGCGAGCAGTACGACCTCGTCGTCATCACCAACGACATCTACACCAAGGAAGACCAGCGCCTGCTGACCGTGGCGGGTGCGCTGGATCCGGATCGCATCATGGGCGTGGAGACGGGCGGCTGCCCGCACACCGCCATCCGCGAAGACGCCTCGATCAACCTCGAGGCCGTCGACCGCATGCTGGCCAAGTACCCGAACGCCGACATCGTCTTCATTGAGTCGGGCGGCGACAACCTGGCCGCGACCTTCAGCCCCGAGCTGTCCGACCTCACCATCTACGTGATCGACGTGGCCGCCGGCGAGAAGATCCCGCGCAAGGGTGGCCCCGGCATCACCAAGAGCGACCTGTTCGTGATCAACAAGACGGACCTGGCCCCGTATGTGGGTGCCAACCTGGAGATCATGGAAGCCGACACGAAGCGCATGCGGCCCACCCGTCCGTTCGTGATGACGAACCTGAAGACGAAAGCCGGGCTGGATCAGGTGATCTCGTTCATCGAGACCAAAGGGTTGCTCAAGACCGCGTGACCGCGGGCGCCTGCGTCGGCAGGATCAAGGTGGCGCGCAGGCCACCATCGACCGCGAAAGACAGGCTCCCGCCATGGCGGGCCGCCACCTGACGCGCGATCGACAGGCCCAGGCCCGCCCCCTCGCCCCGCGCCCCCAGACGGTCGAACCGGTCACCCAGTTTGGGCAAGTCTTCCGGACGCACGCCGGGTCCCGTGTCGTGCACGACCACGGCCATGCCGCGCTCCACCGACGCCACCGCAACCCGCACCTGTCCGCCCGCCGGCGTGTACTTCAGCGCGTTGCTGAGCAGGTTGTCGACCGCCATGGCGATCCAGTCGGGGTGACCCGCCACCGGGGCCGCGTCATCCGAGACCTGCAGAGACACCTCCAACCCTCGGGCCAGCGCCGGCACGGCCACCGCTGCCACCCGATCCTGCACCAGCGCGGCCAGATCGAGTTGCGCCTGCCAGCCGGGTGTCGCGCTCAGAGGGGCCTCGGTGTCATGGTCCAGGCGCGCCAGCGCCAGCAGCTCGTCCGTCAGGCGGGTGGCACGATCGAGCGCTTGCAACGCATGGCCCAGGGCCACGCCGCGCACGTCGGCATCGCCTGCACCGCGCGCCACCTCGATCTGCGCGCGACATGCCGCCAGCGGCGTACGCAGCTCGTGTGACGCATCCCCCGTAAAACGCCGCTCGGCCGACAAGGTCCGGGCCAGACGCGTCATCAAGGCGTTGATCTCCTGCACAAGTGGCACGGTTTCCGACGGCTGCCCCGCCTCGCTCACGGGCGTCAGGTCCACCGCCCTACGTTGTGCGATCTGGCGGCCCAGCTGATGTAGCGGCTTCAACCCTCTGCGGACCACCCACCGCACCACCGGTGTCAGCAGCAGCACGGTGGCCAGCGTCGGCAGGCCGAGCCCCAGCGCCATCGCCCTTGCCAGCTCGTTGCGCTCGTTCATGGGCTTGAGCACGGCCAGCCAGCGCCCCATCTGCGCCTGTTCGAACCACCACACGCGCCAGTCATGCCCGTTCAACGTCACCGTGCGGGCCACCCTGAGTCCCGCCGGGTCGCGCGGCCGCGCTGCGAAGGACAAGGGGGGCGCGGTCGGGCTGCGGTACAAGGGCGCGCCCTGCGCCGACCAGGCCAGCACGGCGAGGTCCACCCCCTCACCATCGGGCTCGTCGATCGGCATGTCGTCCAGCGACTCGTGCAAGGCCGAGACCGACTGAGGCAGCAAGGGCAAGGCCACTTCCATCAGCTGCTGGTCATAGATCTCGTCCACCTCCTCGATCACGGACCAGTACGTCCAGGCCGCCATGGCGACCCAGACCGGCAGCAGGACCACCAACAGGCTGCGGACCAGCCGCGCTCGCAGGGAGTGGGTCACGCTGCGGCCTTGGCCGGGTTGAGCACATAGCCCACCCCACGGATGGTGACGATCCAGTCGGCACCGAGCTTGCGCCGCAGGTGGTGCACGTGCACCTCCACCGCGTTGCTCGCGATGTCCTGATCCCAGCCATACAGCGCCTCGGTCAACTGCGCCTGGGATTGCGGGCGCTGCGGTGAACGGATCAGCCTGGCCAGCACATCGAACTCACGCACCGCCAGCGCAACAGGATGCCCATCCAGCGTGACGGTGCGCGAAGCCGGGTCCAGGCTCAGGCTGCCCCAACGGAACACCGGCGCGGCCTGCCCGGCGGCGCGTCGACCCATGGCCCGCAGCCGGGCGGCCAGTTCTGCCATGTCCACCGGCTTGACCAGGTAGTCGTCGGCGCCGGCATCCAGCCCTGCCACACGGTCCTCGATCGCATCGCGGGCGGTCAGGAAGAGCACAGGGGTGGCGTCACCTCGTTGACGCAGCCGCGTCAGCACGGCGTCACCCGGCACCCCGGGCAGTTGCCGGTCCAGCACGAGGGCGTCGTATCGCTGGGAAGCCAGGGCCGCGATGGCGTGCTCGCCCGACTCCACCCAGTCCACCGTCATGCCCTGCTGACGCAGGCCTTGCTGCAAGCCGTTGCCCAACAGCCCGTCATCCTCCACCAACAGGATCCGCATGGCGGCGCGCCACCCTTTCTTCCGCTTTCAGACCGGCGTGATGGTAAGCCCAGGCCGCCCCCTGATACCAGCTGATCGCGTCGGCC
>NZ_CAJYGK010000147.1 GCF_913773725.1 uncultured Aquabacterium sp. | reverse complement strand
CGACGACGTCATGCGCTACACCGACTGGCACGCGGGCCAGCACCGGGCGATGCGCCTGGCGCGCGACGGGGAGCACATGCGGCTTCAGGCCTGCCTTCTGGCGGGCGACGATGCCGCGGCAGCCTGGCTGCGCCCGCTGCTGCAGGACGACCTGCCCGTTGAAAGCCATGGCCGGCTGCTGCTGGCCCCGGGGGCGACACCGCCAGCAGGCCTCGCCTCCCGCGGCAAGCAGGTCTGCACCTGCTTCAACGTGAGCGAGACCGACATCGAGGCCACCCTGCCCCACTGTGCAGGCACCGACGACGCCCGTCTGGCCGCGCTGCAAGGCAAGCTGAAGTGCGGCACGAACTGCGGCTCGTGCATCCCCGCCCTGCGCAAGCTGATCAAGCTGCACCCGGCGCTGGAAGCCGCAGCGTGATCAGCGGCATGGCCGCCCGGGGCGACGCTCCGGCCTCTGGGGCCGGATAATCCCGCGGGTCTGGCCTGACCAGATCACGCAACCGGACCCCTACAGCGCATGAGCATCGCGGCATACATCAAGGAAATCGGGCGGGGCAAGGACGGCGCCCGCCCCCTCACGTTCGAGCAGGCGCAGGACCTGTTGAGCCAGGTGCTGGACGGACAGGTCACCGACCTGGAGGTCGGCGCCTTCTGCCTGGCCATGCGCATCAAAGGCGAAACGCCCGAAGAGCTGGATGGCTTCGTGCAGGCCACGCTGGCCCGCTGTGTGCCGCTGGCACCGGCTGTGGCGCAGGTACCCGCCCTGATCGGCACCGTCGTGCTGCCCTCGTACAACGGGGCCCGCAAGCTGCCCAACCTGACGGCCTTGCTGGCCGCGTTGCTGGCGCGGCGGGGTGTGGGCGTGCTGGTGCATGGGCCGGCCTCCGACCCCACCCGCGTCACCACCGCGCAGGTCTGGCAGGCACTCGGCTGGCCGGTGGTGCAGGACGCCGCCACGCTGGCTGCGGCGTGGCAAGCGGGGCAAGCCGCCTTCATCGCCACCGACACGCTGTGCCCCGCCCTGGCTCGCCTGCTGGCGGTGCGCTGGACGATCGGCCTGCGCAACCCGGGCCACACGGTGGCCAAGCTGCTGGACCCGTTTGCCGGCGCCGGGCAGCCTGCCATGCGGGTGGTCAACCACACGCATCCGGAGTACGCCCATTCGCTGACGGGCTTTCTGACGCGCGTGCAGGCCCATGCCCTGCTGATGCGCGGTACCGAAGGCGAGCCGGTGGCCGATGCGCGCCGCCAGCCGCGCTTCGAGGTGTTCCTGAACGGTCAGCGGGACGAAGCCCTCTCGCGCTTGCCGCAGGAGGGCGTGCTCACGGCCTTGCCGGAACTGCCCGAGGGCCGGGCGGCCGACCTGACTGCCGACCATGTGCGTGCCGTGCTGGCCGGCACCAGCGTGCTGCCCGACGCGATCGCGGCCCAGGTGGATTGCCTGGTGGCTGCACTGGGCAGACAGCGCAAAGGCTGAGGCCGGCTGGGATTCAGCCGGCGGTGGCGCGCGGGCCGGGGCGCCCCAGCCACAACACCCCCACCAACACGACCAGCGTGCCGGCCATCAGCCGCAGCGACACGGGCTCGTCCAGCCAGATGGAAGCCATCCAGATCGTGGAGAGCGGCCCCACCATGCCGATCTGTGACGCGGTCGGTGCGCCCAGCAGTGCCACGCCACGCATCACCATCCACATCGGCAGCACCGTACAGACGGTGGCGTTGACCAACGACAGCAGGTAGACATCGGTCGGCAGCCCGGACAGCCGCCCCAGCACACCGCCGCTGCCCAGCCACACGGCCAGCCACTGCACCAGCGTGACGACACAGGCCACCGACGAAGCCAGGCCGATCAGCCGCGCCGAGCCCACACGGGCCACCAGGCGCCCGCTGCCGATCAGGTACACGGCATAGGCCACCGCGCTCAGAAAGACCAGGCCACTGCCCAGGCCCACCGCCTGCCATGGCAACAGGGAGGTGGCCGACGCGGCCACCACATGGGCCAGATCCAGGTCATGCCCGAAAACCAGCATCACGCCGGCATAGGCCAGCACCATGGCCACCACCTGAGGCGCCCTGACGCGCTGCTGGAACCACAGCGCCGACAGCAACAGCACGACCGCGGGATTCAGGTAGAGGATGGCGCGCTCGAGCCCGGCGCTGATGTACTGCAGGCCGAGGAAGTCCAGCGTGCTGGCCATGTAGTAGCCGCAAAAACCGAGGCCCGCGATCTGCCAGCGCTCGCGGGACGACAGGGGCGCAACGGGCTCGACACCGGGGCGGCGGCGCATTGTCCACCAGGCGATGCCCAGGAACAGCGGCAGGGCCATGGCCATGCGCAGACCGATCACCGCGAACGCGTCGGCGCCGGTGCGGTACATGAGCTTGGCCAGAATGGCCTTGCCGGAAAAGGCGATGGCGCCAGCCAGGGCGAAGGCCAGGCCCTGGAGGCGGCGCGTATCGGTCGGTTCAGCGATGAGGGGGGCGGGGTTCATCCGCACACCTTAGCGGATGCGCAGCGCCCCGGGGCCCGGCTGAATCGGGAACCGCTGGTGAAACCGCGCCCACCGCCGGTGAGCCCAGCCGCTCCCACTCGGCCATGGCCAGTTGCACCTGCTCGTGCCGCACCACCCCGAAGCCCTTGATGCGTTCGGCCACTTTCAGCTGGCTCAACGCCTGATCCAGGGTCTCCGGCGTCAGCGTGGCCACGCAGTGGTCGACCAAGGACTCGTAGCGGGCGAGCACGGCTCGGTCCTCGCGCCGGTCGGCGGTCCAGCCCATCGGGTCATACCAGCGCCCGCGCAGGCCCTTGAGGCGTGCCACGCCGGCCATCAGCCATTGCCAGCCCGCGCCGAAGGCGTGCTTGGCCGGGCGCCACACCCCATTCACCAAGCGCCCCCCGCCCAGCTTGCCCAACCAGGGCGGCGCCAGGTGCCACACCACGCGGTAGTCCCCTTCGAACTGCGCGGCCAGTTGCTTGCGGAAGGACTCGGCCGTCAACAGGCGGGCCACCTCGTACTCGTCCTTGTAGGCCATGAGCCGGGCCAGCTGGTGCGCGGCCACACGCGTGAGCTTCTGGCTGCCGAATGCAGCTTCGGCCTGCCGCAGCGCCTCGATGCGTGCCACATAGCGCGCTGCATAGGCGTCGTCCTGATACTCGCGCAGCCAGGCTGCATGGCGGCTCAGCACGGTGTCCAGGGGCTCGGAGTCCGGGCGGCGGCCCTCGGCCCATTGCACGGTGCGCGTGGGCGCCATCATGCGGGCCACACCGACCGGGTCGTGAGCCACCCGCCGCCCCCATTCGAACGCGGCCAGGTTCTTGTCCACCTGCACGCCGTTGAGCTCGATGGCACGCCGCAAGGTCGCGCCCTGCAGCGGCACCCAGCCCATCTGCCAGGCCAGGCCCAGCATCAGCGGGTTGGCGTAGATGGCGTCACCCAGCACGCGCTCGGCCAGCTGCACGGCGTCCACCTTGCGCGTTCTTCCAGCGCCCACGGCCCGCTCGATCTGGCTTTCGCACGCGGCGCCGGGGAACTGCCAGCCCGGGTCCTGCATCAACGACGCCGTCGGGGTGTGGTGGGTGTTGAGCGCCACGTGCGTGCGGCCCTCGCACAGCACGGTCTGCGTCTGGGCGTGGGCGGCCACGATGGGGTCACACGCGATCAGCAGGCCGGCCTCGGCCATGCCAACCCGGGTGGTGTGGATGTCCTGCGGGTCGTCGGCGATCTGCACGTGGCTCCAGGTGGCGCCGCCCTTCTGAGCCAGCCCGGCGGCCTCCTGGGTGATGACACCCTTGCCCTCCATGTGGGCCGCGATGCCCAGCAACTGGCCGATGGTGATGACGCCGGTGCCGCCGATGCCGGCCACCACCATGCCCCAGGCCCGAGGCGCAGCCGGCACATCGGGCTCGGGCAGCGGGGGCAGGCTCGTCAGATCCGGCAGGCCAGCCTGGGGGGAAGCCGAGCGCAGACGCCCTCCCTCCACCGTGACCAGGCTGGGGCACAGCCCGTTCAGACACGAGAAGTCCTGGTTGCAGCTGCTCTGGTTGATGCGGCGCTTGCGGCCCAGCGGCGTGTCGACCGGCTCCACGCTCAGGCAGTTGGATTGCACGGCGCAGTCGCCGCAGCCCTCGCACACGGCCTCGTTGATCACCACGCGACGGGCCACTTCGGGCAGCTTGCCGCGCTTGCGACGACGGCGCTTTTCGGTGGCGCAGGTCTGCTCGTAGACGATGGCGGTACAGCCCTTCACCGTGCGCAGTTCGCGCTGCAGCGCCTCGAGCTCGTCGCGATGGTGCACCGTCACCCCCGCGGCCAGGTCCGGCGTGCGGGCATGGCGAGCCGGCGCGTCGCTCACGACGACGATGCGGCGCACGCCCTCGGCCTGCAGCTCGCGCGTGAGCGCTGCGACGCTGAGCTGCCCGTCCAGCGGCTGGCCACCTGTCATGGCCACGGCATCGTTCACCAGGATTTTGTAGGTCACGTTCACCCCGGCCGCCACCGACTGCCGGATCGCCAGCAGACCGGAATGAAAGTAAGTGCCGTCACCCAGGTTCACGAACACATGGGGCTCGTCGGTGAACGGCGCCTGCCCCACCCAGCCCACGCCCTCGCCGCCCATCTGCGTGACCATGCTGGTCTGCCGGTTCATCCACAGCGCCATGTAATGGCAGCCGATACCGGCCATGGCGCGCGAGCCCTGCGGCACCCGGGTGGAAGTGTTGTGCGGACAGCCGCTGCAGAACCACGGCGGGCGCTCGGCGGAAGCGCCCTGCTGCTGCAAGGCCAGTTCCTTGGCCTCGATCACCTGCAGGCGCTCGGCCATGCGGGCACGCAAAGCGGGGTCGAGCCCGTCCAGCAGCCCCAGTCGCTCGATGCGCTGCGCCACAGCCCGCGCGATCAATGCCGGGTTCAGGTCGGCCTTTCCCCGCAGCAACCAGCGTGAAGCCGGGTTGGCCACCGACCATTCCCCACCGGTGAAATCGCCCTCGGGCTCGCTGAACTTGCCCAGCACGTTGGGTCGCACGTCTTCGCGCCAGTTGTAGAGCTGCTCCTTGATCTGGTATTCGATGACCTGGCGCTTTTCTTCCACCACCAGGATCTCCTGCAAGCCGGTGGCAAAGGACCGTGTGATGCTGGCCTCCAGCGGCCAGACCACCGCCACCTTGTGCACGCGCAGGCCGATGCGGGCGCAAGCCTCGTCGTCCAGCCCCAGGTCGAACAAGGCCTGGCGCAGGTCGTTGTAGGCCTTGCCGCTGGCGATCAGGCCCAGGCGGGCATGCGGGCTGTCGATGACCGTGCGGTTGAGCTGATTGGCCCGCACATAGGCCAGCGCCGCGTACCACTTGTGGTCCATCAGCCGGGCTTCCTGCTCCAGGGGCGTGTCCGGCAGGCGGATGTGCACGCCCCCTGCGGGCATGGTGAAGTCCTCCGGCAGCAGGATGCGCACGCGGTCTGGGTCGACCTCCACCGTGGTGGACGACTCGACCACCTCCTGAATCGTCTTGAGCGCCGTCCACACGCCGGCATAGCGGCTCATCGCGAAGGCATGCAGGCCCAGATCGAGGATCTCCTGAACGCTACTCGGGAAGAACACCGGGAAGCCGCAGGCCTTGAAGACGTGGTCGCTCTGGTGCGCCACGGACGAGCTCTTGGCCACATGGTCATCGCCCGCCACGGCCACCACCCCGCCCAGCGGCGCCGTGCCCGCCATGTTGGCATGCTTGAACACGTCCACGCTGCGGTCCACGCCCGGCCCCTTGCCGTACCAGATGCCGAACACGCCGTCGACCTTGTGCGGGCCGGGCCCGAGCCGCAGCTGCTGCGTGCCCCAGACCGCGGTGGCGGCCAGCTCTTCGTTCACGCCGGGCTGGAAGACGATGCCGTGGGCCTGCAGGTGGGCACGCGCCTGCCACAGGGCCTGGTCGTAGCCACCCAGGGGCGAGCCCCGGTAGCCGCTGATGAAGCCCGCTGTGCGCAGGCCGGCCTGGGTGTCGCGGGTGTGCTGGAGGATGGGGAGGCGCACCAGCGCCTGGATGCCGCTCATGAACGCGGGGCCGCGTTCCAGCGTGTACTTGTCGTCGAGCGACAGGGTCGACAGTGCACGCAGCACGTCGGCCGGCAGCGGTGCGTTCATCGCAGGCCTCCTGGGTGAGGAAGGACATCAGCGGGTCGGCCACCTTGTGGGCGGCCACCCCGGACGAAAACCGGGCAGACGCGTCCAGTGTAGGCCGCACGCCCGCTGGGAAACTCAGCACTTACACCGATGCAGGGCGGGACCGGAAGGCCTGGCGCAGCGCGCACAGCTCTTAGACCGCACACCCCACCGCCCTTTACCGGATGGGCGACACTGCCATGCGCGTGCCCCGCGGGGCGCGGCTGCCGTCCTTCACGTCCTTTTTCACCCGACACACCACCATGCAATACCGTCCGCTGGGCCGCACCGGCCTGAAGGTCAGCGCCATCGCGCTGGGCACCATGACCTGGGGCGAACAGAACACCGAAGCCGAGGCGCACGCACAGATGGATGCCGCACTCGACGCCGGTGTCAATTTCGTCGACACGGCCGAGATGTATCCGGTGCCGCCCCGCGCCGAAACCCAGGGGCGCACCGAGCAGTACATCGGAACCTGGCTGAAGAAGACCGGCCGCCGCAATGACATCGTGCTGGCGACCAAGGCCACGGGTCCAAGCCGCCAGGCGGGGCGTCCTTCGCATGTGCGCGGCGGCCAGCTCAACTTCACGCGGGCCAACCTGGAAGAGGCCGTCAACCAGAGCCTGAAACGGCTGCAGACCGACCACATCGACCTGTATCAGCTGCACTGGCCCGACCGCACCGCGCCGATCTTCGGACAACGCAGCTATGTGCACAGGCCGGACGAAGACACCGTGCCGATCGAGGAGACGCTCGAGGCGCTCCAAGGCCTGATCCAGGCGGGCAAGATCCGGCACTTCGGGGTGTCGAACGAGACACCGTGGGGCCTGAGCCGCTTCCTGACGCTGGCCGACTACAAGGGCCTGCCGCGCGCCGCCAGCATCCAGAACGTCTACAGCCTGGTGAACCGGCATTTCGAGCTGGGGCTGTCCGAGATCGCGCTGCGCGAGGAATGCGGGCTGCTGGCCTATTCCCCGCTGGCCTTCGGCGTGCTGACCGGCAAGTACCTGAACGGTGCCAAACCCGAGGGGGCCCGCCTGACGCTGTTCGACCGCTTCACGCGCTACAACGACCCCAACATCGAAGCCGCCGCGGCCGCGTATGTGGCCCTGTTCCGCGAACACGGGCTGGATCCGGCCCAGGCCGCGCTGGCCTACGTCAACAGCCGGGATTTCGTGACCGCCAACATCATCGGTGCGACCACGATGGCGCAGTTGCAGAGCAACATCGCAAGCATCGACCTGGTCCTGCCCCCCGAGGTGCTGGAAGGCATCGAACGCATCCAGGCGCGTTGGCCGAACCCGAGCGCCTGATCGGAGCCGGCGTTCAGCAGCCGGCCGGGGGCTTGCGTCCCAGTCCCAGCCGCTCGGGCGAAAGGTAGGCCTGGCGATACTGTTCGAACGGCATGGTGTCCGCCGCTTCGATGCGGGCCTGTTCGGCCAGCGAGGCCTGGGCTTCGGCCGTCAGCGCCTCGGCCAGTTCGGCAGACAGCGGCTCGGCCAGCAGCGCGGCCTGGGCCTGGGCGGACAAGGTCGACATCAAGGCAACGTGGTCGCCGCCTGCGTCGGCCATGGCCTGGAGCACGCGGGCCGATGGCAGCGTGTCCGGCTGGGCCAGCTGACTCAGGGCGGCCTGCAACACGCGTTGATGCGCGTTGCCGCCGTGCACGGCATCCAGGCGCTGCGCGATCGGCTCGCAGGCCTGCAACACCTCGGCGGCCCAGTCCATCAGCGGGATCTGCTCGTCGCCCCGGGTCAGACACAGGCCGGGCTCGCGCCCGCGTGAGGCCGTGAGCTGCTGGTTGCGGCCCAGCGCAGCAATCTCCTGCGGCGTGTCGGGCGGGCTGTCGCTCAACAGGCAGTGCAGCAGGAAGAGGTCGAGCAGGCGCATGGTGTCGGCGTCGATGCCGACCGGCAGGAAGGGATTGAGGTCCATGCAGCGCACCTCGACATACTCGACCCCCCGCTCGCGCAGCGCATGCAGCGGACGCTCGCCCGGGAAGATCACGCGCTTGGGCCGGATGGCACTGTAGAACTCGTTCTCGATCTGCAGCAACGAGGTGCTGAGCTGACGGTAGCCTCCGCGCCCATCATGGATGCCGATCGCTTCGTAGGCGGGATAGGGCCGCACCAGCGCGTCGTGCAGCGAGGCGGTGTAGCGGTCCAGGCAGTTGTAGCTCACGCACAGGGCGCTCTGCGCGTCGCTCTGGTAGCCCAGCCGGCCCATGCGCAGCGACGTGGCATACGGCAGGCCATGGGTGTGCGCGCCCAACGGCTGCAGGCCATGGTCCAGCCCCTCCACAAAGGCCGATGGCACCGCGGGTGACGCCCCGAACAGCGTCAGCAGCACAAAGGCGTGCCGCCGGAAGTTGCGGATCAGCGCAAAGTACGCGTCGCTGTCGAGGCCCGGGAAGGACCAGTTGTAGTGGATGCCGGAAATCGTCTGCATGCGCGGGCCGTAGCGGTGCGCGAGGCCGATCCGGTAGACCGTCTTGGCCAGCCCCACATTCGACGTGCCGTACTGGCCGATGGGAATCTCGGCGTCGGCAGGCAGCACGCTGGGCATGCTGGCAGACCACATGAGCTCGCCCGCGGGCTGCAGGGCCCGGTGCACGAAGCGGTGCACCTCAGCCAACTGCGCCACGCAGTCTTCCGCCGAGGGATGCACACCGGTCACAAGCTCGAGCTGGGATTCGCTGAAGTCGGTCGTGATGTGCGGATGCGTCAGCGCGGAGCCCAGCGCCGCGGGATGCGGCGTGTGAACCAGCTGCCCCTGAAGATCGGTGCGCAGGCCTTCTTTCTCGACGCCGCGACGCATGCCCTGCAATTGGGCATCGGTCAGGTTCTTCAGGCGGTCCGTCAGGCTGGACAAAAGCGGTCTCCTCAGGTCATCCGGGCCCGCGAAGGTACCAGAAGCCGGTGAACCCTGCTTGGCAGGCCGCGCCGCGCCCTTGCGCGCGATCAGGAACCCTCAGCGCGGCGCCACGATGGCCGCCAGCGCGTCCAGGAGGGCTGACACCTGTTCGGGCGTGCCCACCGTGATCCGCAGGAAATCGGCGATGCGCGGCTTGTTGAACTGCCGCACAAGGATGCGCCGCTGCCGCAGCGCCGCCAGCAAGGCCGGCCCGGTGTGCCCCGGATGCCGTGCGAACACGAAGTTGGCCTGTGAAGGCAGGACCTCGAAGCCCAGGTCACGCAGCCCCTGGCTCAGGATGCCGCGTGCGCCCATCACCTGCCGGCGCGTGTGCTCGAACCAGGCCTCGTCCTGCAACGCGGCCACCGCACCGGCCTGGGCCAGACGGTCGAGCGGGTAAGAGTTGAAACAGCCCTTGATGCGCTCGAGCGCCTCGATGAGTTCGGGCTGTCCCATGGCAAAACCCACCCGCAAGCCCGCCAGCGCACGCGACTTCGACAAGGTCTGCACCACGAGCACATTCGGGTACTCGGCGATCAGCGACACGGCCGATTCGGCACCGAAGTCGACATAGGCCTCGTCCACCACCAGCACGGATTGCGGATTGGCGTCCAGCACGGCCCGGATGCCGTCCAGCGACAGCGCACGGCCCGTCGGCGCATTGGGGTTGGCCAGCACGATGCCGCCGTTGGGCTGACGGTAATCGGCCGGGTCGACCGAAAAATCGTCCTTCAGCGGCACAGGCTGCAAGGCGATGTCGAACAGCTGGGCATAGACCGGATAGAAGCTGTAGCCGACGTCGGGCGTCAGCACGGGCCGATCGTGTTTCAGCAGGGCGCGGAAGACGTGCGCCAGCACCTCGTCCGAGCCGTTGCCGACGAAAACGTGGGCCGGCGTCAGGCCGTGCCGCTCGGCCAGCACGGTCTTGAGCTCGCGGGCATCCGGGTCGGGATACAGCCTGAGCGCATCGGTGGCCGCCGCCTGGATGGCGGCAATGGCCCGGGGTGACGGCCCATGGGGATGCTCATTGGTATTGAGCTTGATCAGGCCGGGGATCTGGGGCTGCTCGCCCGGTGTGTAGGGGCTGAGCTCGGCCACACCGGTGCTCCAGAACGGAGAGGCGCCGGGCATGCGGGAGAGGGCTGCGGTCATGGCGAGACGGATCGGTCCAATCCCACATGATAGGCCCGCATGGAAGGGAATCGTCTGCGACAATCTCGCCTCTGACGCCCTCGCCTGCCCTCCGGAGTTCCGCTTGATCGTTCGCCCCCGTCCCAACTGGCTGCGCATGCTCTTTGTCTGGCGCGGTTCCATCATCATGCGGATCCTGCCCCAGCTGCTGGTGGTCACGGCCATCTCGATCGCGGTGGTCACGTTCCATGGCGAGCTGCTGCACTGGAAGGTCACGCTGACCACGGTTCCGTTTTCGCTGGTGGGCGTGGCGCTCGCCATCTTTTTGGGCTTTCGCAACAGCGCCAGCTACGACCGCTACTGGGAGGCGCGCAAGCTGTGGGGCAAGCTGCTGGTCGACAGCCGGGGCTTCACGCGCCAGTTGATCACCACGGGCGTGAAGGACCCGCTGCCGCTGGCGCGCGCCGTGGCAGGCTTCGTGCATGCCACGCGTCACCACCTGCGTCGCACCGATGCGCAAGCCGACATGACGCGCTTGCTGCCGGCCGCCTTGTGCGCGCGGCTGGAGGGACGTCGTACACCGGCCATGCAGATCCTCGCGTGGCTGGCAGAACAGGTAGCGGAACGGCATCGACTCGGGCAGATCGACAGCGTGCAGGCCATGGCCCTGGACCACAGCCTGGGCGGGCTCAATGACGCCTTCGGTGGCTGCGAGCGGATCGCGTTCACGCCCCTGCCCTTCACCTACTCGGTGATCCTGCACCGCACGGTCTACCTGTATTGCCTGATGCTGCCCTTCGGCCTGCTGGACGCCATCGGCTTCATGACCCCGCTGATGGTGGCCTTCGTGGCCTACACCTTCTTCGCCATCGAAGCCCTGAGCGACGAGATCGAGGACCCCTTCGGCCTGGAGCCCAACGACCTGCCGATCCATGCGCTGTCCAACGGCATCGAGGCTTCGGTGCTCGAGCTGCTGGGCGAGACCGACCTGCCGCCGGTGATCGAGCCCATCGACCACGTGCTGCGCTGACGCGCAAGCGCATCAGGCTGCCAGTTTGCTCAGCGCCGCGCGTGTGGTGCGCTTGACCTCGTACATGGCCTGGTCCGCGCGATCCAGCAGTTCCTCGACGGTGGTTTCGGCACCAGGCGAGTAAATCTGCATCCCGATGCTGGCCGAGACAGGAATGTCATGGCCATCGAGCTCCAGCGGCGCGCTCAGGCGCTCGTCCAGCAACGTGATCAGCTCTTCATCGACCATCGGGGTCTAGAGCCCCTCGAACAGCACGATGAACTCGTCACCAGCCAGACGCGCGACCATGTCGGTGTCGCGCACGCTGGCCTGCAACCGTGTGGCGAAGGCGCACAGCACGCGGTCACCCATTTCATGGCCCAGCGTGTCATTGATCTGCTTGAAGCCGTCCAGGTCCAGGAAGATCACGGCCATGTGCTGCTCGCTGCGGTCGGCGCGGGCCATGGCCTTCGGCATCTCCGTCAGCAGCTCGCGGCGGTTGGGCAGACCGGTCAAGGGGTCGCGGCGGGCCTGTTCTTCCAGCGAACGCTGCAGCGCCACACGCTCGGAGATGTCGTGCAGGAAGGCGCAGTACAGCGTCCGTCCTTCGCATGGAACGGCGCCCAGGCTCACCTCCACCGGCAAGGTGCGGCCCTCGCGGCTCACGGCCGTCAGTTCGACACGGCGGTTCACCTGCCCGCTGCCCTCGACCCCGAGCGCGGTGCGAGACAGGCTCATCTGGTGAGCGCCCCGCATCTCATCCGGGATGATGGTGTGGTGGATGGGCAGGCCGAGGGCCTCCTCGCGGGTCCAGCCAAACAGCTGCTCGGCCTTCTGGTTCCACTCGCAGATGATGCCCCGCTCGTCGATGGCGATGTAGGCATCGTTGGCATGCTCGAGCACCGCGCGCATCTGGGCCTCGCTGGCGAGCAAGGCCGCCGTGCTGGCCTGCAGCGCCCGCGTGCGCTCGGCCACCTTATCTTCCAGGGTGAGCCGCAGGGCATGCAGCGCCAGCTCGGCCTCCTTGCGAGCCTGGATGTTCTCCACCACGGCGATGAAATGACTGGGATGCCCGGCATCGTCACGGGCCAGGGACACCCGGATGTTGACCCAGACCACATGCCCATCCGCGTGCCGGTAGCGCTTTTCCAGCGTGTAGGTCTCACGCTGCCCTCGCAACAGCTCAGAGACCAAAGCGAGATCCGCATCCAGGTCTTCCGGTACCGTGATGTCCTGAAAGGTCAGGTGAAGCAACGCGGACGGTGCATAGCCGACGATGTCTGCCAGCGCTTCGTTGACCTGGAGCCAGCGCCCGTCCAGCCCCACCAGCGCCATGCCCACCGCCGCATGCTCGAACACACAACGGAAGCGTTCCCGCGTGTGCGCCAGCGCCGCCCGCGTTGCGCGCGATGTGTCATGGGCGTCCCGCATGGCCTCGCGCAGATGCAGTTCGCGGTTGACCAGGGCAGCCAGATCACGCAGGGTGTCGCGATCTTCTGCAGAAAAGGCCCGAGGCCGGGTGTCGATCACGCACAACGATCCCAGCTGCACCCCTTCGATGGACGTCAGGGGCACGCCGGCATAG
>NZ_CAJYGK010000146.1 GCF_913773725.1 uncultured Aquabacterium sp. | reverse complement strand
TGTCGGCACCCAGCTCGCCGGGGGAGGCGAGCAGCGTCAGGGCCAGCAGGTCGGCGGCCACGATGGCCAGCGCGCCCTTGGCGTGCAGGGCGTCGATCAGCGGGCGCAGGTCGCGGACCTGGCCGTTGACGCCGGGGTACTGCAGCAGCGCGGCAAAACAGTCGTGGCTCTGCAGGTGCTCGGCCAGTTGCGCCGCGTGCACCACGTCGACGGTGATGCCCAGCGGCCTGGCGCGGGTCTGGATCACCTCCAGCGTCTGCGGCAGCACGTCGTGGCAGACGACGAAGCGGGTGCTCTTGCTCTTGCCGCCGCGGGCAGCCAGCGTCATCGCTTCGGCAGCCGCGGTGGCCTCGTCCAGCATCGACGCGTTGCCGATGGCCATGCCGGTCAGGTCGGTGACCATGGTCTGGAAGTTGACCAGGGCCTCCATGCGGCCTTGCGAAATCTCGGCCTGGTAAGGCGTGTAGGCGGTGTACCAGGCGGGATTCTCGAGGATGTTGCGCAGGATGACACCGGGCGTCAGCGTGCCGTGGTAGCCCTGGCCGATGAAGTTGCGCATCAGCTTGTTCTGCCCGGCGATGGCCTTGAGTTCAGCCAGCGCCTGGGCTTCAGTCAGCGGCGCAGGCAGGTCCATCGGACGGCTGCGGCGGATGGACTCGGGCACGATGGCGTCGATCAGGGCCTGGCGCGAGGCCACGCCGACCACGCTCAGCATGTGGGCTTGTTCGGCATCCCAGGGACCGAGGTGGCGGGCCTGGAATTCGGAGGCGTTTTCGAGTTCGGCGAGCGAGGGCAGGGCGGTGTTCGGCATGGCGTTCGGCGGCGGTGGCCCGGCAGCCAGCCGGGCGGGGATCAGGTCGGTCTGCCGCGCGAGGCACAGCGGGCAGACCGGTTCAAGCAGCAGCGCGGGGTGTTCGGCCCCGCGGCGTGCCTCAGGCGTTCTTCAGCAGAGCGTCGTAGGCGGTTTCGTCCATCAGGGCGTCGGCTTCGGCCGGGTTGGCCAGCTTGACCTTGAAGAACCAGCCGGCGCCCAGCGGATCGGTGTTGGCCAGGGCGGGGTCGTCTCGCAGGCCTTCGTTGACTTCGACGATTTCGCCGGTCAGCGGCATGTAGACGTCGGCAGCGGCCTTGACGGACTCGACCACACCGGCGACGTCCTTGGCGTTGAAGGTGGTGCCCACGGCGGGCAGGTCGACGAAGACCACGTCACCCAGGGCGTCCTGGGCGTGGTGGGTGATGCCGACGATGGCGGTGCCGTCGGCTTCGATCTTCAGCCACTCGTGGTCGGGGGTGTACTTGAGGGACATGGTGTGGTCCTTTGAATGCAGAAAAATGAGGAATGGGCAGAGCCCGGGTGTGCCGAACGGGCGTCAGTATCTCAGGCCTGACGGGCGCGCGGGCGCATCGCCCGGGTGGCTCAACCGCGGTGGTAGCGGTGGGGCGCGAAGGGCAGCGGGCTGACGGTCATGGCGACGCGCTTGTCGCGCACCACGGCGTAAACGGCGGTGCCGACGGCGGCGTGCGGGGTGGCCAGGTAGGCCAGTGCCACGGGCTGGTTCACGGTCGGGCCGATGGAGCCGCTGGTGACCACGCCGATGTCGGTGCCGTCTTCGGTGATCACGCGGGCGCCTTCACGCACGGGCATGCGCTCGGTGCTGATCAGGCCCACGCGCTTGCGCTGGGTGCCCTGGGCGAAGTGGGTGTCGATCACGGCGGCGCCGGGGTAGCCGCCAGCACGGTCGCCACCGGCACGGCGCACCTTCTGGATGGCCCAGGTCAGCGAGGCCTCCACCGGCGTGGTGGTGGTGTCGATGTCGTGGCCGTACAGGCACAGGCCGGCCTCCAGGCGCAGCGTGTCGCGGGCGCCCAGGCCGATGGGCTTGACTTCAGGCTGGGCCAGCAGCGCACGCGCCAGTTGCTCGGCCTTGTCGGCCGGCACGGAGATCTCGAAACCGTCTTCGCCGGTGTAGCCCGAGCGCGTTGCGAAGCAGTCGATGCCGTCCAGCACAACGTGGGCGCCGGTCATGAAGACCAGTTGCTGCACGGCGGGGTTCAGGCGGGCCAGGGCCGTGGCGGCCTGCGGGCCTTGCAGCGCCAGCAGGGCCTGGTCGGGCAGGGGGGTGACGGTGCAGCGCTGGCCGATGCGGGCCTGCAGGTGGGCTATGTCCTGGGCCTTGCACGCGGCGTTCACAACCAGGAACAGGTCGTTTTCGCGGCGCGTGACCATCAGGTCGTCGAGGATGCCGCCCTGGTCGTTGGTGAACAGGGCGTAGCGCTGTTTGAACGGAGCCAGGCCGACGATGTCGACGGGCACCAGCGTTTCCAAAGCCACATCGGCTTCGGCGCCAGCGAGGGTGACCTGGCCCATGTGCGAGACGTCGAACAGGCCGGCGGCGGTGCGCACGTGGCGGTGTTCGGCCAGGATGCCGGTGGCGTACTGCACGGGCATGTCATAGCCGCCGAACGGGACCATCTTGGCGCCGAGTTCGACATGCAGGGCATGCAGCGGGGTCTTGAGCAGCGGGGCGGCGGAGGTGTCTGCGGACATGGCAGAAGCCGGCTTGCGAGGCCGGGGAGGGGCATTCGTCGGGCCCGGGATACCGCTGGCGAAGTGCCAGTGACATCCGGGTGCTGCCCTCCCTGTCCGCTTTACCTGAGAGATTGACCCGACGCACCAGCATGACCAGCGCGGATCGGGCTTGCCCCTTCGGTGGCCGGCTGCGCTGCGGCTCCGCACGGCGGAACGTCAACGGCCAGGCTCTCTCCAGTGAGGATCACATCAGCGGCACGTGCCCGCCAACATGCTTGCCAGTCCTTTTGCCTGAGCGTTCGGGCCGGCATGCCGGCCCTGCGCCTTCGGCGACCCCTCGAGGGGGTTCTCTCCTGGCTGTGCGGCATTGTAAGGGAAAGTGTGCTGTCCAGGGCATGAAAAAAGCCCCCGAGGCGCACGCACCGAGCGGCCTGGGGGCTTTACGCAGCGCCCCAGCGCGAAGGCCGGGGCGTGATGCGGGTCATCACTTCATCAACATGTGTGGCAGCCACAGCGACAGCGGCGGCCAGTACGTCACCAGCACCAGGAAGCCGAGCATGGTCAGCAGCCACGGCCAGACAGCCACGGTCAGTTCGGTGATACCCATCTTCGTGATGCCGGAGGCCACGTAGAGGTTCAGGCCCACCGGCGGGTGGCACATGCCGACTTCCATGTTCACCACGATCAGGATGCCGAAGTGCACCGGGTCGATGCCCAGCTTGACGGCGACCGGGAACAGGATGGGGGCCATGATCAGCACGATCGACGACGGCTCCATGAAGTTGCCGGCCACCAGCAGCAGGATGTTGACCACCAGCAGGAAGGCGATCGGGCCGAGGCCCATGCCGACCAGCCAGTCGGCCAGTTGCTGCGGGATGTTCTCGTTGGCGAGCACGAAGCTGAACAGCACCGCGTTGGTGATGATGTACAGCAGCATGGCGCTCATGTTGGCCGAGTTCAACAGCACGCGCGGGATGTCCTTCAGGCTCAGGTCCTTGTAGACGAACACGGCGATGATGAAGGCGTACACGGCGCTCATGGCAGCAGCTTCGGTCGGCGTGAACATGCCGGTGTAGATGCCGCCCATCACGATGACGATCAGCAACAGCCCCCAGATCGATTCACGCAGCGCCTTCATGCGCTGGGCGAACGTGGCCTTGGCCATGCGCGGGTAGTTGAACTTGCGGGCGCGCCACCAGGTGGTGAAGCCCAGCAGGCCAGCCAGCATCAGACCGGGGATCACACCGGCCATGAACAGGGCGCCCACCGAGGTGTTGGTGGACACCGAGTACATCACCATCACGATCGACGGCGGGATCAGGATGCCCAGCGCGCCCGAGGTGGTGATGACGCCGGCGCCGAACTTGTTCGGGAAGCCGGCCTTGACCATGGCGGGCAGCAGGATCGAGCCGATGGCCACCACCGTTGCAGGGGACGAGCCCGATACGGCAGCGAACAGCGCACACGCCACCACACCAGCCAGACCGAGGCCACCGTACCAGTGGCCCACCATGCTGGTGGCGAAGTTGATCATGCGCTTGGCGACACCGCCGTGCGTGAGGAAGTTGCCGGCCAGGATGAAGAACGGGATCGCCATGATCTCGAACTTCTCGATGCCAGTGAACAGCTTCAGGGCGACCGACTCGACGGGCACTTCGGTGAACCCGAAGATGAAGGTCAGCACCGTGAGGCCGAGCGAAATGGAGATGGGCATGCCGGTCAGCATGAGGACCAGCAGGAGCCCGAAAATGATGATGCCACTCATGGTTGTGCTCCTCAGGCGCTGGCGTTGGCAGGGTCTTCGTCGTCCAGGCCGTCGACATGGCCATGGTCGTGATGAGGCAGCTCACCGGTGCGCAGGAAGTTCCAGGCCACCTGCAGGAAGCGGAAGCACATCAGCGACGAGCCCAGGGGGATGGCGCAGTAGATGATCCAGGTCGGCCATTCCAGGTCGGGCGTGGTGGGACCTTCGATGAGGTCGGTCATGTCCAGGCCAAGCGCATGGTGGAACGCATAGTTCGCGCCGTTGTGCCAGACAAAGCCTGCACCCATCGTGGCGATGATGCCGGTGAACAGGGCGCCCGCCAGCAGGCCGAACAGCACGAACTTCTTGCGGTTGTGCGGGGCGAGCTGGTTGATCAGCACGTCGACACCCACGTGGATACCGGTGCGCACCCCGTAGGCGGCACCGAACTTCGCCATCCAGACGAACAGGTAGATGGTGGCCTCCTGGGCCCAGGCCAGGTCGATGGTGAGCAACCAGTCCTGCAGCGGGCTGTTGAAGCCCACGGCATAGCGGTGCACGACGGACACGAAGATGATGAGGGTGGCCAGACCCATCAGGGTCGCGATCAGCCACTCCTCCAGATGATCAAGCCACTTCATGGTGGTCTCTCCTCGGTGGATGCAGGCCCTGTCTCCCGACAGGGGCCGAAAAAAACCCACGCCGTGGCGTGGGTCGGTGCGTCAACAGCCCACGCAGATCAGAGCTTCGAGGGATCGAAGTCGGTTTCCTTGTAGATCTGCTGGATGATCTCGTCGCCGATGCGCGAAGCCATCTGCTTGTGCACGGGAATCAGTGCCTTCTTCAGCAGGAAGCGTTCGCCGATCCCGGGCGTGTAGACGGTGGTCTTGCCAGCAGCCTTGACCTTGGCCAGGGCGTCCTGGTTGTCAGCGAAGGCGGTGTCGTTGGCGACCTTGGTCGACTCGGCCATGGCCTTCTGCAGCGCGGCGCGGATGTCGGCAGGCAGGCCGTCCCAGAACTTCTTGTTCACGACGACGGCGTAGCCGAGGTAGCCGTGGTTGGTCACGCTCAGGTGCTTTTGCACCTCATGCATTTTCTGGGTGTAGAGGTTGGAGGGCGGGTTCTCGGTACCGTCCACCACACCGGTCTGCAGGGCCTGGTAGGTTTCGGAGAAGGCCAGCACCTGGGGCAGGGCACCCAGGGCGCGCATCTGGGCGTCGAGCACCTTGGACGACTGGATGCGCATCTTCACGCCCTTGTAGTCTTCCACCGACTTCAGCGGCTTGTTGGCCGACATGACCTTGAAGCCATTGTCCCAGTAGGCCAGGCCGGTGATGCCACGCGATTCCAGCTTCTTCAGCAGGTTCTGGCCGACCGGGCCTTGGGTGACCTTGTGCAGATCGTTGTAGTCGTCGAAGATGAAGGGCAGGTCGAAGACTTCGAATTCCTTCACGCCGAGCGGCGCGAACTTCGACAGCGACGGAGCCAGCATCTGGACCGAGCCCAGTTGCAGCGCTTCCATCTCTTCCTTGTCCTTGTAGAGCTGGCTGTTCGGGTAGACCTCGACCTTGACCTTGCCCTTGGTCAGCTCGGCCGCGCGCTTGGCGAAGAAGTCAGCAGCCTTGCCCTTGGGCGTGTCCTGGGCCACGACGTGGCTGAACTTGATGACGATGGGCGCCTGAGCAAAGGCGGCCGGCACCAGGGCAGCGGTGGCGGCCAGGGTCAGGAGGCTGCGGCGCAGCAGGCTGGTGGCAGAGCGGGGGATCATGGTGATGGTCTCCGTATCGGTATGGTGAAACGAATTGTTCCCGCACGCCCGCCGCGAGAGAATTGTGGAGTTCCACATTCGAAGCGCTGAGCGGCTTCGAGCAAGGGTTTTCCAGAGGGGGCAGCCCTAGACTGTCACCCCATGCTTCCGCTCCATGAGGCCTTGTCCATGAGTCCGCCCGTCAGCGTGCCGCCCCGGCCGGCGGTGGCCTTGCCGCCCGTGCCCCGCCTGCGGCTGTTCGGGCGCGCCGTGCGCGTCGTGCCCGGCCTGTGGGCCTGGCCGTTGATGTTGACGCTGGTGTTCGTGGTCAGCGTGATGGGATGGCTGCGGGCCGTGGAGCGCACGGATGTCGAGGCGCAGCGGGCGGCGATGATCTCCGATGCGCTGTCACTCGAAGCGCAGTTGCAGGCACGCCTCGAGAGCGAACTGACCCGCATGAAGGTGCTGGCCGAGGCGATCCAGTCGCGAAGGCTGACACCGAGCGATTTCGCGCGGCACGCCATGGTGCTGGATGGCCTGCGGCGCTTCTGGCTGAGCGTCACGTGGATCGGCGAGGAAGGGCGTGTTCTGGTCAGCGTGCCGGAGGATTCACCTGCGCAGCGATCCGTCGTGCACGGCACGTCGGACGATGTGGGCCTGACCGGGCACCTGCATGTGCCCCTGCAGGACAGGCAGGGCCAGGTGCGTGGCATTCTGGTCGTGCGCTATTCGGGAACCGAGTTGCTCAGGCAGAAAGTGCCCTGGTGGCTGGCGAGCAAGTACGACGTGCGCCTGGTGGATGACCTGGGCGGGGTGTTCGCCTCGACGGTACCCGGAGTCCGCCGGCCCGATCAGGCATGGTACCGGGTGTCGATGGGGCCGAGCCTGCCACAGGCGTGGCTGGAGCTCAGCGCCCGCGATCAGATTCCTCCGTGGTGGCGTTCGCTGCCCGTGGCCCTCATGGGGGGCTTCGTGCTGTTGCTGTTTGCCACCAGCGCCATGCTGCGCCGACAGATGCGCAGCGTCTCGCGTGCCGAGGAGGCTTGGCGCACCGAGGCCGCATGGCGCACGGCCATGGAGGATTCGCTGGCCGTCGGCATCCGTGCCCGCGATCTGGATGGCCGTCTTGTGTACGTGAACAAGACGATGGCCGACATGGTCGGCTACCAGCCGGAGGAACTGGTCGGCCTGCTGCCGCCCATGCCGTACTGGCTGCCCGACGAGATCGGCCAGAGCATGACCCGCCACCTGCGGAACATGGCGGGCAAGGCGCCGCGAATGGGCTATGAATCGCGCTGGCAGCACCGGGACGGCCGCGTCGTGGATGTGATGATCTTCGAGGCCCCCCTGGTGGATGCCAAAGGCCAGCAGATCGGCTGGATGGCGTCGATCCTCAACATCACCGAGCGCAAGCAGATGGAAGAGCGCGAGCGCCGGCAGCTGGAGGCCATGGCCCACCATGCCCGCCTGACCATGCTTGGCGAGGTGGCGTCCACACTGGCGCACGAACTCAACCAGCCGCTGACGGTGATTGCAAGCTACAACGCGGGTGTGCTCAACGCCTTGTCACGCCAGCCAGGTGCGGATCCTCAGTTGATCAAGGCGCTGGAGCGCATGGGTGAGCAGGCGGGGCATGCGGGGCGGATCGTCAAGCGGATCCGCGAGTTCCTCACCCGGCGTGAGCCGCAGCTCGAGCCATGCCGCCTGCCTGCCGTGATCGAGTCCGGTGTGGCCTTGCTGCGGCGCGACATCGAGCGACAGGGGGTGGACCTTCGCATCGAATGCCCGGCAGATCTGCCGGAGGTGGTGGCCGATCCTGTCCTGCTGGAGCAGGTGGTGGTCAACCTTGTTCGCAACGCCTGTGATGCGCTGGGCGCGCAGGAGGGGCCGCGCCGCGTGGACGTCGGTGTGCGATGCGTCCCACTCGACGATGGCTCGGGACGACGCCAGGTGCATGTGTGCGTGGAGGACAACGGACCGGGACTTGGCGGCCGCAGCACCGAGGAGATCTGTGCGCCGTTCTTCTCGACCAAATCGGAAGGCATGGGTATGGGGCTGGCCATCTGCCGGTCCATCATGGAGTTGCACTACGGCACGCTCGAAGCGCACGACCGCCCTCAGGGGGGCGCGAGCCTGTGCTTTACCTTGCCGGTCGCTGAGGCGGCAGAATCGCCACACGGCAGAGTCGAACTGGAGGCGTGACAGGTATGCAGGCAACGGAACGAGGGGTGGTTTACCTGGTGGACGACGAGGCCGTGGTGCGTGATGCCCTGGTCTTTCTGCTGGGATCCCGTGGATTGCTGGTGCATGCGTTCGACAGTGGTCCGGCCTTGCTGACGTTCCTGGAGGCCGCCGGGCAGCCGGTGCGGGGGGTGTTTCTGCTGGATGTGCGCATGGAACCGATGTCCGGGCTGCGGCTGCACGAAGAGCTGGTGGCACGGGGGCTGCGAAATCCGCTGCTGTTCTTGAGTGGTCACGGCGACATCCCCATGGTGGTCGAGGCGCTGAAGAAGGGTGCATTCGATTTTCTGGAGAAGCCCTACAGCGACAACACGCTGGTGGACCGGGTGGAGCAGGCGCTGGCCGTTGAGGCGGCGTCGTACGCGCAGGACGCGCTGGCGGTCGAGCGGCAGGCCCGGCTTGCCAGCCTGAGCGAGCGAGAGCGCGAGGTCATGCATCGGGTGGCGGCGGGCAAACTCAACAAGGTGATCGCCGACGAGCTGCACATCGCCGTGCGGACGGTCGAGGTGCACCGCGCCCGCGTGTTTTCCAAGCTCGGCGTTCGGTCTGCTGCCGAGTTGGCCGGCTGGCTGGCTGCCCAGGGAGCCGGCGCAGCGTGACCGCCTGCCTGCGCGCGGTGCTGAACCAGATCAAGGAAGCGCGGTTCTGCCCGACCACGCGGGATGCGCCCGGTTACACTTTTTCCGCTTTCTGCCGATGACCCCTGCTAGCGCGGCCTGATGCCGGCCAAAGGTCGGGGGCGAGCGCGGCAAACCAGAAGGGGATGGGTGTGTCACGATCGGATCAGCGGCGTCGGATGGTCCTGGGGGCGCTGGGCGCGGTGGTCGCCGGGCTGGCCGGATGCGGGGCGCGTGGCATCGTGCGTCCGGAGCTTGCCGGCGGAGCGCAGGCCAGTCTTCGCAGGGTGCTGGTGGTGCCCGCGGATTTCGTCATCACCGAGGTGACATTCGGCAAGACTGAGGAACGGGTGGTGGCCGCAGAGCGCCGCGCGGCGCAGGTGCTGGCCCACCAGGTCAAGGAACTCGGAGACCGCGATGCGAGCTTCGACGTGGTCCGCTTCGAGGCGCTGGAAGCCGATGAGCGGGATCGGGTGCTGCAGCACCGCGCTCTGTTTGCCACCATGGTGAGCCAGATGCTGCAGGTGAAGCAGGGTGCGGTCGACGTGTGGGCGGACAAGGCACGCTACTTCGATTACACGCTGGGGCGAGGACTGTCGGAGCTGGCGCGCGAGCGGCAGATCGACACGGCCATCTTCATCGTGGGCAAGGACAAGGTGCGCAGCCTGTCGCGCAAGGTGCTGGACACCATCAACGCCGTGCTGCCCCTGGGGGAGCCACTCAGCTCGCAGCCTGCGGCGGTGGTGATCGGGGTGGTGGACCTGCGTTCGGGCGATGTCCTCATGTTCGACAGTGACACCGCCACCCGCAAGTCGCTCACCAACGAAGACGATGTGCGCGTGCTGGGCGAGACGGTGTTGAGCGATTTCCGGCGGGCCGTGAAGGCCAGGAGAGGCTCATGAGGACGCTCCGGCGATCGCCTGCCATGGGGCGGTGGGTGTTGATTGCGGCCCTGGCACTCGGCGCAACGGGCGCCCACGCGCTGTTCTACGACCCCTTTCCCGACGCAGCCAGCGTGCACCCGACCGATGAACTGGAGGAACGCATCTGGCACGAGGCAGAGGTGTTCAGGCAGCAGTTCACCCGTGGCCAGACTCCGGAGCGGCTCGGGCCCGTGCAGCGCAGTGTGCGGGCGGTGCTGGCGCGGAACTGGCCGGCCCTTGCTGGCAAGCTCGACCTGACCGTCATCGACAACGCGGATGTGGTGGCGGTGTCCAGCGCCAATGGAGACATTGTGATCAGCACGGGCATGCTGATGCGGCTGGACACGGAGGAGGAACTGGTTGCAGTCCTGGCGCGCGAGGTTGCCCACGTTGTGCAGCGACACGCCGTGCGTACGGTGTATGCGGCGAGGCTGGGCGCCGGGGCCAATGTGGTGTTCCAGACCGTGGTCAAGGCCAATTCGCTGGTTGGCACCGTGGGCCTGATCAGCGCCTTTCAGGTGACGCCCGAGATGCTGTTGGTCGACGGGGGCAAGGCGTTCATCCAGAACCAGCTGGGACGCATCAAGGACACGATGGCCGACAACTTTGTCCGCCGCATGTCGGCGACAGGGTTCGATGCCATGGTGAAGACCTCGCTGTTCGGCTATTCCGAAGCCCTGGAAGCGGAAGCCGACGCCTACAGCCTCGACGTGCTGGCGCAGCGTTACGGCGGCACCGACGCGTTTCGGCGTGTGATGCAACGCCTGCTCGATGAGGCGAGGGACGACGAGAAGAAGTTCTCAGCGTTCTACGCGAGCGAGCCCCGGCTCGTGGAGCGCCTCAAAGTGGCGGAGCAGCGTGCTGTGAGCGGATCACCGGAGGGCGTCAGCCACCCCGGCGGCCCGGCTCTCGAGCCGACCGCCTCACCCATGGCGGCAGCGGCAACGGCGGTGGCATTGCCCGAAGGCGTGATGGAATTGCCGAGCCTGGGTGGGGTGGCTGCCGTGGTTGTGGGCGACGATCAAGCCGACCTGCAGGCAGCGCCATCCGGGGCCCTGCGGTCCGCTGCATTCGTGAGCTCGGCAGCGGAGGCCGAAGCCCAGCCCTATGGGGCGTTGCTCGTCACTTGGAGCCTCCCCGTTTTCGAGGCCGAGCTGGAGGCCGGGCGCATCGGCCGGCTGATGCGCAACATCGAGCGGCCTCGCTTGGGGGTGACCCTGCCGGCCAGCGCCCGGGTGGTACTCGCCGAGGCTTGTCTGGCTCACCGTGACACCGCGCGGCAGGAGCGCGCGCCCGCATTGCTTCGGGAGCACCTGCAGCAGCATCCCGACGACGCCCGCGCGCTGCGCCTGATGGGGCAGATTGCCTTGCGCAAGGGCGATCTGGAGGAGGCGCGAGGCCAGTTCTCAAAAGCCCGCGAACATGCCACCTCCGATGAGGAGCGTGGCTTCATCGACCAGTACCTCGAGCAGATGAACCGCAGACCCGGAGGTGCTTCGTGAGCCATCCCTCTTTGATCAAGCTGGCGCGTGGCGTGTGCCTGGTGAGCGCTGCCGTGTTGAGTGGGTGCGCACCCACATGGCAGCACGTTCAGAAGCAGGAAACGTTCAAAGGCCCTTCTCGTGCCTACCTGGCCCAGATTCCCGAGGGCTGGAAGCGCGCCCCGACCGACAGCGACGTCCTGTTGATCACGCGCGACGGCCTGTTCCTGCAGCAGATTGCCATCACGCGGCGGCCGCTCGAGATGGCTTTTGCCGGCCGCACGGTGACGCTGACCACGCCCACGCAGGACCTTGCGTTGTGGCAGTACCAGCTCATGCGCGACGAGGAGCCGGAACTGGCGCGCACCGACAGCGACGAGCTCAAGGGCGTGCTGGGCCTGTTTCCGGTCGGACAGGCCAAGCCGCTGGCGGGCACCACCGAGCGCGTGGCCATCCGCCCCTTTCAGGTCGATGGCGTGCCGGCCTTCCGGATGGACACCCGCAGCCAGAACGGTTGGGGTCTGACTTACCGCAGCCAGGCCGTGGGCTTCGTGCACCAGGGCGATTTCTGGCTGGTGCGTTACCTGGCGCCCGAGTTGCACTATGCCGGCCGGGATCAGGCCACGTTCGAGGCCTTTCTGACTGCGCTGAAGCTCAAGGAAAAGTGCCGGCTGTTCTGCTCGGACTGAGCCGCGACGGCAGGGAAATGACCCGCCCGACGGGAATTTCCGGGACAATCACGCCCCATGAGTTCCGAACAGACCCCTGGCGGCGCCCCCACGGCCGCCGCTCCGAAGATTGGCTTCGTCTCGCTCGGCTGCCCCAAGGCGCTGACCGACTCCGAGCTGATCCTGACCCAGTTGCGCGCCGAAGGCTACGAAACCAGCAAGACTTTCGACGGCGCCGACCTGGTCATCGTCAACACCTGCGGCTTCATTGACGATGCCGTGAAGGAAAGCCTGGACACCATCGGCGAAGCCCTGGCCGAAAACGGCAAGGTGATCGTGACGGGCTGCCTGGGCGCCAAGGCCGCGGAAGGCGGCGAGAACCTGGTGCGCCACGTTCACCCCAAGGTGCTGGCCGTGACCGGGCCGCACGCCACGCAAGAGGTGATGGACGCGGTGCACACCCATGTGCCCAAGCCGCACGACCCGTTCATCGACCTGGTGCCCGAGGCCCGTGGCGTGGCCGGCATCAAGCTCACGCCCAAGCACTACGCCTACCTGAAGATCAGCGAAGGCTGCAACCACCGCTGCAGCTTCTGCATCATCCCCAGCATGCGTGGCGACCTGGTCTCGCGTCCGATCGGCGACGTGCTGAACGAAGCCCGCGCGCTGTTCGAGTCCGGCGTGAAGGAGCTGCTGGTCATCAGCCAGGACACCAGTGCCTACGGCGTGGACGTGAAGTACCGCACCGGCTTCTGGGACGGCAAGCCGGTCAAGACCCGCATGTACGACCTGGCCGCGCAGCTGGGCGAGATGGCCCGCGAGCATGGTGCCTGGGTGCGCATGCACTATGTCTACCCCTATCCGCACGTGGACGAGGTGGTGCCGCTGATGGCCGAAGGCCTGATCCTGCCCTATCTGGATGTGCCATTCCAGCACGCCCACCCGGATGTGCTCAAGCGCATGAAGCGCCCCGCCAACGGCGAGAAGAACTTGGATCGTCTGCGCCGCTGGCGCGAGATCTGCCCCGAGATCGTGGTGCGTTCCACCTTCATTGCCGGCTTCCCTGGCGAGACCGAAGAAGAGTTCGAGTACCTGCTCGACTTCCTGAAGGAGGCCGAGATCGACCGCGCGGGCTGCTTTGCCTATTCGCCGATCGACGGGGCCCCGGCCAACGAGCTGCCTGGTGCCTTGCCCGATGACGTGCGCGAGGAACGCCGCGCCCGCTTCATGGCTGTGGCCGAGCAGGTGTCGATCGCCAAGCTGCAGCGCCGTGTGGGCGCGACCATGCAGGTGCTGGTCGACAGCGCGCCGGCCCTGGGCCGCAAGGGCGGCGTGGGTCGCAGCTACGCCGACGCACCCGAGATCGATGGCACCGTGCGCCTGCTGCCGCCCGAGAAGGCCAGCAAGACGCTGAAGGTGGGCGAGTTCACCCGCGCACGCATCGTGGCGGTGGAAGGCCACGACCTGATCGCGCTGCCGATCTGATGCGTGGGCTCGCACAAGCGAGATGCTGAACAAAAAGGCGCCCCATGTGGGCGCCTTTTTTTCTTGGCAATGCGGGCGGCTCAAGCCTCGAGCTTGAGGAACAGTTCGCGGTCGGGCGCAAAGTTGGCATACAGCGGCATCAGCGCGCCACCCAGGGCCCGGGCGTCGGAGCCGATCATGCCGCCCATGACCTGCGGTTGAGAT
>NZ_CAJYGK010000145.1 GCF_913773725.1 uncultured Aquabacterium sp. | reverse complement strand
CGTCGGCGGTAGCACGGTCTGGCACGCGAAGCAGGGCCTCGGCCAGGCACATCAGCATCAGGCCCTCCTGCGTGTCGAGACTGTACTGACGCAGCAGCGCGTCCAGCGTGTCGACCGCGTTGTCCTGACGGCGCACGGCCTCGATCAGGGCGCGTGCCTCTGCGCGCTGGGTTTCCACGCCTTTGAGACCCGGGTCGGCCAGTTTGACGAGCTCGGCCAGGTAGGCCGCTTCGTCCACGTCGTAGTTGGCCGTGATCCGGGGGAAGAACGCGTCGGGCGGGCCGGGCTGGAAGTCGGCGCGCAGAACCTGGCTGGCTGGGAACATGGTGCGTACAGATGGGTGAGGAGACGGGGCCGCAGGCGGAACGCGGCCATGTGGACAGCGTAGAAACGGACGTGTCCGGTTTTTCATCGGTCCTCTGGACGTTTTTCCGAAAACTCCGATCTCGCGCCCGGCAGACGGTATGCCATGCGCCATGTCATCCCACGTTCATGGGACTGTGTCAGGGATAACCCGTGGCCATGTGTGCGCGGGGGCGCGTGGCCCGAGGCGGGTGACGCGGGTGTGTCAGGCCGGCGTCAGGCGGGCCGTGCGCAGGCGCTTGGGCGTCATCCCCAGGTGCTTGCTCATCGCGGTGGTCAGCGCGCTTTGACTGGAGAAGCCGCAGTCTTCGGCCACCTGCACCACTGGCAGGCTGCTGTCGCGCAGCAGGGTGGTGGCCCGCTTCAGTCGGGCCTGGAGCAGGTACTGGTGCGGCGTCATGCCGGCCACGCGCTTGAATTCGGCGTGGAAGTGGCTGGTGCTCATGCAGGCGACCTGGGCGAGTTCATGGACACCGATGCTGCGCGCCAGATGGCGGTCGATGAAGGCGTCGATGCGGCCCAGGTCGACCCGGCCGGCGCGAGGCGTGCCCTCTTGTTCGAACAGGCGCAGGTGGAGGGCACGCAGCAGAGCACCGCCCAGGCCCTGCGCCAGCAGCGGGTCGCTGCCGAAGCGGTTCAGTTCGGCGCTCGCGTAGCGCAGAAGGTGCTGAAAGTCGGCGTCCAGCAGGGGGTAGCGGGGCACCGAGAACAGGCGGCCCATGAGGTCGAGGTCGTGCGCCGGCATGTCGCCCGCATCGAAGTCGATGATCAGCATGCGGTTGTTGCCCAGCCCTGCGAACTGGTGTTCAGCGTTGCCGGGCACCAGGCAGGCCCGCATGCGGCACACCTCGCCACCATGGCCCTCCACCTCGAACTCGGCCTTGCCGTCCACCGACAGCACGAGCTGGTGGTGGCCGTGCGCATGGTGGTGCGCATCGGGGCTGAGGGGAATGAGGCGGGTGTGAAGCATGGTGCACCAGGCAGCAGCGTGAGGTGCGCAAGGGCGCACCGCGACGCACTTCCATTATTAAAGCAAGTTGAATGCCGGGTTTGAGGGTTAACCCGGGTATGGGTGCCTTGCTGCGCTCAGCTGTGCACCTTGTCGCGCTGTGCGAGCAGGAAGCGGCTCACTGCCTTGGCCGTGTCTTCCGGATGCGTCTGCATGAAGCAGTGCCCGCCCGGAAACTCCGATTCCTGCACCACGTCGTTGACCAGGGCCCAGCGCGACACGGCCTCCCGCACGAAGCCGAAGGTGTGCGCGGCGCGCAGCACCAGCGTGGGCGTGTGCACCCGCCCCAGCGAGGCCCACAGCCGCTCGGGGCCGGTGCTGAAGATCTCGGCTTCGCGGCTGGGCGGGCACTTCAGCGCCACGCCACCGTCGGGGGTGTCCTTCATGCCGTGGTCGACGAAAGCGCGCAGTGCCTCGTCGGTCCAGCCTTTGTAGGTGCCCCGGCCGTGCAGGGCCTGGAAGGCGGCCTCACGGCTGGCCCAGTGATGGCGCCGCTGACGGGCTTGCCGGGCCATCGGTGCCAGCTTGGCCGTGCCGGTGAGCTCGGCCAGCGTCAACCCGAACAGCATGGCCGGGGGCATCAGCACCGGGTCCAGTAGAACGGCGCGCTGGAAGTGTCGCGGGTGGCTGGCCATCATCAAGGCCGTCAGCACCCCGCCGAAGCTGTGGCCCACGGCCACGTGCGGCACCTGTTTGAAGACCTGTCCCTGGGTTTGCAGCGCTTCCAGCGCCAGTTCGGCATTGCGGTTCCAGCCCAGAAAGCGCTCGCCCACGTCGCTGTCGCCATGGCCTTGCACGTCGCTGAGCCACAGGTCGAAATGGGCGGACAGCGGTTTGAGCATGGGCTCGTACATCCGCGCACAAAAGCCGTTGCCGTGCAGCATGTGCAGCAGCGGCTTGCCACGCGGGGTGGTGTGCCAGCCGCGCAGGGTGAACCCTTCGCGGGTGGGGTGAGACCAGGGGTGCAACGTCAACTCATGCATGGCGCCAGATGGTAGGGGCAAACGACAAAGGGGCCTTGCGGCCCCTTGGTGTGCGGGAGGATGCGGCTTACTGCATGCGCTCGATGACCATGGCGATGCCCTGGCCACCGCCAATGCACATCGTGATCAGGGCGTAGCGGCCGTTGATGCGCTGCAGTTCGTAGATGGCCTTGGTCACCAGGATGGCGCCGGTGGCACCGACCGGGTGGCCCAGCGAGATGCCGGAACCGTTCGGGTTGGTCTTGTCGGCCGGGAAGCCCATTTCCTTGGACACGGCGCAGGCCTGGGCGGCAAAGGCTTCGTTGGACTCGATGACGTCCAGGTCGGCCACGGTCAGGCCGGCCTTGGCCAGCGCGGCCTTCGAGGCGGGCACGGGGCCGATGCCCATGTACTCGGGCTCGACACCGGCGTGGCCGTAGGAAACCAGGCGGGCCAGCGGCTTGAGGCCCAGTTCCTTGGCCTTCTCGGCCGAGGCCATGACCACGGCGGCGGCGCCGTCGTTCAGGGTCGACGCATTGCCGGCGGTCACCGTGCCTTCTTCCTTCTTGAAGGCGGGCTTCATCTTGCCCAGGGTGTCGACATTGGTGTCGGCCTTGACGCCTTCATCGGTGTCGAACACCACCACGCCCTTGCGGGTCTTGATCTCGACCGGGACGATCTGTTCCTTGAACAGGCCGGCGGCGATGGCCTTGGCAGCACGCGCTTGCGATTCGGCGGCGTAGGCATCCTGCTGCTCGCGGCTGATGCCATGGCGGGCGGCGACGTTCTCGGCGGTGATGCCCATGTGGATGTTCAGGCGCGGGTCGTGCAGGGCGCCCAGCATGAAGTCCAGCATCTTGACGTCGCCCATGCGCGCGCCCCAGCGGTTGCTGGTGACCAGGTAGGCGCCGCGGCTCATCGATTCGGCACCGGCACCGATGGCCACGTCGCAGTCACCCAGCAGGATGGACTGGGCGGCCGACACGACGGCCTGCAGGCCCGAACCGCACAGGCGGTTGACGTTGAACGCGGGGGTTTCCTGCGGCACGCCGGCTTCGAGCGCGGCCACACGGCTGATGTAGGCGTCTTGCGGCACGGACGGGATCACGTTGCCGAGCACGACATGGCCGACGTCCTTCGGGGCCACGCCAGCGCGTTCCAGCGCGGTCTTGATGACCAGCGCGCCCAGTTGCGCGGGGGGGATGTCCTTCAGCGAGCCACCGAAGCTGCCGATGGCGGTACGGGCTGCGCCCACGAAGACGACGTCACGGGTCATGTGTGTTCCTTGCAGGGGTGAAAACGTGATCATGCACCGCCAATCAGGCGGGCTACGTTGTCAGATTATCCGTGAAAACACGGGGGAGGGTACACCTCAGGGCTCGATCAGCCCTTCGCGCACGGCCAGCAAGGTCATTTCGGCCTGGTTCTGCAGGCCCAGCTTCTGTTTGATGTTGTACAGGTAGGTGCCGACCGTGGAGGATGACAGCTGCATGGCCTCGGCCAGTTGCTGGACGCTTTGGCCCCGGGCCAGACCCAGGAAGGCCTCGAACTCGCGCTCGGACAGACGCGAGAGCACGGTGGCCTGGGCCTCATCGCCGGCGTGCAGCCGCTGGGCGATCAGGGGGTCGAGCGCGATGCGGCCGGCCGCCACGTCGTGGATGGCCTGCACCAGCGCTTCGGCCGCCCCGCGCTTGGACAGGTAGCCGCTGGCGCCGGCTTTCAGCACCCGTCGTGGGTGGCTGGCATCCTCGTGCGCGGACAAGGCCAACACGCGCGCGTCTCGGTCGAAGGCAACCAGCTTGCGCACGGCCTCGATGCCGCCCATGCCGGGCATGGTGATGTCCATGACCACCACATCGGGCCGCAGGGCCATGTACAGGTCCAGCGCCTGCTCGCCGCTGTCGGCCTCGCCGACCACCGCGATGTCGGGCGTGGTCTGCAGCAGCAGGCGAAAGCCCATGCGCACCACGGCATGGTCGTCGACAAGCAGGACGCTGAGAGGAGAGCTCATGACACGGGATGCATGTTGGCATGGGGGGGGGTGCATTGTGCCCAAGGCAGCACGGCCTGGAGACGCAAGCCGGGTGACGCGGGGGTCAGCGTCAGCGTGCCGCCGAGCGCGTGCACCCGCTCGCGGATGCCGAGCAGACCATGGTGGCCCGGGCGCTGCCAGTCCGTCGGCAGGCCGATCCCATCGTCTTCCACCGTCAGCCGCAGGGCCTGGGCCTCTTCGCTCAGACCAACGTGAATCTGATGGGCCCGGGCATGCTTGATGGCGTTGGTCACGGCTTCCTGCGCGATGCGGTAGGCCGCTGTGGCCAGCGTGTCGCCCAGGTCGTCGGGAAGCGGCGCCACGTCCAGTGTGAAGCGGATGTGGGGCGCGACCTGGCGCCAGTCCAGCAGCAGATCGGACAACGCATCGTGCAGACCCAGACGGTCGAGCGCAAGCGGGCGCAGCCGCGGGAGCATGCCCTGGAGGCTTGCGGCCATGTCGTCGGCCACCCGCTTGAGCAAGGCCACCAGCTCGCCCTTGTCGCGTGCCAGGGCAGGATCCTGGCTCAGTACCTGAGCCACCGTGCGGAGCGCGGTGAGCTGCTGACCGAGTTCGTCGTGCAGGTCCCGGGCGATGCGGGCGCGCTCGGCTTCGATGCGTTGCAGGATGACCTGGGTGAGCTCGCGGGACTGAGCCAGGCTGGCCTGCGCCGCCCGGGCCTCATCGCGGGCGTGCAGGTTGTCCTGAATCGCCTGGGCCATGTCATTGAAGGCGTGGCTCATCAACGCCGCTTCGCGTCCCGGGAGTGGGGGCAGACGCGTGCCGTAGTCGCCGCGTTGCAGGCTGCGCAGGGCAGATTCGATGCGCGCCAGCGGAGCCAGCGCGTGCAGCAGCGTCCAGGCGGTCAGCCCGCCCACTGCGACCAGCCCGACGGCGGCATACAGCATGAGTTGGAGGAAGTCATCCCAGCCGTCGAGCACGGCGCGCGAAGGATCGGGCTGGACCGTGATACGGCCGCCTGGCAGGGTGATGTCGCGGGCGGGGGTGTCGGGCGAGACCAGCCGGGCAAACCAGATCGGGGCCTGACGACCGGGCTTGTAAGGCGAGGGGGGCGAGGTGTAGATGCGCTGCCCCTGCCCGTCGAACAAGGCAATCTCGTTGGCACGCACCCGTCCGAGGCCTTGCACCACGATGCGGGCGTCTTCGAGGTCCCGCTGTCCCACGAGGTGCAGCAGCTGCACCGCTACCCGACTGGCGGCTTCGACCTCTTCGTGCACGCTGCGGCGGGTGCCATCGATCTCGCGCCAGGCCAGCAGCCCGATTGTCAGGGCCATCAGGCAGGCCATCAGGCCCATCAGTTGCGCGCGCAGGCTCATGCGGTTTCTTTCGGCGTGTGCGGCAGAACGGCAAAGCGGCCGCATTCAGCAAAGTGGGCCAGCTGGTGTCTCATGGCGCGCTCCATGGCGGGATGGAAGGGGGCATGTCCGGCCTCGGTGACCCAGTGCATCACGCTGCCCGGCCACGTCTTGTGAACGGCCCAGCCGTTGAGCGGGCGGCACACCAGATCTTGCCGGCCGTGAAGCACCGCGCAGGGCAGCGTGGACAAGGCGTGGGCCTGCGCCAGCAGGCCATCCGGCGGCAGAAAGCAGCCATGCAGCAGGTAGTGGGTCTGGATGCGAGCGCGTGCCAGCAGGCGCGCAGCCTCCGGGCTGCCTTCCGCGGGCAGTGTGACGGTCGGCCCCGCCTCTTGCAGGGGCGACTCCAGCGCGGCTTCCCAGCTCAACCATCGGCGCAGCGCGGCGCGTGCCTGGTCCGGTGTGCCGTGGTGGATGGCCACGTGGTACTGATCCAGCAGGGTGTGCACCGGCTGGCCCTGGGTGAAGTCGGTGTGCGTTTCAGGCCGCAGTGCGCGAGCGCCGTGCAGGAACCACGCGAGGTCGGCCGCATCGCCCAGAAAGGTGCCCCGCAGCAGGACGCCCCGGCACGACGCGCGGTGACGCGCCACATACGCCAGCGCCAGGGTGGCCCCCCACGAGCCGCCCACCAGCAGCCAGGCGGGCAGCCCCAGATGACGGCGCAACGCTTCCACGTCGGCCACCAGGTGGGGCAGGGTGTTGTGCTCAATGCAGCCCAGCGGCTCCGATTGCCCGCATCCACGCTGATCGAACAGGGTGACGTCCCAGCGCGTCAGGTCGAAGAACGCGAGGTGGCGGGTGCTGCTGCCACTGCCCGGGCCGCCATGCAGGACCACGGCGGGGTGTCCGCCGGGCGTGCCATGGCGCGACCACCAGAGTCGATGGCCGTCACCGACGTCCAGCCAGCCTGAAGCGAGCGGTTGCCCGTCGTTCGGAGAAAGGGAAGGAGGCACGGACATGGTGCGATGCTAGCAGCGCGCCGTGCAAGGTGGCGGTGTTCCACGGGGGTGTCACACGGTGTGTCAGAAAGGAACTCCAGAAATTCATGAGCGGAGGTGCAGGTAAGCCGTGATGGTGGCCGTGCCGCGCGCGCCCTACAGTGAGTTCAGCCGTCACGCCGTGATGGCCCGGGCGGATGACCAATTCGCTCGCCACCCCTCAAAGGAGACTTGCTCATGACCTGGGAAACCCCTGCCGCCACCGACCTGCGCTTTGGCTTCGAAATCACGATGTACATCGCCAACCGCTGAGCTTCGGCTCGGCGAACCTGGTGCGCCGGCTGCCACGGCACTGGCGCACCTGAACCGGATTCCCTTCTGTGAAAATCCGCATTCTGGGCAGCGCCGCCGGTGGTGGCTTTCCGCAGTGGAACTGCAACTGCCACAACTGCCGCGGCTGGCGCGAAGGCACTGTGCGAACCAAGGCGCGCACCCAGTCTTCGATTGCCGTCAGCGCCGATGACGAACGCTGGCTGCTGTTCAATGCCTCGCCCGACATCCTGCAGCAGCTGCGCGAGTTTCCAGCGCTGCAACCGGGCCGCGCCCTGCGCGACACCGCCATCGAGGCCATCGTGCTGATGGACGCGCAGATCGATCACACCACCGGCCTCTACATGCTGCGCGAGCACCGCCAGCCGTGGGCCATCTGGTGCACGGCGCCGGTGCGCAGCGACCTGATGGGCGGCAACCCGCTGTTCCAGGTGCTGTCGCACTACAGCGGCGTGGCGTGGCACGCGATGCCGCTGGACGAGGCCGGCTTTGCCATCGACCGCCTGCCCGGCCTGCGCCTGCAGGCGCTGCCTCTGCTGTCGAACGCCCCGCCTTACTCGCCCCGCCGCGATCAGCCCGACCCGGGCGACAACGCCGGGATGCTGGTTCGTGATGCGCGCAGCGGCCGCAGCCTGTTCTACGCGCCCGGCCTCGGGCAGATGGAGCCCCATGTGTGGGCCGCCATGCAGCAGGCCGACTGCGTGCTGGTGGACGGCACACTGTGGACGGACGACGAGATGATCCGCCTGGGTGCGTCCACGCGCACTGCCCGTGCCATGGGCCACATGCCGCTGAGCGGCGAGGACGGCATGCTGGCCTGGCTCGACCGCCTGCCCGCCACGACGCGCAAGGTGCTCATCCACATCAACAACACCAACCCCATCCTCGACGAGGACAGCCCCGAGCGCGCCGAACTGGCCCGCCGCGGCGTCGAGGTGGCCGAAGACGGCATGGAGATCATTCTGTGAGCCACACGCACCACCAGGCCCATTGGGTCGACGATGGCCGGCCACGCTGGTCGGCCGACGAGTTCGAAGCCCGCCTGCGCGAGAAGGGCACCAGCTACCACATCCACCATCCCTTCCACGTGATGATGGCCGAGGGCAAGCTCACTCAGAAGCAGATGCAGGGCTGGGTGGCCAATCGCTATCTGTACCAGGTGGCCATTCCCATCAAGGACGCGGCCATTCTGTCGAACTGCCCGGATCGCGAGATCCGGCGCGAGTGGATCGAGCGCATCCTCGATCACGACGGGCGCCAGGTGGACGGCGTGCGTGAAGAAGGCGGCATCGAGGCGTGGATCCGTCTGGGCGAGGCCGTGGGCCTGACCCGCGACGACGTCGTGTCCGAGCGCCTGGTGGCCCCGGCCGCACGCTTCGCGGTCAACGCCTATGTGAACTTCGCGCGGCAGCAGCCCTGGCAGGAGGCCATCGCATCCAGCCTGACCGAACTGTTTGCCCCGCACATCCACCAGCAGCGGCTGGACCTGTGGCCCGAGGCCTACCCATGGATCAAGGCGGAGGGCCTGCAGTACTTCCGCAACCGCCTGACCCAGGCCCGGCGCGATGTGCAGCATGGCCTGCGCTTCACGCTCGACTATTTCAGCCAGACGCGTGCGCTGCAGGAGCGCGCGCTCGAGATCCTGCAGTTCAAGCTCGATGTGCTGTGGGCGCTGGCCGACGCCATCATGCTGAGCCAGTGCAAGGTCGAGATCACCGGGCCGCGGGCCTGACACCGGACACGACAGCATGAGCCACGCCAACCTGCCTGCCACACAGACCGCGCCGGACGACACACCCCGCGTGCGCGCGCCTTATCGGCTGCAATGGGAGGCGGCCCAGGATGCCTGGGTGCTGCTCTACCCCGAGGGCATGATCAAGCTGAACCGCAGCGCGGGCGAGATCATGCAGCGCTGCGATGGCGAGCGAAGCGTGCAGGCCATCGTGACCGAGCTGGAGCAGGCCTTCCAGACCACGGGCTTGCAGGCCGACGTGCTGGCCTTTGTCGACATGGCGCGGGCCCAGCGTTGGCTGGACATCACGCCGGTGGTGCCCGCATGAGCGTCGACATGACGGCCGCGCCCGACCGGCCTTCGGCTGCCGCGCCGCGCCCCGGCCCGCCGCTCTGGCTGCTGGCCGAGCTGACCTACCGCTGCCCGCTGCACTGTGTGTTCTGCTACAACCCGGTGGACTTTGCGCAGACCACGCCCGAGCAGGAGCTGAGCACCGAAGACTGGTTCCGCGTGTTGCGCGAGGCCCGCGCCGCCGGCAGCGTGCAGCTCGGCTTGTCGGGCGGCGAGCCGCTGGTGCGTGACGACCTCGAAGCCATCGTGGCCGAGGCACACCGCCTGGGCTTCTACACCAACCTGCTCACATCGGGCGTGGGCCTGACCGAGTCGCGCATTGCCGCGCTCAAGGCCGCCGGTCTGGACCACATCCAGCTGTCGTTTCAGGACGCCACGCGCGAGGTCAACGATTTCCTGTCCAGCACCAAGACCTTCGAGCTCAAGCAGAAGGTGGCCGGCCTGATCAAGGCCCATGGCTACCCGATGGTGATGAACGTGGTGCTGCACCGTCTGAACATCGACCACATCGGCGAGATCATCGCGATGGGCGACGCGCTGGGTGCCGAGTACATGGAGCTGGCCAACAGCCAGTACTACTCATGGGCCCATCTGAACCGCGCGCAGCTACTGCCCACCCGCGCGCAGCTGGAAGCCGCCGAGCGCACCACCCAGGCCTGGCGCGAGAAGCTCGGCGACCGCATGCGCCTCTTCTTCGTCGTGCCCGACTACCACGGAGACCGGCCCAAGAAGTGCATGAATGGCTGGGGCAATGTCTTCCTGACTGTCACGCCCGATGGCACCGCCTTGCCATGCCACACCGCGAAGATGCTGCCCGGGCTGGCCTTTCCGAATGTGCGCGAGCAGTCGATCGAGTCCATCTGGTACGCGTCCGAAGGCTTCAACCGCTACCGGGGCGACGGCTGGATGAAAGACCCGTGCCGTACCTGCCCCGAGAAGGAAAAGGACCTGGGTGGGTGCCGCTGCCAAGCCTACATGCTCGCGCAGGACCCGGCCGCGGCCGACCCGGTGTGCAGCCTGTCGCCGCACCATTACCTGATCGAGCAGGCCGTTGCGCAGGCCGAAGCCGGTGTGCGCGAGCAGCCGCTGGTGTTCCGCGACCCGAAGGCCTCGCTCGCGCTCAGCGGGACTCGATCGCAGCCTTGATCGGCTGGCCCAGCAGCGCCTCGGCCTGCGCGGCCAGCAGAGCCTCGGCCTCGTCCAGCAGGAAGTAGCGGAAGGCCTCGGCAGCCGGCGACAACACCTTCGAGGCCTCGTGCACGATGTTCCAGGTGCGCACCACCGGCGTGTCTTCGAACTCGACCACGTGCAGCAGGCCCGCCCGCAGTTCGCTGGCCACCGCGTGCAACGACAGAAAGCCGATGCCCATGCCCGCCATCACCGAGGCCTTCAGCGTCTCGTTGCTGGGTATGGTCATGGCCACGCGCGGGTCGAGCCGGTGTTCGCGCAGGTAGGCGTCCAGCGCCGCGCGCACCTCGGCTCCGGGCTCGCGCACGATCAGCGGGTGGCGCACCAGCGCGTCGAGCGGCGGGTGGCCCACGCCCAGCAGCGGGTGGCCCGGCGCGCACACGAACACCATGGGGTGGGCGGCAAAGGGCTCAGCCCGCATGGCCACCTCGCGCGGGGGGCGGCCCATCACGGCCAGGTCGATCTCGTTGCCATGCAGGCGGTCCAGCAGCTTGCTCAGGTCGCGCGTGACGTCCAGCCGCACGTCGATGCCGGGGTGCTCGGCCTGGAAGCGCGCCAGCAGCGCGGGCAGGAAGTAGCCGGCGGTGCTCAGCAGGCCGATGGTCAGCACGCCGGTTTCCACCTTGCGGAAGCGGGCCATGACGTTTTCCGCGTCCTTCAGGGTGGACAGCAGCCGGCGCGCGTAGACCAGAAAGTACTCGCCCGCCATCGTGAGCTGCACCTGGCGCCCCTGGCGCTCGAACAGCGGCAGGCCCACGTGGCCTTCCAGCTCCTTGACCTGCATGGTCACGGCTGGCGGCGTGAGGTGCAGGGCCTCGGCGGCGCGTGCAAAGCTCAGGTGCCGCGCGACCTCGGTGAAGACGCGGAGTTGACGAAAGGTGACGCTGCGCATGCGGTGGAAGCGAGGTGAATACGCGGTGGTGGGGTGGGGGGATCGCGCCGGGGGATGCCGTGAGACCCGCGAACAGCGACAATACCGCCCGTGAAACGCCCAGCCCCCGAACTGCTCCTGCCCGCCGGCTCGCTCGACAAGATGCGCGCCGCCTATGACTTTGGCGCCGATGCGATCTACGCCGGCCAGCCGCGCTACAGCCTGCGTGCCCGCAACAACGAGTTCCGCCTGGAACAGTTGCAGCAGGGTATCGAAGAGGCTCGCGCGCGCGGCAAGAAGTTCTACGTTACCAGCAACCTGCTGCCGCACAACGACAAGGTGCGCACCTATCTGCGGGACATCGAGCCCGTGATCGCGATGAAGCCCGATGGCCTGATCATGGCCGACCCGGGCCTGATCATGATGGTGCGCGAGAAGTGGCCCGAGGTGCCCATCCACCTGTCGGTGCAGGCCAACACGGTCAACCACGCCTCCGTGAAGTTCTGGGGCAAGGTGGGGGTGCAGCGCATCATCCTGTCCCGCGAGCTGAGCCTGGACGAGATCGAGCAGATCCGCCAGGAATGCCCAGACATGGAGCTGGAGGTGTTCGTGCACGGCGCGCTGTGCATTGCCTACTCTGGCCGCTGCCTGCTGTCGGGCTACTTCAACCGCCGCGACCCGAACCAGGGCACCTGCACCAACGCCTGCCGCTGGGAGTACAAGACCCATGGCGCCACCGAGCAGTCGGACACCGGCGAGGCGGTGCCGCTGAAGCTGGAAGGCGACTTCAACTTTGCCCGCGAGCAGGAAGCCGCCGAAAAGGCCTTCTCGGGCTGCGGCGACGGCAAGCGCCACCCGGCGGCCGACCGGGTCTACCTGCTGGAAGAAGCCGAGCGCCCGGGCGAGCTCATGCCCATCATGGAAGACGAGCACGGCACCTACATCATGAACTCGAAGGACCTGCGGGCCGTCGAGCATGTGGCGCGCCTGGCCGAGATCGGGGTCGATTCGCTCAAGGTCGAAGGCCGCACCAAGTCGCTGTATTACGTGGCGCGCGTGGCCCAGGTCTATCGTCAGGCCATCGACGATGCCGTGGCTGGCCGGCCGTTCAACCCCGACCTGCTGCTGCAGCTCGAAGGCATGGCCAACCGCGGCTACACCAGCGGCTTCCTGCAGCGCCGCCCGGCCCAGGACTACCAGAACTACATCACCGGGCACTCGCAGTTCCACCGCAGCCAGTTCGTGGCCGAAGTGCGTGAAACGGGTACCGATGGCTGGGCCGAGGTCGAGGTCAAGAACCGCTTCGATGTGGGCGACACGCTGGAGATCATCCACCCGAAGGGCAACCTGCAGTTCCGGCTGGACGCCATGCGCAACATGGACGGCGATCCGATCACCGCGGCACCCGGCAGCCCGCTGCACGTGCGCATTCCGCTCGACGCCCGGTACGCCGGTGCCCTGGTGGCCAAGTTGCTGGTTCCTCAGAACGCGGAAGCGTCACCTGCGTGAGGTGGTTTGTTAAGTGATTGCTGAACTGGCTGAAAAGAAAAACTGAATTTACCTTAGCGACCTCGCTTCCTACAGTCGGCTGATCCATCGATCAGACATGGGGGCAGGTCATGAACAAGCCAGTCGAAGAGGGCATCATCCGCGACGCCCGGCAGCGCTACAGCGCCGGGGTGCTGAAGTACCGCCAGATGGGCTACTGGGAGCCCGACTACGTTCCGAAGGACACGGACGTGGTGTGCCTCTTCCGCATCACGCCGCAGGACGGCGTGGACCCGGTCGAGGCCGCGGCCGCGGTGGCCGGCGAAAGCAGCACCGCCACCTGGACGGTGGTCTGGACGGACCGCCTCACGGCCTGCGACACCTACCGGGCCAAGGCCTTCAAGGTGGAGCCCGTGCCCGGCCAGCCGGGACAGGTGTTCGCTTCGGTGGCCTACGACCTCATCCTCTTCGAGGAAGGCTCGATCGCCAACATGACGGCCAGCCTGATCGGCAACGTCTTCAGCTTCAAGCCGCTGAAGGCCTGCCGGCTGGAGGACATCCGCATCCCGGTGGCGTACGTCAAGACCTTCAAGGGCCCGCCCACCGGCTTGATCGTCGAACGCGAGCGGCTCGACAAGTTCGGCCGCCCGCTGCTGGGCGCCACCACCAAGCCCAAGCTCGGCCTGTCCGGCCGCAACTATGGCCGCGTGATCTACGAAGGCCTGAAGGGCGGGCTCGATTTCATGAAGGACGACGAGAACATCAACTCGCAGCCCTTCATGCACTGGCGCGACCGCTTTCTGTACGTGATGGACGCGGTCAACAAGGCCACCGCCGCCACCGGCGAGGTCAAGGGCAGTTACCTGAACGTGACCGGCGCGACGATGGAAGACATCTACGAGCGCGCCGAGTTTGCGAAGGAGTTGGGCTCGGTCGTCGTCATGGTCGACCTGATCGTTGGCTGGAGCGCCATCCAGAGCCTGGCCAACTGGGCACGCAAGCACGACATGATCGTGCACATGCACCGTGCTGGCCATGGCACCTACACGCGGCAGAAGTCGCACGGGGTCAGCTTCCGGGTCATGGCCAAGTGGCTGCGCCTGGCGGGCGTCGACCACCTGCATGCAGGCACCGCCGTGGGCAAGCTCGAAGGCGATCCACTGATGGTGCAGGGCTACTACAACGTCTGCCGCGAGGCCTACAACCGGCAGGATCTGCCGCGCGGGCTGTTCTTCGACCAGGACTGGGCCGACCTCAAGAAGGTGATGCCGGTGGCCTCGGGCGGCATCCACGCCGGGCAGATGCACCAGCTGCTGAGCCTGTTCGGCGACGACGTGATCCTGCAGTTCGGCGGCGGCACCATCGGCCACCCCGCCGGCATCCAGGCCGGCGCCGTGGCCAACCGCGTGGCGCTTGAAGCCATGGTGAAGGCACGCAACGAGGGACGTGACATCGACGAGGAAGGCCCCGAGATCCTGCAGCAGGCCGCCCGTTGGTGCGCGCCGTTGGCCCAGGCGCTCGATACCTGGAAGGACGTGGCCTTCAACTACGCCTCGACCGACACCAGCGACCACGTCGCCACCCCCGCCCTTGCCTGACCCGGAGCGCACGCCATGATGACCAACCCGACCGGCCGGCTCACCCAGGGCCAGTTCAGCTTCCTGCCCGACCTGAGCGACGACGAGATCCGCCTGCAGATCCAGTGGGGCTTGCGCCAGGGCCACGCGTGGAGCGTGGAATACACCGACGACCCGCATCCGCGCAACACCTACTGGGAGATGTTCGGCATGCCGATGTTCGACCTGGAAGACGCGGCCGGCGTGATGCAGGTGCTGGGCGAATGCCGCGCGACCTTTCCCCAGTACTACATCCGGCTGGTGGCGTTCAACGCCACACGCGGCATCGAGTCCATCACGATGAGCTTCATCGTGCAGCGGCCCGCATCCGAAGCGGGCTTCGGACTGGTGCGCGCCGAAGGTTGGGGCCGCATGCAGCGCTATACCGTGCGCGGCTACGAGGCCGAGCGGCCTGAAGGTGAGCGTTACGGAGCCGGGGCCACCTCATGACGGCGCCGGTGTTCCGGCTGCCCGGGGCGCCGGTGCCGGCGGCGCCGCGCGATGCGAAGGCCCAACAGCCATGGACTTCGTCACCGCAGCAGCCTGGCGTGCCAGGTGCCGATGCAGCCGGTGCGCCTGCGCTGCCGGATCGCGCGCCACGGACCGTGGACGAGGTGCTGGCCGACACGCAGGTGGAATCGGTGCTGGACGAGCTGGACACCGAGCTGGTGGGCCTGCAGCCCGTGAAGCAGAAGGTGCGCGAGCTGGCGGCCTTGCTGGTGATCGACCGGCTGCGGGCCGCCCATGGCCTGGGCACCGGCACGCCCAGCCTGCACATGTGCTTCACCGGCAACCCGGGCACAGGCAAGACCACGGTGGCGCAACGCATGGCCACCATCCTGCACCGGCTGGGGCATGTGCGCACGGGGCATCTGGTGTCGGTCACGCGCGACGACCTGGTGGGCCAGTACATCGGCCACACGGCGCCCAAGACGAAAGAGGTGCTCAGGCGCGCCATGGGCGGTGTGCTGTTCATCGACGAGGCCTACTACCTCTATCGCCCCGAGAACGAGCGCGACTACGGCGCCGAGGCCATCGAGATCCTGCTGCAGGTGATGGAGAACCACCGCGATGACCTCGTGGTGATCCTGGCGGGCTACCCCGACCGCATGCAGACCTTCTTTCAGTCCAACCCGGGTCTGAGCAGCCGCATCGCGCACCACATCGATTTTCCGGACTACGACCCGCCCGACTTGCTGCAGATTGCCGATCGCATGCTGGATGCCGAGCGCTATCGGTTCGGACCGGGCGCGCGCGAGGCATTCGCTCATTACGTGAGCCTGCGGCGCGAGCAGCCGCACTTTGCCAACGCGCGCAGCGTGCGCAACGCGCTGGAGCGCGCGCGCCTGCGCCAGGCCAGCCGTCTGTTTGCCGAACGCCACGCCGTGCTCGACGAAGCCGCGCTGGCCACGCTCACCGTCGCCGACTTTGCCGCCAGCCGGGTGTTCCGGCAGGCCGCCCCCGAATCTGCAACCCTCCCTGGAGCGTCACCATGTCGCTGACCCATCCCCTCACCCTGACGCAATACCTCATCGAGCAGCGTCGCCGCTTTCCGGGCGCCAGCGGCGCGCTCAATGCCTTGATCCTCGACGTGGCCCTGGCCTGCAAGGCCATTGCGCGCACGGTTGCCTTCGGCCGCCTGGCTCCTGGCCTCGATCAGGTCGGAGGCCAGACGAATGTGCAGGGCGAGGTTCAGCAGCCGCTCGATGTGCTGAGCAACGAAGTCTTTCTGCGCCGCACCGAGTGGGCGGGGCATCTGGCCGGCATGGCCTCTGAAGAAATGGCCGAGCCCTACCAGATCCCCCAGGCCTGGCCGCGCGGCAAGTACCTGCTGGTGTTCGATCCGCTCGATGGCTCGAGCAACATCGACGTCAACCTCACTGTGGGCAGCATCTTCTCCATCCTGCGGGCGCCCGCGGGCGTGACGGCGGGCGAGCGCGATGTGGAGGAGGCCGACTTCCTGCAGCCCGGTGCGGCGCAGGTTGCTGCAGGCTATGCCCTGTACGGCCCCAGCACCATGTTCATCCTGAGCGTGGGCAACGGCGTGGTCGGCTTCACGCTCGATCCCAACCTGGGCGAGTTCATGCTGACCCATCCTCAACTGCAGGTGCCGGAGCACACGCGCGAGTTCGCGATCAATGCGTCCAACAGCCGCTTCTGGGAGCCACCCGTCAAGCGCTATGTGGACGAGTGCCTGGCCGGTGCGGCCGGGGCGCGCGGCTCGGACTTCAACATGCGCTGGATCGCGTCGATGGTGGCCGAGGCCCACCGCATCCTGATGCGGGGCGGCGTGTTCCTGTACCCGCGCGATACGCGAGAGGCAAGCCGGCCGGCCCGTCTGCGCCTGCTGTACGAGGCCAACCCCATCGGCTTCATCATGGAGCAGGCGGGAGGACGGGCCTCGACCGGCCGCCAGCCGCTGCTGGGCGTGCGGCCCACCTCGCTGCACCAGCGCATCGGGCTGGTGTTCGGCTCGCGTGCCGAGGTGGAACGCATCGAGCGTTACCACCACGAGCCCGTCACGCGCAGCGACCTGAACCCGCTGTTCGCCGAGCGCAGTCTGTTCCGCGACTGAAGGGGGCACCATGTCCGAACGCCATCCCATCATCGCGATCACGGGCTCGTCCGGGGCGGGCACCACATCGGTGACGCGCACCTTCGAGGCCATCTTCCGCCGTGAGGGCGTGAAGGCCGCCCTCATCGAAGGCGACAGCTTCCATCGCTACGACCGCAGCGAGATGCGTGCGCGCCAGGCCGAGGCCGAACGCTCCGGCAATGGCCATTTCAGCCATTTCGGGCCGGAGACCAACCTGTTTGCCGAGCTGGAGCAGCTGTTTCGCAGCTATTCGGAAACCGGCACGGGCAAGGCCCGCCACTACCTGCACGACGCGAGCGAAGCCGCACCCTACGGTCAGGAGCCAGGCACCTTCACGCCCTGGGAAGACCTGCCGTCCGACACCGACCTGCTGTTCTACGAAGGCCTGCACGGTGCCGTGGTCACGCCCCAGATCGACATCGCGCGCTACCCTGACCTGCTGATCGGCGTGGTGCCGGTGATCAACCTCGAGTGGATCCAGAAGCTGTGGCGCGACAAGCATGTGCGCGGCTATTCGGCCGAGGCCGTGACCGACACCATCCTGCGCCGCATGCCGGACTACGTGAACTACATCTGCCCGCAGTTCGCGCACACGCATGTGAACTTCCAGCGCGTGCCGGTGGTCGACACCTCCAACCCCTTCATCGCACGCGACATCCCCACCGCCGACGAGAGCCTGTGCGTGATCCGGTTTGCCAATCCCAAGGGCATCGATTTCCCGTATCTGCTCAACATGATCAACGACTCCTTCATGTCGCGCGCCAACACCATCGTGGTGCCGGGAGGCAAGATGGCGCTGGCCATGCAACTCATCTTTACACCCTTCATCTGGCGGATGATGGAGCGTCGGCAACGCGCGCTGGCGGGGTACTGAGGCGTGTCATCCGTGTGTCACCCTGACGCACCCGGCCCTGTTACGAAGCGGGGCTTGCGTTCACCGGAAGGGTGTGATTCCATCACGGAAAGCGCAGCCTACGAAGGCCTTGCGTGCCCGCCCGGGAGGGCGTCGGCAGCACGAGGCCCGGGCCCGGCATGCCGCTTTCCTCCCGTGTTCGTGTTCCCTTGCAGTACCTCGCCTGAAAGGACATCACCATGGCCCTGACCACCCCGATCGCCGACATCGGCTGGCCCGCCGCCCCGTTCCGCCTGCTGGGCGTCGACAGCCATTACCACTCGCTCAAGCAGCTGATGGGACGCCGCGGCACGGTCGTGGCCTTCATCTGCAACCACTGTCCTTACGTGCAGGCGATGATGCCGCGGCTGATCCGCGATGCACGCGAACTGGCCACCATCGGTGTCAACGTGGTGGCCATCAATTCCAACGATGCCACGGCCTACCCCGAGGACAGCTTTGCCGCCATGAAGCAGCAGGCCCGCGCCTGGGATCTTCCCTTCCATTACCTGTACGACGAGACGCAGGCCGTGGCGCGCGCGTACGGTGCGGTGTGCACGCCCGATTTCTTCGGCTTCGATGCCGAGATGCGCCTGCAGTACCGCGGGCGTCTGGATGCAGGGCGTGTGGAGCCGGTCGAGGCCGAGCTGCCGCGCGAACTGTTCGATGCGATGCGGCTGGTGGCCCACCTCGGCTATGGGCCGGGCGAGCAGGAGCCCAGCATCGGCTGCAGCATCAAGTGGCGCGAGCCGCAGGAAGTGGCCGAGCGCAGCCTGATCCAGGACGCGCTGTGAACCTGCAGGGCGCTGGCTGAGCGCCTGGCCGCGGTGCCTGGCCTCGTGCCGGTTGAGCCCGGGCCAGCGATCCGCCCGAACCTGCTTTCCCCATGATGACGCCCGCCATTGCGCGGGCGTTGTCGTTGATGGAGGCGGGTGTCGCACGCTCCCCCCATCCCCCCGCGGATGCGGGCCCGGCTGCAGGGGAAAGCACTTGGCGGGCCGCGCAGGAGGCCGCACCACAATCTGCTCAGCGTTCAACATGATGCGAGCAGTGATGGACCCGCTTCGACCCTTGATCTTCGTGTGGCCAGAAGGCCTGCTCATCTGGGCCGTGATGGCCTGGGCCCTGTGGATGGAATGGCGCCAGCTGCAGCGCAAGAAGGCCTTCTCGGGCGGCCACGATGGCGACGACCGCTACTCCGGACTGGTGATCTCGATCGGGGCCTCCATGCTGCAGGTGGCGGCTGTGCTGGCTGCCTGGCACGCGCCCACCGCGCTGCAGGACGACGGACGGCTGTGGGCGTATCACGGTGGCGTGGCGGTGATCGTGGCGGGCATGCTGCTGCGCATGCATTGCTGGGCGGCGCTGGGCCGCTTCTTCACCCACACTGTCACCGTCCAGTCCGACCACCAGGTGGTCGATGTGGGAGCCTATCGCTACCTGCGCCACCCGTCCTATCTGGGCGCGCTCATGACGCTGGGGGGCTTCGGGCTGATGCTGGGCAACCTGGCCAGCCTGGCGGTGATGCTGGTCGGCTCGTGGGCCATTTACCTCTATCGCATCCACGTGGAAGAGGCGGCCCTGGAGGCCGCCCTGGGCGACGCCTACCGGCGTTTCAAGCAGACGCGCAAGCGCCTGATTCCCTTTGTCTATTGATTTCTACTGATGTCTGCTGCAGGCGTCCGCGATCCGGAGGTGCTGTCATGGCCGCGTTGAAGTCGTCGCTGGTGCGCCAGGTTCGCTTGCAGGCCGGGGTGCAAGGCCCGCCGCAACGCCTGACCGGGTCGGACCTGTTCAACGGGCACGTGGGCATCCCGGTGATGCTGGTCTATCCGCAAGGCTTCGACGTGGTGCGGGCCGAGCGGGCCTTGCGTGAGGTGCTGCGTGGCTACCCCATCATCACGGGCCGCCTGAAGAAGGACGCAGATGGCCACGCCTTCGTTGACTGCAACGACGCCGGCATCGACTTCCGCGTGCACGCCTGCCGCGGTGCGGCGCCCGCGTATGGCGTCGAGCGCCCGATGGGCCGCGACCTGCGGCGCTACTTCAAGCCTTTTCTGCCGTGGCGCATCGTGGGGCGCGACGTGCCGCTGCTGCAGGTCGATGTCTGGCGCTTCGACGATGGCGGCATCGTGCTGTCGTGCTACGGCCCGCACTCGGTGTTCGACGGCGTCAGCTTCTGGCAGTTCATGCAGGACTGGTCGCGTGCCTGCCTGGGTGAGAGCGTGCCCTTGCGCTCGTTCGACCGTCAGCCGCTGGTGGACGCCGTGGCCGACCGCCCACCGCGCAGCGAGGCCGGCCTGCTGTATGACCCCAGCATGACCGAGCGCATGGGCCTGTTTGCGCGGCTGGGCTGGCAGGCATTGCATTTGCGCAAGGCGGTGTTGCGCGTGCCGGCGGTGCTGGTGCGGCGCTGGAAGGAGGAGGCCCGCGAGTGCGGCGAGGCGACCGCGGCGGTCAGCACCTCGGAGCTGGTGGCCGCGTTCTGCCTCAAGCACATGTCGCCGCTGCTGCAGCCCGGTGTCGAGCGCAGCGTAGGCATCGTGCTGGATCTGCGCGCCCGGCGGCGGTTGCGCATTCCCCGTGATTACTTCGGCAATGCACTGGGCTATGGCGAAGGGCGCAGCACGGCCGCCGAGGTTGCGAGCCTGTCACTGCCCGAGCTGGCATTGCGCTGTCGGCCCACGGCCGCACAAGTGGCCCATGAGGAACTGTTCGACCTGCTGGCGCTGATGGAGCGCTATCGCCAGCGCAAGGCGGTGTGGCGCCTGTTCATGCGGCCGGCAGCCGAGACGCTGCGCGCGGGCTTCATCCTGAACAACTGCGTGAACTTTCCGATCTACCGCATCGACCTGGGGCAGGGCGGTCCGGCCTGGTACGACATCTGTGGTGTCGCTTTCCGGATGCTGATGGTGGTGGCCATACCGGAGGGCGACGACGGGGTGGATCTGCACCTGACTGCCCGCCCTGGCGAGCTGGCGGCGGTTCAGACGGCGTTGCAGGCGGCCATCCTGGATGCCGCGCGGCAGTCGGGACGGACCGAGGCGGTGGGGGCGCTCAGCGCGACGCCGGCCACGGGGTCCGGCGCGCTGTCTCCAGCGTGAGGGCGTGGTCGGCCGGGCGCAACAGCCCGCTCTGCAGCAGCCGATCGGCCGACGTCTGCACCGCCCGCAGCCAGCTGGCCCGATCGCCGTAACGCCGTTGCAGTCGTTCTGCCGACAAGGGCACGGTGCTGCCGCCGGCGATGCAGGTGTACAGACCCCGCACCGAAGGCCAGCCCCGGCTGACGTTGCCGTAGGTGCCGAAGCGGGCAAGCGGGGCATCGATCTCGGGCAGACGCAGGCCGCCGAGCACGTTGCCATCGTCGTCGTGCGCCAGAAAGCCCAGCGGGCCCCGGCCCATGCGCGGCACGGTGGGGGGTGGCACCCCGTCGACCACCCAGCGGCGCAGCGCATGCAGGGCCGCCGCATCGGCGTGGCGCAAGGGCAGGGCGTTGAGCGGTTTGAGGCAAACGGGCTCGCTGTCGAGCCAGTCGCGCGGTGCGACGGCGCGGGTCTCGGCCTGCACATCGGCGTCGAGGTGGGCGGCTCCCGCGACCTCCCAGTAGCGCACGCTGGCGGTATCCGGGGTCTTGGACAAGGGCCAGCTCACCGACACCTCCATCTCGGTTTGCACTTGCATGACGGGCCGATTCAGGTCGGCACGCAGGCGTGGGGCAAATGCGTGGCCCTCGTCGCCGTTCAAGGGGGCCGCCACGGGCGCGGCACCGTGCAGCAGCGTGCCGTCGAGTCGCCGTAGGACCGGCTCGAAGGCGTTCAACCACGTGGTGAGAAACACCGCAGATTGCGAGTACCCGACGCCCAGCAAGCGCAGTCGCGGCGGAGCGGGGATGCCGAGCAGGCGCTGCGCGTGCTGACGAACGGTCTGCAAGGCATCGCCATAGACGTCCCAGGCGTAAGCATCACCCGGTAGGCGCAGCACGTCGTAGCGGTGCGGTCCCTGGGCCAGCAAGCCGGGCAGGGCCTCGGCCTGCACACTGACGCCGACCCACGCGTAGCCTTCACGCAGGATCTCGTCGCGCAGGAGGATCCAGCCGCCATCCAGGTCGAACTTCAGCGTGCTGTTCAGCCACTCGACCAGCACGATGCCGTTGAAGCGGGTCGGGTCGGCCGGACGCCGAACCAGCAACCGGGTCTGATAGGGGCGGGCGCTGCCTGCGCGCGGGCGGGCGGCCCAGCGGCCATCTTCCGAGCGGCTGCCTGCCCGGTCGTGGACCTGCGCGGTGCCGCCGAGCCACCACTCCTGCTCGGTGTAGCCCCGGGCGATCAGGTCGGCGGCGCGGCTGGTGGCCTGGGCCGCGCCGATGCCGGGGGTCAGCGTGGGCGGGGGGCGCACGGCGCTCGGCGCCTCTGTCCCGACGGGGGGCACCGCAGCCACAGCGGGATTGGACTGGCTCGCACCATGAGCCAGCGCACCCGCCAGCAGGCAAGACAGCCATGCCGCCCGGAGTGCCACGTGGGTCGGAGGGGATGCCATGGCGGTCAGGCCTGTCGCAGGCACTCGATGATGCTCAGCCGGGCTGCGCGCCAGGCCGGCACGAAGCCGCCCAGAAAACCCATCAGCAGGGCGAAGGCCATGGTCTGCGTGGCCACCGCCGGGGTGAAGCGAAAGCGGAAGGCGATCTCGGAGAAGGTCTGGTAGTTGACGGTGGAGATGTTGACCATTTGCATCAGCGAGGCGCCACCCAGCCCCACCAGGCCGCCGACCAGCGCCAGGCCGAGCGACTCGCCCAGGAAGGCGATCAGCACGGCCTCCTTGCGAAAGCCGAGGGCGCGCAGCGTGCCGATTTCGCCGATGCGCGAGGCCACGGCCGCGAACATGGTGATCATGGCGCCCACGATGGCACCGATCGAGAAGATCACCGACAGGGACAGGCCCAGCAGCTTGATGAAGCGCGACATGGACTCGGACTGTTCGGCATAGAAGCGTTGCTCGAGCTTGGCATCCATCTGCAGGCGCGGGTCGGCGGCCATGGCCTGGCGCGAGGCGTCGAAGGCGCCGGGGTAGCTCAGGCGGTACAGCAGGGTCGAGTACACGGCGCGCCGGAAGGCCTGCATGACCTGTTCACTGTCGGCCCACAGCTCGGAGTCGAAGCCGCTGCGCTGCGCATCGAAGTGTCCGACGACGAGCCAGTCGCGGCCGGCGAAGTGCAGCGTGTGCCCGATCTCCATGCTGGCGAAGCCGCGTGCGATGCCCGAGCCCACGATGACTTCCGACGTGCCGGGCCGGAACATGCGCCCGCGGACCAGCCGCACCTGCGGGCGCAACGACATGCCGACCGCATTGGTGCCGCGCACCATCACGTTGCTCATCTCGCCGCCATCGCGCTTGGGCAGGTTGTTGAGCACCACCACCTCGCGCGAGACCCGCTTGCGCCCCAGGCTGTCGGTGGCCACGGCCGGCAGGGCCTCGATGGCGGCGGCCTGATCGCGGGTGATGGCCGAGTTGATCTCGGTGCCCGCGCCCTTGCGCAGCACGATGACGTTGTCGAGCTGGCCGGTGGCCACCATGGTCTCGTTGATGCCCTCGCTCATCATCAGCACGGTGGCGAACACGAACACGACCAGGGCCATGCCGCCGGCCGTCAGGGCGGTGGTGACGCGGCGCACCCAGAGGTTGCGCATCACGTAGGAGAGGGGGATGGCGCGCATGAGGAGGCGTCAGGCAACGTGGCGCAGGCCTTGCACGATGTCGATGCGCGACATCTTCCAGGCGGGCCAGGCGGCCGCAATCAGCCCGACCACCAGGGCGGCGCCGGCCTGGATCAGCATGGTTTCCTGCGAGATCTCGAAGACCTTGAACAGCTGCTGGGTCTGCGACAGGAAGGCGCTGGCCAGCGGGAAGGTCGCTGCGATGCCGATGGCCCCGCCGATGGCCGCGATCATCAGGCTCTCACCAAACAGCAGCTTGACCACGAAGGCCGGCGAAAAGCCCAGGGCCTTGAGCGTCGCGTATTCGGCCAGGCGCTCGCGCGCGGTCATGGTCATGGTGTTGGCCATCACAGCCATGATGATGAGGATGACGACAAAGCTCACCGCGCGGATGGCCATCAGCACCGCCTGGCTCATGGCCACGATGCCGAGCTGGAAGGACTTCTCCGTTTCGGTGCGGGTCTCGGCGCCGGAGTTCTTGAACAGGGCGTCGATCTCCTGCGAGATGGCGGCGGCGCGATTTGGGTCTTTGATGCCCACCACATACAGGCCCACCTGGTTGGCCTGGGCCGAGCCCACGCGCTTGCGCACGCTTTCGGCCAGCAGCGACCAGTGCATCAGCATCAGTGTTTCGTCGGTGCGGGCGTCGGCACCGGTGTAGATGCCGCGGATCGTGAAGTTCCAGTTGCCAGGGTAGATGTTGCCCTGCAGCGGGATGGTGTCACCCACCTGCCAGCCAAAGCGCTGCGCCGTCTTGCGGCCCACAATGGCGCCCTGACGGTCGGCCAGGAAGGCGAGCTGCTGCTCGTCGCTGACGCGGTACTCCGGGTAGAGCGCGAAGTAGCTGGGTCCGTCCACGGCAAAGCGCGCGAAGAAGTTCTTGCGGTCGATGTAGATGCCACCGAACCAGTTGGCCCAGGTCACGTGCGTGACGCCCTCGATCTTGCGGATGCGCTCGGCGTAGTACAGCGGCAGCGGGTAGCCCACCGAGATGGCGCTGCGCGTGATGAGCCGCGTGCTCGAGGTTGCGTCCACGCCCGCATACCAGGCATCGACGATGGTGCGCAGCAGCCCGAAGGCGCTGATGGCCACGATCAGGCCCACCATGGTCAGCAGCGTGCGCAGCTTGTGCCGGAAGGCGTTCTTCAGCAGCAGCTTGAACAGGAACATCGGCGGCCCGGTTCAGTGGGCCTCGGCCGGGTCGCTGACCAGCACGCCCTTCTCGAGGTGGATCATGCGGCTGGCGCGGGCCGCGGCCTTGGGGTCGTGCGTCACCATCACGATGGTCTTGCCCAGATCACGGTGCAGCTCGTCCATCAGGGCCAGCACCTCTTCGCCAGTGGCGCGGTCCAGGTCGCCCGTGGGCTCGTCGGCCACGATCAGCGTCGGGTCGGTCACCAGCGCGCGGGCAATGGCCACGCGCTGCTGTTGCCCGCCGGACAGCTCGTTCGGGTAGTGGTCCATGCGGTCGGCCAGGCGCACCATCTCCAGGGCCGCCTCGACGTGGGCCTTGCGCTGCTTGCGGCTCAGGTGGGTCAGCAGCAGCGGCAGCTCGACGTTTTCGTACGCCGTCAGCACCGGCATCAGGTTGTAGAACTGGAAGATGAAGCCGACGTTGGCGGCGCGCCAGTCGGCCAGGGCCGTTTCATCCAACGTGGCGATGTCGACCCCGTTGATGGCGATGGTGCCGCTGCTGGGCTGGTCGATGCCGGCAATGAGGTTGAGCAGCGTGCTCTTGCCCGAGCCGCTGGGGCCCATCAGCGAGACGAACTCGGCTTCCGTCACCTCGAGGTTGATGTCGCGCAGCACAGGAATGGGCTGCCCGCCGCGGGTGTAGGTCTTGCTGAGGTGATCGATGCGGATCACCGGTTCACGTTTCGGGGACTGCATGGTGAACGGCCTCGCGCGCGGTCAGGAGGTGCTCAGCGCGACGCGAGCGCCGTCCTTGAGACGCGCGGGCGGTGTGACCACGATCTTGTCCCCCGGCTTGATGGCCCCGGCCACTTCGCGCAGGTCACCCAGCTGGCGTCCGGGCTTGACGGCCACGGCCTCGACCGTGCTGGCCTCGCCCTGGCCCTGCAGGCGCCAGACCACGCTCTGTCCATCGCGTTCGGTGATGGCGGTGGCGGGCACAGCCGTCACCGGTTGCTGATCGGCCTCGGTGATGGCCTTGGACAGGAAGGCGACCTTGGCGCTCATCTCGGGCAGCACGCGCGGGTCGAGCTGGTCGAAGCGGATCTTGGTCATGACGGTGGCCTTGGCTCGGTCCACCGTGGGGACGATGCCGACCACCTGCCCGCGGAAGCGGGTGCCGGGCAGGGCGTCCAGCGTGATCTCGACCGGTTGACCGGGACGGGCCTTCGACAGGTTGCCTTCCGACACATCGGCCTCGACCTCGAGGGTGCTCATGTCGGCCATGGTGACCACCGCACCCTGGGCGCCCGCTGCGCTCGACATCGGCAGGATGATGTCGCCGACGTTGGCGTTCTTCACCAGCACCACCCCGTCGAAGGGCGCGCGGATTTCGGTGTAGTCCAGCGCCACCTTCTGGGCCTTGAGCTGGGCGCGCGCCTGCGCCAGCGCGGCTTCTGCGGCGGCCACCTGGGCGAACACGGCCTTGTTCTTGGCCACGACGTTGTCGACCATCTGCCCCGAGACAAAGCCTTGGGACTCGAGGCTGCGGGTGCGCGCGGTTTCGGCACGCGCGTTGATGAGCTGCACCGTGGCCTGCTTGTGGTTGGCTTCGGCCTGGTGCACGGCCGCCTCGGCGGCCAGGATGGTGGCCTGGATGTCGCTGGCGTCGAGCCGGGCCAGCAGCTGGCCCTTCTGCACCTGCGAGCCCTCGCGCACGTTCAGCTCGATCAGGCGGCCCGAGGCCTTGGACGACACAGCGGCCCGCCGTTGGGCCACGACGTAGCCGGCTGCCGTGAGCTGCACATACTGTTGCGACGGGGTGCTCTGCACGACCGACGTGGCCGTGACCGGCACGGTGCGCGGATACAGCGCCCAGGCGCCGGCCGCGGCCAGGCTGATGCCGGCTGCGACGACCCAGGGCAGGAGCGCGGGGCCTCGCCGGGCCGTCGCCTGCGCGCTGCGGTCGATCTTCAGTCGGGCCAGGGCGGAGGGGGCGGCTGCGTCGGTCATGGTGTCACTGCGGGGTAGGTCGGCTGCCGGCCGCACCGCGTCCGGCTCATGGGGCTGAACGGAGCGTGGTTGACGTGCATCGGAGCGCGTGTATCAGGTTGACGACAGGCTAAGTCAGATGAACGGGCGTTCGCCTAAGGGATTGCATGGCTCCCCCCCCGGACCGGGTGGGAAGAGAAGGCGCTCACCTATACTGGGCTGCATGACTCGGTGACACGCCGCCCCTGCGTGGATGCCGTGTCGCGCTTTCTGCCATCCGGGTCCGACGCGCCTCTGCACGAGGTCGGTCTCCCATCCCGTCGAATGCCTTTGTCCATGGACGACACTCGTCTGCTTGCCCTGCTGGACCCTGCCGGTCGCCTGTGTCTGTGTCGCCCCGATGGACAGACCGAAGGTGGCCTGCCAGTGGTGAGCCAGCGCAGCTGCTCGGGGCCGGCGCAGTTGGCGCAGGCGCTGAAAGCCGGTTGGGTTGAACGGGCCGGCCGGCAGGGGCCGACCTTGCGGCATCTGGCCCTGGCCGTGGCAGGCACGGTGCAGGGGGACGAGGTGGTGCTGACGCACAAGGGTTGGCGCTTCTCCGTGGCGGCCCTGCGCGAGGCACTGGGTTTGGACACCCTGCTGGTGGTCAACGACTTCACCGCACTGGCCATGGCCTTGCCTCATCTGCCTGAGTCCGCCTGTCAGCCTCTGGGAGGCGGGCGCGCGCAGCCCGGTGGGGTGATCGGCCTCATCGGCCCCGGTGAGGGGCTGGGCGTGTCGGGTCTGATTCCGGCAGACGACCGCCGCATCACGCTGGGCAGCGAGGGGGGGCACATCAGCTTCGCCCCAGCGGACGACACTGAGCTCGCCATCCTGCAGGCTGCCTGGCGCCGCTGGCCCCACGTGTCGGCCGAGCGATTGGTGTCGGCCGACGGGTTGCGCTTCATCTGGCAGACGCTGGGGCCGCGTGGGGAGCCGCCCCGGCCGGATCGGAGCACGCCGCATGCAGGCACTGGCGCGCCCGAGGCTCCGGAGGCCACGGCGTTGATCGACCAGGCCCACGCCGGGGACGCCCGCAGCGCTGCAGCCGTGGCCGTGTTCGGGCGCATGCTGGGCACGGTGTCGGCCGATGTGGCCCTGATGCTGGGGGCTGTCGGCGGTGTCTATCTGGGCGGGGATCTGCTGCCCCGCATGGGTCCGTTGTTGGCCGCCTCGGGCTTCCGCGAGCGCTTCGAAGCCAAAGGCCGTTTCTCGTCCTGGCTGGCGGCGGTGCCCACCGTGCTGGTGACCGCGCCCTGGCCTGTGTTCACGGGCCTGGCTGTGCTGCTGACCCATCATGTGCGCGAGCATGCAGCTGCGCATGACGGCGGGCTGATCGCGCGCATCAAGGTCCTGCGGGATGAACTGAGCCGCGCCGAGCAGCGTGTGGCCGATCACCTGCTGGCCCATCCACGGGCCTTCATGAACGAGCCGGTGGCCGAGATCGCTCGCCAGGCCGAGGTGAGTCAGCCCACCGTGATCCGTTTCTGCCGCAGCCTGGGCTTCGAGGGCCTCTCCGACTTCAAGCTGAAGCTGGCCTCGGGGCTGACGGGCACCATTCCGCTGCGTCACAGCCAGGTCCGGGTGGACGACGCGGCACCGGATCTGTCGGCCAAGGTGCTGGACAACACGGTGTCGGCCATCGTGAAGTTGCGTGACGGGCTCAATGGGCAGGCCGTTGGGCGGGCGATCGAGCTGCTTCGGCAGGCGCGCCGCGTGGAGTTCCACGGCGTCGGCAACTCGCACATCGTGGCGGTGGATGGCCAGTACAAGTTCCTGCGCTTCGGCATTCCTGCCATGGCCCATGCCGACAGCGCCCTGCAGGCCATGGCTGCCGACCTGCTGGGGCCTGGCGACGTGGTGGTCGCGGTGTCCCGGTCGGGTGCCATGCCCGACCTCATCCACGCGGTCGACAAGGCCCTGAACGCAGGCGCCACCGTGGTGGCCATCACGGCCAGCGACTCACCGCTGGCCCGCCGTGCCACCGTCACCCTGGCGGTCGACCATGTCGAAGGCCGCACGGAGCAGCTCTCGATGGTCTCGCGCATCCTGCACTTGCTGATGATCGACGTGCTGGCGGTGGGCGTAGCCATGCAGCGGCCGGGTGCCGTGAAGTCGCCGTTCGGCCTGCGTGAGGATGCGGCCGCGTGGATCTCGCACGCGCGCTGACCGGGCAAAAAAAGACCGACCGGGCGCGGGGCCGGGTCGGTCAAAAAGTCGCGCCGCGCGGGGCGCTGACCCCATACAACACCAGATGCAGGAAGGCGTGTCAGGCCGGTTTCAAGCGGGCTTCAGGGCAGAGGCTGCGCGCGCCAGATCGCGGATGGCGGCCCAGTCGCCGGCTTTGACCAGCGGAGCCGGCGCCAGCCACGAGCCACCCACACAGGCCACGTTCGGCAGGCTCAGGAACTGAGGCGCAGTCTCGACGGTGATGCCGCCCGTCGGGCAGAACAGTGCGTCGGCGAACGGCCCCCCCAGTGCCTTGAGCATGCCCGATCCGCCCGCCTGCTGGGCCGGGAAGAACTTGAAGTTGGTGAAGCCGCCATCAAGGGCGATCATCAGTTCCGATGCCGTGGCCACACCGGGCAACAGGCCGGTCGCGGCCTGTTGCGCGTGCTCGATCAGGGCGGGCGTCAGGCCCGGAGACACCATGAACTGCGCGCCGGCTTCGGCGGCCGCTTCCCATTGGGCGGGTGTGGTCACGGTGCCGGCTGCCACCACGGCGCCTTCGACATGGTTGGCGATCTCGCGGATCACGTCCAGCGCGTTCGGCGTGCGCAGCGTGATCTCCAGCACCTTGAGGCCGCCATCGACCAGTGCACGGCCCAGCGGCACGGCGTCTTCGGTGCGGTCGATCACCAGCACGGGGATCACCGGGCTGAGGCGCATGAACGAGGAAAGGCCAGGGTTCAGATTGGGCATCGTCGTGTCTTTCGAGGCGAGGATCAGTGAATGAGCGAGCGGGCGCGGTCAGAACTCGCCAAAGCTCATGGCGCCCTGCTCGGCGCCCGTCACGGCGCGGCGGAAGCCGCCGAACAGTTCGCGGCCGGTGCCGTGCCAGTTGGCCGACAGGTCGGCGGTGTCGACCGTGCGGGTGGCCCATTCTGCGGCCGGCACCACAGCGTCCAGCGTGCCGGCTTCGGCATCCAGCAGGATGAGGTCGCCGTTGCGCACCTTGCCGAGCGGGCCGCCGGCTTTCACTTCCGGCGTGACGTGGATGGCGGCGGGCACCTTGCCCGACGCACCGGACATGCGCCCGTCGGTCACCAGGGCCACCTTGTGACCCTGGTCCTGCAGGTTGGCCAGCGTGGGCGTGAGCGAGTGCAGTTCGGGCATGCCGTTGGCGCTCGGGCCCTGGAAGCGCACGATGGCGACGAAGTCGCGGTTGAGTTCGCCGCGCTTGTAGGCCGCAATCAGTTCGCTCTGGTCATTGAACAGGATGGCCGGCGCCTCGACCACACGGTTCTCGGGCTTGACGGCCGACACCTTGATGACCGAACGCCCGAGGTTGCCCTTGAGCACGCGCAGGCCGCCGTCCGAGGAGAAGGGGGCGGCCACGGTGCTGACCACGGTCGGGTCACCGCTGAGGGCAGGCACATCCACCCACACCACGCGATCGCCCTCGAGCTGCGGCTGGCGGGTGTAGGCCCGCAGGCCTTCGGCGCCGCCTGCCACGGTCTTCACGTCTTCGTGCAGCAGGCCGGCGTCCAGCAGTTCGCGGATCAGGAAGGCCATGCCGCCCGCGGCGTGGAAGTGGTTCACGTCGGCCTTGCCGTTGGGGTAGACGCGGGCCAGCAGCGGCGTGATGGCCGAGATCGCATCGAAGTCGTCCCAATCGATCACGATGCCGGCCGCGCGGGCCATCGCCACCAGGTGCAGCGTGTGGTTGGTGGAGCCGCCCGTGGCCATCAGGCCGACCAGGCCGTTCACCACGGCACGCTCGTCGATCACGTGGCCGACGGGGGTGTACTGGTTGCCCAGGCGGGTGAGCTGCGCCACGCGGCGAGCCGCCTCGCGGGTGAGTGCTTCGCGCAAGGGGGTGTGCGGATGGATGAAGGCCGAGCCCGGCAGGTGCAGGCCCATGATCTCCATCAGCATCTGGTTGCTGTTGGCCGTGCCGTAGAAGGTGCAGGTGCCCGGGCCGTGGTAGGCCTTCTCCTCGGCGGCCAGCAGCTCGTCCTGGCCGACTTCACCGGCAGCGTAGCGCTGTCGCACCTTGGCCTTGTCGTCGTTGCTCAGGCCGGTGGTCATCGGGCCGGCGGGCACGAACACCGTGGGCAGGTGGCCGAAGCTCAGTGCGCCGATCAGCAGGCCGGGCACGATCTTGTCGCACACGCCCAGGCACAGCGTGGCATCGAACATGTTATGAGACAACGCGACCGCCGTGGACATGGCAATCACGTCACGCGAAAAGAGCGACAGTTCCATGCCGGCCTTGCCTTGCGTGACGCCGTCGCACATGGCGGGCACGCCGCCGGCGAACTGCGCGGTGGCGCCCACTTCGCGGGCGGCTTCCTTGATCCACTCCGGGAACTCGGCAAGGGGCTGGTGGGCCGAGAGCATGTCGTTGTAGGCCGACACGATGGCCAGGTTGGCGGTGCGCTGCTGGCGAAGCCAGATCTTGTCGGCAGCGGGTGCCGCGGCGTAGGCGTGGGCCAGGTTGGTGCACCCCAGGGCCGAGCGCTCCACGGGCCCGGCCTGGCCGGCCGCGTCGATCCGCGCCAGGTAGGCGGCCCGCGTGGCGGCGCTGCGTAGGCGGATGCGCTCCGTCACGGCATGAAGTTGCGGATGCAGAGGGGTGGGGGACTTGGCCATGGTGAAAGGACGCGTTGGCTGGCAGAGCTCACAATGTAGCGAAATTTCACACGCTTGGATAGCGTCTGTGGTGTTTGCCCGTACTGTTAACGCATTGATGTGGCTGGCTCTGAGGGTTAACCCGCAATTTGCAGGGTGGCGTGTTCATGGCTCATGAAGTAGTATTACTACAAGTTTTGACGCCGATCTGAGGAAGCATGGGTACACGACTGCACGCCGCCCCCGAACTGGACCTGGTCATCTTCGGAGGCACGGGCGACCTGGCGATGCGCAAGCTGTTGCCGGCCTTGATGCGCCTGCAGCAGGACGAACTGCTGCCGGCCCGCCTGCGCGTGATCGGTGTGGCCCGAGAGCCGCTCGACCGTGCCGGCTTCCAGGCCCTGGCGCAGCAGCGCGTGGCGGCCTGTCTTGGCAAGGGCTTCGACGCCGGCGCCTGGGACCGCTTTGCCGGCTTGCTCGACTACACGTGTGTCGACGCCACCGATTCGGCGTCCTACGATGAGCTGGCCGCGATGCTGCTCGGCGCACCCCAGCGCGAGCGGGTGTTCTACCTGTCCACGGCGCCCCGGCTGTTTGCCACGATCTGCGAGCAGCTCGCGCGGCGCGGGCTGAACACCGAGCACAGCCGCGTCGTGCTGGAAAAGCCGCTGGGGCATGACCTGGCGTCATCGCAGGCCATCAACGACGCTGTGGGGGGCTTCTTCGGCGAGCAGCAGATCTACCGGATCGACCACTACCTGGGCAAGGAGCCGGTGCAGAACCTCCTGGCCCTGCGCTTCGGCAACGCGCTGTTCGAGCCGCTGTGGCGGCGCGAGTCGGTGCGCGATGTGCAGATCACGGTGGCCGAAGAGCTGGGGGTCGAGTCCCGCGGCGACTTCTATGACCAGGTCGGTGCCATGCGCGACATGGTGCAGAACCACCTGCTGCAACTGCTGTGCATCGTGGCCATGGAGCCGCCTGCATCGATCTCTGCCGACGCTGTGCGCGACGAGAAGCTCAAGATCCTGCGGGCGCTGCGCCCGATCGCCGGCGCCGATGTGGGCCTGAAGACGGTGCGCGGGCAGTACCGTGCCGGGGCGGCGGCTGGCAAGCCGGTGCCGGGCTACCTGGAAGAGGAACGCATTCCGCCGGGCAGCACCACCGAGACCTTCGTGGCGCTGCGCGCCGAGATCGACACCTGGCGCTGGGCCGGCGTGCCCTTTTTCCTGCGCACCGGCAAGCGCATGCCGCAGCGCGTGGCCGAGATCGTCGTCAACTTCCGCAGCGTGCCGCATTCCATCTTCGGGCAGACGGCCGACAGCCTGAACCCCAACCGCATGGTGATCCGCATGCAGCCCGAGGAAAAGGTCGAGCTGCACCTGCTCGCCAAGCAGCCGGGTGACGTCATGCACCTGCAGCCGGTTCACCTGAATCTGGACTTTGCCGAGACCTTCCGCTCGCGTCGCCTGGAGGCCTACGAGCGCTTGCTGATGGATGTGATGCGTGGCAACCTGACGCTGTTCGTGCGCCGGGACGAGCAGGAGGCCGCGTGGCGCTGGGTCGAGCCCATCATGGACGCCTGGAAGGCCAGCACCGAGCGGCCCAAGCCCTACACGGCAGGCACCTGGGGGCCGGCCGCCTCGAGCGCCTTGCTGGGGCGCGACGGGCTGGCCTGGCACGAGGAGATCTGACATGGCAGCGCCCGCGCGAACGCCAGCGGGCCGCCTTGCTCCTGGCTCCCTGCTGCGGGCACCCTGATTGCCCGCTGTCAGCACCTTCTGTCCGACCCGGTCGACCCATTCGAATCGCCATGCAACTCAATCACCACACGGCCGCCGACGCGGCCACCCTGGCGGCCAACCTGGCGCGCTTCACGGCCGACCGGCTGCAGGCCGCCCTGGCCGAACGCGAGCGCGTGCTGCTGGTGCTGTCCGGCGGCAGCACCCCGGTGCCGTTCTTCGAGGCGCTGTCCCGCCTGCCACTGGACTGGTCGCGTGTGGTCGTGACCCTGGCCGATGACCGCTGGGTGCCGCTGGACCATGCCGACAGCAACGCGCGCCTGGTGCGAACGCACCTGCTGCAGGGGCCTGCCGCAGCGGCCACTTTTGTGCCGGTCAGCAGCGAAGCGCCCACGCCCACCGACGGCCAGCCTGCCATCGAGGCCGAACTGGCCGGCTTGCCGTGGCCGGCCGAGGTGACGTTGTTCGGCATGGGCGGCGACGGCCACACGGCCTCGCTGTTCCCGCAGGCGCCGGAGCTGGCCGCCGCGCTGGACGACGCGCAGGCCCCGTTGACGATGCCCGTGGGGCCCCGGCCCCGCCGAATGTGCCGGTGCCGCGCCTGACGCTGACGCGCCGTGCGCTGCTGGACACGCGGTGCGCGGTGATCCACTGCACCGGGGCGGCCAAGCGTGCCTTGCTGCAGCGTGCATCCGAAGCCGGGGAGGTGGCCGAGCTGCCCATCCGCATCGTCCTCCAGCAGGACCGCGTGCCCGTGCACATCTTCCATGTCGACTGAAGCGGGCGGCGCGTGCCTCCTGCCATTTCCTTCCTGATTCCGAGACCGACACCATGTCTGCCAGTTACCCCCGCCTGCTCGGCGATGTGGGCGGCACCAATGCCCGCCTGGCTTTGCAACAAGCGCCCGATGCCCCCATCGAGCACATCGTCAACCTGCCTTGCAAAGACTTCCCCGGTCCGCGCGAGGCCATCGAGCATTACCTGCAGCAGGTGCTGCCCCGAACGGGCGGGCAGCGTCCGCGCGCCGGCGTGGTCGGCATCGCCAACCCCATCCTGGGCGACCGGATTGCGCTGACCAACGCCCACTGGGCGTTCTCGATCAGCGAGCTGCGCGATGCGCTGGGGCTGTCGTCACTGGTGTTCCTGAACGACTTCACGGTGCTGGCGCTCTCCCTGCCGGGCCTGCCGGCGGCCGACCTGGTGCAGGTCGGCGGTACCGAGCCCATGCCGGGCAAGGCCAAGGCGCTGCTGGGTGCCGGCACGGGACTGGGCGTGTCGGGGCTCGTGCCGGTGCCCGGGCAGGATCTGTGGGTGCCGCTGGAAGGCGAGGGCGGGCACGTGACCCTGCCGGCCTTTGATGAGGATGAGGCTCGCGTGATCGGCGCGCTGCGCACCTTGCTGCCGGACCATGTGTCGGCCGAGCGTGGGGCGCTGTCAGGTCAGGGCATTCAAGCGCTGTACCAGGCCCACTGCCTGTTGGCCGGTGTGGCACACGCCAACCTGAGCCCGGCCGACGTGACCCAGCATGCGCTGGACGGCACCGATGTGGAGTGCGTGGCCGCGCTGAACACCTTCTGCGCCATGATGGGCACCGTGGCGGCCGACCTGGCGCTCACGCTGGGCGCCCAGGGGGGCGTCTACATCGGCGGGGGCATCGTGCCCAAGCTGGGTGACTTCTTCCTGCGCTCGCCCTTCCGCGCGCGCTTCGAGCGCAAGGGCCGTTTCGGCGACTACCTCGCGCGCATCCCCGTCTACGTGATTCATTCGGCCTACCCGGCCCTGATCGGAGCCAGCCGCGCCTGATCACCCGTCGGGTCGCGCTTCCAAAAGAAAACCCGCCTGCCGGCGGGTTTTTCTATGGCGGATTCCTTCCGTCGCGCCGTCTCAGTTCGCGCCCTGCGTGGCCGGGCGCACGCGGGCCGGCGAGCTGGGGAAGGAGTGACGCAGGATGCGCCAGATCACCTGGCTGAACTGCTTGACCATCGAGCCGGTGTTGTAGAACTGGCCGTAGCGGGCGCAGATTTCCTTCACCTCGACCGCCATTTCGGCGTACCGGTTGGCCGGCACGTCGGGGAACAGGTGGTGCTCGATCTGGTGGCTCAGGTTGCCCGTCCACAGGTCGATCAGCTTGCCACCGGTCAGGTTGCTCGAACCGCGGATCTGACGCACGTACCAGTGGGCGCGGGTCTCGTTCTTCAGTACGCTCTTGGGGAAGGTCTCGACGTTGGTCGTGAAGTGGCCGCAGAAGATGACGGTGTACGTCCAGATGCTGCGGATCACGTTGGCCACGGCGTTGCCGGCCAGCACGGTCAGGAAGCCCGGCCCGGCCAGCAGCGGGAACACGATGTAGTCCTTGATCATCTGACGGCGCATCTTCAGCAGGGCCGGCTTGGCGATCCGGTACATCTGCTTGTTCGACACGCGGCCCGAGAACCAGCGGCCCAGGCGCAGGTCCTGGATGGCCACACCCCACTCGAACAGCAGCGCGAAGATGACCGCGTAGATCGGCTGACCCAGGCGGGCCGGATGCCACTTCTGCTCGGGGAACAGGCGCAGCACGCCATAGCCCAGGTCTTCGTCCATGCCATGGACGTTGGTGTAGGTGTGGTGACGGAAGTTGTGGGTCTTGCGCCAGTTGTCGCTGGTGCCGGCGATGTCCCACTCGAAGGACTTGCCCTGCAGGTGGGGGTCGCCCATCCAGTCGTACTGACCGTGGATCACGTTGTGACCCAGCTCCATGTTGTCCAGGATCTTGGACATGGCCAGCAGCACCACACCGGCTGCCGCAGCGGGGAACAGCCAGCCTTCCGGCAGGAAGAACGCGGCCATCAGCAGGATGCGGCCCAGGGCCTCGGTGTAGCGCACCGCCTTGTAGATGCGGCGGATGTAGCGCGCGTCGCGCTCGCCCAGGTCGGCCACGGTGCGGGCGCGCAGGGCATCGATCTCGGCGCCGAAGCGGGCCAGCTCGTCGGCGCTCAGCGTGCGGCTCAGGGATGTCGTGCTCATCGGGAAAGTCTCCTCAAAGGTCCAGCGTGAGGTCGGTGCGGGCGCGGCTCACGCAGATGCGGACCTGGCCTTCTTCCTCGGTGCTCTGTTCCTTGGTGTTGATGTCTTCGATCGTGCCGGCGCGCTTGGTGCACACGCAGGTGTGGCACACGCCCATGCGGCAGCCGGAGCGTGGGTTCAGGCCCTGGGCTTCCAGGGCTTCCAGCAGCGACTGGCCGGTCGACACCTCCAGCGTGCGGCCGGTGCGTGTCAGCTGCACGCGCACCGTGGTCGCGTCGGCCGCATCCAGCGTCGCCGGGGTGAAGCCTTCGGCCAGGAAGCGACGCACGCGGCCTTCGGTCAGGCTGCGGGCGGTGTCGACAAAGCCGCTCGGGCCACAGGCATACACCTGCGCATCGGACAGGTCGCCGGCCAGCTCGGCCAGTTGTTCGGTGCTGATGAAGCCCCTGTGTTCGCCTGCCAGCAGCTGGGCCTCGTGGGTCAGCACCACATGCAGATGGAATTGCGGGTGCTTGCGCGCCAGGGCCTGCAGTTCCAGCAGGAAGCACAGCTCGGCACGGGTCTTGGCCCAGTAGATCAGCGTGGTGTCGACCGGCATGTTCTGCGCGGCCAGGGCCCGGGTCAGGCTCATCAAGGGGGTGATGCCGCTGCCGGCAGCCAGGAACACCCAGCGGCCCTCGGGCTTGGCGGGCAGCGTCATCTCGCCGAAGGCAGGTCCGATCTCGAGCACGTCGCCCACTTGCACATCGCGGCACAGGTGGGTGCTGAGCTTGCCGCCGTCCACACGCTTGACGGTGAGGCTGATGCGTCCGTTGCGCTGCGGAATGCCGGTCAGGCTGTAGCTGCGGGTGGTGCGGCGGCCATTGACCTCGGCACTCACGTTGACGTGCTGGCCTGGCGCGAAACGCCCCACATGGCGGTTGGGCTTGAGCACCAGCGTCACGGTGTCGGCTGCCTCGACATGGCGCTCGACGACCTTGGCGAGCGGGCGCGACCACGACCACGCGGGGTTGAGGTGGCCCACCCAGAAGTCGAAGACGTCGGGGGCGATGAAGGGCTCGATGAGCCGGCCCAGCGTGGAGGGCGCGCGCGCGCCGGTGACAGAAGCAGACACGGTGTCGACAGGCCTTTCGGACAGGGCACAAATCAGGAACGTCGCGGCAGTATACGCACGGGAGAACGTTTGTCTATACAGCTGTGCATTAATTCTAGCCCGTATGATGGCGATCAGTTCTACCCCAGCTTCATGACAACACTTTCCTCGCCGGTGATGGGTATCGTTTCTGAATCCGATCCGGATGCACGCGCTGTCGCACCTTCGCCCCACGTCGGGCCCGGGCGCAAGGCCGTGATCTCCCGCGAGGACATCATCACCGCCGCCCTGAAGCTCCTCGGGCCTCACCGCAGCGTCTCGAGCCTGAGCCTGCGCGAAGTCGCCCGCGAGGCCGGCATTGCGCCCAACAGCTTCTACCGGCAGTTCCGCGACATCGACGAACTCGCCGTCACGCTGATCGACCGCGCGGGGGAATCCTTGCGGCGCATCATCGGCGAGGCCCGCAAGCGGGCGCGGCAGGAGCGCAGCGTGGTGCGCAGCTCGGTGGAGGCCTTTATGGAGCAGCTGCAATCGGACGACAAGTCGCTGCACATCCTGCTGCGCGAGGGCACGGTGGGCTCGGATGCCTTCAAACAGGCGGTCGATCGCCAGCTCAATTTCTTCGAGGAAGAGCTGCGCCTGGACCTGATCCGTCTGGCGCGTGCCGGCCGCACCGGCCTGTACGAGCCTGCGCTCACGGCCAAGGCGATCACCCGGCTGGTGTTCGCCATGGGTGCCACCGCCATGGACCAGCCGCCCGCACGCCAGCGCGAACTGGCCGAGCAGATGGTCATCATGGTGCGCATGATCGTGGAAGGCACCCAGGCGATCGCCGAATCGGGACAGCGCCCCGACCGGTGAGTCCGTGGATCAGGGCCGTTCTCCTTCCTCCTGACCCTGGTCAAGCCGCGTGCACCAAGTTGGTGGCCCGCAACTTGCTGGTGTCACAAGGTACCTGCACACTGTTGCGGTTCCTTACGGAGAGTCGTGTGTCCATTCACGTTGCCCTGAATCACGTCACCCATTACCGCTATGACCGTCCGGTCAACCTGTCTCCCCAGGTCGTGCGCCTGCGTCCCGCACCGCACTGCCGCACGCGCATCCTGTCGTACTCGCTGAAGGTTGAGCCCGAAGTCCACTTCATCAACTGGCAACAGGATCCGTTTTCGAATCACCTGGCCCGCCTCGTCTTTCCGGAGAAGACCGAGGTGTTCAAGGTCACGGTCGATCTGGTCGCCGAAATGGCGGTCTACAACCCGTTCGACTTCTTCCTGGAACCCTACGCAGAGACCTTCCCGTTCGCGTACGAGGCGGCCTCGCTGCACGACTTGCAACCCTATCTGGCCAAGGCCGAGCTGACACCGGCGTTCAAGGCCTTCGTCGACAGCATCGACCGCACCGAGGTGCGCACGATCGACTTCCTGGTCCACCTGAACCAGCGGCTGCAGCAGGAGATCGCCTACACGATCCGCATGGAGCCGGGCGTGCAGACGCCCGAGCAGACCCTGACGCTGAAGTCTGGCTCATGCCGCGACACGGGCTGGCTGCTGGTGCAGACGCTGCGGCACATGGGGCTGGCCGCGCGCTTCGTGTCCGGCTACCTGATCCAGCTGAAGGCCGACGTGGCGGCGCTGGACGGCCCCTCCGGCACGGAGGTCGACTTCACCGACCTGCACGCGTGGTGCGAGGTCTTCCTGCCCGGGGCAGGCTGGATCGGCCTGGATCCGACCTCGGGCCTGCTGGCCGGCGAGGGCCACATCCCGGTGGCCTGCACGCCCGAGCCCTCGGGCGCCGCGCCCATCACCGGCGCCGTGGACGAGTGCGAGGTCGAGTTCGAGCACCACATGGCGATCACGCGCATTTACGAATCGCCGCGCGTGACCAAGCCCTACACCGACGACCAGTGGGCCGCGATCGACGCACTGGGTGAGACGGTGGATCAGCACCTGAGCGAGGGCGACGTGCGCCTGACCATGGGCGGCGAGCCGACCTTCGTGTCGGTGGACGACCGCGACGGCGCCGAATGGAACACCGACGCCCTCGGTCCGACCAAGCGCGGCCTGGCCACCGAATTGGTGCACAAGCTGCGCGCGCGCTACGGCGAGGGCGGCTTCCTGCACTTCGGCCAGGGCAAGTGGTACCCCGGCGAGCAGCTGCCGCGCTGGGCGCTGTCCATCTTCTGGCGGGCCGACGGCCAGCCGTGCTGGCACGACCCCAGCCTGTTTGCCGATGAACGCCACTCGCCGCTGTACACCACCGACGATGCCAAGCGCTTCATCGACCTGCTGAGCACCAAGCTGGGCGTGGGCACGGACCACATCCAGACTGGCTACGAGGACACGTGGTACTACCTGTGGCGTGAGCGCCGCCTGCCCGTGAACGTCGACCCGCTGGATGCGCGCCTGGACGACGAACTCGAGCGCGTGCGCCTGCGTCGCGTGTTCGACCAGGGGCTGGATCACCGGGTGGGCTATGCGCTGCCGCTCAAGCGCGACTGGCCGGTCGGCCTGTCCGGCCCGAAGTGGGTGACCGGGCCCTGGTTCTTCCGTGATGAGCGCATGTACCTGATCCCCGGCGACTCGCCGATGGGCTACCGGCTGCCGCTGGATTCGCTGCCCTGGGTGACGAAGGGCGAGTACCCCTTTGTGCACGAACACGACCCGTTTGCGCCCAAGGCGCCGCTGGCCGATGCGGCCGCGCTGCGTTCGCAGTACGGCGCGCACCAGGTGGGCGGCGGTTTTGCCCAGGGCGGGGCGGTGTCGGTGCAAGGGCAGGGCGTGGCCGGCCTGATGGGTGAGGGCGTGGAGGGACGCCCGGGACACAACGGCGAATGGGGTCACCTGGCCGCCAACCCGGTGGTGGCCTCGGCCGGGCCGGCCACGCCCGGCCTGGTCGATCCGAACAAACAGCCCAGCCGCTTCGAGTCGGCGCACTGGATCACGCGCACGGCGCTGTGCGTGGAGGTGCGCAACCCGGACCGCGCCAACGGCCCCCGGGTGGAAACCGAAGGCCAGGGCGGTGGGGTGCTGTATGTGTTCATGCCGCCGCTGAGCAGCCTGGACGACTACCTCGATCTGCTGGCCGCCGTTGAAGCCACCGCGGCCGAACTGGGCGTGAAGATCGTGCTGGAAGGCTACCCGCCGCCGCGTGACGCCCGCCTGAAGCTGCTGCAGGTCACGCCCGACCCCGGTGTGATCGAGGTGAACATCCACCCGGCGTCCAGCTGGGCGCAACTGGTGGACCACACCGAGTTCCTGTACGAGGCTGCGCACCAGACCCGCCTGTCGACCGAGAAGTTCATGGTCGATGGCCGCCACACCGGCACGGGCGGTGGCAACCACTTCGTGCTGGGCGGGGCCACGCCGGCCGACAGCCCCTTCCTGCGGCGCCCGGACCTGCTGCCTTCGCTGCTGACCTTCTGGCACAACCACCCCTCGCTGTCCTACCTGTTCTCGGGTCTCTTCATCGGCCCCACCAGCCAGGCGCCGCGCATCGACGAGGCGCGTCAGGACCAGGTCTACGAGACCGAGCTGGGTTTGAAGGAAATCGAGCGGCAGATGGCCATCTGGGGCCAGTGCCCGCCGTGGCTCATCGACCGCACGCTGCGCAACCTGCTGATCGACGCCACGGGCAACACGCACCGCAGCGAGTTCTGCATCGACAAGCTGTATTCGCCGGATGGGCCCACGGGGCGCCTGGGGCTGCTGGAGTTGCGCGCCTTCGAGATGCCGCCGCATTCGAAGATGAGCCTCGTGCAGCAGCTGCTGTTGCGCGCACTGGTGGCCTGGTTCTGGAAGGAGCCGTATCAGGGCCATGGCGCACAGCGCCTGACGCGATGGGGCACGGGCCTGCATGACCGTTTCCTGCTGCCGAGTTTCGTACAGCAGGACTTCGCCGATGTGCTGGCCGAGCTCGACATGGCGGGCTACCACTTCGAATCCGACTGGTTCGCGCCGCATTTCGAGTTCCGCTTCCCGTTCATCGGCGACTTTGCCGCGTCAGGCGTCAAGCTGACGCTGCGCGGGGCGCTCGAGCCGTGGCACGTGATGGGCGAAGAGGGCGCCATCGGCGGTACGGTGCGCTACGTGGATTCGTCGCTCGAGCGGCTGGAGGTCAAGGCCACCGGCCTGAACGGCAACCGCCATGTGGTCACGGTCAATGGCCACATCCTGCCGCTGCACCCCACGGGCCGCGTGGGCGAATTCGTGGCCGGTGTGCGCTACCGTGCGTGGCAGCCGCCTTCGTGTCTGCACCCCACCATCGGCGTCGACGCGCCACTGGTGTTCGACGTGGTGGACACCTGGCTCAAGCGCTCGGTGGGGGGATGCCAGTACCACGTCGCCCACCCGGGTGGCCGCAACTACGACACCTTCCCGGTGAACTCGTACGAGGCGGAAAGCCGTCGTCTGGCGCGCTTCTTCCGCATGGGCCACACCCCGGGGCCGATGAACCTCAAACCGCTGCAGCCGGGCATCGAGCACCCGCTCACGCTGGACCTGCGCGTGGCCCGCCAGCCCTGAGGAGGGTCGGGCTCAGGCCAGCCAGGGCCTGAGCCAGCCCAATCCGTCCGTCGTGCCCCGGGCCACCGGGCCGCGGGCGGGCCTGTATTCGCAGCCCAGCCAGCCGTCAAAGCCCAGCGCATCGATCAGCTCGAACAGGTAGGGGTAGTTCAGCTCCCCCACATCGGGCTCATGCCGTTCGGGCACGCCGGCAATCTGCAGGTGGCCGACATGGCCCGTGGGCAGGTACTGGCGCAGCTTCATCGCCAGGTCGCCCTCCACGATCTGGCAGTGGTACAGGTCCATCTGCACCTTGACGTTCGGCTGGCCGATCGACGCGATCAGCGCATGGGCCTGATCCTGGCGTGTGAGGAAGTAGCCCGGCATGTCCCGGCCATTGATGGGCTCGATCAGCAGATCGACGCCGGCAGGCCGGGCCAGCTCGGCCGCCACACGCAGGTTGCGCACGTAGGTGGCTTCCGCCTCTTCTCGGCCCAGCCCGTCGGGCACGCGCCCGGCCATCACGTGAACACGGTGGCAGTTCAAGGCCTCGGCATAGCGCAGGGCCTGCTCGATGCCGGCCTTGAACTCGGCTTCGCGCCCGGGCAGGCAGGCCAGACCGCGCTCGCCGGCATCCCAGTCGCCCGGCGGGGCATTGAACAGCACCTGCTGCAAGCCGCTTGCCTGAAGCCGTCGGGCCAGCTCGTCGGCGGGGTGGGCATACGGAAACAGGTACTCGACTCCCTGGAAGCCATCGCGGGCGGCGGCATCGAAGCGGTCCAGGAAGGCGAGCTCGTTGTAGAGCATCGTGAGGTTGGCAGCAAAGCGCGGCATGGTGCGTGTGCGTTTCAACGGGCGTGGGCAGAGCGGCGCAGGCGGGCTTGCAGCCAGCTCACGCCGCCATCGACCAGGCTGAAGACGACCGGGATCACCAGCAGGCTCAGGAAGGTCGAGGTGATCAGGCCGCCGATCACCACGATGGCCATGGGGGCACGGAAGCTGGGGTCGACGCCGATGCCCAGTGCGATCGGCATCATGCCGGCGCCCATCGCCATGGTCGTCATGATGATGGGCTGCGCCCGCTTGCGGCAGGCATCGAGGATGGCCTCGAGCCGCCCCAGGCCGCGCTCTCGTTGCGCGAGGATCACGTAGTCGACCAGCAGGATGGAGTTCTTGGTGGCAATGCCCATCAGCATGATCAACCCGATCATGGACGGCATGGACAGGGCGGTGCGGGTGATGAACAGCGCCAGGATGGCGCCGGGCACCGACAGCACCAGGGCTGCAAGGATGGTCACTGGCTGAATGAAGTCCTTGAACAGCAGCACCAGCACGACGTAGATGCACAGCACGCCGGTCAGCATGGCCAGGCCGAAGCTGGCGAACAGCTCGCCCATGGCCTCGGCGTCGCCCACGGTGGTCTGCGTCACCCCGGGGGGCAGGTTGCGCAGGCTGGGCAGCGCCAGCGCCGCGGCCTCGACCGCGCCCAGGGGCTGCTGGTTCAGCTCGATCTCGAAGTTGATGTTGCGTTGCCGGTCGTAGCGGTCGATCTGGGCCGGGCCGCTGTCCAGCGAGACGTCGGCCACGCTGGACAGCGGCACGGCACCCTGGGCCCCGGGAACGGGCAGGCGCTTGAGCAACTCGATGTCCTGTCGGGCCGTTGTCGGCAGGCGCACCACAACCGGGATCTGGCGCTGTGCGAGGTTCAACTTCGACAGACTCTGGTCGTAGTCGCCGGTGGTGGCCACGCGCAGTGTGTCGGCGATGGCGCTGGCGGTCACGCCCAGGTCGGCGGCGCGGGCGAAGTCGGGGCGCACGATCAGTTCGGGCCGTACGAGGCTGGCGGTGGAGGTGACGTTGCCGATGCCGGGCAGGGTGCGCAGCTCGCGCTCGACCTTGGCGGCATGGGCGCTCAGCACGTTGCCGTCCTCGCCCGCCAGGACCAGCACGTACTTGTCGTTGGCGCCGCCCAGACCCACACGCACCCGTGCGCCGGGCAGCGCCTGCAGGGCGTTGCGCATCTGGCCTTCAATGTCCTGCTTGGTCAGGCCGGGGCGTTCGTCGCGGTGCGTGAGGTTCACCGTCAGCGTGGCCTTGCTGACCTCGGTGGCCCCGACCGAGGTGAAGGGGTCGCCCCCCGCCTTGCCAGCGCCGATGGCGGTGTAGACCAGTTTGACGTTGGGATTGGCGGCCACGATCTGGCGTGCCCGCTCGGCCAGTGTCTTGGCCTGCTCCAGCGTGCTGCCGGGCGGCAGGGTCAGCGTCACCTGGGTCTGCGACAGGTCGTCAGGGGGCAGGAAGCCGGTCGGCAGGCTGCCACCCGACACCATCGATCCGACGAAGAACACGCCGGTGAGGAAGACCGTCAGCAGCCTGTGCTTCAGGCACCAGCGCGCCCACCCCAGGTAGCGCGCCATCCAGAAAGGCTCATGGTGCTCGCCTCTGGGCGGCTTGAGGATGTAGGCCGCCATCATCGGTGTCAGCATGCGGGCCACCACCAGCGAGAAGAACACCGCGATCGCGGCCGTCCAGCCGAACTGCACGAAGAACTTGCCCGCCACGCCGCTCATGAAGGCGGTGGGCAGAAACACGGCGATCAGCGTGAAGGTGGTCGCGATGACGGCCAGGCCGATTTCGTCGGCGGCCTCCATGGCGGCCTCATACGGGGTCTTGCCCATGCGCAGGTGGCGCATGATGTTTTCGATCTCGACGATGGCGTCGTCGACCAGCACACCCACCACGATGGACAGCGACAGCAGCGTCACCACGTTGATGGTGAAGCCGAAGAAGTACATCACGCCGAAGGTGGGCAGCACCGACAGGGGCAGCGCGGCGGCCGCCACCAGCGTGGCGCGCCAGTCGCGCAGGAAGAGGAACACCACGATCACCGCGAGGGCCGCCCCTTCGTACAGCAGGTGCATCGACCCGGTGTAGTTCTCCTTGACCGGGTCGACGAAGTTGAAGGCCTCCGTCACGCTGACATCGGGATGCTCCTGCTGAAGCCGGGCCAGGGCCTCGCGCACGCCGGTCTCCACCTCGACCTCGCCGGCGCCGCGGGCACGCACCACCTCGAAGCCCACCACAGGCTGGCCGTTGAGAAAGGCTGCGCTGCGGGGATCGGCGACCGTGTCACGCACGCTGGCGACGCTGTCCAGCCGCACGCGGCGGCCGTCCGACAGGCTGATCGACATGGCGGCCAGTTCGTCAGCCGATTGCACGGTGGCGATGGTGCGCACCGATTGCTCGGCACCGCCGATGTCGGCGCGGCCGCCCGATGCCTCCTGCTGGATGGCGCGCAGCTGTCGCGAGACGTCGGCCACGGTGGTGTTGAGGGCCAGCAAACGGCCCGGGTCCAGCTCGACGCGCACTTCGCGCGTGACGCCGCCCACGCGCGACACCGCCCCCACGCCCTTGACCGACAGCAGCCGCCGCGTGACGGTGTGGTCCACGAACCAGGACAGGGCCTCGTCATCCATCCGCGGCGAGGCGACCGTGTAGGTCAGGATGGGCAGCCCGGACAGGTTGATCTTCGAAATCGCCGGGTCGCGCAGCTCGGCGGGCAGGTCGGCCCGCACGCGCGCCACCGCATCGCGCACGTCGTCCACGGCTTCCTGGATCGGCTTCTCCAGCCGGAACTCGACCGTGGTGGTGGCCTGGCCGTCCTGCACCGTGGTGTAGATGTGTTTGACACCCTGCAGGGTGGCCACGCTGTTCTCGATCTTGCGCGCCACCTGGGTTTCCAGCTGTGCCGGGGAGGCCCCCGGCAACTGCGCCGTGACGACGACCGAGGGCAGCTCGATGTCCGGGAAGTTCTGGATCTTCATCCGGCTGAATCCCAGCAGGCCCACCAGCGTGAGCATGATGAACAGCAGGATGGCCGGGATCGGGTTGCGGATCGACCAGGACGAGACGTTGATGCTCATGGCCGTGTCCTTCAGCGCGCGGCCGAAGCGGCGGAGGCGGCCGATGCGGGTGTCGGCGCGGCGGGGGTGTCCACCACCCGGACCACATCGCCATCACTGAGGAAGGCCCCGCCGGCCACCACCACCCGGTCGTCGGGCGACAGCCCGCTGCGCACCTCGATGCGGTCTCCTTCGCGGCGGCCCACCTGCACCTTCACGGCGCGCAGGCGTTGATCGGCGCCCACCACATAGGCCAGGTGGAAGCCTTCGCGCAGGAGCACGGCGCTTTGCGGCACGGTCTGGGCGGCCACCCGGCCGAGTTCGATCCGGCCGCTGGCGAACATGCCGGCCTGGGCCGGGCTGCCAGCCGGCAGGTCCACATACACCAGGCCCAGCCGGGTAGACGGGTTCACCGTCGGGGCCAGCGCGCGCACCTTGCCGGTCAGCGGGGTGCCACCGGCCAGCGACAGTTGCACGGTCTGGCCCGTCTTGATCTGCGGCAGGTCCGCCTGCGGCACCTCGCCGCGCCATTCCAGTCGACCCTGGCGAATCAGGCGGAACAACTCCTGCCCGGGCTGCACCACGCTGCCGACGGTGGCGCTGCGTGCCGAGATCACGCCGTCGTCGGGGGCGACCACGCGTGCATGAGACAGCCGCAGCTCATCCACCGCGAGCCGGGCTTTCTGTGCGTCCACGCGCGCCCGTGCGGTCTGTTCCACGGTGATGGCCTGCTGCACCTGCTGCGCGCTCATGAAGCCCTGGGGCTGCAGTTGGCGGGCTCGCTCGGCATTCGCGCGGGCTTCGGCCAGTGCCGCCTGCGCTTCCGCCACGGCGGCACGCGTGGCGGCCACCTCGGCCTGAACCGAGTCTTCACGGAACACGGCCAGAACCTGCCCCCGGCGCACGGTGTCACCGACGTTCACCAGCACCTGCTGCAGGCGCAGGCCCGCGGTCTCGGCGCCGACGATGGCTTCCTGCCAGGCCGCGACGCTGCCATCCGCGCTCACGGTACGGGGCCAGGAGGCGGCCTCCAGCCTTGTGACGTTCACCGTCAGCGCCGCCCGGGCGGCCGATGCCGCGCTGGCCGCCGCCGGGGCCGACGCCGCGGCGCCCTCAGCAGCCTGTTCCCGCTGGCCGCAGGCCCCCAGCAGGGCCAGGATCAGCACGCTGCTTGCGAGCAGGGCAGGGCGCGGAAGCGACGAGGGGGACGACAGCAGGCGGAATCGGTTCATGGAGGGCATGGCGATCTGAGGAGCGAGGTCGGCGACGAGTGTACGCGCGCGTTTCCGGCCCCTTCGTGCTGCCCTGTTCGTGACGGGTTCCACCATTCGGCCAGGGCGCCCCGGGTGAACGCGTGGTAAGCCTCTTGCTTGCATCGCCGACAATGCGACACCCGGTCACCTCATGGCCGGGCCGATGTTGTTCCGAGCGCCCCTGATGTCTTCCTCTCTGCCCCTCTTCGACGACGCCGATCTCGCCAGCCAGGTGCCGGCCGACCTGCTGCGCCGGGCGGCTGCGGCAGAGGCCGGGCACCACGACGAACTGCGCGACGCGGACGGGCAGCTGCGGCCGGCGTGGGCGGCGTTTGCCGCCCAGCTTGGCGCGCCGCTGGATGACCTGGCGCGGCGGCAGGCCCTGCTGGCCCGCCAGATCCAGGAGGACGGCGTCACCTACAACGTCTACAACGCCCAGGGTGGGCCCAGCCGCCCCTGGTCGCTCGAGGTGCTGCCGCTGCTCATCGATGCCGACGAGTGGCTCGCTCTGGAGCGGGGTGTGGCGCAGCGCGCCAGCCTGCTCAATGCCATCCTGGCTGATGTGTACGGCGAGCAGCGCGTGCTGAAGGACGCGCTGTTGCCCGCCGCGCTCGTCTACGGCCACCCGGGTTACCTGCGCGGCCTCCAGGGCGTGCAGCCCGCGGGGGGCGTGTACCTGCATGTCGCCGCGTTCGACCTGGTGCGGGGGCCCGATGGAGACTGGTCGGTCGTGTCGCAGCGCACCCAGGCGCCGTCTGGCCTTGGCTATGTCATGCAGAACCGGTTGATCGTCTCGCGGCTGTTCCCGGAGGCCTACCGCGGGCTGAACGTGCAGCACCTGGCCACCGGCTACCGCCGTCTGATCGACACCGTGACCGAACTGGCCGCCGGGTGCGCGGGCGGGGCCACCCCGCGGCTGGCGTTGCTGACACCCGGCCCCTACAACGAGACCTACTTCGAGCAGGCCTACCTGGCTCGCTACCTGGGCCTGCCGCTGGTTGAAGGTGGCGACCTCATCGTGCGCGACGACACCGTCTACCTCAAGACGGTGCAGGGGCTCGAGCCCATCCATGGCCTGCTGCGGCGGCTGGACGACGACTTCTGCGACCCCCTGGAACTGCGACCCGACTCCACGCTGGGCGTGCCGGGCCTGATGCAGGCCGTGCGGGCGGGCAAGGTGGTGCTGGCCAATGCACTGGGGACGGGCTTTCTGGAGTCGCCTGCCGTGCACGGCTTTTTGCCTGCGCTGTCAAGGCAGCTGCTGGGCGAGCCCCTCGCGTTGCCCTCGCTGGACACCTGGTGGTGTGGCGAGGCCGCGGCCTGGCAGCACGTGCGCGACGAACTGGGCGACCACGTCATCCGCCCGAGCTTTCCGTACGCCGGCACGCCGGGTTTCGGTTCGCCCCGCCTGCGCCAGAGTTTCGATGCGGTCACCGGTCCGACGCTGACCGAAGCGGCCCTGCATACCTGGCGCGACCGCATCGACCACGACCCAGCCGCCTACACCCTGCAGCGCTTCCTGCCCTATGCCCAGGCCCCGGTCTGGCAGGGCGAACGCATCGCGATGCGCGGTGCCTCGGTGCGCGTGTACGCCCTGGCCGACGGACAAGGCGGTTGGCAGGTGCTGCCCGGCGGCATGACCCGCATTGCGACCCGCGACGCGGGGCCGGTCTCGATGCAGCTCGGTGGCTCCAGCCTGGACACCTGGGTGATGACGCACGGCCCGGTGGACACCTTCTCCATGCTGCCAGCGCGTGTCAAGCTCGACGAGCTGGAGCAACGCCAGCGCCCGGTGGCCAGCCGCACCGGCGAGAACCTGTTCTGGATGGGGCGCTACACCGAGCGCACCGAACTGCAGCTGCGTCTGGCCCAGGGCCTGCTGAACCTGCAGTCCGCCGACGACGAGCCCGAGGACGCCGTGCTGGAGGCCCTGTCGGCCCTCGCCGTTGCCAACGGCATGGTGCCCCCCGGGACGCCGAGCCTGCGGCAGTCTCCGCGGGTGTTCGAGCGCGCCGCCATGGAGGCCCTGGCCGATGCCCAGGCCACGCAGGGCGCCTACAGCCTCGCCTTCAACCTGGGGGCGCTGCAGCGCTGCGCCCAGGTGCTGCGCGAACGGTTCTCGTCCGACCACGCCCGGCTGCTGCGCACCATGGGGGACGACTTCCAGCGCCTGCTGCGGCAGGCCGCGACCCCGGGCGTCCCGTCGTCCGACACACCGGCCATCGCCGGCGCCCGGCCACTGGGGCCTTTCGGCTTTGCCTCGGCTCAGCCGGCTCTGGATCACCTGGGCATGCAGCTCGCGGCAGTGACCGGCGCGCAGACCGACCGCATGACCCGTGATCCGGGCTGGCGCCTGCTGACGGTCGGTCGCCTGATCGAGCGCCTGAATGGCTACAGCGCCTTCCTGCGCGCGTTCTGGCAGGCCGACGCGCTGCGCCACCCCCAGGGCTTCGACCAGATCCTCACCCTGTTCGACAGCACCATCACCTTCCGCGCCCGCTACCAGCGTCGCCTCGAGCAGCCGGCCCTGCTGGCGCTGCTGGTGCTGGACGAAAGCAACCCCCGCGCGCTGGCCTGCGTGCTGCGCCGCCTCCGCACCGAGCTGGGCAAGCTGCCCGTCCGCAGCGAGCGCGGGGGCGATCTGCTGGCGCTGCTGCCCCACGAGGGCGTCGGGGCCAGCCTGGGCGAGCTGTGCGACCCGGATCACGGCCACGCCCGCGTGCTGACCCTGCTCAACCGCCTTGTCGACACCAGCTGGCGCCTGTCCGACGAGGTGGGGCTGCGCTACTTCGCGCATGCGGAGCCCACCGATTCGATGGTGAGCGCATGAAGACGCTGTCTGACGTGGCCTGGGCCCGCCTGTCCGTCGAGCACGAGACGCTGTACGAGTACGCCAGCCCGGTGGAGCAGGCGCAGCATGTGGCCTGTCTGCGGCCCCTGTCGGATGCCGGCCAGCATCTTGAGGTGTTCGAGATGGCGGTCTCTCCCACGCCGTCGCAGCACAGCATGCGCCGCGACAGCCACGACAACAGCCGGGCGTACTTTGCGCTGCATGCCCCGCACACCGAACTCAAGGTCGTGGCCCGCAGCGAAGTCCGCGTCTGTGACCGATACGAGGGGCTGGACCCCGAGTGCGGTCCCACGTGCGACGCGGTGCGTGAACGCCTGGCCTATCGGGCGCATGCGCCGTTCGAGCCGGCGGCCGAGTACCTCTACACCTCGCCCTTCGTGCCCTTGCACGCCGAGCTGCGAGAGTACGCCAGCCTGTCGCTGCAGGAGGGCCGCCCGCTGGCGGCTGCCGCGATCGACCTGATGCGCCGCATCCATGCCGATTTCGATTACGCGCCGGCGTCCACCGACATCTCCACCCCGATCCTGGACGTGTTCGATCGACGCAAGGGCGTCTGTCAGGACTTTGCTCACCTCATGCTGGGCTGCCTGCGCGCCTGCGGCCTGTCGGCCCGCTACGTCAGCGGCTACCTGCTGACGCGCCCCCCGCCGGGTCAGGCGCCCCTGGTTGGTGCGGACGCCTCCCATGCGTGGGTCAGTGTGTGGGTGCCGGGCCTGGGGCCCGAGCGTGCCGGTGACTGGCTCGATCTCGACCCCACCAACAACTGCATCCCCGGCGTCCACCACGTCCGGGTGGCCCACGGCCGCGATTTCGGGGACGTCACACCCCTGCGCGGGGTCATCCGCGGAGGGGGGCAGCACACCTTGTTGGTGCGCGTGACCACCCGTCTGCTGCAAGAGCCGGCCGCCGCTGCCGCCTGACGCACCACATCGGTACGCCCAGGCACCTTGGTGTGGCGCCACGCGGACGCCATGCCCGAAAGCTGTGCCCGCTCAACATGCCCCTGCTGGCGGCTGGCACACTCTGTGCAACGGGTTACAAGACCGCAGCTTCCAGCACACCCCGCAACGGGAACCAACGATGCGATTCTTCGATGAGATGCATGTGAGCAGCGCCGAAGTGCGCGACCACTACCGGGTCTATGACCGCTGGCTCGGCCGGCAGCCTCGGGAGTTGATGAACTCCCGCCGCGAAGAAGCCGAGATGATCTTCCGGCGCGTGGGCATCACCTTCGCGGTCTACGGCGACAAGGACGAGACCGGGGCGGGCACCGAGCGCCTCATCCCCTTCGATCTCATCCCGCGCATCATCCCCGCCGACGAATGGCGCGAGATGGAAAAGGGTCTTCGGCAGCGGGTCACGGCGCTCAACCGCTTCCTCGAAGACATCTACCACGACCAGGCCATCCTCAAGGCCGGCGTCATTCCGGCCGAACCGGTGCTCAACAACGCCCAGTTCCGCAAGGAGATGATGGGCCTGAACGTCCCGGGCGGCATCTACTCCATCATCGCGGGCATCGACATCGTGCGGGCCTGCAACCCCGATGGGAGCGGCACGTATTACGTGCTGGAAGACAACCTGCGTGTGCCTTCCGGTGTGAGCTACATGCTCGAGAACCGCAAGATGTCGATGCGGCTCTTCCCCGAGCTGTTCGCCGAGCACCGCGTCGCCCCGGTCGCCCATTACCCCGATCTGCTGCTGGACACCCTGCGCACCATGGCGCCAGCCGGGGTCAACGAACCCACGGCCGTGGTGCTGACGCCCGGCATGTACAACTCGGCCTACTTCGAGCACGCCTTCCTGGCGCAGCAGATGGGCATCGAGCTGGTCGAGGGGCAGGACCTCTTCGTCAAGGACGACTTCGTCTACATGCGCACCACGCGCGGCCCGCAGCGTGTCGACGTGATCTACCGCCGGGTGGACGACGACTTCATGGACCCGGAGGTCTTCCGCAAGGACTCGACCCTCGGCGTGGCCGGCCTGCTGCGCGCCTACCGCGCCGGCAACGTCACGCTGGCCAATGCCTTCGGCACCGGCATTGCCGACGACAAGTCGATTTACCCCTACGTGCCGCGGATGATCGAGTTCTACCTGGGCGAGAAGCCCATCCTGCAGAACGTGCCCACCTACATCTGCCGCGAGAAGGCGGACCTGCAGTACACGCTGGATCACCTGGCCGAGCTGGTGGTCAAGGAGGTGCACGGCGCCGGGGGCTACGGCATGCTGGTGGGACCGGCGGCCACGAAGGCCGAGGTCGAGGAATTCCGCCAGGTGCTGCTGGCCAACCCCAGCAACTACATCGCCCAGCCCACGCTGTCGCTGTCGACCTGCCCGACCTTCGTCGAAAGCGGCATCGCACCGCGCCACATCGACCTGCGGCCCTTCGTGCTGTCAGGCAAGGAAGTGCGCATGGTGCCCGGCGGCCTGACCCGCGTGGCGCTCAAGGAAGGCTCTCTGGTGGTCAACAGCTCGCAAGGCGGGGGCACCAAGGACACCTGGGTGCTGGAGAGCTGACTCCCCAACCCATCGACATCCGCAGACCAGGAGGACACCATGCTGAACGAACGCATCGAAGACCATCTGCCCTCCCATCTGATCGAGACTGAATCCGGGGCCCTGCGCCAGGCGGCCCCGCACACGGAGACCAAGCCCATGCTGTCGCGCACCGCCGATCACCTTTTCTGGATGGCCCGCTACATGGAGCGCGCCGAGAACACCGCGCGCCTGCTGGACGTGAACTACCAGACCTCGCTGCTGCCCCAGTCGCAGGAGGCGGCGCAGAACGGCTGGAAGGGCCTGCTCAGCATCAGCGAGCTGACCAGCGACTACCTCAAGAAGCACGGCGAACTGTCGGCCCGCAACGTGATGACCTTCATGGTCAGCGATCCGGGCAACCCGTCGAGCATCCTCAACTGCCTGCGTGCGGCCCGCGAAAATGCCCGTGCCGTGCGCGGGGCCCTCACCACCGAGGTGTGGGAGACCACCAACCAGACCTGGCTGGAGTTCAACCGCGTGCTCAAGGAAGGCATGCTGGAGCGGGACCCGGGCGAGGTGTTCGAGTGGGTGAAGTTCCGCTCGCACCTGTCGCGCGGGGTGACGCTGGGCACCATGCTGCAGGACGAGGCCTTTCACTTCCAGCGCATCGGCACCTTCCTGGAGCGAGCCGACAACACGGCGCGCATGCTGGACGTGAAGTTCCACGCCCGCAACACCGAGTTCTTCGGCTCGGGCGCCGGCAACGAAGGCAAGGAAGTCGACTTCTACCACTGGTCTGCGGTGCTGCGCTCGGTCTCGGCCTTCGAGGTCTACCGCAAGGTCTACCGCAACGTGATCCGCCCGGAGAAGGTGGCCGAGCTGCTGATCCTGCGCGCCGAGATGCCGCGCTCGCTCGTCTACTGCATGGACGAGGTGGTCAGCAACCTGCGCGCCGTGGCCAATGACCACAGCCATGAGACGCTGCGCCGGGCGGGTCGCCTGCGCGCCGACCTGCAGTTCGGCCGCATCGACGAGATCCTCGCCACCGGCCTGCATGCCTACCTCACGCAGTTTCTGGACCGCGTCAGCGACCTGGGCTACGGCATCAGCCGCGACTTCCTGATGCCCGCCTGACCGGCGGCGCCACCCGCCGGGCAGCATGCGCTGTCCGGATCAGGGGCTTGACATCACGGCGTCACACCACAATCATCGCGGCCTTTTGCCGTCGGGATTGTCTGTGTCGTTGTTGCGTGTTGTGTTGTGGTGCTGGGGCGGGGTGTCGGCCATGTTGGTGGCCTTGCCCTTTACGGTGAATCCCGACACCGTGGCAACGTGGATGGCCGAGGACGGCGTCGTTGAACGTGCATCCGTGCTGACCTGGGCGCTGGCCTCGCTCTACCTGCTGTGGCGCAGCCGCGCACCGCGCGGGGTGGCCCTTGCTTTCGCCCTGGTGTTCGTGACGCTGGCCGTGCGAGAGGCTGGCCTGCCGCCGGAGTGGGTGCCCAGCGGCAAGCAGCTGATGTCCTGGCGCTACTACGTGAATCCCGACATCGACGTCGGTCGCCGCCTGATCACCGGGGGGCTGATGGCTGCGGTCATCGTGTCCTTCGCGACCAGCATCCGGGCCGGTTGGCGCTATGTCCTCCGTGAGGATGGCTGGCGTTATCCCGACGGGCAGATGCTGCTGCTCTCAGGGGCGACACTGGTGCTGGCCCAGGGCGGCGAGGCGATGGTGGAGCGCTTGCTGCACGCCGAAGCGGCCGGTGACGCGTGGCCGCGCGGTCTGCTGGTGGCCTTGAGCCTCGAAGAAGGGCTCGAGTGGATGGGCAGTGTCTTCGCCCTGGTGGCGGTCAAGGCCGCCACCACGTGGATGGGGGTCGACCACCCCGCACGGATCTTTCCCGTGCGGATCAGCCGCCCCGCGGCCGCTCACTGAGCCGGCGGCACGTAACCCTGCACCTGTTCGGCGCCGGCGCCGAAGAAGAACTGCTCCATCTGGCGGGCCAGGTACTGGCGCGCGCGGGCGTCGGCCAGGTTCAGGCGGTTTTCGTTCACCAGCATGGTCTGGTGCTTGAGCCACATCTGCCAGGCTTCCTTCGAGATTTCGTTGTAGATGCGCTTGCCCAGCTCACCGGGATAGGGGGCGAAGTCCAGGCCCTCGGCTTCCTTGTTGAGGTGCTTGCATTGGATGGTGCGTGCCATGGTGTCGATCCAGGGAAAGGTGTCGTTGGTTATTTGAGGTTCTTGACCAGCACCTGAGAGCGCCGGTCCCACTTGTAGCTGCGCTTGCGCGCTTCGGGCAGCCAGTCCGGATCGACCGGCGCGAAGCCGCGCTTGATGAACCAGTGCATGGTACGCGTGGTCAAAACAAACAGGGTGGACAGGCCCATTGCCCGAGCGCGTTGTTCGATGCGCTTCAGGATGCGTTCGCCGTCGCCCTGGCCCTGCACATTGGGCGAGATCGTGAGCGCAGCCATCTCGGCGGTGCTGGCTTCGGGGAAGGGGTAGAGCGCCGCGCAACCGAAGATCACGCCGTCGTGCTCGATCACGGTGTACTGGTGGATGTCGCGTTCGATTTCGGTGCGGCTGCGCTTGACCAGCGTGCCGTCCTGCTCGAACGGCTCGATCAGCTGCAGGATGCCGCCGACGTCGTCCGGCGTGGCCTCGCGCAGGCTTTCCAGCTTTTCGTCGACGATCATGGTGCCCACGCCATCGTGCGTGAACACCTCCATCAGCAGGGCGCCATCGACCTTGTACGGGATGATGTGCACGCGCTCCACCCCGCCTTCGCTGGCTTTGACAGCGTGCTGCAGGTAGAAGGCCGTGTCGGTGGGCTGCAGCGGGTTGGGCAGGGCGGCCAGCAGGCGCTTGGCATCGGCCAGCGCCAGTTCCTGATCGATTTCGACATCCGGATCGTGTTGCCGGGCCTCCAGTTCAGCGGCCCTCGCTGGCTCTTGCACGATGCTCTGCAGGATGCCCCGGACTTCGGTCACGAAGATCAGCTTGTCGGCCTTCAGCGCGATGGCCGCACTGGTGGCCACATCCTCCATGCTCAGGTTGAAGGCCTCGCCGGTGTGGGAAAAGCCGAACGGCGAGAGCATGACCAGCGCGCCGGTGTCGATGGCGCGGCGCACGGCCACGGCGTCGATCTTGCGCACCAGCCCGGTGTGGATGAAGTCCACCCCGTCGACGATACCGACCGGGCGGGCTGTCACGAAGTTGCCGGAGATGACGCTGACCGACGCGCCTGCCATCGGTGTGTTCGGCAGCCCCAGTGAAAACGCCGCTTCGATTTCATAGCGTAGCTGGCCGGCTGCTTCCTGGGCGCAGTCCAGCGCTACGGCGTCGGTGATGCGCATGCCGTGGCTGAACTTCGATTCCTGGCCCTTGAGCCGCAGCTGTTCTTCCAGCTGCGGGCGGAAGCCGTGCGCCAGCACGATCTTGATGCCCATGGCCTGCATCAGGGCCAGGTCCTGCACAAAGCTCTCGAGCTTGCCGGCCGCGATCAGTTCGCCTGACAGGCCGACCACAAAGGTCTTGCCGCGGTGCGCGTGAATGTGAGGCGCCACGGATCGAAACCAGGGCACGAAAGTGTGGGGAAAGACCAGATCCATGGCGGTCGCGGTGGGGCGGGCAGGGGAGGGCGGCTGGGCCGGATGCGCAAACCCCCAATGTTACGGGCTTTGGACCCAGCGATTGCGGCCCTGGGCCTTGGCCTGATACAGCGCACGGTCTGCCCGCTCGATGCTGGCCTCGATCCTTTCATCCTGCCAGTGCACGGTCAGCCCGGCCGAGAAGGTCACGCTCAACCCTGGCAGGTGGGGCAACAGGGGCTCTGCAGCCAGCCGAGCCTGAAGGCGTGCCAGGCCCACGGCGGCCTGCTCCATCTGGCTGCCGGGACACAGCAGCAGGAACTCTTCGCCACCCCAGCGGGCCAGCACGTCCACCTCGCGCAAGGCGGACCGGGCCCGTTCAGCGAAGTGGCGCAGCACGTCGTCGCCCACATGGTGGCCGTGCGTGTCGTTGATCCGCTTGAAATGATCCAGGTCGATCAGCGCTATGCTGAACGGCACGCCCTGGCGTGCATGGCGCCGGGTCTCTTCCGTCAAGATCTCGTCCATGCGCCGGCGGTTGGGCAGCCCGGTCAGCTCGTCACGGGTCGCCAGAAGCTGGACGCGCGCCAGCGCATCACCCAGTTCGGTCTGGCTGCGCACCAGTTGGTGTCGCAACCGGGTCACGATCTGTGCGACCTTCGAGCTCACCAGCAACACCCCGGCGATGTAGACCACCTGCACCACGTCGCGGACGAACTGGTGCTCGCTGGCGGGCGTCGTTTGCCAGTGCCACAGCGTGACCAACCCGATGCCGAGCACGGACAGCAGACCCAGCGCCCGGATCTGCGACGGCGCCAGGCTGAACTGGCCGGCCATGAGCACCAGAGGCAGGATGGCCAGCACCACGCCGTGCAGTTCCGCATTCAGGCCGGCAAAGCTGATGATGATGCTCACCACGCAGAACAGGCTCATGGGGAAGACCAGCATCGGGTCTTGGAAGCGCTGCGTCCAACCTGAACGGATGGCGGCGTAGAACAGCGCCGGGCCGACCAGAATGTAGGAGATGAGAAAGAGCCCCACCTCGTCCTGCATGAAGTCCGCACGCATGGCCCACCAGGCCAGCACCGCATTCAGCGGGTAGAGGCTGTTGACGAGCAACATGAGGCCGAGCGACTTCCGCATGCGCGGGTCGGTACCCAGCACAAGGTCGGCGAGATCGGAGCGGATCGCAGGGCGCACGAAGTGGGGGAGGAGGGCTTCCGCAGGAATGATGAGGTTACATCGGTGGTGTCGCGGGGTTTTTCAGGACGTGAACCACGAAGCCGTGGTCAATGTCACAAAAACAACAGCCTGACTCCTTCGCCCGGGTGTGCCGCCTTGCCCGAAGGGTGGCGTTGCCCTCGCGGTACCCGACCGGATCGAGCTTGGGATAATGCCCCTTTGCTGCCCGTCCTGCCCTGCTGCCCCGTGTCCGCCTTGCCGTCCATCACCTTCCCCGAATCGCTGCCCGTCAGCGGCAAACGCGCCGAGATCGAGGCCGCCCTGCGCGACCACCAGGTCATCATCGTCTGCGGCGAAACGGGTTCGGGCAAGACCACGCAGCTGCCCAAGATCGCGCTGGCCATGGGCCGGGGCGGCTGGGGGCAGGTGCGCGAGCTGAATGCCAGGCGGCATGAACGCCCCAAGCTGATCGGCCACACCCAGCCGCGGCGGATTGCCGCGTCCAGCGTGGCCAAGCGCATTGCCGAAGAACTCAACACGCCGTTGGGCGAGGTGGTGGGCTACAAGGTGCGCTTCCAGGACCGGCTGCAGCCCGGTTCGTCCGTCAAGCTGATGACCGACGGCATCCTGCTTGCCGAGACCCAGGGCGACCCGGACCTGCGCGCTTACGACACCCTCATCATCGACGAGGCCCACGAGCGCAGCCTCAACATCGACTTCCTGCTGGGCTACCTGCGCCAGCTGCTGCCACGCCGGCCCGATCTCAAGATCATCGTCACCTCGGCCACGATCGATGCCGAGCGCTTTGCGAAGCACTTCGAATCGGCCAAGGGGCCTGCGCCCGTGATCATGGTCTCGGGCCGGCTGTTCCCGGTCGAGCAGCGCTATCGCCCGTTCGAGGAAAGCCGCGAGTACGGCCTCAACGAGGCCATAGCCGATGGCGTGGACGAGCTCTGGCGCGAGGGCAGTGGCGACATCCTGGTGTTCCTGCCCGGCGAGCGGGAGATCCGCGAGGCGGCCGACCACCTGCGCAAGCACCTGGCCGAGCACCGCACGGTGGCCGAGGTGCTGCCGCTGTTCGCCCGCCTGAGCCAGCAGGAGCAGGACCGTGTCTTCCAGACCGGCAACGGCCGCCGCATCGTGCTGGCCACCAACGTGGCCGAGACCTCGCTGACAGTGCCCGGCATCCGCTACGTGATCGACAGCGGGCAGGCGCGCGTCAAGCGCTACAGCTTCCGCAACAAGGTCGAGCAGCTGCAGATCGAGCCCATCAGCCAGGCGGCGGCCAACCAGCGCGCTGGCCGTTGCGGCCGGGTGGCCAACGGCATCTGCATCCGCCTGTACGACGAGAAGGACTTCAACGCGCGTCCGCGCTTCACCGACCCGGAGATCCTGCGCAGCTCATTGGCCGGCGTGATCCTGCGGATGAAGTCGCTGCACCTGGGCCATGTGGAGGACTTCCCCTTCATCGAGCCCCCGCTGCGCAAGGCCATTGCCGACGGCTACCAGCTGCTCAACGAGCTGGGCGCCGTCGACGACAACAACGAGATCACGCCGCTGGGCCAGACGCTGGCGAAGCTGCCGCTCGACCCGCGTGTGGGCCGCATGATCCTCGAAGCCAAGGACCGCCAGGCCCTGGCCGAGGTGCTGGTGATCGCCGCTTCCTTGAGCGTGCAGGACGTGCGCGACCGGCCCATCGACCAGCAACAGCAGGCCGACCAGAAGCACAAGCAGTTCGACGACGAGAAGTCGGAGTTCATGGGCACGCTCAAGCTCTGGAAGTGGCTGGACGAAAGCCGGGGTGGTCATGGGCACCAGGCCCCGGGCGAGCCCGAGAAGCACAAGCTCAGCCACCGCAAGTACGAGGCGTTGCTGCGCGAGAACTTCATCAACCCCCGCCGCGTGCGCGAATGGCGCGACGTGTACAGCCAGCTGCACACCGTGGTGGCCGAGCACAACTGGCGTCTCAACGGCACGCCGGCCACCTACGAGCAGGTGCACCTGTCGTTGCTGTCCGGCCTGCTGGGCAACGTCGGCGTCAAGAGCGACGAGGATGAGTGGTACCTGGGTGCGCGCGGCATCAAGTTCTGGAAACACCCGGGCGCCAACCTGAGCAAGAAGCCGGGGCGCTGGATTCTGGCTGCCGAACTGGTCGAAACCACCAAGCTGTATGGCCGTGGCATTGCGAACATCGACGCGCAGTGGCTCGTTTTCATGGGCCAGCACCTGCTCAAGAAGCAGCTGCTGGAGCCCCATTGGGAGAAGAAGGCCGCAGAGGTCGTCGCGCTGGAGCGGGCCACGCTGTATGGCCTGGTCGTCTACAACAACAAGCGCGTCAACTATGGCCTGGTCAATGCCCGCGAGGCGCGCGAGATCTTCATCCGCGAGGCCCTGGTCGGCCAGGAATGGGAGACCCGTCTGCCCTTCCTGGCGCACAACCGCAAGCTGATCGCGCAGGTCGAGCAGCTGGAGCACAAGTCCCGCCGCCAGGACGTCCTCGTGGACGACGAGCTGATCCACGCCTTCTACGACGCGCAGATCCCGCCCGACGTGATGAGCGGGCACAGCTTCGAGCGCTGGTACCGCCATGCCAGCCGCGAGAACCCCAAGCTGCTCTACCTGAGTCGCGAAGAGCTGATGCGCCACGAGGCCGCCGGCATCACCAGTGCGGCCTTTCCCAAGGTGATCCGCCTGGGTGGTGTCGACTGCACGGCCACCTACCTGCACGAGCCCGGCGATGCGCGCGACGGCGTGACCGTGACCGTGCCCATCTTCGCGCTCAACCAGGTCGGCGATGAGCGCGGCGAATGGCTGGTGCCCGGCATGCTCAAGGACAAGGTGCTGGCGCTGGTCAAGAGCCTGCATCAGAAGCCGCGCGCGCGGCTGGTGCCGCTGCCGGATTACGCCGAATCGTTCGTGCAGGCTGCCGAGTTCGGGCAGGGCAGCCTGATGGAGCAGCTGCTCAAGGCCGTGCGCGACAAGACGCAGCTCGACATCAAGCGCGCCGACTTCAAGCTCGACATGCTGCCGCCCCACCTGTTCATGAATTACCGCGTGGTCGACGAGCACGGTCGCCAACTGGGCATGGGCCGCAACCTGCCGGCGCTCAAGGCCGAGCTGGGCTCGCTGGCGCGCGGCGCGTTTCAGGCGCTGGCTGCGCTCAAGGCCAAGGAAGTGGTGCAGGGCGGTGAGGGGGCGTTGGCTGCTGACGGCGCGGCGTCGCCACTGGATGCCCGGAGTGCCCCTCAGGCGACCCGTGTCGCGCGCGGCGGATCCGGCCAGACTGCGGCTTCGGCTTCGGCTTCGGCTTCGGCTTCGGTCGCACCCACCACCACGCCGAAGGGCGGCACGGCCGCCGGGCAAAGCAAGTCACCCGCGGCCAGCACGCCGCTGACGGACTGGACCTTCGGTGAACTGCCCGAGCTGATGGAGATCCAGCGCGGCGGCCACACGCTGGTGGGCTTCCCGGCGCTGATCGACAAGGGCAACCACGTCGAAATCGACATCTTCGACGAGCCCGATGTCGCCGCTGCGAAGCACCGCGCGGGCCTGCGCCGGCTGGTGGCTCTGCAGATCCGTGAGTCGCTCAAGTACCTGGAAAAAAACATCCCGGATCTGCAGAAGATGGCGATGGCCTACATGAGCCTGGGCACGGCGGACGAGCTGCGCGAGCAGATCATCGATGTGGCGCTCGACCGCGCCTACCTGGCCGACCCGTTGCCCACCGATGCGGCCAGCTTCAAGGCGCGCGTGGAAGAAGGCCGCACACGCCTCAATCTGATCGCGCAGGAAGTGGCCCGTTTGGCCGGCACCGTGCTGACCGAGTACGCCGCCGCCCTGCGCAAGCTGAAAGACGCCCGCCCGCCCAAGGACGTGGCCGACGACATCACGGCTCAGCTTCAGCGCCTGATGCCCAAGCGCTTTGTGGCGCAGACCCCGTACACGCAACTGCAGCATTTCCCGCGTTACCTGAAAGGGGTGGTGCTGCGGCTGGACAAACTGAAGGGGGACGCTGCCCGGGACGCGCAGCGGCTGACCGAATTGAGACCGCTGGACCAGCGTTACACACGGCGCCTGGCCGAGCTGAAGGGCACGCACGACGCGCGCCTGGACGAATTCCGCTGGTTGCTGGAAGAACTGCGCATCAGCCTGTTCGCGCAGGAGCTGCGCACACCGCAGCCGGTGAGTGTCAAACGGCTGGAAAAATCGTGGGCGCAGCTCAACGCCTGAGGCCGATCCACCACGCTGCGGCCGGGGCGTCGCAATTGGCGACTACAATGGCGGCTCAGTCGGGGCGTAGCGCAGCCTGGTAGCGCATCTGCTTTGGGAGCAGAGGGTCGTGAGTTCGAATCCCACCGCCCCGACCATCCATTCAGCGGGCTGGCATCGTCATGATGCCGGCCCGTTTCGTTTTGGGCCCTGTCACGGGCGGCGAGGCTTGTTCAGCTCCTCCTTGGCGTCGCCATAGGCCTTCTGCACCTTGCCCTCGGCCTGGCGTGCCAGCCCCTTGCCCTGATGCTCCGGGCTGCCGATGGCCTTGCCGACCTCGCGTTGCACCTTGCCAGCCACGTCCTTGGCCGTACCCTTGATCTGATCGCGGTTCATGGAAAGCTCCTTTGTTGAAGGTGAGGAACCATGAGCGGCAAACGACGTGCCCACGCACGGCAGGCCCGCCACTTGCTTGATGAGGGGAAGACCACTCCTCAGGATCCGATCATGTCCGCTCGTCGTTCCCATGTCGCCGCCACCCGGCTCGCCACCCGCAGCCAGGAACTGGCGATGGCGGTGCCCCAGGTGATGGGACACCGCGTGGCCCGCATGATGCTCGCGGGTCCGGTGCTGTCATCCCGCGACCACAAGGAGTTCACCGGCATGGTGGCCGAGAAGCAAGTGGCGTTCTTCCAGTCATGGCTGGCCATGTGGACCCATGGCGTCCAGGCCCATCAACGCTTCTTCGGATCGCTGCTTCAATCCGGTCTGGCGGGCAGCGCCGGCAAGCATCCTGCCGCGCAATGGTGGGAAGCCACGGCAGCCTGGCAACGTGCCTCGCTGGGGGTGCTGGACAAGGGGCTGGCTCCGGTGCACCGCAAGGCCACCGCGAACGCCCGGAGGCTGGGGCGAACCCGGCTGCGTTGAGGCCCCCGGGCCTTCCGTGTACTGACGGTTGACATACATCAAACGCCATCTTTTCTGCATCCGAGGCGGGCATCCTGGCACTGTGCTCTTGGCGTGCCCGTCCGATACTCCTAGAGGGTTCCCGGCGTCCATCATGGTCGCGACCGGTGCCAGCCCTTGGTGTATCCCGAGATGCAGACCATGACAGCAGAACAAGCACCCGTCACCGGGCGCGAATACGACTATCCCGCTGAGTACAAGCTCGTTTCCACCACCGACCCGCAGGGGCGGATCACTCATTGCAACGGCGCCTTCGTCGAAGTGAGCGGTTTCGGGTACGACGAGTTGATGGGGCAACCGCACAGCGTCGTGCGCCATCCCGACATGCCGCCGGAGGCCTTCCGGGACATGTGGAGCACGATCGGCCGCGGGCGCCCCTGGACCGGCCTGGTGAAGAACCGGCGCAAGAACGGCGACCACTACTGGGTGCTGGCCAATGTCACGCCGGTCATGGAAGACGGCAAGCCCAAGGGCTACATGTCGGTTCGCATCAAGCCCAGTCGCGACCAGATCGAACGGGCAGAAGCCCTGTATGGCAAGGTCACCCGTGAGCGCGCCAGCGGGCGTCAGACCGTTCGCATCCATGCCGGCGCGATGCGCCTGGTGGGTTGGCGGGACTGGCCCCAGCGCGTGCACCGTCTCACGCTCACTCAACGCATGGCCCTGGTGCTGCTCGCCTTGATGGCCGCGCAGGCCTGGGTCTGGCACAGCGCATGGCCGTGGCCCGTGCAGACGGCAGCCGCCCTCGCGCTGGTCGGGCTGGTCGTCTGGTGGTTTGAGGGCTACGTCTCTCGGCCACTCGAGAAGGCCAGTGAGCTGGCTGCCCACATCGCGGGCTGCAATCTGAATGGCAACGTGCGGTTCATGCGCCGGCACCCCCTTGGGCAGCTCCTGCGCCGTTTGTGGCTCATCAACCTCAACATGCAGGCCATCGTCGAAGACGTCCGCACCGAAGTGGATGCGATGAAGGCTGGTGCCCAGGAAATCGCCCAAGGCAGCGACGACCTCTCCGGGCGCACCGAGCAGCAGTCTGCCGAAGTGCAGAAGACGGCCTCCACGATGGAGGAAATGACGAGCGTGGTGAGCGGCACAGCGGACGCGGTCCACAAGGCCGCCGAGCTCGGCGCGCGGGCCACCGCGGTGGCGCAGCGAGGTGGCCAGGCAGTGGGCGACATCGTGCAGACCATGGGCAGCATCGAAGCCTCGTCCCGGCGGGTCGCCGAGATCAATCAGGTCATTGAAGGCATTGCCTTCCAGACCAACATCCTCTCGCTCAACGCCGCGGTGGAGGCGGCTCGGGCAGGCGAGCAGGGCAGGGGCTTCGGGGTGGTCGCATCCGAGGTACGGGCACTGGCGCATCGTGCCAGCGAGGCCGCGCGCGAAATCCGCTCGCTCATCGACACGTCGGTGAACCAGGTGGCCGACGGCGCGGCCCGTGTGCGCGTCACCCAGGACGTGATCCAGGAGATGGTGGACGCGGTGGCGCAGGTCAGCACGCTGGTCGATCACGTTCGCCAGGCTGCCGTCGAGCAGTCGGGTGGGATCCAGGACCTCAATGGTGCCGTTGCGGGATTCGAATCCTCGGCGCAACAGAACGCGGCGCTGGCTCAGGAAACCGCGGCAGCCTGCCAGGCCCTGCAGCGGCGCGCGGGTACGCTGGAGCGCTCCGTGCAGGTGTTCCGGGTGCGTTCGGGCACACTGGCCCGCTGAAAGCTGGCGGCGTTCAGCCCAAGCGGCGCCGCGCCGCGCCCGCCACCGCCAGCAGGCCCAGCGCCATCATCCCGAGCGTGCCGGCCTCGGGGACGGCCGCGACCGGGCCGCGGCCGTAAACCACGTCGTCCACCGCCACGATGTCGCTCCCGGTGTAGATGCTCACCGACTTGATGAGCGCCGAGTTGTACTGGAACCCGACGAATGCCAGTCCACCCTGGCTCACGCTGGCGTACGGCAGCGTGATGCTCTGCTGCGTGCCGTCGCTGAAGGTGATGGCGCTCTTGGCCAGTTGCAGGCCGGAGAAATAGGCGCCGAAGTAGTGGATGCCCTCGTCGAACGAGAACGTCAGCGTGGTCTTGAACCCGGGTGACAACAGGAACATGCTGCCGCCCGTGGTGGTGTTGGTGCCACAGAAGACCGGCTCGCACGTCGCATCGCTGGTGATCGAGCCGCCCTTGATGGACACGCCCTTCGGCAACGCGCTTTCAAAGTCGAGCATGACCTGACCCCCTGTGGCACTCAGGAACGATGCCTGCGCGGCTCCGGCCTGCGGGCCGACCGTGATGGCGCCGCTGTCGAAACCCGAGGTGACCACCAGCTGCGCGTGGGCGGGTGCTGCGGCAGCCAGAGCCGAAATCAAGGGCAGAACCAGGGCGAAGCGGGACATGTGTTGACACCTTTCAGGCGGGCGATGGGGCGTGGAGGTCGGTGGCGAGCCCCCGCTGCCACCCACGCGGCATGCATCTATCCACGGAAACTTGTATCTAACTGTAATTGGATCGCCGCGAGGGGCAGAATCCCTGATTACCGGGGGGCGCGCGTGTTTTATGCCCTCCATCCCCCGCGCGGGGTGTGTCGTTGCCGCGGATGCCACAGCCGACGCCCCGGGTTCTCCCCAGATGTTACGAAACGGTTCATCGCCCGTTCGGGTTACATCGGCAAGATGACCGATGCCCGATCGGGAGGCGGGAACCTCCGCCTGGCCCGGTACTTCGTGGGGCAGCGGCCACGTCGCGGAGGTCGCTGGTCACCCCTGTGGGGGGCATCGCGTAAACTCGCCGGCATCGCTGTCCGTAGCTCAACTGGATAGAGCAGCTGCCTTCTAAGCAGCAGGTCGGGGGTTCGAGTCCCTCCGGACAGGCCACTCCAACGCGTCGCGCGGTGCGAGGGGCCCGGGTCTCGGGCCGTCTGCCGTGCGTCCCACCCGGGACCGACATCAGCCATGTTTGCCGCCATCAAGCGACTCATCGGCGCCCCACGAGCAGCCGGCCGTGAGGCTGACACGTTGGCCGCATGGGCCCGGTCAGAAGGGCATCAGTTCAAACGTGTCAAGGACGGGCGGGGAGGGGGCTTCGTGGCCGAGGCCGCCGCAGGATGGCGCGTGGAATGGGGTGCTTCGCAGCGCCCTTACATCAGCGGACACGAGCTGCGGTTTCGCTGCGACACCGGTCTCCCGCCTGACGTGCAGATGATGTTGCTGAGCAAGGCGCTGGCGCAGACGCTGGAAACCGACGTCTTCAGCCGCTACACCAATGCCATGCAGACCCAGGTGGACCACACCCTGCCAGAGGAAATGCGGTGGCTGGCCATGCACCAGCGTGTCTCGCTGGCGGCCTCGCCGGTGCTCGCGCGGCGCTTCGCCCTGTTCTGCAATGCCGAAGAGGTGGCCGGTACCTGGCTGGACGACGGCATGCTGTCTGCGCTGGACGAGGCAGCAGCCAACTGGTGGAGCGATGCCTTGTTGCTCGTGCTCACGCTCAATCGCGGCATGCTCACGCTGCGCATGAGCGGCGACGGATTGGAAGACACGCAGTTGCGTCTGGTGGCGCCGCTGTTCGAGCGTGCCGCGAAACGCTGCCGTACGGTCGCAAAGGCCTGAGGCCCCACGTCACGGCCTCATGATTTCCTGCGCTGGAGAAAGTCCTTGATCGCCGTACCCGCGGCCGGGGCCACCAGATTCTGTAGAAAGTGAGCCTGCTCGGCCTGCAAGTGGGCGTGCAATGGCCGGCCTTCTGCCGACTGAACCAGGTGCTTGATGCTGGTCAGCACGCCCGGTGGCATCTTGCCGAGCTGCTCTGCCCAGCCCAGCGCAGCCGACAGGGCCGTTCCGGATGGAGCCAGCCGGTGCACGAGCCCGGCCGATGCCCACTCCTGTGCGGTGTGGGTGCCACCGCTCCAGAGCCAGGCCAGCGCGCGGCCTTGTCCCACCCGCCGTGCCAACTGCCAGCTGGCACCGCCGTCCGGCGACAGTCCGATCTGGCTGTAGGCCATGGTGAACCGCGCGTCCTCGGCGGCCACCAGCAGATCGCAGGCGAGCGCCAGCGACACCCCACCACCTGCGGCGCGGCCTTCCACGGCTGCCAGCACCGGTTTGGGAAAGGTCTGCAAGGCCTCGACCCACTGATGGAAGGCCTCGATCGCAGCCGCCTGCGCGGGCAGATCGTGTTCCCGGTTGTGGGCCAGACGCATCAAATCGCCCCCGCTGCAGAAGTGCCCCCCTGAACCGGTGATCACCACGGCCGACACCTCGGGGTTGTCCTCCGCCATGCTCAGGGTCTCGATGCCGGCCGCGTACACCTGAGGCGACAGGGCATTGCGGTTGGCGGGGCCGTGCAGCGTGAGCACGAGGGTGGCACCGTGGCGCGAAGTCTGCAGTTCAGTGGTCATGCCGTGATGTTCCGGGACGAGATGCAACAAACTGATGGGAATCCCTCGCGATTGTCCGGCCAGGGAAGCAATTGTCTTCATGCTAGAGTGAAATCCTGGCCTCATCCCACACCCTCATGATGCATTTCAACAAGGTGTCGGCCGCGGTTCTCGCTGGAGTGGCACTGGGTCTCGTGCCGGTTGCATCTCACGGCTTGGGCTTCGGTCGCCCCGTCAGCCGTGCCATCCTTGGCGAACGCCTGCAGATGCAGGTGCCGGTCCGCCTCGAAGCCGGTGAAGACCTCACCCCCGAATGCCTCGTCGGTGATGTGTACGTTGGCGACGACAAGCTCGCAGCCAGCGCCGTGGCCCTGGCGGTCGACCGCGCCGTCGGAGGCTCCGAGGCCACGCTGCGACTCCAGACCCGCGTCTCGGTGAATGAGCCGGTGGTCACGGTGTACCTTGCCGCGGGTTGCCAGGCCCGCGTGACCCGCAAGTTCGTGCTGTTCGTCGATCCGCCGTCGCTGGCGGTCGAAGCCGCTGCCGTGCCGGCCCCGACCTTGCCCGACGCTGCCCCTGTGGCCGGTGGCGCCCCTGCGGACGCGGGGGGAGAACGCGCTGCGTCTCCTCGGCGTTCGGCTGCCCGGACTCCGGCACCAGCCCGGGCCTCGGCCCCGCGACAGCCTGCCGCATCCGACCCGTCTTCCCCGGTTGCCGCCGCTGCACCTCGGACGCCCGGCCTGAGCACCTCGCTGGGCGCCAAGGTCCAGCCCGCGCAGCCCGCCAGCCGCCTCCTGCTGGACCCTGTCGAGCAGGACGCGCTGGCGATCCCGCAGTTGCAACTCAGCCAGACGCTCGTCACGTCGTCGGTGGATGACTCGCCGGCCGCGCGCGAGCGACGGGCTGCGGCCGCCGCGCTCTGGCAGGCTCTGAACGCCACACCCGAGCAACTGGCGCGTGACCGCCAGCGCCTGACCGAACTGGAGCAGCGCCTCGTGGCCCTGCAGGCCGAGGGCGACAAGGCCCGTGCCGCGCTGGAGCAGGCGCGAGAGGCCCGCGGGCCCCTGGGCGACGTACCCTCCTGGCTGATCATGGTTCTGGCCGGTCTGGTGGCGGTGCTGCTGCCGCTGGTGGCCTGGCTGGGCTTGCGCCTGTGGCGCAGTTATCGCAAGGAAGCCTCGTCCGACTGGATGGCATCTGCGATGGCACAGGAGCCGCGCGAGACCGGTGTGGACGACGACCTTGACCGCACGTCGGTGGATTTCGTGCGCCGCCCCCCGCCCGACGTGGCGTCGGAGGTGGACACCTATCAGGCATCGCTGTCTCCGGCGTCGTCCATGGGGCCCGAGTCGGTGGCGTCGTCCTTCCAGCCCGCGCCGGTCTTCCAGTCGGCCGGAGTGCCTTCCACGGCCGACGGCCTGAGCCTGGAGCCCCCGCCGCCGCCGGCCATGACCCCGCCGCCCGCATCACCGGTGATGACGCTGGCCTCGCCCGTCCAGCGTGAGGCCTTGCGCGAGGTCTCCGTCGAGGAACTGATCGACCTTGAACAGCAAGCCGAGTTCTTCGTGGTGCTCGGGCAGGACGATGCGGCCATCGACCTGCTGGAAGGCCACGTGCAGAGCACCACGGGTGCGAGCCCCTTGCCCTACCTCAAGTTGCTCGAGATCTACCAGCGCCTGGGGCAGCGTGCCGATTACGAGCGCGTGCAGACCGACTTCAACGCGCGCTTCAACGGCTACGCGCCGGCCTGGGAGTCCGATCTGCAGCAGGGTCACACGCTGAGTGACTACCCCGGCGTGGTGGAGCGCATCCAGAGCCTGTGGCCCACGCCTGCGCGCGCCATGGAGTTGCTCGAAAAATCGCTGACGCGTCCGGACCGCGACGCCGAAACCTTCGACCTGCCTGCATACCGCGAGTTGCTGTTCCTGTACGCCGTGGCACGTGATCTTTCCGAGCGCGATGCGCGCGACCGCCAGGCCGTGGATCTGCTGCTGCCCGAGGTCGGCGTGTCCGGGCCAGAGGTCCTGACCGACAACGAGATCGGTGCGGAAGAGATCGAGCCGCTGATGGCCACGCGCCCCGTGAAGGCGCAGCCCGAGGCGCGTCCCACCATCAGCCTTGACCTGCATCTGGACGACCTGACGGCGCCTGAGCCGTCTGCTGGCCTGGCGCAGGGCCCAGGCACCGAGTCGTCAGGGCGCACGCTCGACCCCTTGCCCTTCCATGTGGACGGGCCGTCCGAGCAGATCAAGCGCGGTTGACCGGGGCGCGGCTCACAGGCCCGCGTCGCTGCCCTCGCGCCCAGTGCCGCTCGGAGTTTGCATGGCCTGCATGATGAGCTGGCGGCTCAAGCGGTCCGAGACCAGCTCGGCAAAGCTGAGCACGAACTGGCGCATGTAGGCGCCGCGCTTGAAGGCCAGCCGGGCGAGGTTGGGTCCGAAGAGGTGCCCCACCGGGCGCGCTACCAGCTCGCTGCCCGGGGTCTGCATCAGGGGGTCGTCCTTGACGGCCATCTCGGCGACCAGACCGATGCCCAGACCGAGGCGCGCGTAGGTCTTGATCACGTCCGAGTCGATGGCCTCCATCACCACGTTCGGACTCAGGCCGCGCTGCGCAAATGCCTGGTCGATTCGTTTGCGCCCCGTGAACGATGGGTGATAAGAGATGAGCGGCTCGGCCGCCAGCTGTTCGAGCGTGAGTCGAGGTACCTGGGCCAGCGGATGGCTGGACTGCATCACGACGACGTGCTGCCACTCGTAGCAAGGCAGGCTCACCAGTTCGGGAAAGTCGCTCAGGGATTCGGTGGCCAGCCCGACGTCGGCCACTTCGTCCAGCACCATCTGCGCCACCTGCTCGGGGGTGCCCTGATGCAGGCTCACGGCCACTTTCGGGAATTTGCGCCGCAGCGCAGCCACGGGCTCGGGCAGAACATAGCGCGCCTGGGTGTGGGTCGTGGCAATCGACAGCGTGCCGGCATCCTGCAGCGCGTACTCCTCTCCGATGCGTTTGAGGTTGGCCACCTCGCGCAGGATGATGTCGATGGAGCGCAGCACCTGTTGTCCGGGCTCGGTGACCCGGCGCAGCCGCTTGCCGTGGCGAACGAAAATGTCGACACCCAGCTCCTCTTCCAGTTCGAGGATGGCCTTAGAGATGCCGGGTTGCGAGGTGTGCAGGGCCTTGGCTGTCTCGGTCAGGTTCAGATTGCGTCGGGCGGCTTCCCAGACGAAGCGGAACTGGTGCAGGTTCATGGTGAGCCTTCGGGCGTGGCGCGGTGGCGGCTCACGTCAGGCGTCGGGCGCATCGGGCTGGGCAAGCTGCCAGGCCGAGTCGGCGAGCGCCTGGATCAGCAGGGTGGTCTCTCCCACGGCAGGGCTCAGTCGCCACGTCACGCCGGGGTGGCTGGTGCTCAGTTCGTCCATCAGCCGGGGCAGGTCCTTGCGCACGTGGCCGCCTGCGCCCAGAAACAGAGGCACCACGGTCACCTGGTCGCACCCCGCCTCGGCCAGTTCGCGTCCGGCCTGAAGCAGGTCGGGGGTCATGAACTCGAGGAACGCCAGGCGGACGCGCACAGCGAGGGCGTCGTTGCCCTGTTCGCGCGCCCGTGCACGCAGCGCTTCAGCGGCAGCCTCGAAGGGGCGGGCCCAGTTGGGATCGCGAGCGCCATGTGCGAAAAGGAGGACGCCGAGGGAGGAGGAGGGCATGATGAGGGGTCAACGGTAGCGCACGAGCCAGACGAAGGCGCTCATGGAAAGCAGCAGGTACAGCGCGCTGGGAGCCGCTGCGGCAAGCCATGGCTGCCACTGGTGCAACAGTCCGAGGTGGCTGCTGATGTGGTTGGCCAGCACGAAGCTGATCCCCAGCATGATGCCACCGAAGATCTTGAGGCTCATGCCGCCGCTGCGTGCGTGCAGGTAGGCAAAGGGCAGGGCCAGGGCGACCATCACCAGGCAGACGATGGGGTAGAACGTCTTCTTCCAGAACTCGATCTCGTAGCGCTGGGCGGCCTGGGCGTTGCTGGCCAGGTGGCGGGTGTAACGCCACAACGCCATGGTCGACATGGTGTCCGGCGGCAGCACCGAAGCCGACACGACCAGAGGCGTCAGGCTGCTCTGCCACGCCAGTTCGTCCACGGCCTCGTCCCGGACGACCGGGCGGGCCTGCTGCACATCGCCTTCACCCAGGCGGTCATGGGTCAACCACACCGTGTCGTTCACCTCCCGCAGGTGCCAGACAGACCCGTTGCCGTCCTCGCCCGGTGTGACCACGGCCTCGCGCGCGGATACCCGCCGCAACAGCCGCCCTGCCTGATCGAACTCGAAGATGCGCACATCGCCGAACTGGTCTTGCCGCATGGCCTTGCCGACGCTGACGGTAACGAGGTGATGGCCTCCATCGGTCAGCGGGCGCCGCTCCCGCAGCCAGGCGCCGGACTGACCCAGCTTGAGGCCTTGACGCGTGCTGAACTGGGCCTTGTGCACCTGCAGCTGCTCTTCGGACCAGGGCACATACCAGTTGCCGATGAAGATCATCAGGCCTGCTGCGCCTACACCGAGCAGGCCCAGCAGGCCGAGGGCGCGGCCCGGACCGAGCCCGCCCGTCCGCAGGATCGTGAATTCGGAGGTCTGGGCCAGACGCGACAGCGCCAGAATGGCTCCGATCAGCAGAGAGATGGGAAACAGGTCGTACAGATGCGATCCCTGCATCAGCACGCAGGTCCACAGCACGTGGTGAAGCTGGTAGCCCAGGCGCCCGAGGTTGCGCACCTCGTCAACGAAATCGATGAAGAAGAAGAGGGCAGAGAATGCGATTGCCACAAGGGCGACATGCCGCACCACGGTCCCGAAGATGAGTCGGCGAACGGTCCTCATGGGCGCGCCTCCGATGCCCGCTGCCCCAAGGAGCGGAACACGCCATCTCGCCACGCGATCAGGCCGAGCAGAGCCAGCGTCAGGCCCCCGTGAACGCCGAGCAGCGCGGGTGCCCATTTCATGCGGCCTTGCACCACCCATGACTGCGTCAGGGTCAGCAGGTTGAAGTACACGACGAAGAGCAGCAGGGCGTACACGAGGTTCCAGCTGCTGTTGCGGCGGCTGTTGCCCGCCGCCAGGGCCAGGCCGGCCAGCACCATGTTGAAGGCGGCCCACACCAACCCCAGACGCCAGACCAGCTCACCGCGGGCATCGCGGCTGCGTTCCGCAATCAGGGTGGGCGTGGCCATGGCCCGCAGTTCCGGGTCGGCCAGGCCGGCGTCCGGTGATTCGCCGACCAGCACGCGAGCCTGTTCGAACTGCGCGGTGGTGACCTCGCCGGTGTCCAGGCGTGTCTGGATGCGCTCGCCCTGATGCAGCATCAGATAGCGCATGCCTTTGTCCGTGATGATCTGGCCCTCACGCGCCGTCACGACCGATTCCATGCCCTTGTCCGTCAGCACCATGAACACGTTGCGTCCAGTGGTCTGCCCGTCGCTGTGGCTGTCGATGAAGAAGACGCGCTTGCCATCGGCAGACGGCTGGAACTGTCCCGGGGTCACCCGGGCCATGTCGGAGCGCTTCTCGAAGCGGTGCTTGAGCACCTCGGTCTGGTCGTAGGCCCAGGGGCGCGCCACCAAGGTGCTGGCCGCCACCAGGGCGACGATGGGCCAGGCCATGCGCAGCAGGGGGCGCAGGAAGCTGAACTGGCGTGCCCCGCTGGCCTGCCAAACGACCATCTCGCTGTCGCGCCACATGCGGCTGAGGACGGTCACCACCGACACGAACAGCGCGAGCGCCAGCAGCACCGGCAGCTGCGTGACCACCGTGTAGCTCATGATCAGGCTGACATCGGCGGGCGCGAAGGCCCCTCGTGTGGCCTGGCCGAGGATGCGGATGAGCACCATGGTCAACACCACGGTGAGCAGCACCACGAGCGTGGCCATGAAACTGCGCCACAGTTCGCGGCGCACGGAGGAATCGAATAACATTGCTTGGATCTGTCTACCCGTCCATTATGGACTTGCACTGCATGGACTACCGCTCTACCGTGGCCCACGGGCCTGCCCTGTCCCAGCTCAATGCCGATGCGTTGCTGGTGGTTTTGACGGCCGATCAGGGCAGCACGGGCGACCCGGTGCTCGACCAGATCGTCAAGGATGCCGTGGCAGCGGGCGACTTCGTGCTCAAGACGGGCAAGAGCCTGTATGTGCATCGGCCGGTGGGGGTGAAGGCTTCTCGCCTGCTGCTGCTGGCGGCGGCCGATGGTTCGCCCAAGGCCTTCAAGGCCGCGGTGGCCAAGGGCGTGGCCCAGATCAAGGACCTGGGCGCGAACCATGCGGCCGTGGCCGTGGCGGGCGGTGTGGGCCTGGAGGCCGCGCATGCCCGCTCGCTGGTGCTGGCAGTGGCGGATGCCACCTATGTCTACACCCACACCAAGCCGAGCGCGCCCAAGCCGGGGCAGCTGAAGAAGGTCACGCTGGCCTGCCAGCAGGACGAGGCGAGTGCCGTGAAGCAGGGGCTGGCCGAAGGGCAGGCAATTGCCGAGGGCGTCACGCTCGCGCGTGAGCTGGGCAACCGACCCGGCAACCATTGCACGCCGGCCTTCCTCGCCAGCGAAGCGAAGCGCCTGGGCCGTGAACACAGGCATCTGAAGGTCGAGGTGCTCGAGCGCCCCGCGCTGGAAAAACTGGGCATGGGTTCGTTCCTGTCCGTGACCAACGGGTCTGCCCAGCCTCCGAAGTTCATCATCATGCAGTACCAGGGTGGCGCGGCCGGGCAGGCCCCGCTGGTGCTGGTCGGCAAGGGCATCACCTTCGACACGGGTGGCATTTCCATCAAGCCGAGCGCCGGCATGGACGAGATGAAGTTCGACATGGGGGGCGCTGCCAGCGTGCTGGGCACCTTCCGGGCCGTGGCTGAACTGCAGCCGCGTGTCAACCTGATCGGTCTGATCCCTGCGTGCGAGAACATGCCCAGCGGCACGGCCACCAAACCCGGCGACGTGGTCACGAGCATGTCGGGGCAGACCATCGAGGTGCTGAACACCGATGCCGAAGGCCGGCTGATCCTGTGCGATGCGCTGACCTATGCCGAGCGCTTCAAGCCGGCTGCCGTGATCGACATCGCCACGCTGACGGGTGCCTGCGTGATCGCGCTCGGCCACCAGCACAGCGGTTTGTTCTCGGCGGACGATGAGCTGGCCCAGGCCCTGTTGCAGGCCGGGCGGCAGGCGCAGGACACCGCATGGCGCATGCCGCTGGACGATGAGTACGCGGAAGGGCTCAAGAGCAACTTTGCGGACATTGCCAACGTGGGTGGCCGCGAAGGCGGGGCGATCACGGCCGCGTGCTTCCTGGCGAAGTTCACCAAGGCTTACCGCTGGGCACACCTGGACATCGCCGGCTCGGCCTGGAAATCGGGCGGGGCCAAGGGCGGTACCGGTCGGCCCGTCGGCCTGCTGACGCGCTTCATACTGGACCAGGCTGCCGCCGGCAAGGACGCCATCGCGCCGCGTCCGGTGAAGGCAGCGGGCAAGGTCGCCCGCAAGACCTCCCGTACCCCGGCCACGAAGGCCCCGCGTGCGGCCCGTTCTGCCAAGGCCTGACGGGCTGGCCATGACCCACGATGCCCCTGCAGCCGGCAAGGTCGAGTTCCACCACGGGGTTGGCGACAAACTGGCCTACGCCTGCCGGCTGCTGCGCAAAGCGTATCGGGCCGGTGCGCGCGTGGTGGTCACCGGGGATGACGCGACCTTGCGCACGCTGGATCGCCAGCTGTGGACGTTCGATGAGCAGGAGTTCCTGCCTCATGTCCTGGCCATCGCGCCTGCCGACGTGCCTGTGCGCCAGCATGACACCGCGATCTGGCTGACGACCGACGCCGAGTCGGCTCCGGGCGAGCGTCATGTGTTGGTGAACCTGGGGCACCCGGTGCCCGCTGGCATGGCGCGCTTTCCTCGCGTGTTCGACATCGTGTCGAGCGAGGCCGAGGACCGCCAGCAAGGGCGGCAGCGCTGGAAGCAGTATGCGACGCTGGGTTGGCAGGTTCAGCCGCACGAGGTCAAGGAATGAGCCAGCCGCCACGCCCACCGGCTCATGTGCCGACCCTGACCGAGGTGATCGAGATCCCTGCGGTGCCGGACCGCGTCGGGCAAACCGTACCCCCGCCTGTCGTCACATCCGGTTTTCCGAACGCGCGCCCCCCGTGGACGCCGATTTCTAACCTGGTTGTGGGAGGCGGCCTGTCCGCGCCGACGCCGGAGGCCGCGCCGGCGATCGTGGAGCCTTCGCCCCCTGTCCCCCCAGCGCTGAGCGAGGCACAGATCGCGCAGCGGGTTCTCAACGATGTGCAGAAACAGATGGACGGCATGCTCGATTTCCGTCTGCGTGAGGCCATCGGGCCGATTCTGGCGCGCCACAGCGAGGCCCTGGTGCGCGACTTGCGTGAGGAGCTCGGGCGAACGATGCGAGATGTCGTCGCCCGTTCCGTGGCACAGGAGATGGCGAAGCTGCGCCATCGCTGACCATGGGGCATCATCAACCGTTCCCGTTTGAACCCAACCAACCTGACGAGGTGGACATGACCCTTCGCAATGCCCCGTTTACCAGCCTGAGCCGTGTGGCTCTGGCTGCTGCATCGTTTGCTGCCCTGGCTGCCGGTGGCGCCGTTCAGGCCCAGACGGTCGTCAAGATCGGCCACGTGGGCCCGGTGTCCGGTCCGCAGGCGCACTATGGCCGCGACAATGAAAACGGCGCGCGCATGGCGGTCGACGAGCTGAACAAGCAGAACGTCACCATCGGCGGCAAGAAAGTCACCTTCGAGCTGGTCGCGGAAGACGATGCGGCCGACCCGAAGCAGGGCACGGCAGCTGCGCAAAAGCTGTGTGATGCCAAGGTCAACGGCGTGGTCGGCCACCTGAACTCGGGCACGACCATTCCGGCGTCGAAGGTGTACAACCAATGCGGCCTGCCGATGATCTCGCCCTCGGCCACCAACCCCGAGCTGACGACCCTGGGCTACAAGAACGTGTACCGTCTGCTGGCCAACGACAACGCGCTGGGCGCCGGCCTGGCCAAGTACGCCAAGGACACACTCAAGCTCAAGAAGGTCGCCATCATCGACGACCGCACCGCTTACGGCAAGGGCGTGGCCGAGGTGTTTGCCAAGACCGCCAAGGAACTGGGCATGGAGGTCGTGAGCCAGCAGTACACCAACGACAAGGCGGTGGACTTCATGGCCATCCTGACCGCCATCAAGAACAAGAAGCCGGACGGCATCTTCTTCGGTGGCATGGACCCGCAAGCCGGTCCGATGCTGCGCCAGATGCAGCAACTGGGCCTGACCAAGACCTATCTGTTCGGCGGCGACGGCATCTGCACCGACAAGCTGATCGAGCTGGCCAGCGGCGCCAAGACGCTGAACAACGTGGTCTGTGCCGTGGGCGGCGCTTCGCTGGACAAGCTGGCTGGCGGCAAGGAATGGCGCGCGCGTTACGACGCCAAGTTCCCGGGCCAGTTCCAGGTCTATTCGCCCTACACCTATGACGCGACGATGGTCCTGGTGGACGCCATGAAGCGCGCAGGCTCGACCGATCCCAAGGTCTACGGTCCCAAGGTGTCGGACACCAACTACCAGGGCGTGACCGCCAAGGTGCAGTTCGAATCCAATGGCGAACTGAAGACCCCGGCCATGACGTTGTACGGTTACAAGGACGGCAAGAAGGCCGCCTTGAACTGACAAAGCGTGCTACAGTAGCGGGCTTCGGAGAGGTGGATGAGCGGTTTAAGTCGCACGCCTGGAAAGCGTGTGTAGGTTAATAGCCTACCGCGGGTTCGAATCCCGCCCTCTCCGCCAGATGACGTAAGTCCTTGATTTGCAAGGACTTTTTTAAAGAGGCTTCAAAAGTCGTGTACCGAAAGGTGTACCACTTTGAAGCCTTTTTTGTTTTCCAGGCAGCAACGGAACTATGCAAGGTTCTTCGTTCCTGTCGCCCTCAGACATCTGTGTGATGGCAAAAAGTACCTCGTGTTCGCACTCGGTGCAGGTGAGCCTCCTATCATTCGGCAACGTGCCGCCTACTTGGAGGCGTGTCTTCTAGCAAGAATGAATCAGGGGCTGCCAATGTCGCAGGATCGCAACAAGTTCAAAAAGTACGAAATTGATCTGAGCCGGGGAGTGTTCAAGGCCGATGGTGCCGAAGACCATGCGGCCATGCTCAATGCATTGGAGAGCATTGGCAAACTTCCTCAGTGGCTGATTGATAAACAGACTGCAAGCACCCCGGCTGTCGCCACCCCCAAGGGGGTTCATGACTTGGAAGACCGTCGTAGCGGTCCCCTCGTTGCTTCGCAATCCCTGCCACTGGGTGAGCTACTTGATAAGTTTTTCTTACTGAAAAAGGTCAAGCCTGCTACGGTTGTGACTTACAAAAATGTTGTCAAAGAATTTACAGCATTTTGTAAAAGTAAATGCCCGATCGCTGAAATTCTTCAAAGTGATATTAATCGTTATCGTGAAGATTTGGCGAAGAAAAACAACCCAAGGACAATTGACAATAAAATGATTGTCCTTAAATCGTTGATAAACTTTGCCCTGGATCAAGGGTACTTGGTTGGGAAAAATCCAGTAGTCGCCAAGAACTTGCAGACAAAAAAGCAAAAACTAACCGATGGTTATGCTATTTTTGAACCTGACGAGATCAAAACATTCTTTCAGTCTGAACGATTCAAGAATGAAAAAACCAGCGATCCAGATTACTACTGGTGCTTGATGTTGGAGATTTTCTCTGGTTGTCGTGTAGGTGAATTGACTGCCCTGCAAGTGGGGCATGTCAAAAATTCAGAAGCAGGAACCTACTACCTACAAATTAGGGATGCCAAGACATCTGCGGGCAAAAGAGAAGTTCCAATTCCTCCCCTGATCTTCAATCAGGGCTTCGGTGAATTTCTGGATGGCAAGAAAGCGACGGACTTCGTTTTCAGGTATCAAGACCGAGAGGGAAAAGGGGCAGGTAATGCCGTGGGTAAAAAATTCAGTTACCAGATCAAGGCTGAAAAAATCCACCGTTCGAAGCTGGTTTTTCATTCACTGAGGAAGTTCCTCAATGATTTCTTTATGAAAAATGGCGTGGACTATGAAGTTCGTTGCCAGTATTTTGGGCACGAAATTGAAGCCGTCAATGTTGCCACTTACTCCAATAAGTTCAATGTAGATGACCTATACAATAGGACGGATGAAGCAAGGAAGAAGGTTACTTCACTGATTGGTGTTTGACAAATTAAATTGATTTCGTATGTTGTTCTCAAAAGGAGAACGGCAGATGAAATGGTTAAATTGGCTTTGGTTCAGAATTAAATTATTGATTGTGAGTTTTATGAATGCAATTGACTTGCCCACCGTCAATAATGAAGGTGAATTTATTGACCTTGATCGTGTTCAATGCGTGTACATTTTCACAAAGCATAGCAAAAAATTCATCCATTGTTTTGTTGATGGGGTTCTCTACTTTTTGATATGGACGAAAGAACTTGAACGATGGTTCATCGCTTCTGGTTTTTCCATGCCAGAATTTGAGCACATACCAGAGGGTGGAATAATTGCAGATGTCGGCAATGTTCCTGATAAATACAAGAAGGAACCAAAACCAAAATTCTGATTAAAGCACTCTTCGGAGTGCTATTTTTTTGCCTGCTTTATTTTTGCGTGCCAAAAATGAAGTAGGTGCTCCCAGCCGGGAATGCTAAAAAAGCAAGCAAAACACCATATGAGCAAAGGTGGTGAAGTCAACGGCTGTTTGGTATTTGGCCTCGCAGAGTCCCCAGACAGGGCCGCGCTTATGAAACGTAGTGTAATAAGCATAGTCGGTCCCTATACCGGGAGGATAAGTTGACCTTTAAAAACAAAATGCTAAAATTAATTATGAAAAGAAAAACAATAAGAGGTCAGAATGAAGGAAGGGAGTTACCAATTTATTCACATAGATGTCTATGGTCGTGAGGGTAGCAGTCAATCAAAAACTATTACCAAAAAAAGTGGAGTAAAGGTTACTACCACTACAAAATCACGTTGTGCAAAAGAGATTTTGTCTGAGCAATGGAGGGAGGATGGTGCTTGCCCTCATATAAATAATCCAGGTGAACCAACACTTTTATATGGGATGCCACCTCTGGATGTTTTACCTTTAATTGATGAGTGGGCAGATCAGGCCAAGGATGCCCAGGGTCGAAAATTGAGAAAAGATGCCAACTGTGTCATTATTGGTGTGGCATCTTTACCCAGAGCAATGGAGGATGAATTTCCCCAGTTTGCAGAAGACACATTGGAATGGTTGAAAGAGAAGTACGGGGATCGTTTGAAGTCCGTGGTTGTTCATAATGACGAATCACACCCCCATTTACATTTCACAGTGGTGCCCCATATCGGTGAAAGACTGGATGACATTCACGAGGGGTACAAGGCCAGTAAACAGGCCAAAATTGATGGCAAAAAGAAAGGTGAACAGAATTTGGCCTACATTGGCGCAATGAGGGCCTTTCAAGATGAGTTCAGCAAAAAAGTTGCTATGGCTCATGGTCTTACCAGAATTGGGCCTGCTCGTCGTCGCTTGACTCGTGCCCAGTGGCATGCAGAAAAGGCCCAGGCTGCATTTTTTGCAGATGCCAAGGCCCAGCATAGGTCTGTGAGAGAAAATGCCTACAAAGTCGGTTTGAAGAAAGCCGAATTGAAAGCACAAGAAATTATTTCTAATGCACAAAAGCAGGCTTCTGCTTTTGGTTCAAAAATTGGAAGTTGGTTGGCTGGCATTTCTGGTGCTTGGCACAAACCCAGTGCAAATGCATTAGCCACTGCTGAAAAATTGAAAGTGGATGCCGAAGCCGAAAAAAAGAAGTCTGAAAAAGTGAAGGCTCAGGCTAAGGAATGGGCTGATAGAAGAGTGGCAGAAGTTGCCAATCAGTTGACCCAAGAAAAAACCAGAAATAAAAATTTAATCGCAGAGCTAGATCGTGCCGAAAAAACAATTTATGAATTGTCGCAAGGCCTAGAAGTTTACCAAGAGCGAGAAAATAAGAAAAATTTCAAAAAAGTGTGAAATTTTTGGCCGCGCCATTTTTATTTACTTCGTAAATCTCTACGAGATTATTATTTACTGTACTGGGTTTAGTCAACTTTGCACATGTACTATTAATATATCTGTACTGTGTACAGAGAATCTACTTCGTAGATTCTGGTACATTAAAGTCTTTGTCCCTCTTATGCGTTCCGCTCCGCTTCACTACTAAGAGGGACAAAGACTCACCCTAAGCAGATTTTTAAATTCTGCTTGGTGTCTCGTTCCTCTCAGTAGTGTTTTCACCACATATGGGACTGGGAATGGTTAATCATCCCTAGATAGTGCATTCATCGTATTAACACGACTTCAAACCAGGTTGCACCTATTAAGACTCTCTGTGTGGCTCTGTCTGAAACTCCCATTCTTGCCTACTTAACCAATGCGATCATTGGTTCGCTACCTGCTAAGGGGGATTTACAGTTATGGGGCGTTACTCCCAATATTTCTAACCTGCCTTCATATTAGCCATTCGCATTGGCAATTTTCCGAATCGTGACTATGGACGCATAAAAAAACTGCCTTAACATTTTTCCCGTTAGGCAGTCTTGACATTTTGAATTTATTTCGTATGATTTAACTGCACAGTTGGGGAACTGTTATCATACTTATATTGAAAAATCTCGATTTGTCAAGAGTGTGGTAATTGCAAATAAAAAGGCCAGTCAGTAGACTGGCCTTTTTATTTTAAATTGCTTTTAATGAAAATTATTGCCAACCGCGGTCCAGAATTTTGTACGAAATTTTGCATATGAATAGGCCATAAAAATTGGAATGATAATTAATGGCAAAAATATTTGTGATGCTGCAAATACCGCAGGCCATATAAAAGACAGAAGTGCAAAGAGAAGGAAAATTGCCGGTTGCTTGAATGATTGGCAATATATTTTTGATTTTCTGTAATCGTCAAGTATTATTGTTGTAACTCCGTATAACGGAATACAAAATTTGATTGCGTGAAACAAAAACCAAGCCTTGTCCGTTCGTTGCTGATCTCTATTTGCAATATCTTTTTCAACCTGCTTTTTGTCCTTGAATTCAAAGCTCATTTTTTCCCTCACAGTTGTTGATAGCTTCTCTCGTTGCATTGTGTCCCATGCAACGCAATAGTAGCCCGGAGCGTTGACATGAGGCGTACTCCCCCAGCAAGCGGGCCAAGTACGCTAGGATGTGTACCAAAAGATGTACTGTTTTGCGTACCATTTTTGGCGGGATTTAAAGCTAAGTCATTGATTTAAAGCGACTTTTGAAGCCATGCGAAGATCGTCCCGCCCTCTCCGCCAGAACACACGGTCCCCCTATGAGATGAATCCTCGTAGGGGGATTTTTGTTTTGGACGTCGGTCTTCATTCCTTATCCCCCGAGACATTCGTGCAGCGGCGGGTCGGCGCGCTGTTGTGAGCGACACCCCACAGTCCAGGAGGCAGGGCGCTTACCCCTCGTGAAATATCTGACCACGTGAATTGATTTTCCTCGCTGTTTCATTTTGTTACGGCGACCGCCAGAGAATGGCTTTACGGAGATGGCGAAAGCGACCGTCGAAGTGATTCCTCTTTGCTGTACGAAGGAAATGGCCATGCTGCGAGTTGGTGGGTATTTGCTGGGTTCATTCATCCTGGCGGGTTGTGCGACGACGGCCAGGCAGCCTCAGGATCTCCCCACGAAGGCGACCCAGAGTGCCTTCGAGCACGCGGTGCCTCCCGGCGCCCCCATTGCGGCGCAGCCCCTGGTCAGCACCACTCACCCGGGGGTGCACCGATACCATGTGGGCACGCCGTGGCGCATCGCCCATTTCCGGCCGAACCTCAACATGCCGGAGATCATCGACGCGGACATCGTCAACAACGCACTGACCAATGAGAAAGCGGCCGATCTTCAGCGTCAGCTGACCTTGGGCAAGGCCGTCCTCTGGACGTTTCCCAGGCTGGTGCTGCTGCCCTGCGAAGAAGGATGCGTCGGAAACAAGGACTATGAAAAGATGGCGATGCGGTTTCTCAAGCCCTATGACGACATGGTTCGTTCCGGGGCGGGAGCCTATCGCGGCGAGATGAAAATCCGGGTGCGGTGGTTCCGGCAGAAATCCCTCGTCGAGCGGATAAATCCCTTGTCTTTTGCGCAGCAGGCATTCGGCATCGAGTTTCCCATCGAGGGAAACATGTTGACGTTGAGCGCCAGCGCCTTTGGCAAGGACGCTTCGCTGGAAGACTGCGTGGACCGTGTCGCGGGCTTGTTCAGGATGGGGGTGATCTTCCCGATGTCGCTGGGGCTGAGAAACCACTTCACCATGACACTGGATCCGCAGTACGACGCCGGAGTGATGGAGCGGGTCAACACCGCAGTGGCGTCTCCGGTACGCGGCCTGAACAAGCTGTTGGGGCAGACAGACTACAGTTCCCGGGTCGAGCCGATCACCGCGGCCCACCGGGCCCTGCTGCCAGCCATCGACGGGCTGCAGGCGGGCGAGGGGCAAGACATTGGTTCAGGCAGGCTGTTCGACTCGTTCTGAGCGGCAGATGGCCTGCTGCGGCAATCAGAACAGTTCGCGGGGTGTCACGCGGATGCCCAGAGAGAACCAGCGGCTGTCGTGCGGGCCGTTGAGCTGCCGGCCTGTTGTGGCGTCGATCTGGATGCGGTCCGGCAGCAGGCTCCATCGCACGCCAGCCTGAATGTAAGGTCGGGTGCGGTGGTCGCCGAACACCTCGGCGACGCCGTGAACGCGATCGTGAAGCCGGGCCTCCCCGCCCAGTCCCCAGGTGGTGCTGCGCTGCTTGCTGGCCCGATCCCGCAGGTGTCCCACATTGGCATGCATGACCAGCTGGTCGTCATCGAAGGACACGGAGATGGGGATGTAGGCGTAATCGTTGCCAAGCTGGTTCGGGCCCGGGTGGATCGACGGGTGCTGGACCGTGCCGATGGCCAGCCCGACCCCCCAGCCGTTGGGTTCGACCTCTCGCCACAGCGTCTTGAGTTGCAGGATGGTGTCGTGGGTACGGGGCAGTCCGTCCGGGCGCGCGATGCCCCCGCCGGCCGTGATTTCAACCGATCCCCACGGGTTGCACGCGGGCATGGCCCACCACTCGGTGCTGTGCGGCGTCTGGCGCGTCCAGGCCTCCAGCTGGCAGCTGCCAGGCGTGGTGAGGCGGGCATCGTCCGTCACCAGAGGGCGTGCGGCGTGGGCCAGAGCAGGGCACGCCATGGCCAAGCTCAGCGCGGTGATCGCTTTCATGGCGCGCAGTGTAGGGCGCACAGATGAAGCCTCTTTGACATCGCCTGTTCAGTGCACGGGCAGGGTCATGCACGCGCGCAGGCCGTGTGGCTCGGTGGGGATGATGCACAGTTGCCCGCCGTGCAGGCGTGCTGTTTCGTCGACGATGGACAGGCCCAGACCCGAGCCGCCAGCCGGGCTGCCGGGGCAGCGGTGGAAGCGCGAAGCCAGATGCGGCAGCTCGGACGCCGGAACGCCGGGCCCGTTGTCTTCGACCTCGATGCAGACTTCCTCTTTGCGCTCGTGCCGCAGCCGCACGGTGACCTGAGCACCCGGGCCCGCATAGCAGAGGGCGTTGTCGATGAGGTTGGACACGGCCTCTTCGAGCAGCAGGGTGTCGCCGCGAACGGTGGCTGTGGCGCGCTCTTCAAAGCCGAGGTCGATGTCAGCCCGGAGGGCCTTGGGGATGAACCGTGTGGTGACTTCGCGCAGCAGGGGGGCGAGGGGAACGGGCTGAAAGGCGTTGTGCGTGAGCGCACCCGGCTCGGCGCGCGCCAGTCCGAGCAGCTGGTGAACCAGTCGTGCCAGGCGGTCAATGGCGTGGCCGAGATCCTGCAGGGCCGCCTGGCGTCGGACCGGGTCCGTCTCGCGCTCTGCATGGGCCAGTTCCACCTTCAGGGTGGCCAGCGGGGTCCGCAGTTGGTGGGCTGCATCGGTCACGAAGCGACGCTGCAGCTTCACGGCCTCGTCCAGTTGGGTGAGCAGGTCGTTCAGGGCCGTGGTGAAGACGCGTAGCTCGTCGGTCAGCCCTGCATCAGGAATGGGGTCGAGGTCGCCCCGCTGACGGGCGCGCAGGGCATTGGCCAGGGCCACGAGCGGCCGCAGGCCCGTCCGAATCACGTCGCCGGCAATCCACAGGGCGATCAAGGCCAGCAGGCCGATCAGCGCCATCACGGTGCCCAGCAGCCGCGAGGTAAGGCGGTCGCGTTTGTGCAGGGTTTCGGCCACGCTGATCGTCACGGGATGGTCGGGCAGCAGATCGTGGCGCGTGAGCTGCACCAGCCGCATCGGCTGGCCGTCGATGACGACGTCCCGGTAGATCACATCCTGGCCGGGATGGGCCTGCGCGGCAGGCAGGTGAGTGTGCCCCGCGACCAGCCCCTGGGACGGACTGTCGACGCGAAAGAGCACACGGTCGTGTGCGTCGAAGACCACGGCATCGAGAGCCGTGGGCGCGAGGTCGCCCAACACCAGACCGTCGCGCGGGCGCACCAGCAGCCCGATGGAGCGCGCGGTATCGAGCAGCCACTCGTCGTATGCATCGTCACTGAAGCCACTGGCAAGTTGGAACACCGTCACGGCGGCACCCAGTGCGAAGAGCAGCAGCACCAGACCCAGCCGGGTGGCCAGCCGGCGCTGCAAGGTCTGGCCCTTCATGACCGGGCTTCCTCTTCCAGCAGGTAGCCCAGCCCGCGCAGCGTGCGGATGGCCAGGCCGCTGTCGGCCAGCTTCTTGCGCAGCCGGTGCACCAGGATGTCCAGCGCATTGGGGCTCATGTCTTGCTCGAAGTCACTGAGCCGCGCCATGAGGGCCTCCTTGGGCTGGATCTGACCCGCGCGCATGGCCAGCATGCGCAGCAGGGCGAACTCGCGCGCCGTCAGGCCCATGTCGATGCCATTCAGTGTGGCCCGCCTGGCCGCGGTGTCCACGGACAGCGGTCCGACCTCGACGAGGCTCCGGTCCCATCCTCCCTGGTTGCGACGGATGAGCACACGCAGCCGGGCTTCCAGTTCGGGCAGATCGAAGGGCTTGGTCAGATAGTCGTCGGCACCCAGATCCAGGCCGCCCACCCGGTCTTCGATGGCATCCCGGGCCGACAGGATGAGCACGGGCAGCCGCACGCGCTGGTTGCGCCAGGCGCGCAGCAGCGCGAGTCCGTCGCCATCCGGCAGGTTGAGGTCCAGGATGGCCGCATCGAAGCGATGCGCGGCGACGGCCGCACGGGCGTCGGCCAGGGTGGTCACGGTGTCCACGGCGTAGCCTCCCAGCCGCAGGGTGGCGGCCAGGCCCGACGCCAGGGGCGCATCGTCTTCAACGAGCAGCAGCCGCATGCAGGGCACGAAGAAAGGTTGGTGAAAGGATGCGACAGGACACTGCGCGCCAGCCAGTGTGCCACCGACGGCACGCCGGCCCGAATCATGAGATGTCGCAGGCTGTTTGTTCTCTTTCTGATGTGCGTGGGTGGATGGGCCGCTGCCGCCGAGCTGCCGGCCCGTGGGGCCGATGGGGGTGACGCGTCCTGGAGCCTGACGGCCGCCCTGGCACGTGCCCTGGACGGCGGGCGAGAGGTGGCCATGGCACGCCGAGCGGTGCAAGGCGCCCGTGCTGACCGTGTGTCGGCAGAAGTCACGCCGCCGCCGCAGCTCAGCGTCAACACCCAGTCCATCAACCCGAGCCAGATGGGGCATGGCGGCCCCTGGTCGCGGCCGTTCGACACCACCGTGCGGCTGGAGCAGACGCTGGAGCGGGGCGACAAGCGCGTCTGGCGCACCCGTGTGGCCGACGCCGGCGTGGCGGCGGCCGAGCTGGAGCTGCGGGCCACGGGACGGCAGCAGGCTGCGGCCGTGGCCGAGGCGTACTGGCAGCTCAAGCTCGCCCAGGTGCAGGCAGGGGTGGCGCGGGACAATGCTGTGCTGGCGGCGGAAGGGCGCGACATCGCGCTGCAGCGGCTGGCACGTGGCGACCTCTCCAGACTGGAAGCCACCCGCTTGTCGGTGGAGGCCGAACGGGCAGCCAACGAGCTGGCCCACAGCGACCTGCAGTGGCGCCAGGCCCGATGGAAGTTGCGCCAGTTGCTGGCGCTGGAGCGCGATGACAGCACGGCCGCGTTGGTGGCCGGTGACCCGTGGCCCGAGGTGCAGACGCAGCCTCCCGTGAAGGCCGAGGCGGCGCAGGATGCCGTGGCGCAGCGTCCCGATGTGCGGGCTGCCGCAGAGCGCGTTTCGCAGGCCGAAGCCGCCCTGTCGCTGGCACAGGCCCAGCGCAAGGCCGATGTGACGGTGGGGGTGCAGTTCGAGCACGATCCGCCGGTCGGTCAGCGGTTGTGGGGTGTGGGGTTCTCGGTTCCGCTCGGCGTGGCGGACAGGCAGGCCGGTGCGCTGACCCGGGCCCAGGTGCAACTGGATGACGCCCGGGCCGAACTCGAGCGGGTGACTGCGGCCGCGTTCGCGGAAACCCGGGCGCTGCTGGAGTCGTGGGATACCGCCCGCTCCCGCCTGTCCCGCATCGAGGGCCAGTTGCTGCCTCAGGCCCGTGATGCCTTGAAAGCCAGCGAGTACGCCCGGGCCCATGGCGCCCTGGGCCTGCAGGACCTGCTGGATGCGCGACGCACCCTGCATGCCGTGGAGCTCGAGTACGCCGCAGCGCAGGCCGACCACGCCATTGCGCGCTCGCTGCTGACCCTCACGTTGACGGCCCCGCTGCCCGGTGCCGAACCCGATTCCTGGAAGCCGTGATCCCATGAACAGGACTTTTCTGATGTACGCCGGTGCGGCGGCCGCCGTGGTGGCCCTGGCTGTCGTGAGCTCGCGCTTCGCCCCGGCCGATGTGGAAGCAGTGGCGGCACCTACCACCATCCGCGTGGCTGCGGACCAGCTTCGCTACCCGCCCGGATCACAGCAGCTGGCCTATCTCTCCATCCAAGCCGTGACCGCGTCGGTTCCACCGCTGGTGGAACCTCTGCCTGCTCGCCTGGTGCCCGACGAAGATCACACGGTGCGGGTCTTCAGTCCTTTGCCCGGTCGGGTGGTGGAAGTGGTGGCGCGCCCCGGGCAGGCCGTGAAGGCAGGCGAGGTGCTGGCATGGCTGGTCGCGCCGGATGCGGCGGCAGCGGTGGCCGACGTCCGCAAGGCGGAGGCCGATCGCGACAGCCGGGACGCTGCCTGGCGCCGTGCCCAGGGGCTCAGCGAAGCCGGGGTCATTGCCACGCGGGAGCTGGAAACCGCCCGCGCCGAGGCCCGGGTCGCACAGGCCGAGCTGGAGCGTGCCTCCGCTCGGGTGCACAGCCTCGGCCCGGTGGGGGCCGACGGGCGTTTTGCGCTTCGGGCGCCGCTCGCCGGCATGGTGACGTCCCGTCAGCTCAACCCCGGACAGGAGCTGCGACCCGATGCGCCCGAGCCGGCCTTCGTGATCAGTGATCCCGCCCGGATCGACGTGCTGGCTGACGTGCCTCAGGCAGAGGCCAACGTCCTGCGTGTGGGGCAGGCCGTGCGCATCGAAGACGACGCCCATGCTCTGACCCCCATGGATGGCCGCATCGTGCATGTCAGCGGCGTGCTGGACCCCGCTACCCGCCGCGTGGCCGTGCGGGCCCACATCGAGAAGCCTGTGC
>NZ_CAJYGK010000144.1 GCF_913773725.1 uncultured Aquabacterium sp. | reverse complement strand
CGGATGACTTGCTTGCGCCGCTCGTGAAGCTGCTCCAGGGTTTGGTATCTCGCGTCTTCTTTGTCCATGCTGCTTCGAACGCGAAAATCAGCAGAAAGTTCAATCTTTATGGGGCCCGATCAATAATGCTGCCGACCTTGCCGTAGAACTCCTTCCAGGTCACCTCGCCGAAGGTGAAGCCCTTGCGCAGATCGTCACGCAGGAATTGACCATCGTTCCAACGGTCGTAGGCCTGCTTAACGGTGGCGTGGCCGACAAAGGCATCGTAGAAACCGCGACCGCAAATGCCCAGCCAGCCGGTGATCACGCCCGAGTCGCCGATCACATCCTCGCTCTTGCGCTTGGCATCGCGAATCTTTTGCTGCAAGTCGGTGGTTTCGGAGCCCAGTGTCATGGCCACCGACTGCGCGGTGATACCAAAGCGCTGATGCAAGTCCAACAGGACGCGCGAACCGTCCGCATCGTAGATCTTGCCGGTGACCGCGCCAAAGCGGTGATAGCGCAGGGTCGCTTCCAGACGCTGGCGCATTTTGAGCAGGCGCTGGGTGACCAGGTTCTGCACCGTCTGGGTTTGCGACTCAGAGCCAAAGGCGCGCACGCCCTGGACTTCGTCCGCTTTGATGGCCCCCGTGGTGGCCAGGTGCAGGGTCGAGAACGGGATCATGTCGCGCTTCGATCCCACGGTGACGTCACCCGGTGCACCGCGCTCGGTGGCTGGCACCAGGGCCAGAGCATCCCCATCGCGCTCGATCATGACCGAGGTCGTCGTGATGCCCTCTTCCTCAAAGAGGCTGTCGAGCAGAGTGGGCACATATTGGCCTTCGGGCGGGTTGTTGATGGCGGCGGTGAGCGAAGCGACACCGAAGGCGTCGTCGTTGAAGATGTCGAGAGTCTGGGGCATGGAAGTCTCCGAAATGGGTTAGGCACGTGGGTTAGCGCACGATGAGGTGACGGGATTTGAGATCGGCAATCGCTGCGGCATCCAGACCCGTCAGCCGCGCTGCGGCGACCTCAGCCAGGCGCACGAAGGCCACGCCATTGCGTACGTCTGCCGATGCCGGCAGTGCGGCGTGCAAGATGCCCACCGCCACCTCGGTGCCATCGGTGGCTGCCGGGCTGTAGGCGGCGTAATGGCCAGAGGCGGTCTGAATGCCCAGGACCTGCCCGGCAGGCAGCGCGTCACCGGCAGCGACCGTGATGGCTTCGCGCGAGATCTCGCGGTTGCCCTCGGAGAGAAGGAATTCGGCCGTGTGGACGGCCTCGGTTTGGATGTTCATGGTGTGTGCTCCTGGTGATGATTAAGGGGTGGGCGCTTGGCGCGTGGCCGTTTTGACGGCCGCCGGGCGGCTGGGCTTTTTCTTGCGCGCGGCGTAAATGGCGCTCGTGTTCGGGCTGGCCGCCGCGTGGGCATCGGGGGTTAGCGGCGACTCCTTGTTGTCGATCGCAGCGCCTTGCGCGGCCAGCAATCGATCAAACAGCCGCGCACGCACGGCCTCCACACTCAGCCCGGAGCGCGCGTAGTCGGCAGCGAGCTCCGGCAACCGGGCGCTGGCACACAAGGTGCGAATCGCTTGCAGACGCTCAATCTGCGCGGACACCGCGCCGTCATCGGAAAGGGGGGTGTTCATCAGCAACTCCTCAGTGAATTCAGCCAACCCGCAGGCGAGGCAGGCTTGAGAGAAACGCGCAGCATTGCGTGAGAGCCGGGTCGGGTCTGGCTGGGGTTCGGGCGCCTGGGCTGGTTCTTCGGGAATCAACTCAGCACTGGCTGCCAGCAAGGCTTCGGGGGGATGCTTGAAGCGCGCCAGCACATTGGTCGAGCCCCGGCAGGCCTGCAGTGCCACAGACTCGCCAATGACGTCCACCAAGCCCAGCGCCAAGGCCTCGTCGGCACTCAACCAGGTCTCTTCATCGAGCATCTGAATGAGCGTGGCGTCTTCGATGGCAGGAGCCTTGCGTCGGTAGGCCGCCAGGATGCCGTCGCGCGCCTTGTCCATCATGTCAGCGGTTTTGCGCAGGTCGTGGGCACTGCCGTAGGTGAAGGTCCACGGGTTGTGGATCATCAGCATGGCGTTGGCCGCCATCACCACCTGATGCCCGCCACAGGCGATGACACTGGCAGCCGATGCGGCCAGGCCGTCGATGCGCACGGTGCAGCGCGCACCCAGACGCAGCAGCGCGTTGTGAATGGCAAACCCGTCGAACACATCACCGCCCGGGCTGTTGATGGCGATCGTGATCGCAGCCTGCCCATCGTCCATCGCCTTGAGCTCGTCGATGAAGCGGGCGGCGCTGATGCCCCAAAGCCCGATCTCGTCATAGATCAGCACTTCGATGGATTTCGGTTGATCGGCATCAGTCTTGGCCTGAATGCGGTACCAGCTGCGCGTTGGCGCAGCCTGGGGAAGGTGGCTCATGCCTGCTCCTCAAGATTGGAAATGGTTGGTGTGGGCGCTGCCGGGTTGGCGCGCGGATCCGAGTCATAGGCCAGGCCCAAGGCATCAGCGCGGGCGATGTCGGCCGCGTTTTCTGCGTCGATGAGTTCAGCGTCGTAGCCTTGGCGCAGTGCGACTTCCGAACGCGAGGTAAAGCCGGCACGCACTTCCATGCGCCGGGCCTGCACGTCCTGCACCGGGTGCAGGTAGGACCAGCCTTGCGGCACCCAGCGGGTGCGCAGATACGCGCGCCGTTGTCGAGGGTAATCAGGCAGCGCGATGGCACCGGCCAGCACCGCCATGTCCAGCCAGGCAGCACGCACAGGCCGGCACATCTGGTGGACGAAGACGCCAAACTGGCGCTGCTCGATGCGCCGCCGAAACTCGTTCAACACCACCCGGATCACCCGGTCATTCACATTGCGCAGGTCCCCGGTCAGCAACTCGAAGGGCAAACCTGCCCCGGCAGCGGTGGCCAGCAACTGCTGACGCATGAAGTCCGGGTAGGTGTTGCCGGCGTCGGGCGGATTGGAGAAATCCACCTCTTCGCCAGGCAGCAGTTCCTGCAGGGTGCCGGGCTCCAGCCCCACCATTGGGGTGAAACCATCGGCATCGGTCTGGATGGGGGCACCCGTTACCGGATCGACCGGCAGATCCTCGGGCGCCGGTTTGCGGATGAAGCCGGCAAACAGGTTGGCCACTTCCTGCCGAAACAGCACCGCGTCATCAAAGTCGTCGAGCGACTTGAGTCGTGCCAAGACCGGTGCCAGAACGGGGACACCACGCAACTGACCCGCGCGCAGCGGCTCATAGATGTGCAACACCTGCTCGGCCGGGACGCGCACCAGATCGTTAAACCCCAATGCAGGACTCGGGCCATCACCGGGATGGGCGCGGTACATCCAGTAGGCGGTCCGCTGTCCGATTGCGTTGTACTCAATGCCGGCGCGGATGACATTGCCGCCACGGCCTTGATCATGCTTGTCGTGCGGCACGAACTCAGGCTCGAGCACCTGCAACTGCAGGGGCACCGCCATGGCATCCTCAAGCCGCCGGGGCCGCAGGCGAATGAAGCACTCGCCCGACTCGTAGACCGCCCGGCAAACCAGCGCCTGCAGCCCATAGAGGTCGGTGCGACCGTCGGCATCGGCTTCGTCGCACCAGTCCTCCCATAACGCCTGCAACTGGCGCCGCACGCCATCGTCGGGATGGCGGGGTTTGGGGGTGATCCCGGTACCGATGGTGTTCGACACCAGCCGGTCTATGGCCGAGAAGGCATAGGGGTCGTTGCGCGTGGCGGCGCGCGATCGGTTGCGCAAATGCTGCAGACCGCCAAGCGACGCCGAACTTGGCCCGCCATCGGGCGCCTTCCAGCCGCCCAGACGACGACCGTTGCCGGCGCTGTCATAGCTGGCTTGAACACGGGTCAGGCGCTGGGGCATCAGAAAGCCGCGCTGCGCCAACCAAGGGTAGGACGCGGGCATGCTCACCACCCCTTGCCGGCATGAAACAAGCGCACGATCCGGGTACGACGCCCGCCAACTTTCGAGAGCTCATTGAGCATGCGATCGCGGGCCTCGATCAGTTCTTGCACCGAGCGGTATTCCACGGTGCGGTCCGCAAACCGGACGATGTGCTCGCCCTTGGCCAGGGCACGTTCGATCCGGACGACGTCGTCCTGGGTAAAGGCCATGTGAGGTTTCCTCGATGCTCAACGTCGGCGCAGGTAGGCGGATGCCGCGACCCGACGTGCTGGTGAATGGTGGTGTCCGGAAGCAGGCGCCGTCGCTTGCCTCAGTCGAGGCGAGCCCTCGTTGGGCCTGGCGACGACGGGCTCGTGTTGCGATGTCATGAGCTCGCCTTCGATGGCTGCGCCAGCCAGTTTGGCCAGCACGAGGCGGCGCTCGATCTTGAGTCCCTGCAGCGCGGCATAGGCATACACGCGGCAGTCCAGCGCTTCGTTGCGCGCCCCGGAGGGTTTCTGCCAGGCGCGCACCTCATTGCCTCTGGTATCGATACGGGTCACGCGTTTTTCGACAGTGGCCTGCTCGAACCAGGCCTCGTCATACGACATCGGAAAGTGGCAGTAGCCAGGTTTACCTGACGCAACTTGCCAGCGCGCATAGATCGTGTCCTTGGCGGTGTCGACACCGATCAGGCGCACCATGTGGCCCCGGTATTTTTTGGACTTCGTCTGCCGCTTGGGCCAGACCGGGCGCGGACCGAACTGGCCTTTGACCGCCCAGACGTTGCGCGCCGCACGCGGGGTGGCGAACTCATACACTGGCTGCACATGGTGGCCGCCAGAGTCGATACAGCAGGCAGCGATGCGCAGTGCTCGGCCATCCTCAGTGGGCAGACGGGTGCTGATCAACAAGCCATCCAGTTGCTGCCACAGCGCTGGTTCTGCCGGGTTGCCGTGCAGCACGATGTGCTCGATACCCCAAGACTCCTCACCTGCACCCCAGCCCACGAGCTCGATTTCCAGTCGATCCTTTTGCGTATCCACGCCAGCGGTGACGGTCAGCACGCCTGCCGGCAGGTGGTCCGGTGCGTACGCTTCGCGCTGCTGGGCCAGCAGGTCGGCACTGGCTCGCTCGCCCACGCTTTCGAAAGGCACCCCCATGGCGGTGTTCCACCAGGTCTTTTCTTCTTCGGGGTTGCCCCGGGCGCGCAGGAAATCGCTGGCGATCTCCGAGAGCTTGCGCCAAGGCGAATAGAGCTCATTCAGATGAAACCCGGGAATCGGGCGTTGCGGGCACTGGGCCATCCATTGCCCCTGCGCGAGCATCAGCGGCCGGTCGCTGTCGCGGATCAGGGCACCGCAGGATGGGCAGACCAGCGATGTTTGCGCCAAGTCCGCTTCATTGACCAGCACATTGGCCCACTCCAGCACATGCCGGTGACCGCAATGGGGGCACGGCACGAAGTAGCGTCGCTGATCCGACTGCAGCCAGGCGCGCTCGATCCGGCTGTGCCCCTTGAGGGTTGGCGTCGAAACCAGCGCCACCTTCTTGCGCGCGCGGTAGGTGGCGGTACGCTTGCGGGCCAGGTTGACCGGATCGCCTTCGGTACCGGCCGAGGGCGGGTAGCGATCGACCTCGTCGCAGAGCAGAATCCGGATCGGACGGCTGGACAGGCTCGCCGCGCTGTTAGCCCCGGCAATCGTCAGATGCCCGCCGGGGAAGTGTTTCTTGAGAATCGTGTTGCCCGAGTCGCGGCTCTTGGCGTCGCGCACCTTGCCGACCAGGGCTGGGGTGTCGCGGATCATCGGCGCCAGACGATCCTTGGAGAAGGTCTCTCCCATCTCGATGGTGGGCTGCACGACCAGAATCGGCGACGGGTCGAGATCGATGAAGTAGCCAATCAAGGACTTCAGGATGAGCGTCTTGCCCACCTGCGCCGAGGACATCATGACGACCTCCTCGACCCCGGGTTCGCTGAACGCATCCATGATGCCGCGCTGATACGGGGCACGATCGCTCAGGTACTTGCCCGACTCCGCGCTGTCCTCGGGCGAGAGGTAAAGATGCGTGTCAGCCCATTGGCTCACCGTCATCGTCGGTGGTGGCCGCCACAGCGAGCGCACCCGGGTTAGCAAGGTCTGGATCATCGTCAAGGGCGGCCTCAGCAAGTTCCGACAAGGCCTCCATCACCATGTCCGTCAGCAGCCGTTCAATGGCCGACTCCTCAGAAAGCGGCAGCACCAACGGGGTGGCGCGCACCGGCAGGGTCAATAACTTGGCCCGGGCGGCGGCGATCATGCTGGCCCAGGCGCGCTCGACTTCCGCAGCGGGCACCAGCACGCCCTTGAGGCGAGCGATCTCGACTTCGGTTTTTTCGGCCTGGGCACGGGCGAGGCGGGTTTTTTCAGTCAGGAGATCACCGCCGTCGCCGCTGGCCACCGCCCGCAGGTGGCGGATGTAGGCCACGACCGACGGGATGATGTCGTACTGCCCACGCGTCGCCGGCTTGGGGATCACGCCTTCCTTGGCCAGCTGCTGCACCCGACGCGGGGTGAGATCCAGCAGCTTGGCCAGCGATTCGATGGGGGCAGTTGCCATGCAGGGTGGCTCGTGGGTAAAGGGGAAATCAAAGCTGGGCTGTGAGCGCCGACATTTCGCCGTCAAGCGAAACACTGATGCCGGCCATTTCGTCTCGGATCACGGCCAGGCCCTGTGGTGCCTTGAATTGAGCCGCGAAGCGAAACCGTAGCGCGGCCTGTGCCTGCGCAAATCTCGCGGGTCCGCCGCCCCGCACTGGCTAAGGTCGCCAGGGTCCCCGGCGATGAAATAGCGAAGCGTTGCGAGCCACTGCCCGTCCCTGCGTGGGATTGATGCGACAGGGGCCAGATTCAACTTGGCTTCTTCCGGAAATGAAGCGTTCATACGGTCATCGCAATCAACCAGAGCCCACACCATGACCCACCCGACGCTCGATCACATCGCCCAAACCATCCTCGGGCTTGAGACCCTGGACACGCGCAACAGCGACCGGCTGGACTTCCATGACCTGGCGGTCTGGAACATCAAAGCCGCGCTGCAGGCGGCTTTTGAGGCAGGTCAGCAGGCCGGCAAAAAACCTCGGCAGATCCCCCAGAAACGAGTTGCTAAGCCGGCCGAATGAAGCGTTCATACAGACACGATCACCCACCCGCAAAAAGGACCCGACCATGACCACCCAGACCGCCAAGCCCACCGCCCTGGACAGCTTTATCGCCAAGGCCGGCGAATTCGACGCCTTGCTCCAGCGGCTGCAACAGATGCGCGATGACCACTTTGGGGTCAGCCCGGATGCGGTGACCTGGGGCCACGTCGGTGACGTGACGCACCACGTCAATGCCCTCAAGGAAGTGACCGATGCCTACTTCAAGGAAGGCGAGTACGCCGAGTAAGCGCACCCCAATTCAACGCACACCGATCCATCACAAGGAGATGACCATGAAACTGACCGACACCCAGGCCCTGATCCTCAACACCGCCATCCAGTCGTCCGGTGGCCAACTGAGCTGGTTTCCCGACAACCTCAAGGGCGGTGCCCGAGACAAGGTGTTGGGCAGCCTGCTGCGGCAGGGGCTGATTCAAATCGATGGTGAGAGCCACCGGGTCACTGACCTGGCTTACGAGACGCTGGGACTGGCGGTGCCACCGGCTTTGGCCGAGCCGATCAAAGCCGCGCCGCGCACCCGGGAGAACACCAAGCAGGCGCAGATCATCGCTATGCTCCAGCGCCCAGAAGGCGCCACCATCAGCCAGATCGTTGAGGCCACGGGCTGGCAGCCACATACGGTACGCGGCACCTTTGCCGGGGCCTTCAAGAAGAAGCTGGGCCTGACACTGAGCTCCAGCAAGGATGAGCATGACCAGCGCGTTTACCGGGTTGCCTAACCGGCATCAAACAGGGTTCCGTTTTGGTCCATGATGGACTACAATGGAGCCACTTTAAGGAGGTTTCCATGGCCATCAACGTCAAGCTGCCAGAAGCCTTGGTCGAGACCGCCAGGCATTACGGCACCATCGAGCACCGCTCGGTACCCAAGCAAATCGAATATTGGTCTCAGATCGGCAAGATTGCCGCGGAGAACCCGGATCTGCCCTTCAGCGTGATCCGTGACATTCTGATCGCCGATCAGGAAGAACCTGTGGGCGAGTATCAGTTCGGCTGATGCGTCTACTCGTTACCCCGACTTTCGAGCGCACCGTCAAAAAGCTGCACCGTCAGCAGAAGGCGGCGCTTGATGATGCGGTGCGCGCCATCGCCAGTGACCCCGATATCGGTGAGGCCAAGGTTGGCGATCTGGCTGGCGTGCAAGTCTACAAGTTCAAGATGATCAATCAGCTGTGCCTGCTCGCCTATCGCGTTCTGGACCCACAAACTATCAAGCTGCTGATGGCTGGGCCTCACGAGAATTTCTACCGCGACCTCAAGCGCGTGGACCACTGAATATGCCTCACGCCTCCTGCGGTTCAGGGGCGAGCTGATCTGACGTTGCGCACTCCGCAAAGGTTTTACCGGTGGCGGCCAATGTGGCCGCCTTGCCCGTGTAATCCTGCCAACGTTTGACGATCACATCGACATACTTGGGGTCAAGCTCCACCAGCCGTGCGCGGCGCTGAGTTTTCTCAGCGGCAATCAGGGTCGTGCCGGAGCCGCCAAACAGATCGAGCACGATGTCCCGCGTTTTACTGCTGTTGCGAATTGCCCGCTCGACCAGTTCAACCGGCTTCATGGTCGGATGCAGATCGTTCTTGACCGGCTTGTTGATGAACCAGACATCACCCTGGTCACGGTCACCGCACCAGAAGTGATCGACGCCATCACGCCAGCCATACAGGATGGGTTCGTACTGGCGCTGGTAGTCAGCGCGACCCAGTGTGAAGGTGTTCTTGGCCCAGATGATGAAGGTGGACCACTTGCCACCGGCGCCGCGAAATGCGAGCTGCAGGGTGTCAAGCTCGCTGGAGCTCATGGCAATGTAAACCGCGCCCTTGCTGTAGGCCAGCAGGTTGGCGCAGGCCGCCGACAGAAATCCGGCAAAGCCTTCACCCAGGTTGTCATTAAGGATGGGTCGGTGAGTGCCGCGCTGCTTGTCCTTGGCGGTGTTGGCGTAGTTGACGTTGTAGGGCGGATCGGTAAACGCCATGTCGGCCAGATCGCTGCCCATCAGGGTCTCCAGTGCCACAGGGTCGGTGGCATCGCCACACAGCAGGCGATGCTCACCCAGCAGCCACACATCGCCTGGCTGGCTTACGGGGTCGTCGGTCACCTCCGGTACGGCGTCATCGTCTGTCAGTCCCTCGTTGCCTGCCAATTCCGCCATCAGCGCGGCCAGTTCATCATCGGCAAAGCCGGTCCGCGACAGATCGAAACCGGCAGCCTGCAAGGCCTCCAGTTCGATACGTAGCAGTTCATCATCCCAGCCGGCGTTCTCAGCCAGCTTGTTGTCCGCCAGCACATAGGCACGCTTTTGCGACTCGGTCAGGTGCGCCAGTTCGATGACCGGCACCTTCTCGAAGCCCAGCTTACGTGCCGCCAGCACCCGACCGTGACCGGCAATGATGCCGTTGCTGCCGTCGACCAGCACCGGATTGGTCCAGCCAAACTCGCGGATGGATGCCGCGATCTGCGCAACTTGGGCATCCGAGTGCGTGCGGCTGTTACGGGCGTAAGGAATCAACGCCTCGATCGGACGATATTCGATTTGCACGATGGTCTGGGAGCCTTGAAACGACAAACCCGCCAAGAGCATGGTGCTCAGGGCGGGTTCGTGGGGTTAGGTAGTATCCAAATCAGGGTGGGCGGCTGCCTCGCACCTCTGTCCAGAAGATAGCTGGAATACTACGCCAATCCGGCGGATATGTTGCACGCCTGATTTCGGGTTCAACCCGCAGCGTTACGCAGGTCTGCGCAGACCTTGTAAGACGCTGGCGATTTCATGCAATTTCATGATCAATCTTCCAGATTGAGGTGCAGCGCCACCTTGGCCAGGGCCATCTGCCAACGTCGCCAGGCGGTGCTGCGGTCACACGCAAAGCGGATACCGATTTCCCGCCAGCCGTAGCGCTTGGCGCGCATCCACACCAGGTGCCGTTGCTCTTCTTCCAGCCAGAGCACCCAGCGCATCACTTCCAGCATCCGATCGACCGACTCCGGGCTGGGCGGGAAATAGACCGGTGGCCGGTCATCCGCACCCAAGTTTTCATGTTCGGCGCGTTTGATCGCCGGCCAGCAGTTGAAATATCCCTGGACCCGAACCGCTGGCAGACGTCGAGCCACATCGGCCGCCTGACTGAAGCGCAAGGCCACATCGTCGATCGTCCACTTAGCCATGGCGAGACCCGCCGTAAAGACGCTGGCCGATGCGTCGAACGACCTCCTGCTCAAGAAAGTCCAGGCGGCTGTCATCGGCATGCACGACCAGGATGCGCTGCTCCTGCCAGCCGCTTTGCTTGATGGCATCCAGATCGGGCGACTGGGGCTGCAGGCGCCCCAGAGGGCAGCGGTAGTGAGGTGTCGGTGTTTTCATGGTCAGGCCTCCTGCGTCTCGATGGCCCAGTGCAACAAGGCCAGGGCATCGGCTTCGTTGTCATCGGTGACCGGGTGGCCCAGGGCACGCATGGCTGCGATGACCTCGGCTTTGCCCGCATTGCCTTTGCCAGTAGCGTGCTTTTTGATCGTGGCGACGGGCACGCCGAGATAGGCGATGTTCTGGTGCTCACACCAGGTAGTGAGCGTGGCCATCAGGCCTCCGTAGACGTGGGCGGCATCCACCCCTGCATGACGGCGTACCTCTTCGAAGTACACCGCATGGATGTCCTGGGCGATCGTCTTGAGCTCCCCCAACCAGCGCTTGAAGCGCAGAAACCGCATGCCACCCCCCTCGAAGCGCTGGGGTCGGAAACTCGCAAACCCGTGTGCAATGTCACCTTCCCGGGCCAGCAATGCCCAACCGGTGGTGGTCCCGAGATCAAGTGCGAGTACCACCCGCCGATTCAGATCCCTGCCACAACCATCGAAGGAAATCTCCCTACGTGAGGGAGAGGGAACCACTGTTCCCTCTCCTACGTAGTAGGAGGGGGAGTTTTCGCCAACTGAAGAATCCGCGCAAACCCAGTAACCATGCGGGTTTGCGTCAGTTGGCAAGTTGGCAGCGTTTCCAACTTGCCAACTTGCCAACTTGCGCTCAAGTGGTTGATTTACATTGGATTGAAGTTGGCAAGGGTCTGCCAACTGAATCCAGTTGGCAAAAAGTGGGTTCCAGTTGGCAGAAATTTTGCCAACTTGACGATGCGTATTCATGCGGGCTCCTGGGTATCGTTGAGATCGTCTTGGTACACCCACACCTCGGGGTTCTCGACCGGCATGGCGGCCCCCGATTGCGGGCATTTGTAGTGGGTGGGCAGGACGAGATGTGTCTGCATCACGACCTCCCCGGTGTCCGGATCAGGCGGTCCGATGGCCATCTGCAACGCCATGCCTTCCACACACAGATAGCCGAACTTGGTGCGCCCGCAGGACGGCAAACCGTAGTCAGCAGCATTCCGGAAATACTTGATGTAGCCCTGGGTCGCCAGGGCCGATAGCCGCTCGCGGATGGTGCGCTCGCCACCCAGCCCAGCCTTGCCTTCAAAGCCTTCGGCAAACTGATTGGCGGTGTAGCAGCGCCCGTTGGCGGCCTCCTGAAACAGAATCTCCAGGATCGCGTCGCGCTTGCGCCGACGCTCAGCATCCAGCCGCTCGCCGTATTCCTTCATCACCAGCCGCTGGTTGGCGTCGACCTCGCGCCACTCACCCTGAACCTTGTCGATGTGCTTGAGCGGAATGCCGGCACCGTTGCGCAACTCATAGATCAGCTGACGGGTCGTGCGCGTCTCATCCGGCCGGAACAGCAACATCCCGGTCGAGTAGTAGCCACGCAGGCTTCCCGCGCCGGCCAAGGCCTGGAACGGGTCCTCCTCAAACTGCTTCTTGCCCAGTTTCCGGGTGTGGTGCGCAAGAATGATCCCGGCGTCCGGATTGACCGCCTGGCGAATCCGCTCCACCCGCTGCGACAGGAAGAACAACATGGCGCCGTTGTCGTTCTCGCCACCGGCATCACCGCCGTCGAACACATTGCGGATAGGATCGATGGCGATGATGTCGGGAGGCTCACCGCCAAAGGCGTTCATGATCGCTGGGATCACCTGGGCGAGCCCCGCGTCATCGAGCACCAGCCGCAACTGCGGCGTGGCCACGAAGTTGGCGCGGGCGTCCAGCAGCCGATGCGACGGCAGGCGGACATCCTTCACGCGCTCGCGCAGGTAGTGGTACTGGACCTCGGCCTGCAGGTAGAACACCCGCAGCGGTTTGGGTGGCTGCATACCCAGAAACGCAGCGCCAGCGGCCATGTGCGCCAGCCACGACAGCAGGAAGTCACTCTTGCCGACCTTGGGCGCACCGCCGAACACCAACATGCCTGCCGGCGTCAGCACGCGCGGAGAGATCAGATCGGGTGGCAGCGGTGAGTTGTCGTCGAGCAGTTCGCCGAGCGTGAAGGTGGGCAGAGCGGGAACCGCTGCCTTGACCACGCGGCGTTCGCCCTGGGCGATGAATGCCGCGCAGTCGAGCCCTTCGACGACCGCGTCTGCGGCGTCCCACTTGGGTGGCTTGTCGGTGGGCGGTACCAGGATCGCCACGGATGTGCTGCCCGCAGCCACGCAAGCACGCGCGGCACTTTCAGCATAGTCCCAGCCGGGTGCATCCCGGTCCGGCCAGATGACCACGGATTTCCCCGCCAACGGATGCCAGTCGGTTTTGTCGACAGGAGCCTTGGCGCCGTTCATTGCGGTGGTGGCCGCAATGCCGCAAGCGATCAATGCAGCCGCACACTTCTCGCCTTCGACCAGGACGACCTCTCGCGCCTTCGAGATGACCGGGAGGTTATAGAGCGGCCTGGGGTCCGGCGCGCGCCACATGCGGGCGCGAACATCCCAGGGACGATATTCCTTGCCGGTCGGCGGGTCGTAGCGGTAGACGCAGGCGATCAGTTCGCCCTCGGGTGACAGATAGTCCCACTTGGCGGTGTAAGCGCCGAGGTCGTCCATCGGCACGCTGCGAACATCGCGGCGCATCGGCGTGATGATCGGTGGAGCAAGACCGAGCCACTGCCGGATCTCGCCAGCGATGCGCGGGAAGTCGCTGCGTGCGGAGCGACCCTGCGACCGCGCCCACAGATCGATGACATCGCCACCCTCGTCGGTGGAGAAGTCTTTCCACAGGCCGCGCCGTGTCCCGTCCAGCTCAACCACCAGACTTCTGCCCGGGTTGCCATCCACATCGCCTACATAGAATTTGCCAGCCCGGATGCGCCCCTGCGGAAACAGGTAGTGGAGAACGGCCTCGAGCCGGTCCAGCAACCCTGCACGCAGCGCATCGGTGTCCGTGGCCAGTTCGTCGCGCTGCTCGGGGGCGTCATTGAAGTCGAGCCAGATGATGTTGTCGGCCATCATGTCGAACCCCAACAGCGGTCCTGCCAGGGGCAGAATTTGCACTCGACATGCGTCGGTGTAGTCGCATGGCGCGGCAACAGTTCCTGGCTGTCGGTCGCCGTGATGACACGAACCGCGCGATCGGACATCCGCTGCGCCAGGCCGCCATCGAACGGCACCAGCTCGAACCAGATCTCCTCGGAGTCCTTGTTGATCGCGGTAAACAACGCCGGGTTTGACGAGATGCCTGGCACGCTCGCTTCCATGTAGGCCTGGTAGACCGCCATCTGCGCGGCATAGACCGGTTTGGATTTGCTGACGCCGTGCTTGACCGTATCCCGCCAGGACTTGTCGTTCATGGTCTTGCACTCCCACAGGGCCGGAAAGCTCATTCCCAGCGCTGCGGGGCCGCCGTTCAAGACGCCATCGACGTGCCCTTGGATGCGGCCGCCCGCGACGGAAAAGCCGAACTGACCGCCGCTGGCCTTTTGCGTGTATAGATCGAATCCGGCCATGCGCAGCCAGCGGATGGCCATCTCTTCGAGGGCGTGTCCCACCTCGAAGATGCGCAGCACGCGTCCGGGAATCTCTCGACCCGGGTCGACAGGGGTTTGCAGATGCTCGTATTGCAGCGCGCGCTCGCAGGCAACACCCAGGCGAGACGCACCGAGATAGTTGCGACGGGGTTGCTTGTCACGATCGGCGCTAAGTGCAGCGTCGATGAGCACGCCGATCTGCTCATGGATCTTGGGACGGTGATTGAAATCCAGCATCAGAGAGGCACTCCCGTCGAAACCGGCTTGCCTTGGCGGGCGAGCCGCTCCTCAAGAAAGGCGCGATCCTTTTCTGCCATCCGCTCGTGCTCGACGAGCATGTGTTCCTGGTAGGCTGTCACCACCACGTCGATCAGCATCAGCACTTCGTCTTTGCTGTAGTCCGCCAGTGGTCGCTGCATACCGATGGCGCCGACATACTCGCCAAGCGGCGCCAGGCAGGACGCCATGGCGGCGAGCTCCATCTCACTGGGATCGATCATTTGCCCCTCCGTTTTCGTCATGAGCTTGCAGAACGCGTTCTGACAGCGCATGGAGCAGAACACCCAGCGGTCCGAGTAACGTCGTGGGTCGCTGCGCGGCAAGCGTGGATTGAAGTAGCCCAAGCCCTTGGCCTTTCGTGAGCAGACTGCACATTTCACGCGGCCTCCCGGTGGGCATCGTTGGCAGCGACCACGAGGCGCTGAATCGACGACTTGTTGAACTGGAAGGACAGCAGCGCCGAGGCCTGATAGCGCGTCATGCCAAAGTCGGCGCGCAGCGCCTGGGGCAGATACTGCAGTTGCTTGGGCGTAGGCGGCTCGTTCAGCCAGCGCCGGGTCTTGTGTGCGGAGTCCGCCGACTCGCGGTCGTTCAGCCAGTCATCGGCTTTGGCCATGCAAACCGTGCGGTCGCCAACGGCCAGCAAGCGCGGCGGCAGGTCCTTACCGCCGCCCACGGCGTGCCAGCGGCCGTTCAGGAAGAACACGCCACCCCAGGCGTTAAAGCCTGTCGCCATCAGTGCGTCGTCGCAGCCAAACAAGTCGCACCAGCGGAAGTTGGAGCGCTTGAGCAGATCGATCTCGGTCATCACGAAATCGGCCAGCGCATCTCCTTCCTCGGCGGTCTCGTTCTCCCAGACGAATCCGCACAGCGGGCATTCGCGGCAGCCCAGCGGGACGGTGGCTTCACAGGACGGGCAGTCTTTGGTGGGCGCTTCACCGTGATGCTGGTGTCCGTCGAGATTGACGCCCTGTTCCAATGAACCGTACATCAAGGTCGCGGTGCCGAAGTCCAGGACCACGCAATCGGTCTTGATGACGCCAGGATGCTCCGTTGGGTCTATCGTTCGCAGGCCACGCCCGATCATTTGGGTCAGCGTGGACTTGTGCGAGCTGGGTCGCAGCAGAACCACGCAGGAGGTGGGCGTGAAGTCGTAGCCCTCCGTGAGCACAGCCACATTGACCACGACCTGCGCGCTGCCGGATTCGTACTCGGCCAGGCGTGCCTTTCGCTCAGCATCAGGCAGCTCGCCGTGCACGATCACGGCGGATACCCCGGCATCTCGAAAGGCCTGGCGCACGCACTCGGCATGGGCGACGGTCGAGCAGAACACGATCGTCTTGCGGTCGCCAGCCTTCTCGCGCCAATGACGGATCACGGCATCGGTGATCGGCGTCTTGTTGAGAATCGCCTCGACTTGCGTCATGTCGAAGTCGGTTGCAGTGCGCCGCACCCGCGTCAACTGCTCCTGGGCGCCGACATCGATCACAAAGGTGCGTGGCGGCACAAGATGGCCGGAGGCGATCAGCTCGCCGAGGGTGATTTGATCCGCGACGTTGCTGAAGACCTCTCGCAGTCCCTTGCCGTCACTGCGGGCAGGCGTTGCCGTCACCCCGAAAATCTGGGCGCGCGGGTTCTTGTCCAGCACGCGGTCGATTACGCGGCGGTACGATGCCGAGGCTGCGTGATGCGCTTCATCGATCACCAGCAGATCGAGGATCGGGATGGCAGCGAGATGGTTGTCGCGTGACAGCGTTTGCACCATCGCGAAAGTGGCGCGACCGGACCAGGATTTGTCCTTGGCGTCGAACACGGAGGTGCTGACGCCAGGATTCACCCGTGCAAACTTGGTCAGGTTCTGGCCGGTCAGCTCATCGCGATGAGCGAGGATGCAGGCCTTGGCATCTGGCTCGGCCAACAAGCTGCCGGCCACCGCCGACAGCATGATGGTCTTGCCCGACCCGGTGGGGCCAACAGACAGGGTGTTGCCGTGTTGGTCGAGCGCCGCCAAAGAGCGCTCGACCAGCAGGGCTTGGCGGGGGCGAAGCATCATGGCGGCGTCCCCCTTACTGTGCCCAGCTCGGGCGACCCGGCACGGCTGCACGGCCCGTAGCCTGGGCATACGCGTTCGACCCGTTTGCGGGTGTTGGCGCTTTCGCTGCTCCCTGCGCGCCACCCATGAAGGCTGCGTAGTCCTTGTGGTCGGGCGTGATCGCGGCCTTGATCACGCTCTTGTCCTGGCCGTTCTGGTCTTTGTCCCAGTCGACCTTGCCGAGAAACTCGATGCCATCGAGATCGGCAAACCCGCTGATGCGGCGCGCGTTCTGCGCGGCTGGACTGTTGTCGCCAGGATGAACACCGCGCGCAGAGTTGAGGATCGCCTTGACGAAGGTGCGGCCCATGTTGGCCCACTCAGGGCCTTTCGGGCTGTGCAGGCCGATCAGCGACCACATCTTGCGACGGGCGAACTCACCCTCCATCACGACGAACTCGCAGTTCAGGTAGACCGAGCCGGTGTTGTCGTTGCGGGTGGCGTAGCCGCCGGTCCATCCCTGCGACGGATCATCGAAGCCGCCCGGCTTGATGGTCATGCGCACACGCATCAGCGTGCCTTTGGGGATCAGGTCGAAAGAGGTCTGTTCGGAAGCGGAATTGAAATCGAAGTAGGTCATGATCAGGACTCCTGAGTCGAAGTGGATTCGGTGTTGGGGACGGACGAGGCAGCGGACGCTGGGCGCGCGAAAGCGAGCCGTTCGGTGGCGGGCCTGGCCGGGCCGGCGATCTTTTCCATGAGGCGGCCGAGGTTTGGCTCCTCGATCGGATCGAGTCGCCCGGAGCGGTCCTTGGCGGGGTAGCCCCATGCGTTCAGCGTGTGGCAGACGAAGGCGCGGTAACTGGCGCCGTCATCGGCCTTCAGCTCGGCCAGGGTGACGACCTCATCGACGATGCCGGGCAGTTCAAGTCCGGTTTTTGAGCCGTCGATCTGCAGCGAGAACACGCGGCGATTGAAGTCATCCAGCCGCTCGTCGAGGATGCCGACGAACCACACGTTCTTGCCGCGCGTGTGCTGCAGGTGGGTCAGCCAGCCGATCATTTCCTGGCCCATCAGCCCATACGCACCCCGGCTGTCGGGTTTGCCGGTCTTCTCGGAGTAGGCCTGGGGCTGGCCCTTGCACCATTGCAGGCACAGGCGACCGGCCACGGTGATGGAGTCGACGAACACGGTGTCGTACTTGTCCAGTACCGTCGGATCACCGAAGCGCGCGCACACAGCGTCGAAGTGGGCCTGGCTGAACGGCTGGTCGTCGCGCAGCGCCGGGTTCGGCCCGCCGATGTACACCGCGAAGTCACGACACTCCTGCCAGGTGCGCGGGCGAATCGTGTCGCCGGCCCAGCCCTCGACCGCGAGATCACCAGCCTCAAGATCAAAGAATAGCGTGGCCGTGGGTTTCAGCGTCCAGAGCTGTGACGTCTTGCCGATGCCGCTCTTGCCGACGAGCACGCCTTTCACACCACGGCGCTCGGCCAGGCGCTGGTCTGCAGTAATGATGGGGAGGCTCATTTGGCGGCCTCCTCGGTGCTGATGTTGGCGAACGCGTCCGCGACGGTGGTCACGCCGAGTGCGCCGCGCTTGCGGGCCATTTCGTACAGGTCGCGCAGACCGCTCAGACGGCGATGGATCAGACGGGATTCCGAATCCAGGCCCTGGATCGCGAATGCCACGTCATCGAGGGTGGCGTCCTCGAGGCGACGCACCACTTCGTCGGGGCGGTTGCCGTCCAGCGCCGGGATGCGAATGGTTTCGGGCAGATCCCGAAGGTACATCTCCGGCTGTTTGCGCAACAGTTCGAGCAGCGTAGGTTTGGTTTTCATTTTGATTACTCCTGAAGCAGAGCGAGACGAAAGCCCGGCTTGCCGGTCTTGAGGGTGCGTGCCGGGGCGAAGGCGCTCTTGAGCGACTCGGGCCACGCGTTGAACTTGGTTTCCGAGACCCGGTAGCTGATCTCCACGTACTCGGACGGGTCGTCCCCGTTGGCGGCGATGCGCTGGGTGATCTCGGCGAGCCGCTTCTGGTCCCAGTCGACTTTCTTGGGCAGATCAGCGGTGATGCGGACATGGCCGTCGTCGAAGTGGACGACGCCGGTGTCTTTGCCGGCTGCCAAGCGCAGCTGATGGGCGCGGTCGGCGTACTTGAGATCCAGTGCGCGATCGACGTGCTGGTCGATGGCCTTGGCCATGGCCAGGAGATCAGCCGCGTCGTTTTTGAGCTGGAACAGCGACTCGCTGGCAAGCGCAGCAAGTTCACCGGCTGGGGTGGCCAATGCCTGATCGGGAGAGAGACGGTTCATGCCGCACCTCCTTCGCGATAAGCTTGGTCGGTGCTCTGGCGCAGGGAACTGCGCTCGAACGCCTCGACGTCCTCGATGCGATAGACGACCTTGCCAGGCAGGCGGATGTAGACCGGGCCGATACCCAGCACACGCCAGCGCTCTAGGGTCTTTGGCGAGAGCCCCCAGCGTTCGGCAAGTGCCTGCTGGCAGAGCCGGGTTTTGGTGGCAGGATCGGTGCCGGAGGGAATGACCGGCGGGGTTTCACCCGATCTCGGGTGGGTGACCGTTGGATTTGGCATTGCAGCGCTCCATGGGGTTGTTGAGGAACACTGCGCATCCTCCGGATATGACTTCAGACGCTCATCCGGTAAAACTTAGACGCTCATGAGACGGTGATGCCGGCCCAGAAATGCAAACGGGCTGCACAAGGCAGCCCGCGTGGGTGATGGAAAAACCGAATTAGATGAGCAGCTTCCAGGCGCCGCGCTTGCCCCCGGCCTTGCCGATATAAATGTCTTCGATATGCTCTTTCCAGTTGCGGAAAGCCTGGCTTGGGCTAGCGGAACCCAGGCCATCCATCAGGTCCTTGGTCAGCACCGCCGGATTCTCAGAGCGGTAGGCATCCACCAGTCGCTGAACCAGCTTGATCTGCTTTTCACCGACCACGGTCAGAACCGGCTTGCCGGGAATGAACAGTGACCCTGAACGGTTGTGCTCGACAATGAAGTCCACCGTCTGGCCACCCCGGGCCAGCACCTTGCCCTGAGCGTAGACGCTCTTGAGACGGACGAGATCGACGGTGGGCTCGGCAGCGTCCACCAGCAGCAGCGTGGTCAATGGCGCCACGACATGACACCCCAGGAAAGCCGGTGCCGTTTCGGAGCACGCCAGCACCACCCCGATGCCGGCATTCTGGTGGGCACGCAGCTGGATGTCGCAGTCGCGTATGACGCGCTGATCGGACAGCTGACGTGCCAGGTAGGCGGGGATGGATTCGCCATCAAGATCGAGCATGCCGAGGAATATCAAGCCTTGCTCCTGCAGCATCTGTCCGACAGGCTGGAGTGAGGACTTGAGACCCTTGATGATGCGCTCTTCGACCCACTCCCGTTTGATCTCGAAGAAATCCAACGACTGGGCCGGCAGTTCCACCCATTGAAGCGAAACCGGGCATTCGTAACGGACGTGCCCTATGGTCGGTGAAGACTGGACGGTCACCAACTGCGTCTCGCCGTTTTCCAACTCGACTTCGATGCTGCTGTGACGCCCCCGGCGAACAAGAAATCCGCCCTCGAGCAAAGGGTCGAGCAAGATACCCCGGGTATCCAGATGGCGGCGCGAAACCGTTTCTGCATGTTCATCGTAGAGGCGCAACAAGGCAGGAAAGGCCGCACACTCTTCGGCCGCATCCAACGGCCGCACCTGTTGCATCAGCCCCCAGTGTTCCAGCAGCTTGAAGCCAAAATCGCGCTGCTTCGGATCACGGTTGCTGCGCAGATTGCAACGATTGGGATCGCTCAGGGTGATGTTCAGCGTTTTGGTCTTGGCTTCGCCGTCGGCCGAGTAGCGCACGGCAATCACAATGCGGCTGACCAGCGCTGCGCGCTTGAAAATGTTGTTCGGTCCGAACAAATCGGCGGCCACGGTCTCGATATCGTCCCCGATGGCCACGCGCAACGAAGCGCGATGCTTGAAATTCTGTGGCCGCACCTCGGCCTCGACCACGGTCACCGATTCGATATCGAAGCCGGCCACGCTGGGCGCATCCAGCCGCAGCGAGGTCAAAAACCGGCTCAGGTTGTATTGGCGCAGCGTCAGTGGCCGATCGGACAGGTTGTGCTTCAAGCCCACCTCGGCGAACGCTGACGCCACGACAGGTCGTACCCCTGGGCTGGCCGCAAAAACCTCAACAATCGCTTCGTCAGGGGAAAACAGCAGCGTGGCCTCGATCGCTGGCCGGTAGTACATCGGTTTCTTGCGGCCATCTTTCATGGCCGCCACGCTTGACAGCGGGCCGGCATGGCGAATGATCAGCAGGTGGGATGCCACCTCTGTGCCATCCTCACGCTTGCCGGTCACCCGGATGTGGTCGATCCTGCAGTTGTCTGGCAACTCCAGCGCCTGTTGCAACTTCGCCTCCAACGACGCCTTGACCGTATCGTCCCACTGGAAATCCAGGCCACCGTTGGCGTCGACCTCAAAGGCTTCATACATGCGGCCGAGGTTGCGATAGTGGTCGGCATAGAACAGGTTCTCGGCGTCATCGAACAGTTCGCCCTCGTGCAAGTAGAGGTAGATGGCCCGGCCGTAGTCATCCCGCTGTTGTGCAAACGCTGCTGAATTCGCCGAATCAAAAATCCGGTCAGCCACCTTGGCAACAGCCTCCACACCCCGGCCTTCCGCCAAGTTGAGGATGCGTGACGCATGCTGCTCGAGGGGAACACCCGCATCGGGTTGCAGGAAGGCCGCCACCTCCAGAACTGCCAACCGGCAGGCTTCGATGATGTCATCAGCCGAATCCGCCTCAGGCCAGTCAACGTCATCGAAACAGGCGGCGTAGCCTTGCTCGTCGATCTTGAGCAGCAGATCACGGACCGACTCCAACGGCGCCGACTCCAGCAAGCGGTGCAGTGAAGGAATGTTCTTGAACGTTTTGGCCATCGGCTCCCCTTTGCGGTTGTTTTTGTCAGGGAAGCGGATTTAGGAGCCGGCCGACCGTGCTGCCAATCTCTCCTGGGCTTCGCTGAGCGGCGGTTAGGAAAAATGCAAAACTTGACAGATAAATGAGGGCATTTGCGCAATTTTCAAGCGGTTACAACTCATTTTGCGTACGCCGACAATTTCGCTGCTCAGTCAGTTTGTTGCGCAGGCTTACCCATACACGCGCAATTTCGGGATGTCAGCCGCTGGGCCAATTTTCATAATCCGACATAGATAAACCGTTGGAAATGATGCGAGGCCCTACCAATGCTGCAGATCAACACCCTCCCACCCGAACGGATGACGGCTGAGCAGCGCTGTGCCGAGCTCGCTGGCCTCGTGGCCGCCGGGCTTTTCCGCTTGCGCCAGCCCGATTTCGCCAAGTCCGCAAATACGCCACTAGAGACGCCGTTTGTACTTGGCTTTCCGGTCGAACAGAGCGTTCATTCAGACATCGACAACAACCCATCGATGGAGCCCTGAATGAAACCTCGAATCACTATTGCCCCTACGCCCGACACGGTCGTGGCGCAAATTTCCAACCTGCCCAAGCTGGGCATGCCGGAGATCAAGTCGCTCTGGCGGCGCCTGTTCGGAGCGGACACCCCGACGCACAACCGGCAGTTTCTCGAGCGCCGGATCGCCTACAAACTGCAGATCATCGAGTGCCGCAAGACCGACCGCAACCTGCTTGAGCGCAATCAGCGTCGTATCGACAACCTGCTGGAGATCGGCAAGCAGAAATCACAGACCCGGTCGGCCGATTACGCGCTGACCCCGGGCACGGTGCTCTGCCGCCATTACCAGGGCGTTGAACACGAAGTGCTAGTCCAAGCCGACGGGACTTTTCTGCACGGCGGCCAACCCTACACCAGCCTGTCGCAACTGGCGCGTGAGATCACCGGCACCCGGTGGTCGGGGCCGGTGTTCTTTGGCCTCAAGACCAACGTCCGGCCCAAGAAATCAGCCCGCAAGGGAGTCCGTCGATGAGCGAGGTTCTCAAGCGCCGGATGCGCTGCGCGGTCTACACGCGCAAATCCACTGACGAGGGACTCGATCAGGAATACAACTCCATCGACGCGCAGCGTGACGCCGGCCATGCCTACATTGCCAGCCAGCGGGCTGAGGGCTGGATTCCGGTGGCCGATGACTATGACGACCCGGCGTTTTCCGGCGGGAACATGGAACGGCCAGCTCTGAAGCGGCTCATGGCCGACATCGAGGCTGGGCTGATTGACGTGGTGGTGATCTACAAAATCGACCGGCTGACGCGAAGCCTCACCGACTTTTCCAAGATGGTCGATGTGTTCGAACGGCATGGGGTGTCTTTTGTGTCTGTGACCCAGCAGTTCAACACGACCACGTCGATGGGCCGCTTGATGCTGAACATCCTGCTGTCCTTTGCCCAGTTCGAGCGCGAGGTCACCGGCGAGCGCATCCGCGACAAGATCGCAGCCAGCAAACGAAAGGGCATGTGGATGGGCGGCATTCCCCCGCTGGGCTATGACGTCGAGAACCGGCGTCTGGTGCCCAACAAGGCGGAAGCCAAGGTGGTACAGCACATTTTCCGGCGATTTGTGGAATTGGGATCGAGCACCTTGCTAGTCAAGGAGCTGCGGTTGGACGGGGTCACCTCGAAGTCATGGACCACGCAGGACGGTCGGGTGCGCGAGGGCAAGCTGATCGACAAGACCCTCGTGTACGCACTGCTTCACAACCGGACCTACCTTGGCGAGTTGCGCCACAAGGACCAGTGGTACCCGGCTGAGCATCTTCCGATTGTGGAGCAGGAGTGGTGGGACAAAGCGCATGCGATCCTGTCGACCAACAGCCGCGTGCGTGGCAACAACACCCGCTCGAAGGTGCCGTTCCTGCTCAAGGGCATGGTCTTCGGCAATGATGGGCGGGCCTTGTCACCGTGGCACACGGTCAAAAAAAGCAACGGCCGGCGGTATCGCTACTACATCCCTCAACGAGACGCCAAGGAGCATGCCGGCGCCTCGGGGTTACCACGCCTGCCAGCTGCCGAGTTGGAAGCCGCTGTGTTTGATCAGGTCCGATCAATCTTGCGCTCGCCGGACTTGCTGGCCGACATCCTGCCGCGCGCAGCGAAGCTGGACCCGTCACTGGACGAGGCCAAGGTGACGGTCGCCATGACGCGCATCGATGCGATCTGGGATCAACTGTTCCCCGCTGAGCAAACCCGGATCTTCAAATTGCTGATCGAGAAGGTGATCGTCTCGCCCACCGATCTCGAGGTCCGACTGCGACCGAACGGCATCGAGCGGCTGGTGCTCGAGTTGCGGCCTGAGTCAGCCAAGGAAGCAGCGGAGGTGGCAGCATGAATGAGGTGCGCATCGAAAAGACTGGCCAGCCGGATGTGGTCAGCACCAGTGACGGTCGGTTGACCTTGTCGGTACCTATCCAGATCAAGCGGCGTGGCGGTCGCAAGGTGGTGAGACTTCCCGACGGCAATACCTTGAAGCCCAGGCCCATCAACGACAAACCGACGCCCATTCAAATGGCGCTGGCGCGTGGTCACCGCTGGTTGGCGATGCTGGAATCCGGGGAGGCAGAAAGCCTGACGGAGGTTGCCGAGCGCGAGGGTATGGATCGGTCTTACGTGAGCCGGATGGTTAACCTCACGACGCTGGCGCCGGACATCGTGGCCGCCATTCTCGACGAAACGCTGCCGTCAGAGGTGACGCTGTTTGACCTCGCGTCGGGCACGCCGCTGCTGTGGGATGAGCAGCGGGCGCAGATTCAGTCCGTGTGCCGTGTTGTCAGTCTCGCCGAGCCAGACGATTAATCTCGTCTTGAATAGCTGCGCAGCTCGCCATCACGGCTTCAAAGGTGGGCTGTTCAAAAGCCAGCAGTCCATCTTCCAGCATGGCTGCGTAGTCCTTCTCCAGCGCGTCCAGTGACGGCCCCTGCGGGATCAACCGGAGATCCCCCGAGATCGCCTGGAAATAATCGACCTTTCCGCCGTCGACATCTTTCTCAGCGAAGAACATGGACTTGTGTTCGGCCACCTGCCGCGCCAGCTCGTGATCGCTTGCCGCTGAAGCGAAGTGCGTCGTTTTGGCCAAAGCGGCGAGGTCATACCAGTGGCGCGAATAGCGATCACCTCGCAGCCGCCCTTGCAGGCAGTACACGTGTGCCGCCGTCGCCTTCTCCCAAAAGGTACGCTCTGCCGCCATCACCAAGGGCTGCGCTGTCGGAAATGTCACCCCGTCAATGAGCGGGGCGATGTCGCAGGCCACGTGATGTCGCTGATGGGGTTCGCCGGTGGCTCGCGCACCAAACTCCAACTGGATCGTAGCTGCGGCGTAACCTGTTCCCTTCTTGGTCGCCGGATAAGTGATGATGAGCTTGTCACTGTCTTTGCCGGCCAGGCTCAGCTCGGCTTGCAGCCCGCTGGCCACCAATGCCTGCTCGATGACGGGTTGGACAGTTTGCTCGATCCATTGTGGCAAGCGGCTGCGCACCGCACTGGTAATCTTTTTCTCCTGGCTTGCTGACGCCGGTATGGGATTGCCGTCGCGCAACAGATCCGGCACCAGTTCGCGGATGTCGTAAGTCAGATCGATGTCTTCAGAGAAGCGGTCGATGACCTTGTACACCTTGGACAGTGACGTGCCGCCCTTGAAGGTCAGGCTATCGCCCAGCGGCGAGTCGTAGATTGCGGACAAGGCCCAGACGACCCAGATGTCTTTTTCCAGCAGGTGTGCTGGCCTGCCACTCCGACCTGCGGCCACCTCAAGGGCTTCGGACTGGTCAGCGGAACTGAGTTCAAACCAGGATTCAGGCATGTTCGCTGACCTCGCTCACCGCGCGCGCCATCCAACTGGGCAGGACGGCTCGGGCGGAGCGCATCGCCGCCCATTCCGCCGGTGCTAGCTTGGTGTGCAGCATCTTCAGTGCCGAGGATGCTTGCTCAGGTCCCAGCCAGGAAAGGGCACGGATCGCCATGCCGGCCGGACGCGCACCCAGAACCAGCTGCCATCGATTGCCATGCTTGAGCTCGACGGTTCGGTTGCCGAGCTGCAATTTGCGCGAGCGCCCCGAGGTCAGGAATACCTCACGGGTGGGCACCTGGGTGGTCAAACCCAGTGCGTTGGCTTCGGTGGCTCCGTTGGCAACGATCACCTCGCCGCTGGCCGACTCGATGGCCTTGACCACGGCTTCGGTCGAGGGGGGGCGCGCACCAAAGCGGCTGATCACCGGTGCGGCGTAGGCACCTCGCCCAACGCGCATCAGCTTGCCTTCGCGTGTCAAACGGGTGAGGGTCTGATCCACCGCAGCTCTGGAGGCTAGATGCAGGAACTCTTTAGCCGACAGCAAGCCGCCTTCGGGCAAGGCTTGTGCAGTAGACAAGATGGTTTCAGCAAGATGGCTCATGGTCAGGCTCCGTTTGTCAGAAGTGTATATCTACTTCTGACAAACTGCAAACAACAGGTGAGTGCATGGCGGTGCTGGCCAAGGACGAAATCACAGATTGCTTACCGATGCCAAAAAACAACCGTTTGATCAATCAACGCGCAAGCTGTTGATTTACATAGGTTGCTGGCGTGTCGCCTGCGGACTTCGGGCAGTTTTGAGCCGGTCAGAAAGGAGAGAGGAATGGCCCGGAGAGAGCGCCATGTGGCCAGAGGGAGGCTGGCAGCCGGACGGTCGAAGTCCGCAAACCTACTCAGCGTTCCGCGCATGTTCGCGGGGTCTGGCGGGAGCACATAAGAAAAAACCCCAACCGAGAGTGGTTGGGGTTTGAATTTTGGTGGCCTGGGACGGAATCGAACCGCCGACACAAGGATTTTCAATCCTCTGCTCTACCGACTGAGCTACCGGGCCTGAGCCTCAAATTATAACCAGAGAATTTCCAGCAAAACGGAATTTATGAAAATTAATTGCGCTTGCTGCGCCCCAAATCCACGCCGAGCTGGCGCAGCTTGCGGTACAGGTGGGTGCGTTCCAGGCCTGTTTTCTCGGCCACCCGGGTCATGGAGCCGCCTTCACGCGCGAGATGGAACTCGAAGTACGCCTTTTCAAAACCGTCACGCGCTTCTCGCAAAGGGCGGTCCAGATCAAAGCCCTGGTGTGCGTGCGGGCCGGGGTCCACGCCCACAGGCACGGTGATGGCAGCAAATGTGGTCACGTTCGGGTCCACCGGCGCCTGCATGACGGCGGGCGCTGCCGCGGCAGGAGCGGCCGGGCGCGCGTGGTTGCGTGCCAGCCCCTGCTCCACCGCCTTGAGCAGCTTTTGCATGGTGATGGGCTTTTCCAGGAAGGAGAAAGCGCCGATGCGCGTGGCTTCCACCGCGGTGTCGATGGTGGCATGGCCACTCATCATGATCACGGGCATGGTCAACACACTGGCGGCGGCCCACTCCTTGAGCAGGGACACGCCATCGGTGTCGGGCATCCAGATATCCAGCAGCACCAGGTCGTACTGGTTGGCGAGGCGGGCCGCACGGGCCTGCGTGGCGTTTTCCGCCAGGTCCACACTGTGGCCCTCGTCGTTCAGGATTTCAGACAACAGGTCGCGAATGCCAAGTTCATCGTCGACCACCAGAATATTTGCCATGTGTATAGAAGCGCCTAGGAATGCTGCCGTGCGGTAACGATGAGACTCTCTGCACAGCTTCTTTTGGGCGGGAGTCTGGACTGCAGCCCGGGTGGGCTGTGCCGAGGCCACGATCCGTTGGCGCCATGCGCAAGCACCGGTGCCAACTTACCGACCACCCGAGGTGTGCACTAACACAGTCCGCAGGAGTTGTGCGGAGGGTGACTAAGACACCACCGCGGTTTCTGGGGCAAATGATAGCGACACTTGCGCGCCGCGCAACTCGCCGTTTTCCATGCGGTTGGACAGATCAATGCGGGCGCCATGCTCGTCGGCGATCTTTTTCACCACCGCCAAACCCAAGCCTGTGCCCCGGGCCTTGGTGGTCACGTAGGGCTCGAAGGCACGCTGCAGGATGTGAGGCGGAAAGCCCGTGCCGCTGTCTGAAACGATGAGCCGCACCCGCCCCGAGGACTCGCTCAACCGGGTCGAGATGCGAACGAACGGCTCTGTTTCCTTGCCCTCTGCCCGTGCCTGCATGGTGGCGTCCTGGGCGTTTTGCAGCAGGTTGTGCACGACCTGGCGCAGCTGTTGCGCATCGCCTGCGATGCGAGGACAACGCGGGTCCAGCTCGACTTTCACGGGGACTGAGGCGTTTTCTTCCCCGTACAGATGCAGCACATCGGCGATCAAGGCATTGAGGTCCAGGGGCTGCAGCTCTGCCGCTGGCAGCCGCGCGTAATCGCGGAACTCGTTGACCAGGCGCTTCATCGCATCGACCTGGTCCACGATGGTCTTGACCGACTTGGCCAGGATGGCCTGTTCCGCAGGCGGTACCTTGCCCGACAGCTTCATTTCCAGGCGTTCGGCAGACAGCTGGATGGGGGTCAACGGGTTCTTGATTTCGTGTGCAAGGCGGCGCGCCACCTCGCCCCAGGCCTGCGCACGCTGGGCGGAAACAATCTCTGAAATGTCGTCAAAAACCAACAGTTGCGCCCCATCGGGCAGCTCCGCCCCCCGCGCCACCAGGCTGGTCGCGTGCTGCCCCGCACCAGCAGACGATGCATGCAACTCGAAAGGCTGCTGCCAGTGGTCCAGCCCGTGGCGGTCGCGGTCACCAAAAAACGCCAGGAAATGCCGCTCCACGGCTGCCGCAAAATCAGCCAGCCCAGGCACTTCGGACAATGGTCGGCCTTCGTACGCCGCCATCGGTGCGCGAAGAATGCGGGTGGCGCCAGGGTTGGAAGAGCGGATGATCCCGCCCTCCCCCAGCACGATCACCCCGGAGGTGAGGTTGTCCAGAATGGTTTGCAGGTTCGAGCGGGCAGCATCGACCTTGACCATGCTTTGCTCCACCGCCGCCCGCGCATCGGCCAGCTGCTGCGTCATCATGGCAAATGATCGGGTCAGTCCACCCAGTTCATCCTTGCCCGGCAAGGCAGCTTTCGGGCTGAGGTTGCCTGCGGCCACCTCCCGAACGCCCTCGGCCAGTACCAGCAACGGGCGCGCCAGCTGGTTGCCCAGCAACACCGCCAGCAGCACCGCGCCAAACACTGCCAGGAAGAGGCTGAGCGTGAGCGTGCCCACATACATGCGGCGCAGACCGCCCCGCGCCAGCGCACGCTCCTGGTACTCGCGGTTGGCCTCCTGGACCTCGATGGCGTTGGACACCAGCGCGGGGGGCAACGGCAAGGTGGCTTGCAAAAACCGGGGTTCTGTCAACAGGCCCAGCCCCGGGTTGGCGACCAGCACCAGCACTTTCACGCGGGCCATCTGCACGGCGTTGGGGTCGGCAATATCGTCCAGCCCCTCGATCTGGGTGACAGCGCGCTGCTCACGCACCGAGCGCAGCAAGGCGGCGCTGGGCCGCTCGGGATTGAGACTGAAGCGGGACTGCCCCGCGCTGCCAATCGGCTGGCCGGCGGCATTCCACAGCACCACATCGGTGGCGCCCAGCTGGTCGCGGATGCGTTCCAGCGCCAGCCCCACGGTGGCCGATGAGCCCTGGGCCACCTGCGCACTGGCCGTGCGCGTCTTGGCGGCCATGTCAGCGGCCTGTGACTCCAGTGACACCCGAGCCAGGTTCACCCCCGCCACCAGCGCGCCTTCCACCTTCACGTCAAACCAGCTTTCAATCGACCGCGTGACGAACTGGTACGACACCACATAGATCAGCACCCCCGGCATGAGCCCCACCAGCGCAAAGATGGCCGCCAGCTTGACCAGCAGACGGCTGCCAAAGCGCCCCTTGCGCAATCGCAAGACCAGCCGGGCGCCAATCCACACCAGCACCCCCAGCAGCAGTGCCGCCACCAGCACGTTGACGCCAAACAGCCACGCGTAGTTGCGCTCGTACAGCGCCCGGTTGTTGGTGGCGAGTGTGAGCAGGAACAGCAGCACCAGGCCAATGGCCGTCATGATGGCGGCGCCCACGCCCACAGCCCAGCGCACGGCGACCGAGGCGCGGCTGGCGGCTTCGGCGGAGGCGGATCGGGGGGCGGAGGAAGCGTCCGGCACAGTAGGCATTTCAGAAAAAGGCGGGGTTAAGGCTGCGCGCGCGAAGGCAGCCGCTGGCTGCGGAACACCAGCAGGTTCCAGTCCGAGCGACCCACGGCGCCAATCTGCAAGGGCCGCGGCAGCTGGGACATGTCCAGCCGGAAGCGCAACTGCACCGTGTGCGCGGCGTTGGGCTCCAGCACATCGGCATCTCCAATGCGCCAGCGAATCACCCGCCGCATGGCGGACAGGGCTTCGTCCAGCTCGTCAAAATTCTGCCCCAGCACCACGCCCAGTCCGCTGTTGGTGAACGGCACCGAAGAGGTGCTGAGCCGCCAGCGGCGCGTGAGCGGCTGGTAGCTCAGGCGCAGGTAGCGCGTGGCTTCAGCCACCACACGGTCTGACCAATACCAGCGATCGCGCCGAACCTGGGCCTCCATCACGAAAAACATGGGAATGCCTTTGTGCAAGGCATCCTCGGCCAGATCGGGCAAGGTGAAGTCGAACGACGCGCCCAGGTAGAGGCCGTCTTCTGTACGCTCTATGCGCAAACCCTGCGCCTCGCCTGCGTCCTGCTGCGCAAACACAGCTGCGCCGGGGGCCCACCACAGGGCCCAGCAGCACACGACAAAGCGTAGCCAGCGAATCACCATGGACTCAATGGGCCGATTTTTGCAACAGGGCGTAAAAGAAACCGTCGTGGTCACCTGCCGGATTGTCCCGGACAGGCCCGGATTTTTCCCCCACTCCTGGAATTAAATGGCCTGGAGAGGGCAGCAACTGGGCGTTGGTGTTGTGTGCAAGAAACGTTTGGATCTGCAGATCGCCCTCGGCCTTGAAGACCGAGCAGGTGCAATACAGCAGGCGTCCGCCCGGTTTGAGCAGCGGCCACAGCGCTTCCAGAATCTGGCGCTGCAGCTGCGCCAGCTGCGCAACGTCCGATTCGCGCCGCAACCAGCGCACGTCAGGATGGCGGCGCACGATGCCCGAGGCGGTGCAAGGCGCATCCAGCAAGATGGCGTCAAAGGGGGTTCCGCCGCACTGCGACTGCCACCAGTCCTGGGGGCGCGACGCATCGGCCACCAGCACTTGCGCCGACAAGCCCAGCCGCGCCAGCGTGTCGTGGATGCGCGCACTGCGCTTTGCATCCACCTCCAGCGCCGTGACCTGCAGCGGCGAGCCCGCGGGCGCATGTTCCAGCAGATGCGCTGTCTTGCCACCCGGCGCAGCGCAGGCATCCAGCACGCGCAAGGGCTGCGTCAAATCCAGCCCTTGCAGCACCAGGGGCGCCGCCTGCTGGGCAGCAGCGTCTTGCACCGACACCCAGCCATCAGCAAACCCCGGCAGCACCTGCACCGGCACGGGTTGTGCCAGCTCCAGGCCCTGCGGCCCGACCACCTTCGCTTCTAAATTGATAGCTGCTAGCGCTTGCTGGTATTGCGCCAGAGTGCATTTTTGTTGATTAACCCGCAGCGCCATGGGCGCGTGTGCGTTGTTGGCCTGCAGAATGCGCTCCCAATCTGCCGGATAGTCTTGCCGCAACCGGCGAATCCACCAGGCGGGGTGATTCCAGCGCGCAACGGGGTCGCCATCGGTGGCGGCCACCAGTGCATCACGCTCACGCAAAAAGCGGCGCAGGCAGGCGTTGATGAAAGAGGCCTGCCCCCGCGTGGCCTGGCCGCGCTTGGCGGCTTCTACCGCCTGGTTGACCAAGGTGAAGGGCTCATAGGGCGCGGCCTGCGGGTCCCACGCCAGCGCCAGCGCCGTGCACAGCAGCGCGTCTGCCGCCGGGGGCGGCTTGCGGGCGACGAGCTGGCTGCGCAGCGCATCGGCCCGGCCCAGGTTGCGCAGCACCTGGAACAACAGCGCCTGCACACCGGGGCGCAGACGCGGTTCCACGCCCTCGATCACCGCCGTACCCGACTGCCCGCCACGAATGCCCTGCAGCGCCTGGCACACCAGCATCAGCTGCTGCCACAAGGGCACGCCGGTGCCCGCAGGCGCCGCAGACGCTGGCGCACCGGACGCTGCGGCGGGCGAGCGTGAAGTGGCGCCCTGAGCGCTCGGGGCCGCAGGTCGGGAGGTGGGTCGGGCGGGGCGCGCAGGGCGTGGGGCAGAGGGGTTCATCAAGGAATCCAGTGACAAGTCAGCACGCAGCAGTGTGCAACAGCTTCAAAAAAGAGGGGCGGCCATCTCGCCGGTAGCGCAAGAGGGCCGCTACCTTGGACCAAAGCCACAAACCTGCGCCAACACGCTGACGGGGAACTGGCCAATGGCCGCTTGGTACGCCTGCATGGCCTCTTCCGCATTGCGCGCGGCGATGGTGGTCACGGCCTGCAAATCGGCAGCCTGCGCACGCCAGGGCGCCATCTCTGCCCCCTCGGTGCCGCCAGCGTTGGCCAGCATGTCAGTCCAAGCTGCCAGCAGGGCGCGGCAAGCGTCCCATTCCGGGTGGCTGGGCAGGCGCTCTCCACCCCGCGCTTGGGCGGCCACCAGGGCTGCTTCCAGCACCTGGCTCGCGTGCTCCAGCCGCTCATTCACCGCCAAGGCAGCGCCGTCTGCCAAATCAGCAGCTTGCACTGGGGATGCCGCCCGCCAGGCCTGTGACATCTGTACCCAGCGGCGCAGCACCTCCTGCCACTGGGTATCAGCCGCTTGCGCTGCAGCCCTCAGGCGCACCAGGCGGTTGTAGGCGCCCAGCGCCCAGAACACCATCACCGCAACCAAGATCCAGAACAGGGGGGACGACCACATACAGGGCACAAACAAGGCAATGCGCGGCCCTGGCGGGCCATGGCACCAACAGCCAAAGCACAGAGAAAAAGAGAAAGACGGTTCCAATAAAAAACGCTCCCGGCCCACCTAGCGGCAGGACGGGAGCGCTTTCAGACAAAGCCCAAGGGCTTAGTCGGCAGCGGCGTCAGACGCGGAAGCGCTGCTCTCCACCTCGGAGTCGTCGGCAGTCGCGGCCATTTCGGCGGCTTCTGCTTCGGCAATGGCGCGGCGCTCGGCGTCGTCCATCGCATCCTTGGCCTTGCGCGCCTGGTGGTAGGCCAGACCCGTACCGGCAGGAATCAGGCGACCCACGATCACGTTTTCCTTCAGGCCGCGCAGCTCGTCGCGCTTGCCCATGATCGCCGCTTCGGTCAGCACGCGGGTCGTTTCCTGGAAGGAAGCCGCAGAGATGAACGAGTCGGTCGACAGCGATGCCTTGGTAATACCCAGCAGCACGTTGGAGTACGTGGCAGGGATCTTGCCTTGGGCCTGCAGCGCATCGTTGGTGTTGAGGATCTCGGAACGCTCGACCTGTTCGCCGGCAATGTAGTTCGACTCGCCAACGTTCTCGACCACCACACGGCGCAGCATCTGGCGAACGATCACCTCGATGTGCTTGTCGTTGATCTTCACGCCCTGCAAGCGGTACACGTCCTGCACTTCGTCCACGATGTAGCGCGACAGCTCTTCGATGCCCAGCAAGCGCAGGATGTCTTGTGGGTCGGCGGGGCCGTCCACAATCGATTCGCCCTTGTTGACCACCTGGCCTTCGTGCACCAGGATGTTCTTTTCCTTGGGCACGAGTTCTTCCCACACCTTGCCTTCGGGATCGGTGATCTGCAGACGAACCTTGCCCTTGGTTTCCTTACCGAAGGAGATGGTGCCGGTCATTTCTGCCAGCGTGCCCTTGTCCTTCGGCGTACGGGCTTCGAACAGCTCGGCCACACGGGGCAGACCGCCGGTAATGTCGCGGGTCTTCTGACCTTCGACAGGGATACGGGCCAGCACTTCGCCGGGGCCCACGTCCTGGCCGTCGCGCACCTGGATCAGAGCGCCCACCTGGAAGCCGATCGTCACCGAGTGGTCGGTGCCGGGGATCTTCACTTCCTGGCCTTGTGCGTCGATCAGCTTCACCTGGGGGCGAACGACCTTGGCAGCGCCACGGCGCTTGGGGTCGATCACCACCAGGGTGGACAGGCCGGTCACTTCGTCGACCTGCTTGGCGACGGTGAGGCCTTCTTCCACGTTCTCGAACTTCACCTGACCGGCGAATTCGGTAATGATGGGTCGGGTCAGCGGATCCCAGTTGGCCAGAATCGTACCGGCCTTGATGGCCTGGTCGGCCTTCACGGTCAGCGTCGCACCGTAAGGCACCTTGTGGCGCTCACGCTCGCGGCCATGCTCGTCCTGGATGATGATTTCACCCGAACGTGCAATCACCACCAGCTCGCCCTTGGTGTTGCTCACGTAGCGCATCGTGGCATTGAAGCCGATCACGCCGTTGGACTTGGCTTCCACGCTCGAAGCGATGGCAGCACGCGAAGCGGCACCACCGATGTGGAAGGTACGCATGGTCAGCTGCGTGCCGGGTTCACCGATGGACTGGGCAGCGATCACACCCACGGCTTCGCCGAGGTTGATCAAACCACCGCGGCCCAAGTCGCGGCCATAGCACTTGGCGCACAGGCCGTAGCGGGTTTCGCAGGTCAGCGCCGTGCGCACCTTGACTTCGTCCACGCCCACAGCCTCGATCTCTTCGATCAGGTCTTCTTCCAGCATCGTGCCGGCAGGCACCAGCACCGAGCGGTTTTCGGGGTGCAGGATGTCTTCCGCAGCCGTGCGGCCCAGGATACGTTCGCGCAGCGATTCGATCACTTCACCGCCTTCAACGATGGCGCGCATCAGCGAACCATTGGCAGTGCCGCAATCCTCTTCGGTCACGACCAGGTCCTGCGTCACGTCCACGAGACGGCGGGTGAGGTAACCGGAGTTGGCGGTCTTCAGCGCCGTGTCGGCCAGACCCTTACGGGCACCGTGGGTGGAGATGAAGTACTCCAACACGTTCAGACCTTCGCGGAAGTTCGCGGTGATAGGCGTTTCAATGATCGAGCCGTCTGGCTTGGCCATCAGACCCCGCATACCGGCCACCTGACGGATCTGGGCTGCAGAGCCGCGGGCGCCGGAGTCGGCCATCATGTAGATGGAGTTGAAGGACTCCTGGTCCACTTCCTTGCCGTGGCGGTCTACCACCTTCTGCTTGGACAGCTGGGCCATCATCACCTTGGAGACTTCGTCACCGGCCTTGCCCCAGATGTCCACCACCTTGTTGTAGCGCTCACCGGAAGTCACCAGACCGGAGGCGTACTGCTGTGCAATCTCCTTCACGTCCTTTTCGGAGCGCTCGATGATGCTGGCCTTTTGTGGAGGCACCAGCATGTCGTCGATACAGATGGAGATACCAGCGCGTGTGGCCAGACGGAAACCGTTTTGCAGCAGCTTGTCGGCGAACACCACCGTTTCCTTCAGACCGCACTTGCGGAAGGACACGTTGATCAGGCGCGAGATTTCCTTCTTCTTGAGCGCCTTGTTCATGTTCGAGAACGGCAGGCCCTTGGGCAGGATCTCGGACAGCAGTGCACGGCCCACGGTGGTTTCCACCAGCGAGGTCGAAGGCACGAATTCGCCCGTTTCCTTGTCCTTGGTCCACTCGGTCATGCGCACAGTGATGCGCGCAGCCAGTTCCACTTCGCCAGCGTCCAGAGCGCGCTGCACTTCACCGGTGTCAGCAAACACCAGGCCTTCGCCCTTGCCGTTGATACGGTCACGGGTGGCGTAGTACAGGCCCAGCACCACGTCCTGCGAAGGAACGATGGAGGGCTCGCCCGAAGCAGGGAACAGCACGTTGTTGGAGGCCAGCATCAGCGTGCGGGCTTCCATCTGCGCTTCCACCGACAGCGGCACGTGAACAGCCATCTGGTCACCGTCGAAGTCGGCGTTGAAGGCCGCGCAAACGAGGGGGTGCAGCTGGATGGCCTTGCCTTCGATCAGGATGGGCTCAAAGGCCTGGATACCCAAACGGTGCAGCGTAGGCGCACGGTTCAGCATCACGGGGTGCTCTTTGATGACCTCTTCCAGAATGTCCCACACCACGGGGGTGCCGGATTCGACTTCCTTCTTGGCGGCCTTGATCGTCGTCGCGATGCCCATGGCTTCGAGGCGCGAGAAGATGAAGGGCTTGAACAGCTCCAGCGCCATCAGCTTGGGCAGACCGCACTGGTGCAGCTTGAGCGTTGGGCCCACGGTAATCACGGAACGACCGGAGTAGTCCACGCGCTTGCCCAGCAAGTTCTGGCGGAAGCGGCCCGACTTACCCTTGATCATGTCGGCCAGGGACTTCAGAGCGCGCTTGTTGGCGCCCGTCATGGCCTTGCCACGGCGACCGTTGTCCAGCAGCGAATCAACGGCTTCCTGCAGCATCCGCTTTTCGTTGCGGGCGATGATTTCTGGGGCCTTCAGCTCCAGCAGGCGGCGCAGACGGCTGTTGCGGTTGATGACGCGGCGGTACAGGTCGTTCAGGTCAGACGTGGCGAAGCGGCCACCGTCCAGGGGCACCAGCGGACGCAGGTCCGGGGGCAGCACGGGCAGCACTTCCAGCACCATCCACTCGGGCTTGATGCCCGACTTCTTGAACGCTTCCAGCACCTTCAGGCGCTTGGCGTTCTTCTTGACCTTGACTTCGGAGCCGGTCAGGTCGCCGCGCAGCTTCTCGATCGACAGGTCGATGTCGATGGATTCGAGCAGGTCCTTGATACCTTCCGCGCCCATCTTGGCGACGAATTCGTCGCCGTATTCCTTGCGCTTGGCGTCGTAGTCGTCCTCGGACATGATGCTGAACTTCTTCAGCGGGGTCATGCCAGGGTCGGTCACCACGTAGGCTTCAAAGTACAGCACGCGTTCGATGTCGCGCAGCGTCATGTCCAGCACCAGGCCCAGACGCGATGGCAGCGACTTCAGGAACCAGATGTGGGCGCACGGCGCGGCCAGGTCGATGTGGCCCATGCGCTCGCGGCGCACCTTGGTCTGTGTGACTTCAACGCCGCACTTCTCGCAGATCACACCGCGGTGCTTCAGGCGCTTGTACTTGCCGCACAAGCATTCGTAATCCTTGATAGGACCAAAAATCTTGGCGCAGAACAGGCCGTCGCGCTCGGGCTTGAACGTACGGTAGTTGATGGTTTCGGGCTTCTTCACTTCACCGAAAGACCACGAACGGATCTTCTCGGGCGAGGCCATGCCAATACGGATGGCATCGAAATGCTCATCCGGCGTGAATTGCTTGAACAGGTCGAGTAGCGATTTCATGTGACTCTTTCCTTTTCGTCAAAAATCATAGCTAGCAGCGCTTGATACACGGGGCTTTGGATGCTTAAACACACGCAAAGCCTTTATCAACAAGCGCTAGCAGCTCACTTTTTTAATAATCCCGATCCTGTTCAGGAGCGTTCGAGTTCGATGTCCAGGCCCAGGGAACGAATTTCCTTGACCAGCACATTGAACGATTCCGGCATGCCGGCTTCGATGGCGTGTTCGCCCTTGACGATGGATTCGTACACCTTGGTACGGCCCACCACGTCGTCGGACTTCACGGTCAGCATTTCCTGCAGCACGTAGGCGGCGCCGTACGCTTCCAGCGCCCACACTTCCATTTCCCCGAAACGCTGGCCACCGAACTGCGCCTTACCACCCAGCGGCTGCTGCGTGACGAGCGAGTAAGGACCAGTCGAGCGGGCGTGCATCTTGTCGTCCACCAAGTGGTGCAGCTTCAGGTAATGCATGTAGCCGATGGTCGTGGGACGCTCGAAGCGGTCACCCGTGCGGCCGTCGTGCAGATAGGCTTGCGTGCGGGTAGGCGTCAGGCCCTTGCGCTCGGCGATGTCATCAGGGTATGCAATCTTCAGCATGTCCTTGATTTCTTCTTCCGAAGCACCGTCGAACACTGGCGTTGCGTAAGGCACGCCGGCCGTCAGGTTCTGCGCCATGGCCAGCAGGTCTTCGTCCGACAGCTGCGACAGGTCTTCCTTGCGGCCACGCGAGTTGTAAACCTCTTCCAGGAACGCGCGCAGCTCAGAAGCCTTGGCTTCTTGCTGCAGCATGTCGCCAATGCGCTGACCAATGCCCTTGCCAGCCCAGCCCAAGTGGACTTCCAGCACCTGACCAATGTTCATCCGCGAAGGCACGCCCAGCGGGTTCAGAACGATGTCGGCAGGGGTGCCGTCAGCCATGTAAGGCATGTCTTCGACGGGAACGATCTTGGAGACCACACCCTTGTTACCGTGGCGGCCGGCCATCTTGTCACCAGGCTGCAGGCGGCGCTTGACGGCCAGGTACACCTTGACCATCTTCAGCACGCCAGCAGGCAGCTCGTCGCCTTGGGTGAGCTTCTTGCGCTTTTCTTCAAAAGCCAGGTCGAAGCTGTGGCGGGTTTGCTCCAGCGCGTTCTTGATGGATTCGAGCTGGGTCGCCACTTCGTCTTCGGCAGGGCGGATGTCGAACCAGTGGAATTTCTCCACGGAAGACAGGTACGCCTTGTCGAGCTTGGTGCCCTTGGCCAGCTTTTGTGGGCCGCCATTGGCCACACGGCCGGTCAGCAGCTTTTCGATACGGTCAAACGCATCGGCTTCCACAATGCGCAGCTGGTCGTTCAGGTCCAGGCGGAAGCGCTTGAGTTCATCGTCGATGATCTGCTGGGCACGCTTGTCGCGCTGGATGCCTTCGCGGGTGAAGACTTGCACGTCGATCACGGTGCCCGACGAGCCCTGGTCCACACGCAGCGAGGTGTCCTTCACGTCCGATGCCTTCTCACCGAAGATGGCGCGCAAGAGCTTCTCTTCAGGCGTGAGCGTGGTTTCGCCCTTGGGTGTGACCTTGCCGACCAGCGTGTCGCCAGGCTGCACTTCAGCACCCACGTAGATGATGCCGGACTCGTCCAGGCGGTTCAGTTGCTGCTCCGACAGGTTCGGAATGTCGCGTGTGATTTCCTCGGCACCCAGCTTGGTGTCGCGGGCCATCACAACCAGCTCTTCGATATGGATCGAGGTGTAGCGGTCTTCAGCCACCACGCGCTCGCTGATCAGGATCGAGTCTTCGAAGTTGTAGCCGTTCCAGGGCATGAACGCGATCAGCATGTTCTGGCCGATGGCGATTTCGCCGAAGTCGGTCGAGGCGCCGTCTGCAATCACATCGCCCTTGACCAGCTTGTCACCCTTCTTGACGATGGGACGCTGGTGGATGTTCGTGTTCTGGTTGGAACGCTGGTACTTGATGAGGTTGTAGATGTCCACACCCACTTCACCGGCCACAGCTTCAGCGTCGTTCACGCGCACCACGATGCGGGTGGCGTCCACGTAGTCCACCACGCCACCACGGTTGGCCGTGACCACGGTGCCGGAGTCCACAGCCGCCACGCGCTCAATGCCCGTACCCACCAGGGGCTTCTCAGGACGCAGCACAGGCACCGCCTGACGCGACATGTTCGCACCCATCAACGCGCGGTTGGCGTCATCGTGCTCCAGGAACGGCACCAGCGAGGCAGCCACCGACACGATCTGTGCGGGAGACACATCCATGTATTGCACACGGTCTGCGCTGCAGAGGATGGATTCACCCTTTTCACGGGCAGACACCAGATCACCGGTGAGGCGGCCGTCCTTGTCCAGCTGCGCGTTCGCCTGAGCGATCACGTACTTGCCTTCTTCGATGGCCGACAGGTAGTCGATCTCGTTGGTGATCTTGCCGTCCACCACACGGCGGTAAGGCGTCTCAATGAAGCCGTACTCATTCAGGCGGGCGTACAAAGCCAGCGAGTTGATCAGACCAATGTTGGGACCTTCAGGCGTTTCGATAGGGCAGACGCGACCGTAGTGGGTCACGTGCACGTCACGCACCTCAAAGCCTGCGCGCTCACGGGTCAAACCGCCTGGGCCCAGAGCGGACACACGGCGCTTGTGCGTGATTTCGGCCAGAGGGTTGGTCTGGTCCATGAACTGCGACAGCTGCGATGCGCCGAAGAATTCTTTCAGAGCAGCCGAGATCGGCTTGCTGTTGATCAGGTCATGGGGCATCAGCGGCTCTTGCTCAGCCTGACCCAGACGTTCCTTCACAGCCTTTTCGATACGCGCCAGGCCAGTGCGGTACTGGTTCTCAGCCAGTTCGCCCACGCAGCGCACGCGGCGGTTGCCCAGATGGTCGATATCGTCCACCTCGCCACGGCCATTGCGCAGATCCACGAGGATCTTGACCACGGCCAGGATGTCTTCGTTGGACAGCACCATGGGGCCTGTGGATTCGTCGCGGCCGATCTTGGCGTTGAACTTCATGCGGCCCACGCGCGAGAGGTCGTACGTGTCGGGGTTGTAGAACAGGCGCTGGAACAGGGCCTGCACGGCGTCTTCCGTCGGCGGCTCGCCGGGGCGCATCATGCGGTAGATGGCCACGCGCGCAGCGAACTCATCGGCCGTTTCATCAATGCGCAGGGTTTGCGAGATGTAGGCGCCTTGGTCGAGTTCGTTGGTGTAGATGACTTGCAGGTCACGCACGCCAGCGGAGCGCAGTTTCTTAAGCAGGGCTTCGGTCAGCTCTTCGTTGGCCTTGGCGATGATTTCGCCGGTGTCCGCATCCACAATGTTGCGGGCCACGACGCGACCAATCAGGAAGTCTTCGGGCACGCTGATGTGGGTCGTGCCGGACTGCTCCAGCTCGCGCGTGTGGCGCGCGGTGATGCGCTTGTCCTTGGCGACGACGACCTTGCCGCTCTTGTCGGTGATGTCGAAACGGGCAACTTCACCCTTGAGGCGATCGGGCACAAACTCCATTTGTGCGCCGCTGTCCATCAGGCGGAAGTTGTCGTTGACGAAGAAGTTGGCCAGGATCGACTCGGGGTTCAGGCCAATGGCCTTGAGCAGCGTGGTGACGGGCATCTTGCGACGACGGTCCACGCGGAAGTACAGGATGTCCTTCGGATCGAATTCGAAGTCCAGCCACGAACCACGGTAAGGAATGATGCGGGCGGAGAACAGCAACTTGCCCGAGCTGTGCGTCTTGCCCTTGTCGTGTTCGAAGAACACGCCGGGCGAACGGTGCAGCTGGGACACGATCACGCGTTCCGTGCCGTTGATGATGAACGAGCCCTTGTCAGTCATCAGGGGCACTTCGCCCATGTAGACCTCTTGCTCTTTCACTTCCTTGACCACTTTGGACTGCGAAGTCGAAGACTCGCGGTCATAAATGATGAGCTGCACCTTGGCACGCACGGCTGACGCAAACGTCAGACCACGGGTCTGGCATTCACGTACATCAAAGGCAGGCTTGGCCAAGTTGTACTCAATGAACTTCATCTCCACAAAACCGTTGTGAGAGACGATAGGGAAAGCTGCGTCGAAAGCGGCCTGAAGCCCTTCGATGGTTCGTTTCTGGGGGGGCGTATCAGCCTGCAAGAAAGCGGTGTACGCATCCTTCTGCATCTGCAGCAGGTAAGGAACTTCGAGCACGCTATCGCGGCTGCCGAAACTTTTGCGAATTCGCTTGCGTTCGGTGTAAGAATAGGCCATGAGATCTCCGGGCAAAGACATGAGTCCTGGGTCTTCGACGACTGACCCGCAAGGTGCGTTCCTGTGCGGGCTTGGCGGTTGGCCACTACCAACCATGGCGGACGGCGATGCGTTGCACATCACCCGAACCAAGGTATCTTCTGCTGTCGGGGTTGTCAGAAGACACTCGAAAACCTGGGCTGTTGCAGGGCCCTTGAATGAAGAGCCAAGCCGGTTTTCGAGTGCGCTCTGAAAGCGCCAAAGGCTGGAGGCCCTTGAGGAGCACTCCAGCCCTTGAAAGGAACCGAATTACTTGAGTTCGGCCTTGGCGCCAGCTTCCACCAGCTTCTTGACAGCGGCTTCGGCGTCTGCCTTGGCAATGCCTTCCTTGACGTTCTTGGGAGCGCCGTCCACCAGGTCCTTGGCTTCCTTGAGGCCCAGACCGGTGATTTCGCGCACTGCCTTGATGACGGAAACCTTGTTGGCGCCAGCATCGGTCAGCACCACGTTGAATTCTGTCTTTTCTTCAGCAGCAGCAGCGCCAGCGCCAGCACCAGCGGCAGCAGGAGCAGCCATGGCTGCAGCGCTCACGCCAAACTTCTCTTCAATGGCCTTCACCAGGTCATTGAGTTCCAGGACCGTCATGCTGTCGAGAGCGGTCAGAAATGCGTCTTTATCGAATGCCATTTTGATTTCCTAACAATTGGTTAACACGTGACTGCACTGCTATCAAGCAGCGGCAGTTTCGCCTTCGCCTTTTTTCGCCGCCAAGGCACCCAACACCACTGCGGTGCGGGAAATAGGCGACATAAGCAAGCCACACAACTGGGCCAGCAACACTTCCTTGGAAGGAATGTTGGCCAGTTGCTTAACGCCGTTGACATCCAGGGCCTTGCCACCGAAAGCACCGCCGCGAATCACCAACTTGTCGTTGGTCTTCGCGAAATCGGCCACCACTTTGGCGGCGGCCACGGCATCTTCGGAGAAGCCATAGATCAGGGGACCAGTCATCTGGTCGGCCACCACGTCAAACTGGCTGCCAGCCACAGCACGGCGGGCCAGGGTGTTCTTCAGAACACTCAGGCTCACACCCTTGCTGCGTGCTTCAACGCGCAGTTTGGTCATGTCGGCGACCGTGATGCCACGGTATTCCGCGATCACAAGCGTTTGAGCTTTTGCGGCGAGGCTGGTCACTTCAGAAATGACCGCTTCTTTCTCACTGCGATTAAGACTCAAGGTCTACTCCTTCATTTGCGCAATCAGGTTTTCACCCTCATGCACGCTCTTGTTGCAGCGACCAACTGTTTCGGAACGAATTCCATCTGCAGCGGGATCGCCATCTGCGTTGGCCCTCTAACGGATTAAGTGCAGCAGCGCACACCAACGGTCTTGGATGGCCTGGGAGTTCTTGTGCAGCACTCCCAGCCCACCACATCGGGCCTCGCGAAAGACCCGAAGATTTCTTGCAATTACGCTGCGATGGACTGTGTGTCCACGCGGACGCCAACGCCCATCGTGGAGGAAACAGCCACCTTGCGCAGGTACAGACCCTTGCTCGAAGCAGGCTTGGCCTTGTTCAGCGCGTCGATCAACGCAGCCAGGTTACCCTGGAGCTTTTCGTTGTCGAACGAACGGCGACCAATGGTGCTGTGCACGATACCGGCCTTGTCGACACGGAACTGCACCTGACCAGCCTTGGCGTTCTTCACAGCCGTGGCAACGTCGGGAGTCACTGTGCCAACCTTGGGGTTAGGCATCAGACCGCGTGGGCCCAGAATTTGACCCAGCGTACCCACCACACGCATCGCGTCGGGAGCAGCAATCACCACGTCGAAAGGCATGTCACCGGCCTTGACCATGGCAGCCAGGTCGTCCATACCAACCACGTCAGCGCCGGCAGCCTTGGCTTCTTCAGCCTTGGCACCCTGTGCAAACACGGCAACGCGAGTTGTCTTGCCTGTGCCGTTGGGCAGCACCACAGCGCCGCGCACCACTTGGTCAGACTTCTTGGCGTCGATGCCGAGCTGCACAGCCACGTCGATGGATTCATCGAACTTGGCAGTAGCTGCTTCCTTCACCAAAGCCACGGCATCAGCGAAAGCGTACAGCTTGGTGCTGTCTACCTTGCCCTGCAGGGCCTTTTGCTTTTTAGTCAACTTGGCCATTTACAAACCCTCCACCGTCACGCCCATCGAGCGAGCAGAACCAGCCAGCGTGCGCACAGCGGCGTTCACGTCAGCAGCATTCATGTCCTTCATCTTGGTCTTGGCGATCTCTTCGAGCTGTTCGCGTGTGATCTTGCCTACCTTGGTCTTCAGCGCGTTGGAAGAACCCTTTTCGAGCTTGATGGCCTTCTTGATCAAGGTCGTCGCTGGTGGCGTCTTGATGATGAAGGTGAAGCTCTTGTCGGCAAACGCAGTGATCACCACGGGCAGTGGCAGACCTGGCTCAACGCCCTGGGTCTGGGCATTGAACGCCTTGCAGAACTCCATGATGTTCAGACCACGTTGACCCAGTGCAGGACCGATTGGTGGGGATGGGTTGGCCTTACCAGCTGGAACTTGCAGCTTGATAAAACCGACGATTTTCTTCGCCATGTTTTGCTCCTTGCGGGTTGTAACGCCAGCTCTCGTGCACCGTCGCGTACGAAAACCGGCTCCCCGGGGTTAACGACTCATCAAACAAATCCTCGCATTGAGCCGAAAAATGCGAGGGCCACTTTCAGATCAGGTTTTTTCAACCTGACCAAATTCCAATTCCACAGGAGTCGAACGACCAAAGATCATCACCGACACACGCAGACGATTCTTCTCGTAATTGACCTCTTCCACCGAACCATTGAAGTCAGTGAATGGGCCTTCTTTGACACGAACCAACTCACCCACCATGAATTCGATCTTGTGGCGAGGCTTGTCAGTGCCTTCCTGCATCTGGCTAACGATCTTTTGCACCTCTTCTTCAGAGATCGGGGCAGGGCGATTCTTCGCACCGCCGACAAAACCCGTCACTTTGTTGGTGTGCTTTACCAAGTGCCACGTATCGTCATCCATGACCATCTCGACGAAGACATAGCCCGGAAACAGTCGGCGTTCAGTTGTTTTCTTCTGGCCGTTTTTCATCTCCACCACCTCTTCGGTGGGAACGAGAATGCGACCAAACTTGTCTTGCATTCCTGCGCGGCCAATACGCTCAAGAATATTGCGCTCTACAGCCTTCTCCATGCCTGAATAGGCATGGACGATATACCAGCGCAAATCAGGATTAGAAGACGCCGCAGGCGCCGAAGCACCACCATCTACCATCACAGCATCGGTTGTCATGACTTTCTCCATCCCAAAATGAGGTCGTAAAAAACCCATTCCAGGGTTTTGTCCGTAAACCACAGAAAAAGCGCCATGATGACAACGAAGGCAAACACATAAGCAGTCATCTGCAGTGTTTCCTTGCGCGTAGGCCACACCACCTTTTTGACTTCGCGCCATGCATCACGGGCGAAAGCAACAAACTGACGACCGGACTCGGAGATCAGGAATACGCCTGCCGCTGCCACCAAGCCAACCAGCAAGACGCCCCATTGAACATAGACACCTTGCTTTGCCAAGAAATAAAAGCCGGCAACAGCAGCAACGACCAAGGCAGCAACAGCAAAGAGCTTCGCCTTGTCTGCACCCGAACTGACGGTTTCAACCTGTGAGGCAGCCATGTTTAATATTTCCACTTCATTTCACACGGCATCACACAAGACACCGAAGCCCGCCAGATCCTGGCGGGCTTTGTTTGAGCCACATTCAAGTGGCAGGGGCAGTAGGAATCGAACCTACAACCTTCGGTTTTGGAGACCGACGCTCTGCCAATTGAGCTATACCCCTACGAACACGCTAATTAAGCAATGATCTTGGCAACCACGCCAGCGCCCACGGTACGGCCGCCTTCACGGATAGCGAAGCGCAGACCTTCTTCCATGGCGATGGGGTTGATCAGCTTCACAGTGATCGACACGTTGTCACCAGGCATCACCATTTCCTTGTCGGCTGGCAGCTCGATGGCGCCAGTCACGTCAGTCGTACGGAAGTAGAACTGAGGACGGTAGTTGTTGAAGAAGGGAGTGTGGCGGCCGCCTTCGTCCTTGCTCAACACATACACTTCAGCGG
>NZ_CAJYGK010000143.1 GCF_913773725.1 uncultured Aquabacterium sp. | reverse complement strand
CATGCATGGCGGGCGGGTGAGCCTCCAGCCCGGCCCATGCGCGCAGAAGGAACGACCCGGTGTCGCGGTGTCGTTCAGCCTGGGCCGTGTCACGCCATCAGCGTCAGCACCCGGTCCAGACCGCCTTCGTTGATTGCCACCATGGCGTGCTCACGCACCTTGGGCTTGGCGTGGTAGGCCACGCTGAGACCGGCCACCCCCATCATCGGCAGGTCGTTGGCCCCGTCTCCCACGGCGATGGCCTGGCTCGGGGTGCAGCCAATGCGGGCGCACAGGTTCAGCAGGTGCTGTTTCTTGGCTTCACCGTCGACGATGTCGCCCAGCACGCGGCCGGTCAGAAGGCCGCCTTCGACTTCGAGCGTGTTGGAGTGGGCTTCGTGCATGCCCAGCCGCGCCTTCACGCGGTCGGCAAAAAAGGTGAACCCGCCTGACACGAGCAGCGTCTGCAGGCCAGCGGCCTTGGCGGCATCGATCAGTTCAGGGGCGCCCGGGTTGACCTTCAATCGCTCGTCGTACACGGCCTGCAGGGCCTCGGCGGGCACACCCTTGAGCAGGGCCACACGTCGGCGCAGGCTGTCCTTGAAGTCGGTGATCTCGCCGCGCATCGCGGCTTCGGTGATGGCGGCCACCTCGGCCTTGCGTCCGACCGCATCCGCGATTTCATCGATGCACTCGATGTTGATCAGCGTCGAGTCCATGTCGAAGGCGATGGCCTTGAAGTCGGTCAGGGTCAGGGGCGGCGTGATGTGCTGGATCACGAGGCCGGGGGCAAATTCGATGGCGGGCATGGACAGGGCTGCAACGATGGGGACAATCCAGGATTATCCCCGCTGGCACTGTCTTGTGCGCCGGCTGGCATCGTCTTCCAGGAGCGCCTCCCATGCCCGTGACACGCCCGTCCCCGATCCGCGCCGAAGCCCAGCGCCGTCTGGCGTTTGCGCAGGATGTGCAGCGCCTCATGGGCGGTCTGGACGGGGTGGAGGTGCGTCCCATGTTCGGGGGCCACGGGATCTTTCGGCACGGCCTGATGTTTGCCCTGACCCTGGGCGAACGCCTGTATTTCAAGACCGATGAGCTCACCGTGGCGGCGTTCGAGCAGCTGGGACTGAAGCCCTTTCATTACACCGATCGCCATGGCCGGCAGGGTTCGCTGCGCTACCACGAAGCGCCGGCCGAGGTGTTCGAGGATGACGCGGTCATGCTGCGCTGGGCCACTCAGGCCTGGGAGGTGGCGTTGCGGGCCCAGGCCGGGCACTCCGGCAAGGCCAGGAAGGGGGCCCCTCCCGTGAAGGCGGCGAGCCCACCCAGGTCCGTCCCATCGCGAAAGTCCGGCAAGCCCGGCCCGGCGTCGCTGACCGACTTGCCCAACCTCGGCCCGGCCAGCGCAGCCATGCTCGCCGAGGCAGGCATCCGCTCCGAGCAGGCGCTGCGCAGGCTGGGTGCCGTGCGGGCGTTCGTGCGCACACGCGCCGTCTGCCCGCGCGCCAGCCTCAATCTGCTGTGGGCCCTCGAAGGCGCGCTCAGCGGGCGGCCCTGGCAGGAGGTCGCGGCACACGATCGGGCGGCCTTGCTGATGGCCGTCGAAGACGCCATGCGGGCGGGGGTGTCCGACGCAGAATGACCCCGGAGGTGGTACAACGCGAGCCTGTATCGAGAGACCACCGAGGAGACAACCCATGCGTCGAATGACCGGACCCGTGCTGCGCCTGAGCCTGGCGGCCATGGCCTGCCTGGCGATGATGACCGGCGGGCAGGCCCGCGTGCCGATGGCCGCCGATGGCCCCGCTGTGGCCCCCACTGCCGCAGAAGTCAGCCGGGGGCTGGCCTATGTCAGCCATCAGGATGGCGGCATCACCGTGCTCGATCTGGACACCTTCCAGACCCGCGCCGAGATCCCCGTCGAGGGGCAGGGTGCCCGCGGCATCGGCATCACCGCAGATGGGCGGCAACTCGTGGTGGCCGTGCGCGAGACCGGCGACGTGCAGATCATCGACATTGCCAGCAAGATGGTGGTGCAGCGCATCCACGTCGGCAAGAACCCGGAGTTCGTGCGCGTGCGCGGCGACCTGGCTTTCGTGTCGTACGAGCCCTCTTCGACAGGCAAGCCGCCCAAGGCCGGCGCCCATGACAGCAAGGACGATGACGACGGTGACGACGAGCCCGCACGCGTGGCCGTCATCGACCTGAAGCAGCGCAAGGTGCTGCGTCACATCGTGTGCGGGCCCGAGACCGAGGGCATCGAGATCACGCCGGACGGACGCCGCATCGTGGTCACGAACGAGGCGGACCACACCCTGACCATGCACGATGTGCGCACCGGCAAGCGCCTGAAGACCGTCGACACCAAGCGCCATGGCGTGCGGCCGCGCGGCATCAAGGTGTCTCCGGACGGGGAAACCTATGTCGCCACGCTCGAGTTCGGCAACAAGCTGCTGGTGCTGGATCGCAACCTCAAGCCGTTGCGCACCGTGGACACGGGCGCATCGCCCTACGGCGTCGCGTTCGACCGTACGGGCAAGCATGTGCTGGTGGCCGCCGCGCGCGACCAGAAGCTGCAGGTGTTCGACGCCCGCAGCTTCGACAAGGTGGCCGAGGTGCCGGTGGGCGAGCGTTGCTGGCACTTCAGCTTCACGCCCGATGAACGCCAGGTGCTGCTGACCTGCGGCCGCTCCAAGGAAACACTGGTGATCGATACCGCGAGCTGGCAGGTCACGCAGAAGCTGCCCACGCAGGGCATGTCGTGGGGCGTGCTGACCTGGCCCAAGGCCATGGGCAGCCTGGATCAGCCCTGACCGGGCCGGCCCGGTCTTTCAGGCCGATCAGGCCTTGATCGGCTGCCCCAGGGCCCGCAGCAGGTCGCGCACGTACTGCGCGCGGTCCTTCGGGTCCTTCAGTTCCTTCTCGATGCGCAGCTTGTCGTTGCCCGCCAGCTTGATGTGGCGGTTCTTCTGCACCAGCTCGATGATGCGCATGGGCTCGACCGGCGGGTTCGGCCGGAAGGTGATGTTGATCACGCCGGGCGCCGCGTCGATCTTGATCACGCCATAGGGCTTGGACTGCACGCGCAGCTTGTGCGTGTCGAACAGCGCCTGCGCCTGCGGCGGCAGCTTGCCGAAGCGGTCGACGATCTCCTCCAGCATGGTCTCGATCTTCTCGAGCGAGTCGGCCGTGGCCAGGCGCTTGTACAGGCTCAGGCGCACGTGCACGTCGCCGCAGAAGGCATCGGGCAGCAGCGCAGGCGCGTGCAGGTTCACATCGGTGTTGCTGCCAAACATGCCCAGCGGCGACAGCAGGTCGGGCTCCTTGCCCGCCTTCAGCGACTTCACCGCCTCGGCCAGCATCTCGTTGTAGAGCTGGAAACCCACCTCCATCATGTTGCCGCTCTGGCTGTCGCCCAGCACCTCGCCAGCGCCGCGTATTTCCAGGTCGTGCATGGCCAGGTAAAAGCCTGAGCCCAGCTCTTCCATGTTCTGGATGGCGTCCAGGCGCTGCGCGGCCTGCTTGGTCAGGCCTTCCACATCGGGCACCAGCAGGTAGGCATAGGCCTGGTGGTGCGAGCGGCCCACGCGTCCGCGCAGCTGGTGCAACTGCGCCAGGCCGAACTTGTCGGCCCGCGTGATCACGATGGTGTTGGCGCTCGGCACGTCGATGCCGGTCTCGATGATGGTCGAGCACAGCAGCACATTGAAGCGCTGGGCCACGAAGTCGCGCATCACGCGCTCCAGTTCGCGCTCGGGCATCTGGCCGTGGGCGATGCCGATGCGCGCCTCGGGCAGCAGCTCGGCCAGCTTGTCGCGCCGGTTCTCGATGGTCTCCACCTCGTTGTGCAGGAAGTAGACCTGGCCGCCGCGCTTCAACTCGCGCAGCACCGCCTCGCGGATCGTGTTGCTGCTTTCGCTGCGCACAAAGGTCTTGATCGCCAGACGCCGCTGCGGCGCGGTGGCGATCACGCTCAGGTCGCGCAGGCCTTCCATCGCCATGCCCAGCGTCCGCGGGATCGGCGTGGCAGTCAGCGTCAGCACGTCGATGTCGGCGCGCATGGCCTTGATGGCCTCCTTGTGGCGCACACCGAAACGGTGTTCCTCGTCGATGATGAGCAGGCCCAGGCGCTTGAACTTGACGGACTCGCTCAGCAGCTTGTGCGTGCCCACGATGATGTCGATCGAGCCGTCTTCCAGCCCCTGCATCGCCGCCTTGATCTCCTTGGCCGAGCGGAAGCGCGACATCTCGGCCACCTTCACCGGCCACTGCGAGAAGCGGTCCGAGATGTTCTGATAGTGCTGCTCGGCCAGCAGCGTGGTGGGTGCCAGCAGCGCCACCTGTTTGCCACCCGTCACGGCCACGAAGGCCGCTCGCAGCGCCACCTCGGTCTTGCCGAAGCCCACGTCGCCGCACACCAGGCGGTCCATCGGCCGCGGGCTGATCATGTCCTGCACGACGGCGTGGATGGCCGCGCGCTGATCGGGCGTTTCCTCGAAGCCGAAGCTGGCCGCGAAGGCCTCGTAATCCTGCGCCGAGAAGCGGAAGGCAAAGCCCTCGCGCGCTGCACGCCGCGCGTACAGGTTCAGCAACTCGGCCGCGGTGTCGCGCACCTGCTCGGCGGCCTTGCGCTTGGCCTTGTCCCACTGCGGCGAGCCCAGCTTGTGCAGCGGCGCTTCTTCGGGGCTCACGCCGGTGTAGCGGCTGATCAGGTGCAGCTGCGACACGGGGACGTACAGCGTGGCCTTGTCGGCGTACTCCAGGTGCAGGAACTCGGAAGGGCCGTCGCCCAGGTCCAGGTTGATCAGGCCCTGGTAGCGCCCGATGCCGTGGTTGCTGTGCACCACCGGGTCGCCCACATTCAGCTCGCTCAGGTCCTTGATCAGCGAGTCGACGTCGGTGGCCTGCTCGTTCTTCTTGCGCCGGCGCGTGGTCGGCGTCGCGTCGAACAGCTCCGTCTCGGTGACGAAGTGCAGTGCCCGTTCGCCGTCCTGCCAGATGAAGCCCGCAGCCAGCGGCGCCGCTGTGATCGCATGGCGGTGGTCGCTCTCGGCAAGGGCCTGCAGCGTGTCCAGCGAGGGCAGGTTGATGCGGTGGTCGCGCAGCAACTCCATCAGGCTTTCGCGGCGGCCGGCGCTTTCCGCCACCACCAGCACGCGCGCCGCCGTCTTGTCGATGTGCGATTCGAGCTTGTTCAGCGGGTCCTGCCCGCCTCGGGTCACCGCCAGATCGGGCAGTGGGCGCGCCCAGTCCACGGGCTCACTGCCACGCACCGCCAGCGTCGCGTGCACATTGGCCAGCGTGAAGAAGTCCTCCACCTTCAGGTACAGGTCTTCCGGCGGCAGGATGGGGCGTTCCGGGTCGTGCTGCAGGAAGCGGTGGCGCTCCTTGGTCTCCGTCCAGAAGCGGCGCAGCGCCTCGTCGATGTCACCGTGCAGCACCAGGGCCGCCTGCTCGCCCAGATGGCCGAAGAAGGTCGCCGTCTCATCGAAGAACAGCGGCAGGTAGTACTCGATGCCGGCCGTGGCCACGCCATTGCCGATGTCCTTGTAGATGCGGGACTTGGTCGGGTCGCCCTCGATGCGCTCACGCCAGCGGTTGCGGAACGCGCCGCGCGCCGCCTCGTCCATCGGGAACTCGCGGCCCGGCAGCAAACGCACCTCGGGCACGGGATACAGGCTGCGCTGCGTGTCCGGGTCGAAGGTGCGGATCGAATCAACCTCGTCACCGAACAGGTCCACGCGATACGGCACAGGTGAGCCCATCGGGTAGAGGTCGATCAGGCCGCCGCGCACCGCGTACTCGCCCGGCGACACGACCTGGCTGACGTGGTTGTAGCCCGCCAGCGTCAGCTGCGACTTCAGCGCGGCCTCATCCAGCTTCTGCTTCTGCTTGAAGTGGAAGGTGTAGGCCGCCAGGAAGGAGGGCGGCGCCAGGCGCGTCAGCGCGGTGGTGGCCGGCAGCAGCACCACATCGACGCCGGTCTCGGCACCCACGCCCTGCTGGATCTTCCACAGCGTGGCCAGCCGTTCCGAGATCAGATCCTGGTGTGGCGAGAAGGTGTCATAGGGCAGCGTTTCCCAGTCGGGGAACACACTGCAGCGCAGCTCGGGCGCGAAGAACGCCATCTCGTCGAGCAGACGCTGCGTGTCGGCCGGATCGGCCGTGATCACGCACGTCAGCTGGCGCTGCGCCTTGCGCCCCTCGGCGTACTGCGCCAGCAACAGCGCGTCGGCAGAGCCGGGCGGGCGGGGCAGGGTGTAGCGTTTGCCGGGGGCGATGGAGGGCAGGGGCAGCTTGGGCAACATGGCGCGCAACAATGACAAAGCGCCCGAACCGAAGGCGGTACGGGCGTGAAGCGCCTGATTCTAGGGGGCGCAGCGTATCGGCTCGCGTGCCGTGATTCAAGGCCGCGACGCTGTCTCGTCTTTGCCCTGTTGTGCATACACAGCCTCCGCCACCTGAACCAGCGCATCCCGCGACAAGGGGCCGGCCACGGCGTACCCCGCCGAGCCCGCAACCCAGTAGAACACGCTCAGCGGCCCTTCCTGGCTGAACTGAAAGCGCGCGCTCTGAGCCTGGGGCAGGCGCGGGCTGATGCACACCGTGATCCGCCGGCCCTGGGGGTCTTCGTACATCAACTGGGCCACCGGTCCCTCGCCGCCCGGTACCAAGCGCCCGCCCATCAGCGTCCAGCCCAAAGCGGCCAGGGTGGGCGGCTGCACCGGTTGGCCCAGCCGCTTGGTGAGCCATTTCACCAGCTGGGCCTCCTGATCGGCGCCGATCTCCACTGGTCGGCGCAGGTCGGGGGCGTACACCGCATGGGCCAGGGCCGCGTCGCGGGCGAGTTCCCGTACGGGCGCTGCGCGCGCCAGCTCATCGACAGCGGGCATCGACGCCGCGCGCAAGGCCCATCCGGCCCCCAGGCCGACGGCAAACAGCGCGGCCGCGGCCGCGGCGCGCCAGAGCCCGGCACGCCGTGCCCATGGCTGGCGGGCGGGGTCGTGTGCCAGTGCCTGCAGGCGTGCCGGCACGGGCTCGTCCAGCACGGCGGCGTGCAGGGCCTGCAGCTGCAGTCGCTGCCTTTGCCAGGCGGTCACCCGCTCTGCCGTTTCAGGATGCGAGTCAACGTACGCGGCGACCTGTCCGGCCACGTCCGGAGGCAGCTCGCCATCCAGCCAGGCCTGCAGCGTCTCGTCGGTGTAGGGAGAGGGGCTCATTTCATCAACCTCAATCGCGACGGCGTCGCCTGTTCGGCCAGCAACTGCCGAAGGCGATCTCGTCCACGGGCCAGGCGCGACATCACGGTGCCGGTCGGCACGCCCAGCATCTCTGCCACCTCGGCATAGCTGCAGCCCTCGATCGCCACCAGCAGCATCACTGCGCGCTGAGGCTCCGGCACCTGCTGCAAAGCCGCCTCAAGGGCCGCCATCTCAAGCCCATCTGTCTGCGTGGCGCGCATGACGGGCAACGCCGCATCGGCCTCGTCGAGGTTGACCAGGTCCAGCCCCTGGCGCCGCCACTGGTCGATGCGCACGTGGTGCATGATGGTCAGCAGCCACGGCCGCAAGCCCCGCTCCGCATCCCAGCGATGGGCGTGCCGCCACGCCCGTTCGAGCGTGTCCTGCACCAGGTCATCGGCCGCCATGGGGTCGCCCACCAGCGCCCGCGCGTGCCGTCGCAACGCGGGCAACACAGCCAGCAATGCGGTGCTGTCCATCAGTGTGGGGGCATGGCTGGCTCAGGGCCGGGCCGCGCGCCATACCTGGTTGAAGCCGTCCCCGGTGACATCGCCCGGCTTCTGGTCCTTCACCCAGTGGTAGAGCGGCTTGCCCTTGAAAGCCCACTGCTTTCGTCCGTCGTCGCGCACGATCACCGTGTAATCGCCCGTGGCCCGCGCGTCGTCATCTGCCAGAAGCGGCGGCCAATTGGCAGCGCAAGGCCCGTTGCAGACACTCTTGCCGCTGTTTGCCGCGTCCTTGTCGAAGGTGTAGAGGGTCATCTGATTCTGACCGACCAGCAGGCCTTCGCGCACCTGCACAGGGGCCGATGCGGTGAGAGAAGCGCAGCCCGACAGGCTGATGAAAGCGGCAAGCGCCAGGGGGACGAGAACGCGGTGCGGATGCATGGAGTGTCCTTGTGTGCTGGGGGCCGTTGAACGGGCCCGGTTGAGGGATGGGGGAGGGACGACGGTGCGGCCGTGTCAGCTCTCTTCCCTGTCTTGTACGCGAGGCGAGGTCGATTTATTCCATGACAATGCCGACATGCTGACCATCGTCCCCGAGCCCGGTTTTCGTCCCCGTTGTTTTGCACTGGTGCCGTGTGCCGGCGTGGGGGAGCGAGCGGGGGCGGGTGGCCCCAAGCAGTACCACCCGGTGGCAGGGCGGGCGCTGGTTGCGCACACCCTGGAAGCCCTGGGTGCCGTGACCCGGTTGGCGGCGACGCTGGTCGTTGTGTCGCCGGGCGACACGCTGTTCGAGCAGCAGGTACCGGGCTTCGAAGGGCCTCGTGGCTGGCTGGCGCGTGTCGGTGGCGCGACTCGCGCCGAAACCGTGCTCAACGGGCTGGACGAATTGCTGTCGCGCGGAGCCCAGCCTCACGACTGGGTGTTGGTTCACGACGCCGCCCGCTGCCTGGTGCAGCCCGAGTGGGTCGAGCGCCTGATCGAGGCCTGCGATGACGATGAAGTGGGTGGGCTGTTGGCGCTGCCACTTGCAGACACCCTGAAGACCGCGGCCACCGATGCGCATGGTCGCGCCCGGGCCGCCTCCACTGTCGACCGCAGCGGCAAGTGGGCCGCCCAGACACCTCAGATGTTCCGCCTCGGACTGCTGGGCCCGGCGTTGCGGGGGGCGCTGTCCAATCCGGAGACGGCTGCCACCATCACCGATGAGGCCAGCGCCATCGAAGCCATCGGCCACCGCCCCCGGCTGGTGGCAGGTGATTACGAGAACATCAAGGTGACGTGGCCCGGCGACTTCGCGCTGGCCGAGCGCCTGTTGCGCACGCGCGGCTGAGCCCGGGCCGCGCAGGCCTTACCAGGACACTTCCTGTTCGGGCGTGGCCTTGATGCGGTGAATGGACAGGTCGGCCCCCTCGAATTCTTCTTCCTGGGTCAGCCGCAGACCGGCCACCTTGTTCAGCACGCCATAGACGACGCCGCCGGTCACGAGCGCGCACAGCACCACGATCAGGGTGCCCAGGATCTGCGTGCCGAGGCTCACGCCGCCGATCCCGCCCAGGGCTTGCTGACCAAAGATACCGGCGGCAATCCCGCCCCATGCGCCGCACAGGCCGTGCAGGGGCCACACGCCCAGCACGTCGTCGATCTTCCAGCGGTTCTGCACCAGGGTGAACATGAGCACGAAGATCGCCCCGGCGACGGCGCCGACGACGAGGGCGCCTGCCGGGTGCATGATGTCCGAACCTGCACACACGGCCACGAGGCCGGCCAGTGGGCCGTTGTAGGCGAAGCCCGGGTCGTTCTTGCCCATCAGCACGGCCACCAGCGTGCCGCCCACCAGCGCCATGAGCGAGTTCACTGCCACCAGACCGGAGATCTTGTCGATCGTCTGAGCGCTCATCACATTGAAGCCGAACCAGCCCACGGCGAGGATCCACGAGCCCAGCGCCAGAAAGGGAATGCTGGACGGCGGGTGGGCCGACATCGCACCGTCCTTGCGATAGCGGTTGCGCCGGGCACCAAGAATCAGCACGGCCGGCAGCGCGATCCAGCCACCGAAGGCGTGCACCACCACCGAGCCGGCAAAGTCGTGCAATTGAGCGCCGGTCACCGTCTGCAGCCAGTCCTCGAAACCGAAGCGGTTGTTCCACACCGCACCCTCGACGAGCGGATAGAACACGCCCACGATCACGGCCGTGGCCAGCAGTTGAGGGCCGAATTTGGCGCGCTCTGCGATGCCGCCCGAGATGATGGCCGGGATGGCCGCGGCAAAGGTCAGCAGGAAAAAGAACTTCACCAGCGCGTAGCCGTTGTTCTGCGCCAGCGTGCCGGCGCCTGTCATGAAGTCGACGCCATAGGCCACGGTGTAGCCCACAAAGAAGTACACCAGCGTCGACACGCAGAAGTCCACCAGGATCTTGACCAGGGCATTGACCTGGTTCTTGTGGCGCACAGTGCCCAGTTCAAGAAAGGCGAAGCCCGCATGCATCGCCAGCACCATCACGGCGCCCAGAAGAATGAATAGCGCGTCTGCGCCTTGTTTGAGTTGTTCCATCGTTCGGCTTTCCGAAAAGAACGAATGGCGCACCGTCATGGTTCCTGGTGCGCCATCATGGTTTGATGCGCACCAAATGAAAGCAATTTCGATGCCTGATTTTGAGGCGCATCCGACCGCAATGGTGCGCTTTGACTGCACCATTCGGGTGCGATACAGGGCTCGTTCCCGAGGCCGTGGCCCGGGCGCGCATGCGCTCCGGCTCGTGTTGCACTTCTGTGGTGCGTTATCCGGGGCGCGTTGCTACGCCCGTTCCATTCGCCTCAGGCGACAATCCGGATTCTTCTCACTGCACGCACCGGCGCACCCGCATGACCTTGCCCCTTTTGCGCGTCGGCGAAGGCTGGGACACCCACGCCCTCGTCACGGGCCGCCCACTGATCCTGGGCGGCGTCCTCCTTCCTCACACCCACGGCCTGCTGGGCCATTCCGACGCGGACGCCTTGCTGCACGCCATCACCGACGCGGTGCTGGGCGCCGCGGGGCTGGGTGACATCGGCCGGCACTTTCCCGACACCGACCCGCAGTTCAAGGGCGCCGATTCGGTGGTGCTGCTGAAAGAGGCCGTCCGGCGCGTGACGCAGGCCGGCTGGGCCATCGTCAACATCGACAGCACCATCGTGGCCCAGGCGCCCAAGATGGCGCCTCACATACCGGCCATGCGCGCCCGCATCGCAGAGGCCCTGGGGCTCGACGAAGGGGCGGTGAACGTCAAGGCCAAGACGGCCGAGAAAATGGGGCCGGTCGGCGAGGGCCGCGCGATCGAGACGCGGGCCATCTGCCTGCTGGTCAGGCAGCCCGCTTCAGCTTGATGTGGGCGACCAGCCCGCCGCCTGAGGCATTGGCCAGCTCCAGCCCGCCGCCCATGCGCTGCAGCGCCTTGTCGACGATGGCCAGCCCCAGGCCTGCGCCCGTCGCCGCCGTGCGGGCGGCATCCCCGCGGAAGAACGGCGTCGTCAGCGCGGCCAGCTTTTCGGGGGCCACGCCCGGCCCGTGGTCGCGCACGCTGATGATCACCCACGACCCCGAGCGCGTGTAGCTCACGTCCACGTTCGTCACACCCGTGTAGGTGTTGCGCCCGTAGCGCCGCGCGTTCTCGAACAGGTTCATCAACACCCGGCTCAGCTCGGTCTCGTCGGCCAGCACCTTGGTGTCGATGGGCAGCTTGGCCGTGATGCGGATGCGCTTGGTGTCCCGGAACTGGCTGATGGCCTTGTCGACCACCGACGACACGTGCACCGGCACCAGCTCCACCTCGCCGGGGCGGGCGTAGTCCATGAACTTGTCGATGATGGCGTCGAGCTGGTCGATGTCGGCCGCGATGTTGCGACGGGCCTCCTCGTCGACCACGCTCATCTCGGCCTCGAGCCGCAATCGGGCCAGCGGCGTGCGCAGGTCATGCGAGATGCCCGCCAGCATCACGGCGCGGTCTTCTTCGACCTTGGCCAACTCCCGCGCCATCCGGTTGAAGCCCTGGTTCACCTCGCGGATCTCGCGGGTGATCATGGACTCGTCCAGCACGGAGTCGAACTCGCCCTCCCGGATGCGGCTGGCTGCGAACGACAGCTCCTTGAGTGGCTGGTTGATCAGCCGGGCGATGACGGCCGAGCCCAGCAGGGTGGCCACCAGCGCGATCCCGACCCAGACGAACCAGGTCTTGCCCGTCAGAGGCACGATGCGGTTCGCATCGGCCTGCAGCCAGTAGTTGTCCCGTTCGATCTGGAAGCCCACCCACAGCCCGGGCTTGCCGTTCACCGCGCTGGCCACCACCGTGGTCGGCCCGAGCCGCGAACGCAACTCCTGTCCGATCGTCCGCGTGAAGCGGTTGACCTCGAAAGGCACATAGCGGTCCGCCGGCTCGCGCGGCTTGAGCACGATGGCCTCCTGGTCGAACAGCGTCTTGATCAACGTCACGCGGTTGATGCTGTCGGCATAGCGCAAGGCGGCGCGCGACAGGTTCACCAGGCTGGCGATCTGCTGCGCCGCCTGGACGGACCGGGGCTCGAACTCCAGGGCGCGGAAAGTCTGCACCCAGGCCACGATGCCAGCCGTCAGCAGCAGACCGAGCAGGATGAAGGTGCGCCAGAACAGGCTGAGGGCAAACCGTTTGCGGCCCATTGATCAGGTCCCGCCGTCCGGCACAAACACATAGCCCACGCCCCAGACCGTCTGGATGTAGCGCGGCTGGGCCGGGTCGGGTTCGATCATCTTGCGCAGGCGGGAGATCTGCACGTCCAGGCTGCGATCGAAGGGCTCGAACTCGCGGCCGCGGGCCAGTTGGGCCAGCTTGTCGCGCGACAGCGGCTGACGCGGATGTCGCACCAGCGCCTTCAGCATCGAGAACTCGCCGGTGGTCAGGGCGATCGGCTCGCCATCCTTGCTCAGGCGACGCAGGGCCAGGTCGAACTCGAACGGGCCGAACTGCACCGTCTGCGCTTCTTTCGCGGGCGCGCCGGGGGCCTCCTGGGCCGGGCGGCGGCGCAGCACGGCGTGGATGCGCGCCAGCAATTCGCGCGGATTGAAGGGCTTGGGCAGGTAGTCGTCGGCGCCCACTTCCAGTCCCACGATGCGATCCACATCCTCGACCTTGGCGGTCAGCATGATGATGGGCGTCACGTCGTTGGCGGCCCGCAGGCGGCGGCAGATGGACAGGCCATCTTCACCGGGCAGCATCAGGTCCAGGACGATGAGGTCGACCGTCTCGCGGGTCAGCAGCCGGTTCAGGGCCTTGGCGTCCTCGGCCAGGAGCACCTCGAAGCCCTCCTGGCTGAGATAGCGGCGCAGCAGGTCGCGGATTCGGGCATCGTCGTCCACGACCAGGATGCGGTCGGGACGCTGGGTGTTGGGCGTCGTGCTCATCTCTGCTTTCCTCGCATTTGTAACAGACGCGGATTTTGATCAGGATCCGGCGTGCAAAACGGGCGGTCTGACCAGCTGTTACAAATCTTGCGGGTCCGGAGAGAGTGCGTCAAGCCGGTTTCCCACAGTGTGGTGTGGGCGGGTCGGTCGGCGTTCAATCACGGTGCTGCGTTGTATAAGTCCTTCATCACCACACGGGAGTTGACCGCATGCAAACCCTGACTCGTTCTCGCCACGCCGGCAAGCTGGCTCTCTGTCTCACCACGGCCCTGTGCTGGGCGACGCTGTCCGGCTCTGCGCTGGCCGATGCGCCCCGAGAGAACCTGGTCGGGTTCAGTGCGAGCGCAACACGCGAACTGGTGCAGGACCTGCTGCAGATCACCTTGCAGGCGCGGGTGGAGGGCAATGTGGCGGCCGAGGTTCAGGCGCAGCTCAAGCAGCAGCTGGATGCCGCGCTGTCCGAAGCGCGCAAAGCCGCTGCGGCGGGCGCCATGGAGGTACGGACTGGCAGCTTCCATCTGTCGCCGCGCTATGCCAACAACGGGCGGGTCAACGGGTGGATCGGACAGGCGCAACTCGTCCTGGAGGGCACCGACATGGCCCGCATCAGCCAGACGGCGGGGCGGCTGAATCAGCTGCAGGTTCAGAGTGTGTCGTATGGACTGTCGCGGGCCCTGCGGGAAGCGCAGGAAACCGAGCTGACCAGCCAGGCGATCGCACGGTTTCGCGCCCGCGCCAGCCGCATCGCAGCCGATTTCGGTCAGCGCGGCTATGTCCTGGGCGAGCTCAACGTCTCCTCCACCGATCCCGGCTTCGAGGGGCGGCCGATGCTGATGGCGGCCCGTGCGAAGACCATGGAGATGGCCGCCGATGCACCGTTGCCCGTGGAGCCTGGAAAAGGCACGCTGACCGTGACGGTGACCGGTCAGGTTCGACTGACCCCCTGATCCTGATCCACCAGGGTCTCTCGGGTCTGCCACGCTCCCCCGACCAGCACCTGGTGGGGGAGGAACTGCGCCTTGTAGGCCATCTTGCGGCTGTCCGCGATCCAGTAGCCCAGATACAGATACGGCAGCCCCAGGTGAGCCGCCTGCCGGATCTGCCACAGCACATTGAATGTGCCGTAGCTCGCCCGGGTATCCGGCTCGTAGAAGGTGTAGACCGCAGACAGCCCGTCGTTGAGGATGTCCAGGATCGAGACCATCTTCAACCGGCCTTGGCTTTCGCCCTCGGCTGGGGGCTCGCGAAACTCCACCAGCCGGGAATTCACCCTGCTTTGCAGCAGGAACTGGGTGTACTGGTCGACCGAGTCGTGGTCCATACCGCCGCCCCGGTGTCGGCCGGCCTGGTAGCGCAGGTACAGCTGGTAATGCTCGGGTGTGAAACACAGCCGCAGCACCCGGGCCTCCAGGTGCTCGTGCGCTTTCCATGCGCGGCGCTGGCTCCGATTCGGCGCGAAGTCGGACACCGGAACCCGCAGTGGAATGCAGGCCTTGCAACCGTCGCAGTAAGGCCGGTAGGTGAACATGCCGCTGCGCCGAAAGCCGCCCGCCACCAGACCCGAATAGATGTCGGCATTGATCAGGTGGCTGGGGGTCGCCACCTGAGAGCGCGCTTCTCGACCCTCCAGATAACTGCAAGGGTAGGGCGCGGTGGCATAGAACTGCAGAGACGCCAGAGGCAGGTCTTTGAGGTGGGTCACGCGAGGCCGTCCAGTTCTGACCAGAGCGAATCATCATAGGCCCAGATGCGGGGTGCCGGTTCGTCGATCACGCCCCGCAAATGGGCTTCAAATTCGCCTCTCAGCAAAGGCCGTGCCCCGAGGGACGCGAGATGCTGCGTCTGTTGCTGGCAGTCGATCAGGGCGATCCCGTTGGCCCGACAGAAGCAGACCAGGGCCGCCAGCGCGATCTTGGATGCGTCCGTCCGCCACGCAAACATCGACTCGCCGAAGAACATCCGCCCGATGCTGACGCCATACAGACCGCCCACGAGTTCACCGTCCCACCACGTTTCGAACGAGTGCACCCTGCCCATGCGGTGCCAGCGTGCGTACACCTGCTGCACGGCGGGCACGATCCAGGTGCCATCCTGGCCCTCGCGCGGAGTGCCTGCGCAGGCGCGGATGACCCGATCGAACGCCCCGTCCACCCGGATCGCGCTGTCCGGGGTGTGCCGGAAGCGGCGGATGGTCTTGCGAAGGGAACGCGACAGTTTGAATTCCGCCGTCGGCAACACCATGCGCGGGTCGGTTGTCCACCACAACACCGGCTGACCCGGGCTGAACCACGGAAAGATGCCGCGTCGGTACGCAGCGTCCAACCGTTCCACCGTCAACTCGTTGCCCGCGGCCAGAAGGCCTGGCGCTTCGGACCCGGGGCCGAGCGCCAGGCTGGTATCGGGGAAGGGGGAGTCGGGTTCGAGCCAGGGGATCATGCCCGAATCATAAAAAAAGCCCGGTGGCGTGCCACCGGGCTTAAGGTACCTTGAAAAAGGTTCGCGAGGTACCGAGGAGACAACCTTTCAGGGAGTGCCGCTTGTCCAGGGCGGCAACTCTCGGACTCTGTGCGGGTGACGAAGTTCACCGGATCGGGCGGACAACCCTGCAAAGTTTTGTAAGCCCGGCGAACCGTCTGGCAAGCCTCAGGCGGCCTTGCGCGGGGTCTTGCTGGCGGCCTGGGTGGCCTTCACGGCGGTCGACGTGATGGCCTGGAAGTTGGCTTCGGCCACGTCGGCGGCTTGCTTGGCAGCCTTCTGCACGGTGTCGAAAGCGTTGTTGGCGGCGGCCACGGCCGACTTCACCAGCACGACGGCGTTCTCGGTGCCGGCGGGGGCGTTCTTGACGGCGTTGTCGACGACCGACACGAACTTCTTCTGCGCTTCGGCAACCTGCGACTCGGCCAGCTTGCTCACTTCAGCGCTGGTGGACGAAGCGATGTCATACAGGTGGCGACCGTAGGCAGCGGCCTTCTCGGCCGACGGCTGCAGCAGGCTGGCGTTCAGGGCGAACAGTTCTTGCGGGTCCTTGGCGCCGAGAACAGCCTTGGCATGCTCGGCAGCTTCTTCCATCGAGGTCTTGGCGACCTGGAGGTTCAGCTCAACGACCTTTTCCACGCCTTCGAAGGCCTTTTGGCTCAGGTCGAACAGGGTGGCGAGGTTGGCCTTGTGAGCGGCGAGCAGTTGTTCAGCGGTCAGCATCGTGGATCTCCGTTAAGTGGTTGACGTGTTGCACCAAGATCAGCTTCGGACTGCATTGCTGCGTTGCAACATGATTCGAAGTATAGGGATCTTGGTGGCGATTGCAAGGGGTTTTTGTGCGCCGCAGCAAAGGGGTTCGGGGATTGTCAAATTCTTGACGATTAACCTGTGTCAGATCAGCTCAGCTGCGCGTGGTGGGCGAGCCCGACGGCTTCGCCTACACTTGCGCGTCGACCGAATGTCCAACCTTGTGATCAGACCATCATGAGCCTGCTGAATGTCCCCGCCGGTGCGAAGGCACCCGACGTCTTCAACGTCATCATCGAAATTCCGGCGAACGCCGATCCCATCAAGTACGAGATCGACCATGAAACCGGCGCGGTTTTTGTCGACCGCTTCATGGGCACGGCCATGCACTATCCGTGCAACTACGGCTACGTACCTCAGACCATCGCCGCCGACGGTGATCCCGTCGACGTGCTGGTCGTGACTCCGTTCCCGCTGCAGCCCGGCGTGGTCATTCCCTGCCGTCCGCTCGGCATCCTGAAGATGGAAGACGAGGCCGGTGGCGATTCCAAGCTGGTGGCCGTGCCGACCGAGAAGATCTGCGCCATGTACAAGGGCATCCAGAAGCTGGAAGACCTGCCCGAGTTGCTGGTCAGCCAGATCAAGCACTTCTTCGAGCACTACAAGGACCTCGAGCCCGGCAAGTGGGTGAAGGTCGTGGGCTGGGATGGCATTGATGCCGCCAAGGCCGAGGTCACCACCGGCCTCGAGAACTTCAAGAAGCAGCACTGAACGGCGTCGGTCGCCGCGTCCCGCAGCCAGATGCGGACGGTTCGGTGACCTTCCCCCGTAAAGAGAAAGGCCGCGTCGGGCAACCGCGCGGCCTTTCTCATTGCCGGTCCGGCTTACGCGAGCGACATCATGACCTTGCGCAGCGTCGCCACCGTCTGCTCGATTTGTGCCTCGCTGACGATCAGCGGCGGCGCAATCGCGATGTTCTCGCCTGCCGCGCGCACCAGCACGCCGGCCTCGAAACAGCCCAGAAAGACCTCGAACGCCCGGCGTCCGGGGGGCGCGTCAGGGCGGGGAGCGAACTCGATGGCTGCCACCAGTCCCGTGTTGCGGATGTCCACGACATGCGGCAGGCCCCGCAGGCTGTGCACGGCTTCCTCCAGTGCGCCATGCAGGCGGGTACCTCGCGTCAGCAGGTCTTCATCCGCGTAGGTGTCCAGCGTCGCCAGCGCCGCGGCGCACGCCATCGGATGACCGGAGTAGGTGTAGCCGTGAGGCAGCTCGATGCCAGGGCCGCCCTGCATGAAGGCGTCGTGAATGTCCTGCCGCACGGCCACCGCCCCCATCGGGATGGTGCCGTTTGTGATGCCCTTGGCCATGGTGATCATGTCGGGGACCACGCCGTACTTCTGTGCGGCAAACGGCGCCCCGAGCCGACCGAAGCCCGTGATGACCTCGTCGAACACGAGCAGGATGCCGTGCCTGTCGCAGATGGCACGCAGGCGCTCCAGGTAGCCCTTGGGCGGCAACAGCACCCCGGTTGAGCCGGCCATGGGTTCCACGATCACGGCCGCGATGGTTGACGCGTCGTGCAGCGCGACCAGGCGCTCCAGATCGTCGGCCAGGTCCGCGCCATGCTCCGGCTGGCCGCGCGAGAAGGCGTTGCGGCTGAGGTCGTGCGTGTGGCGAAGGTGATCGACACCGGCCACGCTGCTGCCGAACAGCTTGCGGTTCGGCCCCATCCCGCCCAGCGCGGTGCCGGCAAAATTCACGCCGTGATAGCCCCGCTCGCGGCCGATGAGCCGGGTCCGCTGCGCCTCGCCGCGGACCCGGTGGTAGGCCAGGGCGATCTTCATGGCTGTCTCGACCGACTCGGATCCCGAGTTGGTGAAAAAGAACCGGTTCAGCCCGGGGGGCGTCAGGTGCTGGAGGCGTTCCGCGAGTTCGAAGGCCAGAGGGTGACCCATCTGAAAGGGGGGGGCGAAGTCCAGTTCGGCGGCTTGCCGGGCAATGGCTTCGACGATCCGCGGCCTGGCATGCCCCGCGTTCACGCACCACAAGCCGGCTGTGGCATCCAGAATCTGTCGCCCCTCGGGCGTCCAGTAGTGCATGTCCTTGGCCTTCGACAGCAGGCGGGGCGCCTTCTTGAAGTCCCGGTTTGCGGTGAACGGCATCCAGAATGCATCGAGATCGTTGGGCATCGCGGTGTCCTTTGCTCAGAGGAGGTCGGGCCGCCCGTCAGGGCGTTTGTGCCATCGTGCCGCTTTTTTGCCATGTGCGCGAGGGGCCTCACCCGGTGGGGTGATGCCGGACGGGGTGTATCGTCATGAGCGCCCGGTCACGGCGGGCGGACATCGCGCATGTTGTAAATTTGCGTCACTGCGCCGACGAGGGAGCGAGCTTCTCGTTCACACCTGCAAAGAGTTCTGTCTTATATAAGACATAAGTCTTTACGGCGGGGGTGGATTCGCGCTAGACTGTCTGCTGTTTTCTCGCACTCCTCACCAAACCCGGAGATCTCCATGACTCAACTCACCCGTGAACAGCAAATCGCTGCCCTGGAAAAGGACTGGGCCGAAAACCCCCGTTGGAAGCTCGTCAAGCGCGGCTATTCCGCTGCTGACGTGGTTCGCCTGCGCGGCAGCCTGCAGCCCGAGTACACCCTGGCCAAGCGCGGCGCTGAAAAGCTGTGGGAAAAGGTCAACGGCGGTGCCAAGAAGGGCTACGTGAACGCTTTCGGCGCCATCACCGCCGGTCAAGCCATGCAACAGGCCAAGGCTGGCCTGGAAGCCGTGTACCTGTCGGGCTGGCAAGTTGCCGCCGACGGCAACACCTCGGAAACCATGTACCCCGACCAGTCGCTGTACGCGTACGACTCGGTGCCCACCATGGTTCGCCGCATCAACAACACGTTCAAGCGTGCTGACGAAATCCAATGGTCGCGTGGCATCAACCCCGGCGACGAGCAGTTCATCGACTACTTCCTGCCGATCGTCGCTGACGCTGAAGCCGGTTTCGGCGGCGTGCTGAACGCCTTCGAACTGATGAAGAACATGATCGCTGCCGGCGCTGCTGGCGTGCACTTCGAAGACCAGCTGGCTGCTGTGAAGAAGTGCGGCCACATGGGCGGCAAGGTGCTGGTCCCGACGCAAGAAGCCATCGAGAAGCTGATCGCTGCTCGTTTCGCTGCCGACGTCATGGGCGTGCCGACCATCGTTCTGGCTCGTACCGACGCCGAAGCGGCCAACCTGATCACCTCCGATCACGACGCCAACGACAAGCCGTTCCTGACCGGTGAGCGCACCCAGGAAGGTTTCTACCGCGTGAAGAACGGTCTGGAGCAGGCCATCAGCCGCGGCGTGGCTTACGCTCCGTACGCCGACCTGGTGTGGTGCGAAACCGGCGTGCCTGACATCGGCTTCGCCCGTGAATTCGCTCAAGCTGTGCACGCCGCTTGCCCGGGCAAGCTGCTGTCGTACAACTGCTCGCCTTCCTTCAACTGGAAGAAGAACCTCAACGACTCGCAGATCGCTTCCTTCCAGGAAGAGCTGTCGGCTCTGGGCTACAAGTACCAGTTCATCACCCTGGCTGGTATCCACGTCAACTGGTTCAACACCTTCCAGTTCGCCCACGCTTACGCCCGTGGCGAAGGCATGAAGCACTACGTCAACATGGTGCAGGAGCCGGAATTCGCTGCTCGCGAAAAGGGCTACACCTTCGTGTCGCACCAGCAGGAAGTCGGCGCTGGCTACTTCGACGACGTGACCACCGTCATCCAGGGTGGTTCTTCGTCGGTGAAGGCCCTGACCGGCTCGACCGAAGAAGAGCAGTTCCACTGATCTGCGTCGGCGGGGCGGCTGCCGCAAGGCGGTCTTCCCTGCCGGGCGTGATCTCATGGATCGCAGACATGGCGCCTTCGGGCGCCATTTTTCTTTCTGTCCGCCCTCACTCCACGCGTGCGTCCGCCGTGCATCACGACGGTGCGGCCTTTATAATCAAGCGCTTATTGCCTCCGTGGGGAGGCGTCAACGTAAGGAACGTAGAAAGGCACACACGGTTATGACACCGCGAACTTCGACCCCCTTCACCTCGACCGAGGTCTAGTCGGCTGGCCGCTGCTTTCGCACACCTGTACCTTTCCCTGAGTTCCAGAAAGCGCGGCAGCCCCCGCGCTTTTTTGTTGCCCGGCCGCAGGCTGCATCGCGCCCGGCAACGCTTCCACACAAGGACATCCCATGATTTCGATTCAGCTGCCCGATGGCTCCAAGCGCGAGTTCCCGGGCCCTGTGACCGTCGCCGACGTGGCGGCCTCCATCGGCGCCGGCCTGGCCAAGGCGGCGCTGGCCGGCCGCGTGGGGCAGGGTGAAGCTGCCCGCCTGGTCGACACCTCGTATCGCATTGAAGCCGATACGCAGCTCGCCATCGTCACCGAGAAGGACGCCGACGGCCTGGACATCATCCGCCACTCGACGGCCCACCTGCTGGCCTACGCCGTCAAGGAGCTGTTCCCCGAGGCCCAGGTCACGATCGGCCCGACCATCGAGGACGGCTTCTATTACGACTTCTCTTACAAGCGCCCGTTCACGCCCGAAGACCTGGCTGCTATTGAGAAGAAGATGGCCGAGCTGGCCAAGAAGGATGAGAAGGTCGAGCGCAAGGTGCTGCCGCGCGACGAGGCCGTCAGCTACTTCAAGGGCCTGGGCGAGCACTACAAGGCCGAGATCATCGAGAGCATCCCGGCCGATCAGGACGTGTCGCTCTACAGCGAAGGCGGCTTCACCGACCTGTGCCGGGGGCCGCACGTGCCCAGCACGGGCAAGCTCAAGCACTTCAAGCTGATGAAGGTGGCGGGCGCCTACTGGCGTGGCGACCACCGCAATGAGCAGCTGCAGCGCGTCTACGGCACGGCCTGGACCAGCAAGGAAGACCTGCAGCAGTACCTGACCCGCCTGGAAGAGGCGGAGAAGCGCGACCACCGCAAGCTGGGCAGGGAGCTCGACCTGTTCCACATCGACGACCATGCCCCGGGTGTCGTGTTCTGGCACCCCAAGGGCTGGACGGTGTGGCAGGCGGTCGAGCAGTACATGCGCCAGGTCTACCGCGACAACGGCTACCAGGAGGTCAAGGGCCCGCAGATCATCGACAAGACGCTGTGGGAGAAGACCGGCCACTGGGACAAGTACCGCGAGAACATGTTCACCACCGAGTCGGAAAAGCGTGATTACGCGCTCAAGCCGATGAACTGTCCTGGCCACATCCTGATCTACAACCAGGGCATCAAGAGCTACCGCGACCTGCCCATCCGCTACGGCGAGTTCGGCCAGTGCCACCGCAACGAGCCCACGGGCGGCTTGCACGGCATCATGCGCGTGCGCGGCTTCACGCAGGACGATGGTCACATCTTCTGCACCGAAGACCAGATCCTGGACGAGTGCGTGGCTTTCACGGCGCTGCTGCAGAAGGTCTACAAGGATTTCGGCTTCACCGACATCATCTACAAGGTGGCAACGCGCCCTGAAAAGCGCATCGGTTCGGACGAGAGCTGGGACAAGGCCGAGCAGGCCCTGATGGCCTCGCTTCAGGCCACGAACAGCGAGTTCCAGATCGCGCCGGGTGATGGTGCTTTCTATGGGCCGAAGATCGAGTACACGCTCAAGGACGCACTGGGCCGCCATTGGCAGTGCGGCACCATTCAGGTCGACTTCTCGATGCCCGAGCGCCTGGGTGCCGAGTACGTGACCGAGGCCAGCGACCGCAAGCACCCTGTGATGCTGCACCGCGCGATCCTGGGCTCGCTGGAGCGCTTCATCGGGATCCTGATCGAGCAGCACGCCGGTGCCTTGCCGGTGTGGCTGGCGCCGGTGCAGGCGGTGGTGCTCAACATCACCGACGCGCAGGCCGACTATGCGCGCGATGTGGCGGCGGCGCTGGCCAAGGCGGGCATCCGCACGAAGCTCGACACCCGCAACGAGAAGATCACCTACAAGATCCGCGAGCACGCGCTGCAAAAAGTGCCGTACTTCGTGGTGCTGGGCGACAAGGAGCGTGAGGCCGGGACGGTCGCCGTGCGCGCGCGCGGCAACCAGGATCTGGGTGTGATGCCTCTGCACGCCCTTGTCGATGTGATTGGCCAGGCCATCGCCGAGCGCCGCTGATCGCCCCCCCCGGCGCTGGCATGCGGTTTGCCCCCCCATGTCAGCCCGCTGATGCGCGCCGACCACGTCCGATGGGGTGGGTGCTGCCTATGCGGGTCGTTGGGTTTGCGCAACGGCTTGCCTTTGTGTAAAATCCCGCGCGCAAAGGTCAGTTGAAACGCTGCGCCGGTTCAGGTGCGTGTGTTGTCCCTTCAGGCATGCTGAAGGGCCGTGTCTGGCCTTCGTGCGCGCCCGGGGCATCAGAACCTCGGCGCGATGTCGCTGATGACTTCTCCCTTGAAGCTCGATCCAGACATCGCCAGGCAGGGCTGAGGCGTGAGGTGGACGTTTTCTTTCCGAAGGCGTCCGACCGCCACCCGCCACGGGCGCGTGTTCACTGACCATTGGTTCGAGCGACAGCAACGCCGGGCCCGAAGGAAACCGACATCGCTAACTTCTTTGACCGCCGTACGCGCAACGATGAGCGCAAGCACCGGCTGAACCGCGAAATCACCGCCCCCGAAGTTCGTCTGAACGGACCGGAGAACGAGCCGCTCGGCATCGTCAGCATCCAGGAAGCCCTCCGCCTGTCGGCCGAGTACGACGTGGATCTGGTGGAGATCGCCGCTCAGGCCGATCCGCCGGTCTGCCGTCTCATGGACTACGGCAAGTTCAAGTACCAGGAACAGAAGAAGGCCCACGACGCCAAGCTCAAGCAAAAGGTGATCGAGGTCAAGGAAGTCAAGTTCCGTCCGGGTACCGACGAAGGCGATTACCAGATCAAGCTGCGCAACCTGCGCCGTTTCCTGGAAGAGGGCGACAAGGGCAAGGTCACCCTGCGTTTCCGTGGTCGCGAGATCACCCACCAGGACCTGGGGATGCGCCTGCTGGAGCGCGTGCGTGATGACCTCACGGACTGCTCGACGGTCGAGAACATGCCCAAGCTGGAAGGCCGCCAGATGATCATGGTGCTGGCGCCCAAAAAGAAGAAGTAAGCGAACCCGCTGAATTTCTTCTACAATGCGAGGTTTCGCCGGGCGTCAAAGCCCGGCAACGTGCGCCGCAGCCTGCTTTGTGCAGACGGCCGCGCGCAACGACCATCGGTCTGGTCACCGGTGGTCGCTTCGAAGTGACTGCAGGCCATCAAGACGCGGAAGTGGTATTTCGCGGCGCCTGACAGACACAATTCACAAGGAGCAGAACATGCCCAAAATGAAGACCAAGAGCAGTGCGAAGAAGCGTTTTCGCGTGCGTCCGGGTGGCACCGTCAAGCGCGGCCAAGCCTTCAAGCGTCACATCCTGACCAAGAAGACCACGAAGAACAAGCGTCAGCTCCGCGGCGCTGTGAACGTGCACGAGACCAACATGGGCCACATGGCCCAGATGCTGCCTTTCGCCGGCCTGTAAGCCGCGCAAGACAGTCGTCTCAAGGTCTCTGGTTTAGATAGTCAACGCAGAAGGAGTCATCCATGCCTCGCGTCAAACGTGGCGTTACCGCCCGCGCTCGTCACAAGAAGGTTCTCGCCCTGGCCAAGGGTTTCCGCGGCCGCCGCAAGAACGTTTACCGCATCGCCAAGCAGGCGGTCATGAAGGCAGGCCAATACGCCTACCGTGACCGCCGTGCCAAGAAGCGCGAATTCCGCCGCCTGTGGATTGCCCGTATCAACGCCGGCAGCCGCGCTCTGGGCCTGACCTACAGCAAGTTCATCGCTGGCATCAAGAAGGCGTCGATCGAGATCGACCGCAAGGTGCTGGCCGACATGGCTGTCAACGATCCGGCTGCTTTTGCCAGCATCGTTGAAAAGGCCAAGGCTCAACTGGCTGCCTGATCCCTCAGTCAGCACGATGCACCGCATGCACCTGGCCCGGCTCTGTCGGGCAAGGGTGTGCAAGTGACCTGAAGGCCAACGTCAAGTTGGCCTTTTTTTTCGATCCGACACGATGAACGACCCGCAAAGCGACCTCGAAGCCCTGGTGCAATCGGCCCAGGATGCCTTTGCCGCGGCCGGCACTCCCGCCGACCTGGAAAACGCCAAGGCCCGGTTCCTGGGCAAGTCCGGCAGCCTGACCGACCTGCTCAAGGGCATGGGCGCGCTCAGCCCCGAAGAGAAGAAGACCCGCGGCGCCGCCATCAACCAGGCCAAGCAGCGCGTGGAAGCCTTGCTGAACGACCGCCGTCAGGCGCTGGCCGATGCCGAGCTGGCACAGCAGCTTCAGGCAGAGCGCCTGGACGTGACGCTGCCGGGCCGTCGTCGTGGCGAGGGTGGCCTGCACCCGGTGTCGCTCAGCATCGAGCGCATCGAAGGCATCTTCGGGTCGATGGGCTTTGCCGTGGCCGATGGCCCCGAGATCGAGGCCGACTGGTTCAACTTCACCGCGCTGAACACGCCGGAAGACCATCCGGCGCGCTCGATGCACGACACCTTCTACGTGGAAGGCGGTCACCTGCTGCGCACGCACACCAGCCCGATGCAGGTGCGCTACGCCGTGCAGCACGTCAAGGCGCACGCCGAAGAGCTGGCCCGCGGTGAACGCATCCCCGAGATCCGCGTGATCGCACCGGGACGCACCTATCGGGTCGACAGCGACGCCACGCACTCGCCAATGTTCCACCAGTGTGAAGGCCTGTGGATCGGCGAGTCGGTGAGCTTCACCGACCTGAAGGCGGTGTTGAGCGACTTTTTCAGCACCTTCTTCGAGACCGACGCGCTGGACATCCGTTTCCGCCCGTCGTTCTTCCCGTTCACCGAGCCGTCTGCCGAAGTGGACATCGCCTTCGCCTCCGGTCCGCTCAAGGGCCGTTGGCTGGAAGTCGGTGGGGCAGGGCAGGTGCACCCGAACGTGGTGCGCAACTTCGGCCTGGACCCTGAGCGCTACATCGGCTTTGCGTTCGGTCTGGGCCCCGATCGCCTGACCATGCTGAGATATGGCGTGAACGACCTGCGCCTGTTCTACGAAGGCGACCTGCGCTTTCTGCAGCAGTTCCAGTGACCTGTCCGGCGTCGCGTTGCCGCGATGCCGCTTCCGCTCCCGCCCGTTCCCTGGCCACCCGGCATGACCGGGCAGCCGCCCCACTGAAAGGATCGCCGACATGAGCACTTCGACCACCATCCGCGCCTGGGCAGCTCAGGAAGCCACACGCCCGGTCACGCCGTTTTCGTACGACCCGGGCCCGCTGGGCGCCGAGGAAGTCGAGATCCGCGTCGAGCACTGTGGCCTGTGCCACTCCGACCTGTCGATGATCGACAACGAGTGGGGCTTTTCGGGCTACCCGGTCGTCGGCGGGCACGAGGTGATCGGCAGTGTTGTGGCCCTGGGTGCCAATGCGAAGGGGCTGAAGCTGGGCCAGAAGGTCGGCCTGGGCTGGATGGCGCAGAGCTGCCAGACCTGCAAGCCCTGCCTGAGCGGCGAGCCGCAGATGTGCCGTGCCGGCGTGCCGACCATCGTCGGCCATCACGGCGGCTTTGCCGAACGCGTGCGGGCCCACTGGCTGTGGGTGGCGCCGATTCCCGAGGGCGTCAACCCGGCCGATGCCGGCCCGCTGCTGTGCGGCGGCCTGACCGTGTTCTCACCGTTCCTGAACTTCGACATCAAGCCGACGCACCGCGTGGGCGTGGTGGGCATCGGCGGGCTCGGTCACCTGGCGCTGAAGTTTGCGCGTGCCTGGGGTTGCGAGGTGACGGCGTTCACCTCGAGCGAGTCCAAGCGTGACGAGGCGCTGTCGCTGGGCGCGCACAAGGTCGTGTCGAGTGTGGACGCCGCGTCCATGAAGTCGATTGCCGGCCGACTCGACATGGTGATCGTCACCGTCAATGCGATGCTGAACTGGAAGGCGCTGATGGGCACGCTGGCGCCCAATGGCCGCCTGCACGTGGTGGGCGTGCTGCCCGCACCGCTGGAAGTCGAGTCCTTTGCCCTGATCGGCGGGCAGCGCTCGGTGTCGGGCTCGCCCACGGGCTCGCGCCAGGACATCGACACCATGCTGGAGTTTGCCGCCCGCCACGGCATCGCCCCGCAAACCGAACATTTCCCGATGAGCCGCATCAACGATGCACTGGACCACCTGCGCGCCGGCAAGGCCCGCTACCGCGTGGTGCTGGACGCCGACTTCGCCTGACAAGGCAGGCTCACCAAAAAAGATTCCCCAAGGATCCCTGACATGCAATTCCCTGAGTCCTGGCTGCGCAGCTTCTGCAACCCCGACCTGACCACCCAGCAACTGGCTGATCTGCTGACCATGGCCGGTCTGGAGGTCGAGGAACTGGACCCGGTGGCCCCGCCGTTCACGGGCGTGGTCGTGGGCCACGTGCTGGAAGTGGCCAAGCACCCGGATGCCGACCGCCTGAACGTCTGCAAGGTGGACGCCGGCACGGGTGCGGTGCTGCAGATCGTGTGCGGCGCGCCCAATGTGCGCCCGGGCATCAAGGTCCCGTGCGCCACGGTGGGGGCCGAGCTGCCCCCGGGTGCCGACGGCAAGGTGTTCAAGATCAAGCTGGGCAAGCTGCGGGGCGTCGAAAGCCAGGGCATGCTGTGTTCGGCACGCGAGCTGGGCATCTCCGAAGAGGCGAGCGGCCTGCACATCCTGGCCGACGACGCGCCGGTGGGCGTCAACATCCGCGAGCACCTGAAGCTCGACGACACGCTGTTCACGCTGAAGCTCACGCCCAACCTGGCGCACTGCCTGAGCGTGGCCGGCATCGCGCGCGAGGTCTCGGCCCTGACTGGCGCGCCGCTGACGCTGCCGGCGATCGAGTCCGTCAAGCCCGCCATCGACGCGACCGTGCCCGTCAAGGTCGAGGCATCGGACCTGTGCGGCCGTTTCGCCGGTCGGGTGATTCGCGGCGTCAACCCGCAGGCCAAGACGCCCGACTGGATGGTCGAGCGCCTGGCGCGCTGTGGTCAGCGTTCGGTGTCGCCCCTGGTCGACATCTCGAACTACGTGATGTTCGAGCTGGGCCAACCCTCGCACGTGTTCGATCTGGACAAGGTCAAGGGTGGCATCACCGTGCGCTGGGCGCGTGAAGGCGAAAGCCTCAAGCTGCTGAACGGCAACACCGTGGCACTGGACGGGCAGGTTGGCGTGATCGCCGACGACGCCCAGGTCGAGTCGCTGGCCGGTGTGATGGGCGGTGACGCCACGGCCGTGGGCGACGACACCCGCAACGTCTACCTCGAGTCGGCCTTCTGGTGGCCCAAGGCGATTGCCGGCCGCGCACGCCGCTACAACTTCTCGACCGACGCCTCGCACCGCTTCGAGCGCGGCGTGGACCCGGCGCCCACCGTGGCCTACCTCGAGCGCATCACCCAGCTGATCCTCGACATCTGCGGCGGCGAGGCCGGCCCGGTGGACGACCAGGTCGTGCGCCAGGCTGAACGCCAGCCGGTGACGCTGCGCCTGTCGCGCGCCCAGCGCGTGATCGGCATGCCGGTGTCGCGCGAGGAGGTCGAGACCGTCTTCACCCGCCTGGGCCTTGCCTTCACCGCCAGCGCCGTCGAAGGCGACGTGCACCTGACTGTGACGCCGCCGAGCTGGCGCTTCGACATCCAGATCGAGGAAGACCTGATCGAGGAGGTCGTGCGCGTGATAGGCTTCGACAAGCTCCCCAAGCGCGCACCCAAGGCCCCGGTGGTGTCCGAGGTGCGTCCGGAGGCGCAACGCAGCCTGTATGCGGTGCGCCGTGCCGTGGCCGCCCGTGGCTACCAGGAAGCGATCACCTTCAGCTTCGTCGAGGCCCGCTGGGAAGCCGACTTCGCAGGCAACGCCGACCCGATCAAGGTGCTGAACCCGATCGCCGCCCCGCTGGCCGTGATGCGCTCGACGCTGATCGGCAGCCTGGTGGAGGTGCTGCGCACCAACCTCGCCCGCAAGGCCGATCGCGTCCGCCTGTTCGAGGTGGGGCGCGTGTTCCGCCGCGACGCCAGCGTGGTCGACAGCGACCAGACCGTGGGTGGCTTCGACCAGCCGGTGAAGGTGGCGGGCCTGGCCTATGGCCCGGCCGAGGCGCTGCAGTGGGGCGTGGCCAGCCGCAACGTCGATTTCTTCGATGTGAAGGGCGACGTCGAGGCGCTGCTGGCTCCGCGTCAGGCGCGCTTCGTGGCTGTCGAGCATCCGGCCTTCCACCCGGGCCGCTGCGCCCGCGTGGTGGTCGATGGCCGCGATGTCGGCGTCATCGGCGAGCTGCACCCGAAATGGCGTCAGGCCTATGACCTGCCGCTGGCACCGGTGCTGTTCGAACTGGATGCCGCCGTGCTGGCCGAGCGCGTGGTGCCGTCGTTCACCAGCGTGCCCAAGATGCAGTCGGTGTTCCGTGACCTGGCGCTGGTGGTCAAGGACGACGTGGCCCATGAGGCGATGATGGCGGCGATCGCCGCGGCGAAGACCGAGGGCCTGGTCAAGGGTGCCCGTTTGTTCGACATCTACAAGCCCAAGGCCCCGGTTCAAGGGATGGCGGACGACGAGCGGAGCCTCGCCGTGCGCGTGGAACTGCGCGATGATGAGCAGACACTGACTGACGAGCGGATCGACGGCGCGATGAAGGCCGTTCAGGCTGTGCTGGCGGAATCCGTTGGTGCGCGCGTCCGCGGCTGACACCGGACAAGGGAGACCCGGGATGAACGACAAGCTCAGCGACCTGACGGTCCTGCTGCCCACGATCGAGACGCCGACGCTGACCAAGGCCGAGCTGGCCGAACTCCTGTTCGAACGGCTGGGGCTGAACAAGCGCGAATCCAAGGACATGGTCGAAGCCTTTTTCGAGCTGGTGCAGGGCACGTTGGTCGAGGGGCAGGACGTGAAGCTGTCGGGTTTCGGTAATTTCCAGATCCGGCGCAAGGCGCCGAGACCCGGGCGCAACCCGCGCACCGGGGAGCTCATTCCGATTGCCGCCCGCAATGTAGTGACCTTCCACGCGAGCCAGAAGCTCAAGGACCTGGTCCAGGGCGATGTGTCCGCCGACGGGCACATGGAGTAAAGTCTGTGGCCTTTGTCCGAAGGGCGAATTGAGCGATGGGAGCCATGGACCGCATCGACAGTGTCTTGCCGCCGATCCCGGCCAAGCGCTACTTCACCATTGGTGAGGTCAGCGAGTTGTGCCTGGTCAAGCCCTATGTGTTGCGCTATTGGGAGCAGGAGTTTGTCCAGCTCAAGCCCATGAAGCGCCGCGGCAACCGCCGCTACTATCAGCACCATGAGGTGCTGTTGATTCGGCGCATCCGGGAACTGCTGTACGAGCAGGGTTTCACCATCAGTGGCGCCCGCAACCAGCTGTCCGACATGGGGGCGATGGCGGCCGTGTCATCGGGCGATTCCCTGCACGCCGACCTGGGCACGGCTGTCATGCCGGCGACCGCCTGGGGTGGGGCGCAGGAGCTGCGTGCCGCCCGGCCGCTTCAAGCCACGCACGTTGCGGTGGCCGATGGCGCGTGGGTGCCGCCCGATCTGGCCGCGCTGGACCACCTGGACGCCGACAGCGCCCAGTCTCTGCGTGACGCCCTGGTGTCCATCCGCGACTTGCTTGGCTGACCCGGGCGGATCGGTGTTCCGACCGCCTCGGCAATGTGGACTGCGCGCAACGCCGACGGAGAAAGTCATCGAAACGCGTATCCGCCTTCCGTTCTGGCTTGATTCGGTTGGCAAAACAGTGCAATAATCTAAGTCTTCGTCGGGGCGTAGCGCAGCCTGGTAGCGCACTTGCATGGGGTGCAAGGGGTCGCGAGTTCGAATCCCGCCGCCCCGACCAAGAACGACATGAGCCCAGCAGAGCAATCTGCTGGGCTTTCTGTCTTTTTGGCGTCGGCTTGATTCTGCGTGGCCCGAAAACGATGCCTGCCGCGGGATGCGGCGCGGCGAGCGGGCCTCACTCCTTGCGCTTGAGTTCTCCGGCCACCGCCGCATCGAACTCCTGCTGCAGGACCACAGGGAACGCCGCACTGATCGAACCGATGGCCAGGGGCCTCAGTCGTTCGAAGAACGCTTTCAGCTCTTCGGCGGCACTCATTTCCACCGTGGGGCGGCGTGCGCCGGCCTGAGAGACTTTCTCCTGCGCCTGAAGGGTCAGCCCTTTTATCTTGGCGAGAAACACCTGCTGTACGTACGCGCGAGCGATGGCGCGCATGTGCTCGATCAGCGCATCCTGCAGGTCGAGCACCGTGTCCAGTGGAACCTTCAGGTCGGCGAGCTGAATGCCGATGCGTTCCAGCGCGGGGCTGAGGATTTCGAATTCGTCCGTGTCCCCAACCCGGCGGTACAAACCGTTGCGGCTCAGGCGTTCTCGCTGCTCCGGAGTGGCTGTGGCGCCCCAGTGGGCGGCCATCTCGGCGATGTGTTTGCGCGCCGGGGCTTCCACCGTGAAGAACGTGGTCGAGAACAGCTCGCTGATCAACGCGTACTCCGACCAGGCCCCCTCAGGCGTGTGCTCGAGCATGTCCTTGATGGTTTCCAGCCGGAAGCCCTGCTGTCGCAGGTCCCGAATGAGCTCGAGTTTGCCCTGATGCTCGCTGTCATACAGCCCGAGGCGGCCACGCAGCCTCGGAGGCGGCAGCAGCCCGGCTGTCTGGTATGCGCGGATGTTGCGCACGCTGACCCCGGTGCAGGCCGACAGGTCCTCCACCGTCATTTCATGGGTGGCAGGGCCGGATTGGCGTGGAAGGCGGGGGCGGCCGCGGGGAGGCAGGGCGTCGGTTTGTGACATGGCACACGGAGGACTAACGGCCCGCATCATACTGGTCGTATGTTGCAGATGTAATGTAACATCGCGGCTGCCGTATGAGACGCGGTGCCCAGGGCGACAGCTTTGGTGCTGACCATCACAAAAGGACCCCTTACGATGAACCGTACCCGATTTGCCGCCGCGGCCCTTGCCGCTTGCCTGGCCTTCACGGCCACGTCCGCACTGGCCGTCCGCGAAGTGGGCAGCGCCAAATTCGAAGACACGCAATCCGTGGCCGGACAGAACCTGGTGCTCAATGGGGCTGGCATGCGGGTCAAGATGATCATCAAGGTCTATGCCGTGGCTCTGTACCTGCCGCGCAAGGAGGCGAATGCCGTGGCCGCCCTGAACCAGCCTGGGCCCAAGCGCATTCAGCTCGTCATGATGCGCGACGTGCCGGCCGACAAGCTGGGCGAGTCGCTGGTGGATGGGATCACCGCCAACACCACGCCGGCCGAGCGCGGAGCGCTGCAGAGCCGGATCGACGAACTGGAAAAGGCCATGGTCGCCCTCGGCGAGGCGCGCAAGGGCTCGGTGATCCAGCTCGACTACGTACCGGCCACGGGGACCCGTATCACCCTGGCGGGCAAGCCTGTGATGCGTGATGTGCCGGGCGAGGATTTCTTCAAGGCCTTGCTGAAGATCTGGCTGGGTGACAAGCCTGCCGACGGCGACCTCCGGGCGCGTCTGCTCGGCGTCGAGTGACGCAGGCCTGAGCGGCCATCCAGCAAAACGGGCGCCCGAGGCGCCCGTTTGTCATTCAGAGGGTGTCGGTTGCGTCAGCACTTGATGCCCATGTGCAGGGCCACAACTCCGCCCGTCATGTTGTGCACGTCGACATGGCCGAATCCGGCGGATTTCATCATGGCCTTCAGTGTGGCCTGATCCGGATGCATGCGGATGGATTCGGCCAGGTACTGGTAGCTGGCGGCGTCACCGGCGACCATCTGGCCCAGCCGGGGCAGCACCTTGAACGAGTACCAGTCGTAGGCCTTTTCCAGCGGCTTGGCCACCTTGGAAAACTCGAGCACGAGCAGGCGGCCACCCGGCTTCAGCACCCGGCACATCTCGGCAAGGGCCGCGTCCTTGTGCGTCATGTTGCGCAGGCCGAATGCCACACTGACGACGTCGAAGGTGCCGGTGGGGAAGGGCAGCTTTTCTGCATCGCACAGCGTGGTGGGCAGGGCCATGCCGCTGTTGAGTAGGCGATCGCGCCCCGTGCTCAACATGGCTTCGTTGATGTCGGTGTGCACGACCATGCCGGTGGGCCCGACCCGCTTGGCGAACGCTTCGGAGAGGTCCCCCGTGCCGCCGGCGATGTCGAGCACCTTGTGGCCTTCGCGCACGCCGCTGGCGGCGATCGTGTAGGCCTTCCACAGGCGATGCAGACCCATCGACATCAGGTCGTTCATGACGTCGTACTTGTTGGCCACCGAATCGAACACGCCGCGTACGCGCTGCGCCTTCTGGGATTCGTCGACCTGCTGGAAACCGAAATGCGTGGTGCTCATGTGTGCATCTTAATGTGGTGCTGGCGTGGGCTCGAGCGCGCGCGCGCAGGCCATGCCGCTGGACCAGGCCCACTGGAAGTTATAGCCTCCCAGCCAGCCGGTGACGTCGACCACCTCGCCGATGAAGTGGAGACCCGGCACGAGCCGGCTTTCGAGCGTCTGCGAACTGAGGTCTCGCGTGTCGACACCCCCTGCAGTCACCTCGGCCTTGGCATAACCCTCCGAGCCGCTCGGTGTGATGGACCACGCATTGGCTGTGTGCCCCAGCGTGTCGAGGTCCCGATCGCGGGTCTCGGCCAGGGGGGCGTCGGGACGCAGTGCCGGCATGTCGGCGGTCCGAGTGCTCAGCCACGTCTGCGCGAGGCGCTGGGGTACGGCGTCACCCAGCGCTTGAGACCAGGCCGTGGCCAGTTGCTTGCGTGAACCGTTCTTGGCGTCCTTGAGCAGGGCGGCCAAATCGCGCTGGGGGGTCAGGTTGAGCGTGAGCGCCTGGCCAGGAGTCCAGAAGCTCGAGATTTGGAGGATCGCCGGCCCGCTCAGGCCTCGGTGGGTGAACAGCAGGTCTTCGACGAAGGAGGCCGGGGCGGCCTTGCGGCGCTTGCCGGCGTAGGCCTCAGGCATGGGCGTCGAGACCTCGACTTCCAGCGAGACGCCGGCCAGCGCAACGAAAGGTGCCCAGGTGTCCGGGGCGAAGGTGAGGGGAACCAGAGCAGGGCGCAGTGGGACGATCCGGTGACCCAGGTGTGCCGCGAGACGCTGGCCGAAATCGGTCGCCCCGATTTTCGGGATCGAGAGTCCGCCGGTGGCCACCACGACCTGGTGGGCGCCGACGGGGCCGCGGTCGGTGATCAGTTTGAAGCGGGGGGCGCTGTCCGTGGCGCACGGGTTCGGGCGGACCTCGTGAACGCCGCAGGGCTGCCAGCGCGTCACCCCGCCCGCCTCGCATTCGCGCAACAGCATCTGGATGATGTCGTCGGCGCTGCGGTCGCAGAACAGCTGTCCCTTGTGCTTCTCGTGCCATGCGATCCGATGGCGATCGACGAGGGCCAGGAAGTCCTGCGGTGTGTAGCCGGCCAGGGCAGAGCGCGCGAAGTGCGGGTTCTCGCTCAGAAAGTGGGTGGGCGCGGCGTCCCGGTTGGTGAAGTTGCACCGCCCGCCACCGGAGATGCGGATCTTCTCGGCCACGCGCGTGGCATGGTCGATGACCAGCACGCGCAGGCCCCGTTGGCCGGCCACGCCCGCACAGAACAGCCCGGCTGCGCCGGCACCTATGACGATCACATCGAAACGCTGCATGGCGTGATTGTCGCCGCCCGGCAAGCCCCGGCGCTGTCGTCACGCCCGTTGGGCTGCCTCATGTCCCGCCGGGTGCCGCTCATGGCGCCGGGCCCGCTCCAGGGCGCGCTCTGCGCGCGTGAGGGCGAGGTCGAGCGTCTCGTCGGGCTCGACCCGGACGACGCCGAAGCTGAGGCTCACGGGCGGATGCCCTCGCTGCGCCCGGGTCTCGTCCACCTGCCGGGTCAGGCGCCGGGCTACATGCAGGGCGTCTCGCAAGGCCGTATCGGGCAGCAGTGCCACGAACTGATCGCCGCCGATGCGGCCCACGATGTCGCGCTCGCGCATCAGGTCGCGGGCGCGCGAAGCCACCAGTTTCAGCGCTTCGTCGCCTGCGGCATGGCCATGCAGTTCGTTGAAATGACGCAGGTGGTCGACATCGAAACGCATCAGCGTGGAGCCGCCAGGGCACGCCAGTCGCAAAGCCAGGGCGGCCATCTCGTTGAAATGACGCCGGTTGGGCACCTGGGTCAGCATGTCGATGTCGGCCATTTCCCGAAGCTGACGGTGGGAGTCGAGCAACTCCTGCTCCGTGCGCTCGTAGGTCAGCAGCAGGCACATGTAGACCGACACCGTGACGGCCACGACCAGGCCGAGCAGGACGGCCGGCTGCTGAATGTGATCGGGGTTGCTCAAAGGAAGCCCCCAGTTGCTCATGGCCGTCAGCAGGCGAGGGGCCTGCAGCAGCGCCCCGCCCAGCAGAAACAGGTGCACGGTCTTGAGGTGGCGGCTGCGGCGCCACCCCGGTATGGCCTGAAGCTGCCACATCGCGTACAGGTAGCCACCCACATTGAACAGGCTGAACACGGCGACCCGGGCTGCGACATCGTCAGGGTCTTGCGACCAGATCCATGCATAGGCCACGGTGCCGAGGGCCGGAATGAGCGCGTCCATCCACCCAGGCAGAGGAAACCTCACCCGTCCATGGAACTGGCGCAGGCCGGCCAGCATCATCAGCGGCCACTGCAGGGCCAGCAGCACGGATAGAGGCAGCAGCCAGGGGAGTTCGGACTGCAGCAACAGGCACACCGGGCTCAATGCGGTCAGCCACTGTGCGGTGACCCACCACCAGAACCCGCGGTAGACGCGCTGCGTCATGCCGATGAAGGTCATCAACGCCGCGGCGGTGACGAGCACCAGGCACACCACGAGCGTCAGGGTGGGCAGATGCAAGGTCAAGGCCATGTGAGGAACACGGTGAGGAGGAGCGGGTTTCCCATGGACATGCAAGCCTTCACGGATCTCGGCCACAATCGGCGGTTGTCCGAAATGGCATGGCACCGGTCCCGATTGTGCGGGGCGGCCTGGGCCACGGACCCCCTCCGTTTCCTGGGGCCGTCACAGGATGGTCCCCGGAGTACCGATTGTCGACACATCGATTCGAGAGCAAAGGAGCACCAGCATGGCCATGGACGTGGTGGACTACGAGATCAAGGGCGCCGAGATGCAGTTTGTCGAGGTGGAACTCGACCCCGGTGAGGCCGCCATCGGTGAAGCAGGCAGCATGATGTTCATGGATGCCGGCATCGAAATGGACACCGTCTTCGGTGATGGCGCCCAGCAAGGTGGCGGCTTCTTCGGCAAGTTGCTCGGGGCGGGCAAGCGCCTCATCACGGGTGAGAGCCTCTTCACCACGGTCTACACCAACCAGGGCAGCGGCAAGCGCCGTGTGGCATTCGCTGCCCCGTATGCCGGCAAGATCCTGCCCATGGACCTGCGGCAACTGGGCGGCACGCTGATCTGCCAGAAGGACGCGTTCCTCTGTGCCGCGCGCGGGGTCTCGCTGGGCATCGCGGTCCAGCAGAAACTGGGCACGGGTTTCTTCGGCGGCGAGGGCTTCATCATGCAGAAGCTCGAAGGAGACGGCATGGCCTTCGTGCACGCGGGTGGCACGGTGGTCCGTCGCGAACTCAAGGCGGGCGAGACCCTGCTGGTCGACACGGGTTGCGTGGTGGCCTACACCCCGGGCGTCGACTTCGACATCCAGTACGTGGGCAAGATCAAGACGGCGTTGTTCGGCGGGGAAGGGCTGTTCCTCGCGCGTCTGAGCGGCCCCGGGCAGGTGTGGCTGCAGAGCCTGCCGCTGTCGCGCCTGGCTTCGCGCATCTTTGCCGCGGCACCTCAGCGTGGCGGTTCGCGTGAGGAGGGCTCCATGCTGGGTGGTTTTGCCGGTGGGGGGCTGCTGGGCTCCGTGCTGGGCGGTGACGACGAATGACCCTTGTGCGCCACGAGCTTGAGTTGAAACAGACCGCCATGCAGGACGGCGGCTTACACTGCGCCCCCCTGAGGCTCTGAACATCTTGATGACATTCGTGTATCGCGCCGCCCGGCAGGTCTCCGGCGGGTGGCGCTCGACGCTGGCGGGGGCGGCCTTGTGCCTGCTGACACTGACCTCCGGGGCCGCGCCCCAGGCAGCTGGCACACCCCGCCCGACTTCACCCGCGCCCATCTTCGCCCTCAACTCCCTGGACGCCACGATCAGCGTGATCGACGGCAGCACGTTCCGGGAGGTGTCGCGGATTCCCACGGGCAAGGAGCCGCACCACCTCTACCTGTCGCCCGACGAGCGCTCGCTGCTGGTGGCGAACGCCCGATCCAACACCATCACGATGGTGGACCCCCGTACCGGGGTCGTCCAGGGCGTCCTCGAGAACATCATCGATCCGTACCAGTTGCGGTTCTCGCCGGACATGAAGTGGTTCGTGACGGCCGCCAACAGGCTGGATCACGTCGACATCTACCGCTCCGTGAATCGCCCAGGTGGTGGGGTGGACGTCACGCTGCTGAAACGGATTCCTGCGGCAAAGACGCCCAGCCACATCGCCATCGACAGCCGCAGTTCGGTCACGTACGTCAGCATGCAGGACAGCAACGAGCTGGTGGCCATCGACCTGGCGACGCAGGCCGTGCGCTGGAAAACGACCGTGGGCATGATGCCGGCGGACGTCTACCTGACACCCGACGATCGCCTGCTGCTCGTGGCACTCACGGGAGACCGTTTCGTCGAGGTCTACGATGTCAGCGGCCCACGCCCGGTGCTGCGCAAGCGCATTCTGACCGGTGACGGTGCCCATGCATTCCGCGCTTGGGGAGACCGTCGGCACGTGCTCGTGAGCAACCGTGTGGCCAACACGATCAGCAAGATCGACATGCGGACCATGGAAGTGGTGGCCGAGTACCCCGCCCCGGGAGGGCCGGACTGCATGGACCTCATGTCGGATGGCCGCACCATCCTCGTGACCTCCCGCTGGGCGCGTAAGGTCACCTTCATCGACACCGTGGAAAAGCAGGTGATCAGGCAGGTCCCCGTGGGGCGCTCGCCGCACGGTGTGTGGACACTGGACCATGCGCCGCGTCAGTGACGGCCTGTTGACACTGCTGTGCGTCAGCATGGCTTCTGCCGTGGCGGCACCCCCGTGTGATCGGCCGGTCTACCTCACCATCGACACGGGACACATGGGCGTGGCCGAGCTGGTGGCAGACACGCTTGCGCGCCATCAGGTGCGGGCGACGTTCTTTCTGGCCAACGAGCCCACGCAGGCTGCAGATGGCCGCCCGAGTGGCAGCACGCTGGATGACCACTGGGCCGCGTACTGGAAGCGGCTTGCCGGCCAGGGGCATGATTTCGGCTCGCACACCTGGGACCATGCGGTCTGGCGCGGCGATCGCGGGGGGGCGGGCTTCGTCATGCAGCCGACGGCAGGGCCCCAGCGTGGTCAGCGGCAGACGATGTCGGCCGCTGCCTACTGTGAGCAACTGGCCCGACCCGCACGGCGGTTCGCCGAGATGACCGGGCAGCCCATGCGGGGCCTTTTTCGTGCTCCTGGGGGGCACACCTCCGCGGCGCTGCTGAAAGCCGCCTCGGCCTGTGGATGGCAGCACGTGGGGTGGTCGGATGCGGGCTTTCTGGGGGACGAACTGCCCAGCGACCGCTATCCCAACAACGCACTGCTCCGCCAGGCGCTAGACCGGATCCGCCCGGGTGACGTGTTGATGATGCACCTGGGCATCTGGTCTCGGCGCGAGCCGTGGGCGCCGGCCGTGCTGGAGCCCCTGATCGTGGGGCTCAAGGCGCGCGGCATGTGCTTTGTCACGCTGAGGGATCATCCGGTGTTCGGCCGTGTCGGCGCAGCACCCCGTTGAACCGTTGTGCACCAAGTGAAGGTGAGTGACAGGTCATGATCGATGAGATGTTGTTGATGCCGCTGGGCGAGGCGTTTGGGCAGGTCCAGCAAACGCTGTTCGAATCCGTGGCGCAACCCCTGCTGTTTGCGATGGGGCAGGGGAACTTGCTGGAGGATGCCTACGACGCGACGGGCTGGCTGTTGGTCGGGCTGCTCCAGTTGGGGATCATGCTGGCCTTCTTCGGCCCCCTGCAGCGCTGGCGACCGGTCGACCGACATGCTGAGCCTCATGACGAGCGGGTCGACATCCTGTACACCCTGATTCACCGGCTCGGTCTTTTCCGGCTGGGCGTCTTCTGCTTGGTGGGGCCGCTGCTGGACGGGCTGTTCGGTGCGGCAGCCGTGCATGGCATTCATGGCATTCAGCTCGAGGCGTGGATGGCCCCCTGGTGGCCCGGGGTCTCGGACACCGCGTGGGCGGCATTCGTGGCCTACCTGCTCGTGTTCGATCTGCTGGATTACTGGATTCACCGCGGTCAGCATCGCCTGGACCGCTGGTGGGCGCTGCATGCGGTCCACCACAGTCAGCGCCACATGACGATGTGGAGCGACAATCGCAACCACCTGCTGGACGACCTGCTGCGAGATGTGCTGATCGCCCTGGTGGCCCGCGCCATCGGGGTCCCGCCGGGCCAGTTTGTGGCCATCGTTGCCTGCACTCAGTTGGTCGAGAGCCTGTCGCACGCCAACATCCGCCTGTCCTTCGGCTGGTTGGGTGAACGCCTGCTGGTGAGCCCGCGCTTCCATCGGCAGCACCACGCCATCGGCGTCGGCCATGAGGGCGAGGCCGGGCCAGGGAGCCTGGGCGGGTGCAACTTTGCCGTGCTGTTCCCGATCTGGGACATCCTGTTCCGCACGGCCCGGTTCGATGGCGGCCTCGAGCCGACCGGGATCCGGGATCAGTTGCCGGAGTACGGCGGCCGGGACTATGGACGGGGCTTCTGGTCGCAGCAGTGGCTGGGGTTGCGCAGGCTGCTCTCGCGGCATCCGGCCTGAGTGCGGCGCGTCATCCGCGCTTTCGGTATGCTGCTGCACCTGTTCAGCTCAGCACACCCCAGCCCATGGTCGGACTCATCATCATCGGCGACGAGATCCTCAGCGGCCGTCGCCAGGACAAGCACCTCGTCAAGGCCATCGAACTGCTGGATGAGCGCGGCATGGCGCTTCAGTGGGTGCGCTACGTGGGCGAT
>NZ_CAJYGK010000142.1 GCF_913773725.1 uncultured Aquabacterium sp. | reverse complement strand
GTCGCCGTCCATGATCTGGCCCAGCTTGTAGAGGGTCAGGTTGATGCGGTGATCGGTGAGCCGGCCCTGCGGGAAGTTGTAGGTGCGGATGCGGTCGGAGCGGTCGCCCGTGCCCACCAGGCTCTTGCGGGTGGCGGCCTCTTTCGCCTGGCGCGCGATGCGCTCCTGGTCGCGGATGCGGGCGGCCAGCACGGCCAGCGCCTTGGCCTTGTTGCGGTGCTGGCTGCGGTCGTCCTGGCATTCGGCCACCAGGCCCGTGGGCAGGTGGGTGATGCGCACGGCCGAATCCGTCTTGTTGATGTGCTGGCCGCCGGCGCCGCTGGCGCGGAAGGTGTCGATGCGCAGGTCGGCAGGGTTGATCTCGACTTCTTCGGCCTCGTCGGGCTCGGGCAGCACGGCCACGGTGCAGGCGCTGGTGTGGATGCGCCCCTGGGTTTCGGTGACCGGCACGCGCTGCACACGGTGGCCGCCGGATTCGAACTTGAGCCGGCCGTAGACGCCGTCGCCTTCGACGCGGATCACGACTTCCTTGTAGCCGTTCAGATCGGACTCGCTGGCCGAGAGGATCTCGGTGCGCCAGCCCTGGCGTTCGGCGTGGCGCAGGTACATGCGGGCCAGGTCGGCGGCAAACAGCGTCGATTCGTCGCCGCCGGTGCCGGCGCGGATTTCCACGAAGGCGTTGCGGTGGTCGTCGGGGTCGCGGGGCAGCAGGGCGGTCTGCAGTTCGGCTTCCAACTGGGCCAGTTCGGCCTCGGCCTCAGCGATTTCCTGCGTGGCCATGGCGCGCATCTCGGCGTCGTCGCCGGCGTCGTCCAGCAGCTGGCGGGCGGTGTCGCGGTCAAGCTGGCGCTGGGTGTGGCGGCGGGCCAGGTCGCACACGCTGCTGACTTCGGCATGCTCGCGCGAGAGCTCTCGGTAGCGCTTGTTGTCAGCGGCCACGGCCGGGTCCGCCAAAGCGGCGTCGAGCTCCTGCAGGCGGTGGCCCAGGCGTTCGAGCGAGGCGGCGAGCGACGGCGCCAGGCCGCCGCTCACGCCTTGTCCTCGTCCGGCTGGTGGCGGTCGTCCGGTTGCACGCCGGCGCGGGGCAGTTCACCGCGCAGGAAGAGGCGCGACAGCGTGGCCGCCACCTGGGGGCGGTGGTGCGGGCTGGCGCTGTGCAGCTCGGCCATGGCGCCGTGCAGCATCTTCTGGGTCAGGCCCTTCGACAGGATGTCGAGCACCTGTTCCAGGTCGGCGCCCTTGGCCAGCTGCTTGCGTGCGCGCGCCAGTTCGGCGGCGCGCCAGGCGTCGGCCTGGGCGTGCAGCGCCTGGATCAGTGGCACGGTGGTGCGCTGGTCCAGCCAGTGCACAAAGCCCTGCACGCCGGTTTCGATGATGGCCTCGGCCTGGGCCACGGCCGCCTGACGCTTCTCGCCGGCGGTCTGCACCAGGGCCGAGAGGTCATCGACGGTGTAGAGGTAGACGTCGCCCAGCTGCCCGACTTCGGATTCGATGTCGCGCGGCACGGCCAGGTCGACCATGAACATGGGGCGGCGCTTGCGGGCCTTGAGTGCGCGCTCGACGGCGCCCAGGCCGATGATGGGCAGGGTGCTGGCCGTGCAGGACACGACGATGTCGAACTCGTGCAGGCGGTCGGGCAGGTCGGCCAGGCGCATGGCCTGCGCACCCAGGTGCGTGGCGAGCTTTTCGCCGCGCTCGAGCGTGCGGTTGGCCACGGCCATCACGCGGGGCGTGCGGGCGGCGAAGTGCGTGGCGGTCAGTTCGATCATCTCGCCGGCACCCACGAACAGCACGCGCGTCTTGCGCAGGTCTTCGAACAGCTGGCTGGCCAGGCGCACCGCGGCGGCGGCCATGCTGATGGAGTGCGCGCCGATTTCGGTGGACGTGCGCACCTCCTTGGCCACGGCAAAGCTGCGCTGGAACAGCTGGTGCAGCGTCGTGCCCAGGGTGCCGGCCGTGTCGGCTTCGCGCACGGCCTGCTTCATCTGACCGAGGATCTGGGGTTCGCCCAGCACCATGGAATCGAGCCCGCTGGCCACGCGGAAGGCGTGGCGTGCAGCCTGGCCACCTTCCAGCACATAGGTGTGGCGCATCAGTTCGTCGTGCGAGACGCCGCCGATGCCCGAGAGCCAGTCGACCGCGGCATGCTGGAGCGCGTGCACCGGCTCGGCCGGGTGCCCGGCGGCGCAGTACAGCTCGGTGCGGTTGCAGGTGGACAGCAGGGCGACTTCAGCCTGCGTGGCGCCGGTCAGGCGCTGGTGCAGGGTCTTGAGCGTGGGCGCGAGCTGGTCCACCGCGAACGCGAACCGGCCGCGCAGGTCGACGGCGGCGGTCGTGTGGTTGAGGCCCAGGGTCAAGACAGTCATGGGGCAGCATTATAAAATCCCAGGTTGGCCATGGGTGTGCCATCGCGGCGCACCCTTTTTCGATGGCGGCGATAGGGCAAGCCCATTTCGACGTTGTTTGTTGATGCAGGGCAAATTCGCAAGACGACCCTGCTGCCGGAATGCCATGGGACCGCTGGACGCGCTCATCCACATCGTGAACTTTTTCCTGCCCGCCATGGGCATGGCGCTGTTGGTGCCTTCGCTGGCCCGGCTGGTGTGGTGGAAGCCGCTGAAGGGACAATGGGCGCGTCAGGCCCGTTGGGTGGCCGGGGTGGGCGCAGGCGTGCTGGTGGCTGGCCTGGTGCTGACCGGCCGCGATGGGGCCATGCTGACCTATGGCGCGCTGGTGCTGTCGTCGGCGCTGGTGATCTGGTGGACGGGATTGCGTTGAGATGACCTACAGCGTCAAGGAAATTTTCTACACCCTGCAAGGCGAGGGCACGCACGCCGGCCGGCCGGCCGTGTTCTGCCGCTTCGCGGGGTGCAACCTCTGGACGGGCCGCGAGGCCGACCGTGCGGAGGCCGTCTGCCGCTTTTGCGACACCGATTTCGTCGGCACCGACGGGCTGGGTGGGGGCAAGTTCGCCACCCCGGCCGAACTGGCCGCGCGCATCGCGTCGTTCTGGCCCGACACGCCGGCGGGCTCACAGGGTCAGCGCTTCGTGGTGCTGACCGGCGGCGAGCCGCTGCTGCAGGTCGACGAAGCCCTGGTGCTGGCGCTGCACGCGCAGGGTTTCGAGATCGCGGTCGAGACCAATGGCACGGTGGCCGCGCCGGCCGGGCTGGACTGGATCTGCGTGAGCCCGAAAGCTGGCTCGACCCTGGTGCAGACGCGCGGTCATGAACTCAAGGTGGTGGTGCCGCAGGCCGGCTTCACCGAAGACGATCTGCGCGCCTTTGAAAAGCTGGACTTCCAGCAGTTCAGGGTGCAGGCCATGGACAGCGCGCTGCCCGGTGCGCGCGACCAGGCCATGAACTGGGCGGTCCAGTGGTGTCTGGACCACCCGCGCTGGTTGCTCAGCGTGCAGACCCACAAGACACTGGGCATCCGCTGAGACACACGGAAAGGGCCCGTCAGCCCTTTCGGAAAACATCATGTTCGAACTGAGTCAGACCTTTTCTTTCGACGCCGCCCACACGCTGAAGCGCAATGTCTCTCCCGAGGAGGCAGCGGGCAGCCGCCGCATCCACGGCCACACCTACACGGCCGAGGTGACGGTGCGCGGCGAGCGCCAGCCCGAATCGGGCATGGTGGTCGACCTGGCGGTGCTGCGCGAAGTGCTGGCCGAGATCCGCAGCCAGCTGGATCACCACTTCCTCGACGAAGTGGCCGGCCTGGGCGCGCCCACGCTCGAGAACCTGAGCGTGTTCATCCACGCCCACGTGCAGCGCCGCATTCCGCAGGTGTCGAGCGTGGCCGTCTCGCGCGCTGCGGGCGACCGCTGCGTGTACCGCCCGCAAGCCTGAGTCCGCCATGAGCGACCGCAGCCTGGCCGAACGCAGCCGCGCGGCCGTCTGGCACCCGTGCACGCAGATGAAGGTGCACGAGCGGTTTCCGCCGCGCGCCATCGTCGCCGCCGACGGCCCCTGGCTGATCGACGAGCAGGGCCATCGCATCCTCGATGCCGTCAGCTCGTGGTGGGTCAACCTGTTCGGCCACAACTTCGCGCCGATCCGTGAGGCCATCACCGACCAGCTGGGTCGGGTCGACCACATCATGCTGGCCGGGCTCACGCACCCGCCGGTGGTCGAACTCTCGGAGCGGCTGGCCGCGCTGACCGGGCTGGGCCACGCCTTCTATGCCAGCGACGGCGCCAGCGCCACCGAGATCGCGCTGAAGATGAGCGCCCACAGCTGGCGCAACCGCGGCCGGCCCGGCAAGCACCGTTTCATCGGGCTGGAAGGCGGCTACCACGGTGAAACCGCCGGGGCGCTGTCCGTCACCGACATCCCGCTGTTCCGCGAGGCGTATGCGCCGCTGCTGCGCCTGAGCGCCACGCTGCCGTCGCCCGATCCGCGCCGTGCGGCGCCGGGTGTGAGCCCGGAAGCCCATCTGGCGCACTGCATTGCCGCGCTGGAGTCCTGGCTGGCCGAGCACCACGAAGAGACGGCGGCGCTGATCCTCGAGCCGCTGGTGCAGGGGGCCGCCGGCATGGCGATGTACGACCCGGCCTACCTGGTGGCCGTGCGCGCCTTATGCGACCGGTACGCCGTGCACTGGGTGGCCGACGAGATCGCGGTGGGCTTCGGCCGCACCGGCACGGTGTTCGCGCACCAGCAGGCCATCGGGCCGGGTGGCATCGCGGTCAAGCCCGATTTCATCTGCCTGAGCAAGGGCCTGACGGGGGGTGTGCTGCCGCTGTCGGCCGTGCTGACGACCGACGACGTGTACGCCGCGTTCTACGACGATCGCACCGTGCACGGCTTTCTGCATTCGCACTCGTACACCGGCAACCCGCTGGCCTGCCGGGCGGCGCTGGCCGTGCTGGACACCCTGGCCGCCCGCGATGCCGAAGGCCGCGATGTGCTGGCGCGCAACCGTGAGGCCGCAGCCCGCTTCGATGACCTGACCGCCCCGCTGCGGGCGCATCCGCGGGTGAAGGCGCACCGCCGCATCGGCATGATCTGGGCGTGGGACATTGACGTGGCCGAGCCGACGTTTGCCGCGCGCTACCACCGTGCCGCGATGGAGGCGGGGCTGCTGCTGCGCCCGATTGGCGCCACGCTGTACGTGATGCCGCCCTACGTGCTGACCGAAGCCGACCAGGCGTTCCTGGCCGAAGGGCTGCTGCGCGCGCTGGATCAGGTGTTGAGCGAGTGCGACGCGCTGCCTCGGGCAGACGCGGCCACGGTGCCGGTGCCCTGACGGCTTGCCCCTTTTCTCACCGCGACACACCATGCCCGCCTACTTCATCACCGGCACCGACACCGGCATCGGCAAGACCCGCACCAGCTGTGCCTTCGTTCACGCCCTGCGCAACGCCGGCCACGCCCGTGTGGTGGGCATGAAGCCGGTGGCAGCCGGCTGTGACTGGGTGCCGGGTACCGACGGACATCCGGGCCAATGGCTCAACGAGGACATCGCAGCGCTGCGGGCGGCATCGAGCCTGCATGTGCCAAGCAGCTTCGACAACCCGTATGCGCTGTCCGACGCCGTGTCGCCGCACATCGCCGCGCGGAACGCAGGTGAGCGCATCGATCTGGCCCACATCGAGGCCAGCTTCCATGCGCTCAGCCAGCATGCTGACGCGGTGGTGGTGGAGGGCGCGGGCGGCTTCATCGTGCCCTTGCACGAGCCCGCCCTCGCCGACGCGAGCGGGGACCCGGGCGAGTGGCTGACCAGCGCCGATCTGGCGCAGCGGCTGGCGCTGCCTGTCATCCTGGTCGTGGGCTTGCGGCTCGGGTGCCTGAACCACGCGCTGCTCACACAGGAAGCCGTCGTGTCGCGCGGCCTGACCCTGGCCGGCTGGGTGGCCAACGTCGTGGATCCGGCGATGCCCGAGCAGGCGGCCAACCTGGTCACGCTGCAGCGTCGCATCCAGGCTCCCATGCTGGCCCACTGGTCCTGGGATCCGGCCGCCACCCCGGCGGAGCTGGCTCGCTCCTTGAGCCTGCCCTGAACGGTCAGGCGGGATGCCAGTCAGCTCGAGAACGGAGCCGGTCCCGGGTCGGCGTCCAGCCATGCTCTGACCGAGGGCGGCAGAGGCTGACCGGTTGCGCGGCTGCGCTCATCGGGCACGGGCGCCAGCCGGGTCGTGGCCAGGGGCAGAACGCCGGCCCAGGCCGGATGATCCCCATCCTGATCCTTGTCGCGTGGGCCCCAGTTGCGCACCTTGGCGCTGGCCTCTTCCAGCGGCATCGAGAGCACCAGCGTGGCCTTGAGTTCGCTGTCGTCGGCCGGGCGTGCTTCGTGTTCACGGCCAGGCAGCAGGCGAGCCATGAAGGCATCCAGTGCGGCCGGCTTGTCCGCATCGGGCACCACGGTGAAGCGGCCATAGGCCACCACCGAACGGTAGTTCATCGAATGCGAGAAGGCCGATCGGGCGAGTACCAGGCCGTCCAGATGGGTGACGGTCACGCAGGCATTCACCCCGCTGGCCAGGCGGCGCATCATCGGGCTGCCGTTCGAGCCGTGGATGTACAGCGCCTCGCCGATGCGCCAGCAGGCCGTGGGCAGGCACACCGCGAACGGCTCGCCTGATTCATCGTGTCCCCGTGTGTCGGTGAAGGCCACATGGCACAGCCAGGCTGCATCCACGATGGCATGCAGAGTGTCGCGGTCGTAATGGCCTCGTTCGCTGGCGCGGCGGATGGTGGCGCGCCGTGACGGGGGCGTGCCGACGGGTGCGGCGTCGATGTCGTGGGACACGGGGTTCCTCCTGTTTCGGGGTGGGGGCGGCGGAATGCCGCGCTCGACACCGTGGACGATAGGGATGACGTGGTTCCATGAAAAGAGCCACACAATGGAGGAAGAAGGGGGCCACGACGTGAGTGATCTGCATTGGTTGAAGAACCATCCGCTGTTGCTGCGCGGCGGCAGCGAGCCGCTGCGGCGGCGGCTGTACCGTGTGCTGCGGCAGGCTGTGGTCGACGGGCGGTTGCAGGCTGGCGCGATCCTGCCGTCCACGCGATCTCTGGCGGACCTGCTCGAGATGGCGCGCAACACGGTGCTGTACGCCTACGAGCAACTGGCCGCCGAGGGGTACGTGCGGGCCGATCGGCAGGGCACCGTGGTGTGCGCACTGGGGCCGCGCGACACCAGGACGCGGCCCGTTGCGACCCTGCCGCCCTTGTCGGGCCGGTCCGGGGGCGTTCAGCGCCCCCGTTCGGCTGAGGATCAGCTGCGGCCCTTCGTGCCGGGCAATCCCGGGCTGGACGCGTTTCCCTGGCGCGTGTGGCAGCGGGTGCGGGCGCGTGCAGAACGGCAGACTGCGGCACACGAAGCCGGGTACCGCGGCGCGGGTGGCGAGCCCGAGTTGCGGCAGGCCATCGCCACCTACCTGCGTGCATCCCGTGGGGTGGACTGCGGCCCGCAGCAGGTGATCGTCACCGAAGGCACCCAGGAGGGACTGGCGCTGTGCGCGATGTTGCTGGCCGATGCCGGCGACATCGCGTGGATCGAGCATCCCGGTTACGGCGGGGCGTGGGCGGCTCTGCGCGCGGCCGGTCTGCGGTGCGAGCCTGTCACCGTGGACATGCACGGGATGGCGCCGCCCAGCGCCTTGTGGCGGCAGTCCCCGCCGCGCCTGATCTACACCACGCCGTCGCACCAGTATCCGTTGGGATCGGTGTTGAGTCTGCCTCGGAGGCTGGCCTTGCTGGCCCAGGCGCGGGCGCATGGCGCCTGGATTCTGGAGGATGACTACGACAGCGAATTCCGCCATGCCGGGCCCCCGTTGGCCGCGATGCAGGGGCTGGAACCCGATGCCCCTGTGGCCTATCTGGGCACCTTCAGCAAGACGATGTTCCCCGGTTTGCGTCTTGGCTTTGTGGTCGTGCCGGCCGCCGTGGTCGACCGGGCAGAAGGCCTGGCGGGCGCACTGTGGCCTCGAGGCCGGGTGGCCGACCAGCGCGCGCTGGCCGCGTTCATCGACGAGGGCCACTTCACCCGGCACCTGCGGTGCATGCGCGGGCTGTACGCCGAACGGCAGCAGGCCTTGCGTGCCGCGTTGGCACGGGTGTGGCGGTGGCCCGGTACGGTGCTGGGCGGGGATTGCGGCATGCACCTGGTGATCAGCCTGCCTGACGCCGTGTCCGACGTGGCGGTGGCGGCTGCCGCGGCCGAGCACCGGCTGGGACCCCGCGCGTTGAGCAGCTATGGCACAGGCGGGCCGGCCGGTTTCAACGGACTGGTGCTGGGCTATGCCCACATGCCGGCCGAGACGGTGGGGGAGCGGGTGCGCCTGCTGGTGCAAGCCGTGAGCCAGGCGGACAGCGCAAAAGCAAAAGCCGCCCGCACCTGAGCGGGCAGGGCGGGCGGCGGGTCGAGGGCTGGTTGCAGGAGAAGAAACGGATCGGGCTGCGGCGACCGCATCGCCCGAACGAGGCCTCACTCGTCGTTGCCGCCCAGACCGAACAGCATCAGCAGGCTGCTGAAGAGGTTGTAGATGGTCACGTACAGGCCGATGGTGGCGAGGATGTAGTTGGTCTCGCCGCCGTGCACGATGCGGCTGGTCTCCATCAGGATCAGGCCGCAGCTCAGCATCACGACCAGGCCGGACACCGCCAGGGCCAGGGCCGGGATCTCGAAGAAGATCGCCCCCAGGCTCAGCGCGAACGCCACCAGCATGCCGACAAACAGCATCTTGCCCATGGCACTGAAGTCACGTTTGGTGCTGAGGGCCACTGCCGACAAGCCGATGAAGGCCACGGCCGTGGCGCCCAGCGCGTTGGTGACGACGGCGCTGCCGTGCGGCATGGCCAGGACCTTGCCCAGGATGGGACCCAGGCCATAGCCCATGAAGCCGGTGAAGGCGAAGACGGACAGCAGGCCCCAGGCGCTGTTCGCGGTTTTGTGAACCAGGAACATCAGACCGAACATGCCGATGAGGCTCAGCATGAGGCCCGGGTGGGGCAGGTTCAGGGTCATGGCCGTGCCGGCCACGGCGGCGCTGAACAACAGCGTCATGCCCAGCAGCGCATAGGTGTTGCGCAGCACTTTACGGGCGCTGTCGCCGATGGCGCTGCCGCCCGCGTACTGGGCGTCTTCCACGCCGCGCCAGGCGGCTTGCTGGCTCAGGCTGATGGCACGAGGGGAACGACGAAGGTCGTCAGACATGGTGGGCTCCTTCAAGAAAAATCGGTTCGAGGGCGGTTCAGGCTCCGCCGGGGATGGCGTGCATGGCCCGCGCGAGGCGGCGGTTGCGAGGGGCTTCCTGGCGGCCGCGGCTCAGGGACGGGGCACGACGCGCTCGTCCCTGCAGCTCCTTGAGCTGGCGGTTGACCGCATGCACGGCACGGTGCACGGCGCGGTCGACCAGGGCGCGGACAGCGCCGCCGCGGTCACGGATGACCGTGGTCGTTTCTTCCAGCTCCACCACCAGGTGGCAATCCTTGTCTTCCCCGCCGCGGGGGCCGTTGGTGTCGCTGAGGTGCAGGGTGGCGCCCATGGCCTGGCGACCGAAACGGGCCAGGGCCTGATGCAGGCGCTGACGGATGTGCTCGCGGTCCTCCCGCGACAGGATCAGGCCGTGGGTCTGGATGAACACGCGCATGGTGAGCCTCGCAATGAGAGTGGATGACGATGCCAATGTATGACGGGGAAAGCTTCAGGTAAATTCGAATTTATTTCTCATTCATTTCGAGAAAGTCGATATGAATTACAAGCACCTTCTCTACTTCTGGACGGTGGCGCGGCTTGGCGGTGTGGTCCAGGCCGGCGAGCACCTGCATGTGACGCCCCAGACGGTCAGCGGGCAGATCCAGCTGCTGGAAGACAGCCTGGGTCAGCCACTGTTTCGCAAGAAGGGCCGCAAGCTGGCACTGACGGAAGCAGGCGAGCTGGCCTTCAGCTACGCCCAGGACATCTTCAGCCTGGGGGCGCAGCTGGAGCAGGCCCTGAGCAGCCCTGGCGGCGTGGCACGGCCGGTGGAGCTGCGGGTCGGCATTGCCGACGCGGTGCCCAAGCTGGTGGCCGCGCGCCTGCTGGAGCCCGCCTTTGTGAACAGCCAGCGCTTCAAGGTGGTGTGCCGTGAGTGGAAGCTCGACAGCCTGCTGGCCGAACTCGCCGTGCACCGCCTGGACCTGGTGCTGTCCGATACCCCGTTGCCACCCTCGCTCAGCGTGAGCGCCTTCAACCACCGGCTGGGGGGATCGCATGTCGGCTTTTATGCGGCCGGTGCCCTGGCCGAGCAGCTGGCGGCACGGGGTTTTCCGCGCTGCCTGGACGGCGCCCCCTTGCTGGCGCCCGGAACCGAGTCGGCGATGGGGGTACGCCTGGGGCAGTGGCTGGGGCGCCATCGACTCAAGCCAGCCCTCATCGGGGAGTTCGATGACAGCGCCATGGTGATGACGCTGGGTCAGCAGGGGCACGGCGTCTTCACGGCGCCCATGGTGCTGGATGCGCAGGTGCGCCAGCAGTTCGGTGCCACGCTGCTGGGCGAGGCCACCGACCTGATCGAGGCGTTCTACGTGATCACGGTGGAGCGTCGGCTGACACACCCGGGCGTGGTGGCCATCACCGAGGCCGCGCGTGAGGGGTTGTTTGCGGCCTGGAGCCGCTGAAAGGGCCGCCTGCCGGCCTCAGGGCGTGCGAGAGAAGGCCACCAGGTGGTCCATCTCCAGGCGGATGCCGATGGGCTCGCCGATCGCGTGGTCGTGGTGCGAGGGCACGAGCGACAGCACCTCGCTGCCGCCCGGGAGGGCCAGGCGGTACAGGAACTCGGCCCCCTTGAAGGCTTTGTGCACGACCCGCGCCTGCAAGGGACTGGCGTCGTCGTGAACGACGTCGTCCGGTCTCAGCAGCACGTCCACGGTGGCGCCCGCGGCAAAGGGCATCGCTGCCTCGGTCGTGAACGTGGTGGCGGCGCTGGGCAGCGGCTGCCCATCCAGGGACAGGTGCACCCGGTGTGCATCGAGTACCGTGCCGGCCACGAAGGCCCCCTGGCCGACGAAATCGGCGACACGGCGGTTGGCCGGGCGGTGGTACAGGCCATAGGCCGTGTCCCACTGCTGCAGCGTGCCTTCGGCGAGCACACCGATCACGTCCGCCATGGCGAAGGCCTCGTGCTGGTCATGGGTGACGAGGATGGCCGTGGTCTGCGTGGCCTTGAGGATCTCGCGCACCTCGCCCGCCAGGTGCTCGCGCAGCGTCACATCGAGGTTGGAGAAGGGCTCGTCCAGCAGCAGGATGCTGGGTTGCGGCGCCAGTGCGCGGGCCAGTGCCACGCGCTGCTGCTGGCCGCCCGAGAGTTCGTGCGGGTAGCGCGCGGCCGCGCCGCTCAGGCCGACCGTGTCGAGCATGGCCGCCACGCGGGTGTCGGCATCGCGCTGGCCCCGCAGGCCGAATCCCACGTTCTGTGCCACGGTCAGGTGGGGGAACAGGGCGTAGTCCTGGAACACCATCCCGATGCGGCGCTTCTCGGGCGGGGTCAGGCGGCCCGGTGCGCTGAGCACCTCACCGGCCAGCCGGATTTCGCCATCGGCCAGCGGCTCGAAGCCGGCGATCGCCCGCAACGCCGAGGTCTTGCCGCACCCCGACGGGCCCAGCAGGCAGGCGAGGGTGCCGCGCGGCAGCGCAAAGCTCAGGTCGGAGACCACGGTGCGGTTGCCATAACGCAAGGCGAGGCGGTCGACGACCAGCCAGGCTGCGTCGGATGACGGACGGGCTGCGTCCTGTGCAGGGACAGCGGTTCCCGGAAAGACAGCGGAGGACATGCGAACGATCATAATTCTCAATTGACATGAGCTTGACCCTGCCTTCCCCTTCGGTGCCGTCCCGTGCGCGGCCGGTGCGCTTTTCCGTGATCTGGTTCAGCCTCGGTACGCTGCTGGTCGGCGGGCTGATGGCCTTGCCGGTGCTGGCGGTACTCAGCCACGTGCTGTCGGGTGGCACCGGTGAGACGTGGGCCCACCTGATGGCCACGGTGCTGCCGGATTACATCCGCTCGACGCTGGTGCTGTGCGTCGGCGTGGCCATGGGGACGGCCAGCATGGGCGTGGGCGCGGCCTGGCTGGTCACGCGCTACGACTTTCCGCTGCGAGGGGCGCTGGAGTGGGCCCTGGTGCTGCCCCTGGCGGTGCCGGCGTATGTCATGGCCTACACCTACACCGACCTGTTGCAGTTTGTCGGGCCGGTGCAGACTGCGCTGCGCGAAGCCTTCGGCTGGAGCCGGGCCGATTACTGGTTCCCCGACGTGCGTTCGCTGGGCGGCGCGGTGGTGCTGTTCTCGCTCGTGCTCTACCCCTATGTCTACATGCTGGCCCGCACGGCCTTTCTGGAGCGGGCGGGCGGCATGCTGGAAGCCGGGCGCTCGCTGGGGCTGGGTCCGTGGGCCAGCTTTTTCCGGGTCTCGCTTCCGCTGGCACGGCCCGCGATTGCCGCTGGCGTGGCGCTGGCACTGATGGAGACGCTGGCCGACTTTGGCGCGGTGTCCTACTTCGGTGTGCAGACCTTCACCACCGGCATCTATCGGGCGTGGTTCTCGCTGGGTGACCGCGTGGCCGCCGCCCAGCTGGCGAGCGCCTTGCTGGGCTTCGTGATCCTGGTGCTGGCGCTAGAGCGTCTGTCACGCGGGCGGGCGCGCTTCCACGACACCACCTTGCGGCGTGCCCGTTTTGCGGCCGTGCGCTTGCGGGGCTGGCGTGCGGCGCTGGCCGTGGTGGCGTGCCTGTGGCCCTTGGTCGCCGGCTTTCTGCTGCCGGCCGGTATCCTGCTCGAGATGGCGCTGACCGAAGGCGATGCGCAGTTCGGAACCCGGTTCATCGAGCTGGCCCGAAACAGCGTGACCGTGTCGGCCCTGACGGCCGCCATCGCCGTGGTGCTGGCCGTGCTGCTGGGCTATGCGGCGCGGCTGCATGCCTCGTGGCTGGTTCGGAGCGTGCACCGGCTCGCGGGCCTGGGCTATGCCCTGCCCGGCACGGTGATTGCTGTGGGCGTCCTGATCCCCGTGACCCGCGTGGACAACTGGCTCACCGATTGGGCCACGCGCTGGGGCGGCTGGGATGGCGGGCTGCTCATCACCGGCGGGCTGACCGGTCTGGTCTACGCCTGTGTGGTGCGCTTCCTGACCCCTGCCGTGCAGGCCGTGGACGCGGGCTTGCAGAAGGTGACGCCGAACATGGACAACGCGGCGCGCAGCCTGGGCCTGACCCCGGCCGAGGCCCTCCGCCGCGTGCACTTCCCATTGCTGCGCGGCAGCCTGCTGACCGCCGCGCTGCTCGTGTTCATCGATGTGATGAAGGAGCTGCCTGCCACGCTGGTGATGCGGCCCTTCAACTTCGACACGCTGGCCACGCAGGCCTACACGCTGGCGTCCGACGAGCGCCTGGCCGAGGCGTCGACCGCGGCGCTGGCCATCGTGGTGGTGGGGCTGTTGCCCCTGATCGTGCTCAGCCGCGAGATCGCCCGCGGCCGGCAGGGCGAGGTCGCCCCGCATTGAGCTGAAGGCTCAACGCCAGCCGGCGCGGTCGAAGACCTTCTGAGCGCGTGCGGCGTTCCGGGCCAGCTGCGTGACGGGCAGGGTGTCGGCCCTGAAGGCACCCATGGCCTTGAGCGCCGGGTTGTCGATCTTGACGCTGGGCACGGCCGGCCATTCGTTGTTGCCGTCGGCGAAGTAGGCCTGGGCCTTGTCGCTGGCCAGGTACTCCATGAACTTGAGGGCCGCCTCACGGTTGGGCGCCGTCTTGATGATGCCGGCGCCCGACACGTTGATGTGCGTGCCCCAGGTGGCCTGGTTGGGCCAGACGATGCCGACGGCGTCCATCACCTTCTGGTCTTCCGGCTTGGTAGAGCGCATCAGGCGCGCCAGGTAGTAGCTGTTGGAGATCGCCACGCCGCATTCACCGGCGGCCACGGCCTTGATCTGGTCGGTGTCGCCGCCCTTGGGCGCGCGGGCGAAGTTCTGCACCAGACCCCGGGCCCAGGCCTCGGCCTGCTGTTCTCCGTCATGGGCGATGAAGGCAGCCCCGAGCGACAGGTTGTATGGGTGCGAGCCCGAGCGCACGCAGACCTGCCCCTTCAGGCGCGGATGGGCCAGATCACCATAGGTCTGAACCCATTCGGCCTTCACGTTCGCCTTGTTGTAGACGATGACGCGGGCGCGGGTCGAGAAAGCGATCCAGTTGGGGGCCCGAAGGTGGGCCGGGATGCGCTGCGCGAGCACCTTGGACTGGATGGGCTGGAACAGCCCGGCTTCGTCGGCGATGGCCAGGCGGGCGGCGTCGACGGTGATGAGGATGTCGGCCGGCGAGCGTGCGCCCTCGTTCTTGATGCGCTCCAGCAGCTCGTCTTCCTTGCCGTCGAGCCGGTTGATCCTGATGCCAGTCTGCTTCGTGAAGTCGGCGTAGAAGGCGTCGTCAGTCTGGTAGTGGCGTGCCGAGTAGATGTTGAGTACCTTGTCGTCAGCATGGGCCTGGCAAGCCAGGGCGATCACGGTCAGGGTGGCAAGGCGGGGCAGCAGTCGGGCCATGTGTTGCATTTCCTCTGGCGGGTGATGAAAACGGAGGCGGCGCGCAATGGGCGTCCGCAATCCCAAAGATAACAGGAATGATTCGCATTTTCGAGAAGAGACCCCATGCGACCCGGCTGTGTCGCGTCTGCTACCCTTGGCCGCATGACTTCTCCTTTTGACGCGCCACTGCAGGGGTTGCGTGATGCGCTGGCATTGCGTCGTCGCCGCCAGGTCGCACCCGCAATGCCGCCGGCCGCCTTGCAGCCAGAAGACGAGTCGCTGCGCGGCACGACGTATCTCATCGACGGGCAGCGCCGCCTGTCTTTTGGCAGCAATGACTACCTGGGGCTGTCCCAGCACCCGGGCCTGATGGCCGCCGCGCAGGACGCCATTGCCCGCTATGGGGTGGGGGCGACGGCCTCGCCGCTGGTGTGCGGCCACAGCCCCGAGCACGAGCAGCTCGAAGTCGCCCTTGCCGCTCACGTGGGCCTGCCGCGCGCGCTGTACTTCTATGCTGGCTATGCGGCCAATGTGGGCCTGGTGCCAGCGCTGGTGGGGCGCGGCGACGCGGTGTTTTCCGACGCGCTGAACCACGCGTGCCTGATCGACGGCATCCGCCTGTCGCGGGCCGAACTGCATGTCGTGCCCCATGCCGACCTCGGTGCCCTCGACGCGGCGCTGGCGGCCTGCACGGCCCGGCGCAAGCTGGTGGTCACCGACGCGGTGTTCAGCATGGATGGCAACGTGGCCGATGTGCCGGCCCTGTTGGCCTTGTGCGAGCGCCACGACGCCTGGCTGCTGATCGACGACGCGCACGGCTACGGTGTGCTCGGCCCGCACGGCGAAGGCACGTTGGCGCACTTCGGCATCGCGGGAGTCAACGGCGTGGCCCCCGCCTGGCAGGGGCGTCTGGGCCGGCTTGTCTACATGGCCACACTGGGCAAGGCGGCTGGGGTCTCCGGGGCTTTCGTGGCCGGCGATCCCGCCATGGTGGAGTGGGTCATGCAGAAGGCCCGCACCTACATGTTCGCCACGGCCGCTCCCGCGATGATCGCGGCCGCCTTGCGCGCTGCGATCGACGTGATCCGGCACGAGCCCCAGCGTCGGAACCATCTGGGCGCGTTGCGCACCCGCTTGCGCGAAGGGCTGGCTGCGGCCTCTCTGCCCTGGCATCTGCTGCCGTCGGACACGGCGATCCAGCCGCTCATCATTGGTTCGAACGTCGACGCCTTGGCTGTCATGGCGCAGCTTGATGAGCAGGGGGTGTGGGTTCCGGCGATTCGCCCGCCTACAGTGCCGGAGGGCACCGCGCGCCTGCGGATTTCGCTGTCGGCCGCGCACACCCTGGCACACGTGGACGAGTTGGTGGCCGCGCTGGCCCGCTGCCCGCGCTGACGCTGCGTTTCAGTGGAGCACGGCCTCGGCGGGCAGGGTAACGACCCCGCGCGGCACGGCCGAGACCACCTTGAAGGCCGGTTCGCTGGTGCGGCGGCGCACCGGTTGGGCCAGTGTGGCGCCATTGGGCCCCTGCACACTGCAGACCTCTGGCAGGTGGGCCATCTCACCGCGGCGCAGCACCACGGCCAGCTCGCCATTGGCCAGACGCACCCCCGCGCCGGGCGGGAACAGGCCCACTTCCTTGATCAGGGCGCTGGCGAACGGGTTGGCGGCGCCGCCACCACGCTGAAAGAGCTGTCTTGCCGCCACATCGGGTGGCAGGGCGGGCCGATAGGCCCGACGGCTGACCTTCGCCAGATACAGGTCGACGTGGTGGAGCAGGCAGGCCATGTCGCCTGCGCGCTGGCGCCATGCCGACAGCGGACGACCGTCTTCGGGCGGGTGGTGATACGCCACCGCCTGCAGCCATTCCCGATCCTCGACCCCGAGCATCTCCAGCAGCTGCCGGCCCTGCTCCCCGTGCTCTGCCACCTCGGCGCGTTCCGCGGCCGACAAGGGCATGGCCTGGTGGTGCAGGGTGTTCTGTCGGCGCAGGCTGGCCAGGTTCATGGTCAGCGCCGCGTGCACGGCAGACCGCACCATGGTCGAGGGCCAGCCCAGCCGGATCGCGACCATGTTCACCAGGAACGCCGCCTGGATGACGTGCGAGACGGCCGGCGTGTTGCGGCCCTCCCGGTGCAGCAGCTCGAACAGGCTTTCATCGAGATGGTGCACCACGGCAAACTCGATGTGGCCGCTGACCACCTGCAGCGCATGTCGGAAGGGCTCGGCCTCGCCGGGCGCCAGCAGCAGGGTTTCGGCGCGGGTGCGCACGTCCTGCCACAACAGGGACGCGTCCTGCCTCAGTGTGTCGAGGTCCTGGGTCTCCGGCGTCCCCGCGTCGGGGTCATGGCCGATGTAGGCGCCCCGCATGATCAGGGCTTCGCGCTGCGCCTCGTCCCGGACGACGTAACCCTGGCGCAGCACGAGCTGGCCCGCGTCGTTGTAGACGTTCCAGGGAAGAGGGCGCCCGACGCCGATCTGGTCGAGACAGAGTCGCAGTAACTTCATGGTGCACAGCTTGGTGATCGGTTCCCACACTGTGCAATACGTCACAACCCGCGGATCGGGCCAGTACGGCCGGATTCCCGGGGTTGTTTGACGGTTGGACGAATCACGCCAGCAACAGCTCGCCGCGCAGCGAGTGCGGATAGGCGGTGGTGATGGTCACATCGATCAGTTGGCCGACGAGGCGATCGCGCAGGGCCTGCGTGGGGCCGGCCGCGAAGTTGACGATGCGGTTGCACTCGGTGCGGCCCATCAGCTCGGACGGATCCTTGCGGCTCGGGCCCTCGACCAGGATCTTCTGGCAGGTGCCGACCAGGGCCTGGCTGTAGCGCAGCACGTTCGACTCGAGGTAGGCCTGCAGCGTCTGCAGGCGCTTGAGCTTGACCTCGTGGGGCGTGTCATCGGCCAGCGAGGCGGCCGGCGTGCCGGGGCGCGCGCTGTAGATGAAGCTGAACGAGGCGTCGAACTCGAGGTCGGTGGCCAGCTTCATCAGCTTGTCGAAGTCGTCGTCGGTTTCGCCGGGGAAGCCGACGATGAAGTCGGTCGACAGGCTGATGTTCGGCCGCACGGCGCGCAGCTTGCGGATGGTGCTCTTGTACTCGAGCGCCGTGTAGCCGCGCTTCATCGCCATCAGGATGCGGTCGGAGCCGTGCTGCACCGGGAGGTGCACGTGGTTCACCAGCTTGTCCGTCTTGCCGTAGACGTCGATCAGGCGCTGGCTGAACTCGTTGGGGTGGCTGGTGGTGTAGCGGATGCGCTCGATGCCGGGGATCTCGGCCACGTACTCGAGCAGCATGGCGAAGTCGGCGATCTCGGCGGTGTCGCCCATCTTGCCGCGGTAGCCGTTGACGTTCTGGCCCAGCAGCGTCACTTCCTTGACGCCCTGGTCGGCCAGGTCGGCCACCTCGGTCAGCACGTCGTCGAACGGGCGCGAGACCTCTTCACCGCGGGTGTAGGGCACTACGCAGTAGCTGCAGTACTTCGAGCAGCCTTCCATGATCGACACGAAGGCCGAGGCGCCTTCCTTGCGCGGCGGCGGCAGGTGGTCGAACTTCTCGATCTCGGGGAAGCTGATGTCGACCTGCGGGCGCTTGGCCTGCTGGCGCTGGGCGAGCATCTGCGGCAGGCGGTGCAGCGTCTGCGGGCCGAAGACCACGTCCACATACGGCGCACGCTCGATGATGGCGGCGCCTTCCTGGCTGGCCACGCAACCCCCCACGCCGATCATCACGCCCTTTTCCTTCAGGTGCTTGACGCGACCGAGGTCGGAAAACACCTTCTCCTGCGCCTTCTCGCGGATCGAGCAGGTGTTGAAGAGGATGAGGTCGGCCTCTTCCGGGTTGTCGGTCGGTTCGTAGCCCTGGGCCGCGTTCATGACGTCGGACATCTTGCCCGAGTCGTATTCGTTCATCTGGCAGCCGTAGGTCTTGATGTAGACCTTGCGGGGGGCGGTGTTCGTGGGGGTGTCGCTCATGGTGTCGGTCTTCAGGGCTTGGTCCAGCGCAGCGCGATCGGGTCGTAGGCCCAGGTCGCGGCCTCCTGGGGCGTCGTGGGCCACAGTGCACTGGCTTCGGTGTCCGTCAGAACCCAGATCTCCTTGAGCAGGCCGGTGCCGGTCTCGAGCCGGTAGTTGACCTTGCCGCTGAAGCCGCCGATTTCTCCGCTGAGCATCAGCATGTTGTTGCTGCCGCGGATGCGCACGCCAGGGGCGAGGCGGATGGGCTGCTTGTTCAGCGTGGCCTCAGGCGGCACGCCGACCACGAGTGCGCCGCGCAGGGTGTCAGTGGGCAGCACGCGGGCCATGGCAGCGTACTGGGCCGACGCGGGCAGCACAGTCAGCATCAGGGCCAGCACCGGGGCCGCCAGCGGGTGAGACCGGGCGGCGTCCGTCGAGAAACAGCGGGGCATGGTGTAGATCCAGGGGCTGTGGACGAAACCCCGCATTCTACCGGAGGGGCAGTCGGGAAGGGGTCAGTCGGCGTTCAACGCCGCCAGGCGCTCGGGTGTGCCCACATCCGTCCATTCGCCTTCCAGCCAGCGGGCACTGAGCCGGCCCGCATCGATTGCGCGCTCCAGGCTCGGCCGCAGCGCCGCCTTGTCGCCCACGCGCACGCCGTCGACGATCGCCGGGCGGTACAGGCCAATGGTCGAGTAGGTGCCGGTGCGGGCGCCGGCGGGGGCCGCGTCCTTGCGCCACACGCGCTGATCGCCATCGACCGCAAAGTCGCCTTGCGGCACATGGGGCGGGTTGGGCACCAGCCAGATGCGCCCCCAGTCGTCGCCGGCGCGGAAGGCCTCGGCCTCGTCGGCGTCGAAGCGGAAGCCGGGCACGAAGACGTCACCCGCCAGCACCCAGAACGCGTCGCCCAGCAGCGGCAGGGCCTTGGCGATCCCGCCAGCCGTTTCCAGCGCGCCGCCGTGGTCGCGCCCTTCGTGGCTGTAGGTGATGCGCAGACCCCAGCGGCTGCCATCGCCCAGCGCCGGCTCGAACTGGTCTTCCAGGTAGGCCGTGTTGATCACGACGTCGCGCACGCCATCGCGTGCCAGGGCCTGCAGGTGCCAGGCGATCAACGGCTGGCCGCGGACCGGCAGCAGGGGCTTGGGCGTGGTGTCGGTCAGCGGGCGCATGCGCTCGCCGCGGCCGGCGGCCAGGATCAGGGCGGGAAGCTGGGACATGCACGCGATTGTGCGGCACCGCGGCTGCAAACCCCTTTTGCATTCGGGTGGTTAAAGGCTTTCCATTTTGCTTGTCACTTTGTCAGCGGATGTGTCGCGTGTTAACCCGGCCCGGGTGGCCCGCATGGTGTGCCGGTTAGAGGAAAAGGCCATGCGGGACAGGGACTTGGCTCATCTGGCTGCCCGTCGCACGCACCGCGTTCAGCCAGGCACGGGTCTTGAGAACAGTGTCTTCCGACCGTCTGGAGACGGAGAGGGTTGAGGCCGCGCACCCAGGGGGGTGAGCCGAGCCGATGACATCCCACACAACCGGAGACACCGCGCGATGGAAACGTTCTATGAAGTGATGCGACGCCAGGGCATTTCGCGCCGCAGTTTTCTCAAGTACTGCTCCCTGACCGCGACCTCGCTCGGCCTGGGCCCGGCCTTCGTGCCGCAGATTGCCCACGCCATGGAAACCAAGCCGCGCACGCCCGTGCTGTGGCTGCACGGGCTGGAGTGCACGTGCTGTTCCGAGAGCTTCATCCGCTCGGCCCACCCGCTGGCCAAGGATGTCGTGCTCTCGATGATCTCGCTCGACTACGACGACACGCTGATGGCCGCTGCCGGCCACCAGGCCGAGGCCATCCTCGAAGAGGTCATGACCAAGTACAAGGGCAACTACATCCTGGCTGTGGAAGGCAACCCGCCGCTGAACCAGGATGGCATGAGCTGCATCATCGGCGGCCGGCCCTTCCTGGATCAGCTCAAGCACGTGGCCAAGGACGCCAAGGCCATCATCAGCTGGGGCTCGTGCGCCAGCTGGGGCTGCGTGCAGGCCGCCAAGCCCAACCCGACGCAGGCCGTGCCCGTCCACAAGGTGATCACCGACAAGCCCATCATCAAGGTGCCGGGCTGCCCGCCGATCGCCGAGGTGATGACCGGTGTCATCACCTACATGCTGACCTTCGACCGCATCCCCGAGCTCGACCGCCAGGGCCGCCCGAAGATGTTCTACAGCCAGCGCATCCACGACAAGTGCTACCGCCGTCCGCACTTCGACGCCGGCCAGTTCGTGGAGTCGTTCGACGACGAGTTCGCGCGCCAGGGCTACTGCCTCTACAAGGTCGGCTGCAAGGGCCCGACCACGTACAACGCCTGCTCGACCGTGATGTGGAACGAGGGCACGAGCTTCCCGATCAAGTCGGGCCACGGCTGCATCGGTTGCTCGGAAGACGGCTTCTGGGACAAGGGCTCGTTCTACGACCGCCTGACCACGGTGCATCAGTTCGGCGTCGAAGGCACGGCCGACCAGATCGGTGGCGGCGCGGCCGCGGTGGTGGGCGCCGGTGTCGCGGCCCACGCGGCCGTCTCGGCCATCAAGCGCGCGGCCCAGGGCAACGGCGCGAACACCTCGAACAACAGCCATTCCTGATCAGGCGGAGCCTCTCTCATGTCTTACGAAACCCAAGGCTTCAAGCTCGACAACAGCGGCCGCCGCATCGTGGTGGACCCGGTGACCCGCATCGAGGGCCACATGCGTTGCGAGGTCAACGTCGACAGCAACAACGTCATCACCAACGCCGTGTCGACCGGCACGATGTGGCGCGGCCTCGAGGTCATCCTCAAGGGGCGTGACCCGCGTGATGCGTGGGCCTTCGTCGAGCGCATCTGCGGCGTGTGCACCGGCTGCCACGCGCTGACCTCGGTGCGCGCGGTGGAAGATGCCCTAGGCATCAAGATCCCGAAGAACGCGCACCTGATTCGCGAGATCATGGCGAAGACGCTGCAGGTGCACGACCATGCGGTGCACTTCTACCACCTGCACGCGCTCGACTGGGTGGACGTGGTGTCGGCCCTGAACGCCGATCCGAAGAAGACCAGCGAGCTGCAGCAGATGGTGTCGCCCTCGCACCCGCTGTCGTCGGCCGGCTACTTCCGCGACATCCAGAACCGCCTGAAGAAGTTCGTGGAAAGCGGCCAGCTCGGCCCCTTCATGAATGGCTACTGGGGTTCCAAGGCGTACAAGCTGCCGCCCGAGGCCAACCTGATGGCCGTGACCCACTATCTGGAGGCGCTCGACCTGCAGAAGGAATGGGTCAAGATCCACGCGATTCTGGGCGGCAAGAACCCGCACCCGAACTACCTCGTGGGCGGCGTGCCGTGCGCGATCAACCTCGATGGGCAGGGCGCCTCCGGCGCGCCGCTGAACATGGAGCGCCTGAACTTCATCGAGGCGCGCATCCACGAGATGATCGAGTTCAACAAGAACGTCTACATCCCGGATGTGCTGGCCATCGGCACCATCTACAAGCAGGCCGGCTGGCTGTACGGCGGTGGCCTGAGCGCCACCAACGTGGCCGACTATGGCACCTACGAGAAGGTGCCTTACGACCACAGCACCCACCAGCTGCCGGGCGGCGTCATCCTCAATGGCAACTGGGACGAGATCCTGCCGATCGACCCGCGCGATCCGGAGCAGGTGCAGGAGTTCGTGGCCCACAGCTGGTACACCTACGCCGACGAGACCAAGGGCCTGCACCCGTGGGACGGCGTGACCGAGCCGCACTTCGAACTGGGCAGCAAGACCAAGGGCTCGCGCACCAACATCGAAGAGATCGACGAGAGCGCCAAGTACTCGTGGATCAAGGCCCCGCGCTGGCGTGGTCATGCGCTGGAGGTGGGCCCGCTGTCGCGCTACATCCTGGCCTATGCGCACGCGAACAAGGGCAACAAGTACGCCCAGCGCCCGAAGGAGCAGCTGGAATACGCGGCCGGCATGATCAACACCCACCTGCCCAAGGCGCTGGGCATGCCGGAGACGCAGTACACGCTCAAGCAGCTGCTGCCCACCACGATCGGCCGCACGCTGGCCCGCGCGCTGGAAGGCCAGTACTGCGGCGAGATGATGCTGGACGACTACAAGGAACTGATCGCCAACATCAAGGCCGGCGACACCGCCACGGCCAACGTCGAGAAGTGGGACCCGTCGACCTGGCCGAAGGAGGCCAAGGGCGTGGGCACCGTGGCCGCGCCGCGCGGCATGCTGGGCCACTGGATCAAGATCAAGGACGGCAAGATCGAGAACTACCAGTGCGTGGTGCCGAGCACCTGGAACGGCTCGCCGCGTGACCACAAGGGCCAGATCGGTGCCTTCGAGGCCTCGCTGATCAACACGCCGATGGTCAACCCCGAACAGCCGGTCGAAATTCTGCGCACGCTGCACTCGTTCGACCCCTGCCTGGCGTGCTCGACCCACGTCATGAGCCCGGACGGCGCCGAGCTGTGCAAGGTCAAGGTCCGCTGATCACCGCGCCCTCCGAACAGGAACACCCCATGAACGCTTCTTTCTTCCTGCGGGCCCGTCGCGGCCTGATTCCGCTGTCGATGCTGCTGGCCGCCGGTGTGGCCCAAGCGCACCCGGGCCACGGTGCCCACGGCTTGACCGAGGGCCTGGCTCATCCGCTGGGCCTGGATCACCTGTTGGCCATGGTGGCCGTGGGCATGTGGTCGGCCGCCGCGCTGCCGGCACGCCGTGCCCTGCTGGGCCCGGCCGTGTTCGTGCTGGCGCTGTTGGCCGGTGCGGCTGCGGGCCTGGCAGGCCTGCGCGTGGCCGGCACCGAGGCTCTGATCGCCACCAGCGTGGTGCTGTTCGGCGTGCTGCTGGCCGGTGTGCGCCAGTGGTCGGCGGTGGCCGGCCTGTCGCTGGTGGCCGCCTCGGCGGTGTTCCACGGCCTGGCTCACGGCGCCGAGCTGCCGGTGGGCGCCAGCGCCATCGCCTACGTGGGTGGCTTTGTGCTCAGCACGCTGGTGCTGCATGTGGCGGGCCTGGGCGTGGGCACGGCGATGCGCCGCGCACAACTGTGGACGTGGCGTGCCGCCGGCGGCCTGTTCGGTGCGGCTGGTCTGCTGATGCTGGCCCGCGTCTGACGCGCGGCCCGATGCCCGATCCAAACAGACAAGCCGACAAGAGGAGACCCGCATGAACGCCTCATCCACGTCCGACCAGGATCTGGCCCGCGCCACCGGCGTCGACGAGCGCGAGGTGCGCGCTGGTCAGCACACGACCTCGGTTTACGTCTACGAAGCCCCGGTGCGCCTGTGGCACTGGATCAATGCCGGGGCCATCTTCGTGCTGGCGCTCACGGGCTACTTCATCGGTGCGCCGCTGCCCACCATGCCCGGCGAGGCCAGCAACAGCTATGTGATGGGCTACATCCGCTTTGCCCATTTCGCCGCCGGCTATCTGCTGGCCGTGGGGCTGGTCGGCCGGGCTTACTGGGCCATCGTCGGCAACCACCACGCCCGCGAACTGTTCACGATTCCCGTGTTCAGCCTGGCCTACTGGAAGGAAGTCGTCACCATGCTCAAGTGGTACGCCTTCCTGATCCCGTCGCCGGGGCGCTATGTGGGCCACAACCCCATGGCCCGGCTGATGATGTTCCTGCTCTTCCTGCTCAACGCCGTGTTCATGTGCGTGACAGGCTTTGCGCTGTATGGCGAAGGGGCCGGTGCAGGATCGTGGGCGCACACGGCCTTCGGCTGGGTGATCCCGCTGTTCGGTCAGTCGCAGGACGTGCACACCTGGCACCACTTCGGCATGTGGCTGATGATCATCTTCATCGTCCTGCACGTGTACGCGGCCGTGCGAGAAGACATCATGGGCCGCCAGAGCATCATCAGCACGATGATCTCGGGCTTCCGCACCTTCAAGGACTGAGCCGCGAAGGACGCCCCGATGCTGCCCAGCCTGCACGCCCAGTTGAAGCACCGCCTGCAGACCGCGGCCCAGCCGTGGCGGCAGCCGGTCGGTGTGCCGCATCGGGTGCCCGTGCACCCCGGCCGCTTCCTGGACCGGCAGTTCCTCAAACCCCTGGGCCTGACGCAAGGGCAGGCGGCGCGGTTGTTGGGCGTGTCCCGCCGCCGGCTCAACGAGATCATCGTGGGCCGCCGCAGCCTCACGCCGGACACCGCCCTGCGGTGCGCCATGGCCTTCGGGCTGGATGCCGGCTTCTGGATGGCCCTGCAATCGCGCTGGGACAGCTTCCAGGCCTGGAAAGCGTGGCGTGCCGTGTCGACCGAGGGCGCGCCCTCCGCGGCGGAGATGGCCCGTGCCGCCGTCCGCAGCGCGTCGACGTCGTTGCCTGCTTCGGCTCCGCCCGTGGCCGCCGCGCACTGAGCGGCCCGTCTTCCGCGCCCCTTCTTCTCCTCCTTCTGACATGAACGACACCGCATCCCGCCCCACCTCGTCCGAATCGGCCTGTCACACCCCTGGTGGCAAAGACACGGTCATCGTGCTGGGCATCGGCAACCTGCTGTGGGCCGACGAAGGCTTTGGCGTGCGCTGCGTCGAGGCCTTTCAGCAGCGCTTCGAACTGCCGCCCGACGTGGAGCTGGTGGACGGCGGCACGCAGGGGCTGTACCTGATCCAGTACGTGCAGTCGGCGACCCACCTGCTCATTTTTGACGCCGTCGATTACGGCCTGGAGCCCGGCACGCTGAAGATCGTGGACGACGACGAGGTGCCGCGTTTCATGGGTGCCAAGAAGATGAGCCTGCACCAGACCGGCTTTCAGGAGGTGCTGATGTTGGCGCAACTGACCGAGCGCTTCCCGCAGCGTGTGCGCCTGATCGGTTGCCAGCCCGAGCAGATCGAGGACTACGGCGGCAGCCTGACCGACACCGTGAAGGCGGCGATGGAAGGGGCGCTGCAACAGGGCGTGGACACGCTGCGCGAGTGGGGGGTGACCGTGACGCCTCGCACCCGACCGCTGGGTGCGCAGGACGCGGTGACCATCGACACGCTGGCGATGGCCGCCTACGAAGCCGGCAGGCCGGCCGCCGACGCCGCCTGTCGCGTGGGGGACGACCGTTTCCTGGTGCCGGGCACCACCCTGGAGGGCCGCTGAAATGTGCATCGGCATTCCCATGCGCGTGTGCGCGGTCGAGCCAGGGCATGCCTGGGTCGAGGGCCGTGGCGAACGCCGGCGCGTCAACACGGCCCTGGTGGGCGAGCCCGCGGTCGGCGAATGGCTGCTGATCTTCCTGGAAGGCGCGCGCGAGCGTCTGGACGACGAGCGCGCCGCCGAGGTCAATGCCGCGCTGGACCTCATCGAAGGGGCACTGAGCCCCACGGCGGGCATCGATCCCTTTGGCGCCCCGGGCTTCGTGCTGCCTTCGGCCATGAGTGCAGCCCAGGTGGCGGCCCTGTCCGGCCAACCCACTTCTTCCTCACAAGGCTCACGGAGTGAGCCAGATTCCACCCCTCACGGAGCCCATCATGGCTGAGACGTCCACCCCGTCGACCCCGATCTTTGCCGACACGCCGCCCCAGGCCCACCCCTTGATGCAGCGCCTGGTGCGCGAGCACGGCGCGCACTGGGTCGATCTGGCCACGCTGCCTGCCTGGCTGGCCGCGGCGCCGGGCGATGCAGTGATCCTGATCGCGGGCGACGCCGTGCGCTTTCCTGAAGGCCTGGACGTGGCCGTGGTGCTGCCGGAACTGCGCACCGAGGCGTGTCAGGCCTTCCGCATCGGCATCGCCACCCCGGCCGACGAGGACGCGATCGGCCAGCGCTACGGCGCCCAACGTCGCCCCTCGCTCGTCTTCGTGCGCGATGGCCGCTATGTCACCACCGTGTCGGGCATGCACGACTGGCCCGATTTCCTGGCGCTGGTGCGCAACGCGCTGGCCAGCCCCACCACCCACGCTCCGATCGCGATCCAGTCGGCCGGTGCGGCCGCCTCGTCCTGCCATTGAACGCCCCTGACCCGGAGTCCGCATGAAACCGTTTCCCATTCCCGTCGTGGCCGACCTGCCCATGGGCCCCGGCAGCCAGATCGAAGAAGACACGCTGGACTACATGGTCATGCCCAGCGGCATGTCCACCTACCAGGCGCCGGCCCTGCCCGAACGCGAGGAGATCGCCAGCCTGACGGGGGCGCACGAGGCCCTGCGCCTGGCCCTTGCCAGCCTGGACCGCGCCCGGCACGGGCTGCCAGCCGACCCGGTGGACCTGATGGACCTGAACGACGCCGAGCGCCGCCTGATCAACCAGGTGCTGGGCGAGGGTGAGGTCAGCGTGCGCGTGAGCCTGTCCGAGGGCGAACTGGTGGTGCAAGAGGCCGTGTTCGCCGGCGTGTGGCGCGTGCTGCATCAGGTGACGCAGCCGGGCAGCGATGCGCGTGTGGTCCTCAGCGACCGCATCGAGGTGGGGCGCATTCCACAAGGGGTGCTGGAATCGGCCGCTGCCCGTGTCCAGGCCAGCGGCGCGCGCCGCGTGCGCCTGCAGCCGGAAGACACATCGGCCTGGCCGGCCGGGGTGATGAACGCCCCTGCCATCCTGACCGAGCTGGAAGACCACATCCACCTGTGGAAGCCTGGCACGGCGGCCCACGTTGTCAACCTGACGCTGTTGCCGCTGAGCCCGCAGGATCTGGCCGTGATCGACCAGACGCTGGGGCAGGGCCCGATCCAGATCCTGTCGCGCGGCTATGGCAACTGCCGCATCGTGCACACCGAGGTGCCGCTGACCTGGCGCGTGAGTTACTTCAACTCGCAGGACGCGCTGATCCTCGACACGGTCGAGGTGACGGACCTGCCGGAAGTGGCCTGCGCGGCCCGGGAAGACCTGGAAGACTCGCACGAGCGCCTGGCCGACATGCTGGCCTGGGTGGAAGGGGCCTGACATGAGCGACCTGGGTCAGCCGCGTTTCGAAGGCAGCTACCTGGGCGACCGTGCCCGGTTGCCGGACGGTGCCCGCCTGGAATGCAAGATCTGCTGGTGGGTGTACGACCCGGCAGAGGGCGATCCGGTGTGGCAGATCGAGCCCGGTACGCCGTTCACGGCCTTGCCGGCCCACTGGCGCTGCCCGCAGTGCGATGGGGCCGCCGACCAGTTCATGGTCCTGGGCGAGGACGCGGCCTGACCATGCACGCCGCCGTGGCATCGCCCCCGACGCTGTCGCCCGCCCAGGCTGAATGGGTGCGGCAGCTGGAGGTCACCTTCGCGCAGATCGCCCGCACCCGCATGGCGGGTCTGCCGGTGGTGCATCCGCGCCTGCGCGTGCAGGCCGTGGGCTTTCATGCGCGGTCGGCGCGGGTGGGCGGGGCAGCCGACGAGCCCCGAGCCATCGAAGCCGGCGCGCTGGGCGTGCTCGTCACGCCGTGGTTCATGAACCTCGTCTGGCGGGCCGACGCGGCCGAGGCCACACCGCTGCCGGTGGGGCAGACCCGCGTTCGCACGCTGGCTGGCGAGGCCATGCCTTTTCTGGGGGCGTTCGAGCCCGCCATCGGCGCCTTTGAAGCGTGTTCGCTGATTTCGCCGATGTTCCAGTTTGCCGACCACGCCGCCGCGGTGGCCACCGCCACTGCCGTGCTGCAGGCGCTGCGGGATGTGCCGATGGCGACGACACGCTCACCCGATGAGCCTTATCCGGTGGCGTCGGTCCACCCGACTCCGACTCCGACTCCCGCCGCCCCGACAGCCCCGACCCAGGCGGCGCCTGCCGCGGCCTTGCCTCCCGCCGCGCCCGACGAAGCCGCTCGCGTGGCGGCGCGACGGGGCTTCCTCTTCGGTCGGGCGGGCCGCATCAGCCCGCCGTCCACGGGGTCATCGCGATGACGTCGATGACGGCACCCGTGATGAGCGAGGTCGACCGGCTGACGGGCCGCGTCGTGTTGCACCTCGACGCGCCTGCACCCCGCCTGAGCAACGAGCGGCCGGAGCTGGTGAACGCGCTCACGCGGGGCAAGCCGGCATCGACCTTGCCGACGCTGGTGTCGGCGCTGTTCTCGCTGTGCGGGCATGCGCACCAGATCACCTCGGCCCTGGCCGTGCGTGCGGCCCAGGGCGAGGCCGCGGCCTTGTCAGGCCGGGACGCTGCCGCGCTGCAGCTCGAAACGCTGCGCGAGCACCTGCGCCGCTTGTGGCTGGACTGGCCGCGCGTGCTGCGGGGTGAGGCCTCGATCCCCGTGGACCGCCTGCAGTCGCTGCACGGCTGCCCGGCGCTGCAGGGGCCGCTGTCGCGCCTGGCGGTCGAGCCGGAGGCCGTGCTGGCGCCCACACGGGACTGGCTCGAAACCCATGTGTTCGGCGAGCCCTTGACCGTGTGGCTGCTGCACTGGCTGCGTGGTGGCGAGGCGGCGCTGGCCGACTGGTGCCATCGCACTGACACCTTGCCTGCACGCCTGTTGCGCGACGTGCGTGCCGCGGCCCAGGCCGTGCGCCATCCCCTGCGTGCGCTGGTGGTGACCGAGGGAGAGGCCTTGCGCGGGCTGGTGCAGCGCCTGGCCAGCCAGCCTGGCCACGCCCGCGTGCCGGCGTGGGACGGGGTGCCTGTGGAAACCGGGCCGTGGTGCCGCACGCACGAGACCGATCGCCTGCCCGAGTCGCCCACACTGTGGTGGCGCATGGGCGCCCGGTTGGCCGATCTGGCGCGCCTGGCCTTGCCCGATGAGCCGGCCCTGCCTGTGTCGCCCGGCCTGTCTGCGTTCGCCGCGGGCCCGGCGGGCCGGTATGGGTTGCAGTCCGGCGCGGTCTCGCTCGGAGACCACGCGGGCGTTGCCTGGGTCGAAATGGCCCGGGGCACGCTGTTGCACTGGGTGGCGCTGGAGGGGGAAGGGCCGCGGGCCACCGTGCGCGCCTGCCAGGTGGTGGCCCCCACCGAGTGGAACTTTCATCCGCAGGGGCCGGTGGCCAGCCTGCTGCTGCATGACCCGTCCCTGTGTGACCGCACCCGTCTGGCGCTGCTGCCCACGGTGTCGGCCGCATATGACCCTTGCGTGCCGTTTGCGGTCATGTCACCGGATGGCAGCGTTTGCCCTGCGGCCGACTTCCCCGCGACGGCGCCTTTGGTGCAGACTGTGCAACCCGGTCCGTTACAGGGCCCTGAGGAGTCCCCATGCACGAACTGAGTCTGGCGGGCGGCATCGTCCAGCTCGTCGAAGACGCCGCGGTGCGCGAGCGCTTCCGCCGCGTGCAGGTGCTGCGCCTGGAAGCGGGCGCCTTGTCGGGCGTCGAGGTGCGTGCGCTGCGCTTTGCGCTTGAATCCATCGTGCCCGGCACCTGCCTGGCCGAGGCCCGCATCGAGATCGATGAACCGCCAGCCCAGGCCTGGTGCCTGGGCTGCAACCAGTCCGTGCCCATCCTGAGCCGGCTGGACCCTTGCCCCGAATGTGGCGGCGCGCGCCTGCAGCCCACGGGCGGCACCGAGCTGCGCGTTGTCGACCTGCTGGTGGACGACGAGCCCGCCACCCAACCCTGAATTCGATTGGAGTCCACCATGTGTGTCGTCTGTGGATGTTCTGGCGGCGATGCTGCCAAGCTTGAAGGGGCCCCCGCCCACGCGCATGACCACGATCACGGTCATGACCACGTTCATCCTCACACCCACCCGCATCCGCACGAGCACGGCCATGCCCACCACGCGCACGAAGCCGTGGGCGCGCCCCAGGTCGACGCGGCCACGGGCGACCTGCACTACGGCGCCGGTGCGGCCCGGGTCAGCGTGCCGGGCATGAGCCAGGCGCGCGCCATCCAGATCGAAACCGATGTGCTCGGCGAGAACCGCCGCGTCGCGCAGCGCAACCGCGCGCATTTCTTCGCGCACGGCGTCACCGCGCTCAACCTCGTGTCCAGCCCGGGTTCGGGCAAGACCACGCTGCTGTGCGCCACCATCGAGGCGCTCAAGCGCAGCCATCCGGGCCTGCCCGTGGCGGTGATCGAAGGCGACCAGCAGACCAGCGTCGATGCCGACCGCATCCGTGCGACCGGCGCGCCGGCCATCCAGGTCAACACCGGCAAGGGCTGCCACCTCGATGCACCCATGGTGGCCGAGGCCTTCGAGCGCCTGCCCTTGCACGGGGCGGTGGTGGCCCACGGGCACGCGCATCACCATGACCATGGAGATCACCACCACGCCGAGAAGCTGCTGTTCATCGAGAACGTCGGCAACCTCGTCTGCCCGGCCATGTGGGACCTGGGCGAAGCGGCCAAGGTCGCCATCCTGTCGGTGACGGAAGGCGAGGACAAGCCGCTGAAGTACCCGGACATGTTTGCCGCGGCCCGCCTGATGCTGGTCAACAAGGTCGACCTGTTGCCCTACCTCAGCTTCGACGTGGCCCGCTGCATCGATAACGCCCGCCGCGTGAACCCGTCCATCGAGGTGATCGAGGTGTCGGCCACCACCGGCGCCGGCATGGACCGCTGGGTCAGCTGGCTGATGCACGTCGAGCCCACGCTGTGAACACGATGACGTCTCCTGCTGCCCTGCACACCCAGTCGGTGCCGCAGCCGGCCCCGCG
>NZ_CAJYGK010000141.1 GCF_913773725.1 uncultured Aquabacterium sp. | reverse complement strand
TGCCGCCCATGACCTGCGGTTGGAAGATGCCTTCCCAGTTGTACTCGGCCAGCGCGTTCTGCACGCCCGCCAGCAACGAGGCCAGCAGGCCGCGGCTGAATGAGCCATCGACGATGACGCCCTCCAGGTCCAGCACGCAGGCGGTGGTGTTGACGGCCATGGCAATGCCGCGTGCCGTCTGAGCCACCCACGCCGCCGTGTGCTCGTGCCACGGACTGTGCATGGCGCGCTCGTCATAGGCCGCCATGGGGTCGAGGCCGGCCACCTCGAACGCCTGCTCCAGGTTGACGAGCGAGGCCACGCTCAGCAACTGAGTCGGTGTGGTCTGCTGCCCGGCTCGCGCGGGCGACAAGGGCAATGACCCCACCGCGCCGGCATTGCCGTGGATGCCGCCGCGCAGGTGGCTGTCGATGACCAGGCCGCCGCCGATGAAGGTGTCGACGAACACGTAGAGGAAGGTGGGCACGCTTCGGCCGCGTCCCGCAACCAGTTCGGCCACGCAGGCCGCAGACGTGTCCTTCACGAAGTGCACGGGCAGCCGGGTGGTGTCCTGCATGCGCGTTGGGATGTCGATCGCCTGCCACGTTCGGGCCTTGGCTTCCGGCATGCCGAGGAGGGTCTGCCAGCCGCCCAGCGAGAAGGGCGCGGCCACACCGACCCCCAACAGACGATCGGCCTTGGCCGCGCCCAGCATGTCGTGCAGATGGGCCTGCAGTTGCGTCACGTGCCGGGCAATGTCATCGAACAGCGTGTCCGGGTCGGGCCACGGATAAGGCAGGGTGTGCCGTTGCCGCACGCGCCCGGTGAAGTCGACCAGCAGGGCGTCCATGTTGCGGCGCCCGACCTTGATGCCGACCGAGAACGCGCCGTCGGGGTTCAGCGAGATCGGCACCGAGGGCTGGCCGACCTTGCCGCGCACCGGTGCCTGCTTGATGACGAGGTCGTCTTCCAGCAGGCGCTCGATGATGATGGACACCGTCTGCGGGCTGAGGTGGGTCAGCCGCGCCAGATCAGCCTTGGGCAAGGCGCCGTGCAGGCGGATCGTCTGCAGCACCACGCGCTCGTTGTACTGCCGCACGCCCTCCTGGTTGGAGCCACGCGGGCGCAGGCGCGGGTGAGGGTCGAGAGTGGCGGCGGTGGGCGTCATGGACATCAGGCGGTGGCGCAGCGCGGGCTCAGGGGCGAAGGGGCTCGCCGATGACCCCCTTCTTCAACAGCACATTGCCGTAGGGCTGGCGGTCACTCGTCAGCACGATCGCATGGGCACGGCGGACCTCATCATAAAAGGCGAAGCGCTCGATGGTGTCGCAGTCCTCGGCGTGGGCCAAGCCCTGGGCGCTCAGCATGCCGATCACCTCGCGCTGCAGGCCGCTCAGATAGCCGTCGGGCGTGTGGCACACCTTCATGAACGCCACGGGCTTTTCTTCGGGCGTGCCGAGGGGCAGCAGCGACAGGATGGCCTCGCACGCCCGCTGCACGGAAGCGCCAGGCAGGTGGATCAGGGGCTTGGCCCCCCCGCCCGGCAACCGCGCCAGTGTCGCGGCGGTGAAGTTGGCATCGGCCACCACGATCGCGTCGCCGTGGCCCATCTCGGCCAGCACCTTGAGCAGGTCCGGCGTCAGCAGGGGGTCGATGCCTTTCAGCACAGGGCCTCCCGGGGCAACTGGTCTGCCGTCATGGCGCCCGTCATCACGGCGACGGTGTCCGACATGCTCACCGCCTTGGGGTTCAGGATCGCAGCGCGTCGGCCCAGGCGCTGAACGTGGATGCGGTCGGCAATCTCGAACACATGCGGCATGTTGTGGCTGATCAGGATCACCGGCAGGCCCTTGTCCCGCACGCGGCGGATCAGCTCCAGCACCATGTTGCCTTCCTTGACGCCCAGGGCGGCGGTCGGCTCGTCCATGATCACCACATGGCGTGCGAAGGCGGCGGCCCGGGCCACGGCCACGCACTGCCGCTGCCCACCCGAGAGCGTCTCGACGGCCTGCGTCATGGAGCGGATGCCCACCTTCAGGTCATTCATGCGCTCGATGGCCTCGGCCAGCATGCGCTTCTTGTCGATCACCTTGAACAGCTGGTTCAAGGCGCCCGGCTTGAAGAGCTCGCGGCCCAGGAACAGGTTCTCGGCAATCGTCATCGCGGGCGCCACCGCGAGGTCCTGGTAGACGGTCTCGATGCCGTGGCGGCGGGCATCGATGGGGCTCTTCATGTGGATGGGCTGCCCGTTCATCAGGATCTCGCCTTCATCCGGCACCAGCGCGCCGGACAGCGCCTTGATCAGCGAGGACTTGCCCGCGCCGTTGTCACCGATGACGGCCAGGATTTCGCCCGCGCGCAACTCGAAGTCCACGCCATCCAGCGCGGTCACCTGTCCGTAGCGTTTCACCAGGCCCTTGGCCTGCAGCACGATGGACCGGGGAGAGGGGGAAGCCACGTTGTGCATCGACGCTCCTACGTGTTCAGCTTGGAGGACTGCGGACATGTCAGGCTCGCTTGTGTGAGAGTTGGTCGGTCGCCACCGCGAGGATCACGAGGATGCCGGTGATGAGGATCTGGTAGACGGACGACACGCCCATGAGCGTCAGGCCGTTGCGGAACACGCCGACGATCAGCGCCCCGATCAAGGTGCCGACGATGATGCCGCGGCCACCGAACAGGCTGGTGCCGCCCAGCACCACGGCGGTGATGGAGTCGAGGTTCTCGGTCTGGCCGGCCTGCGGGTCACCCACGCCGGTGCGGGCCACCGACAGCAGGGCCGCGATGCCGTAGAACATGCCCGCGAGCGCATAGACCGTCAGCAGCACGCGCTCGGTCGAAATGCCGGTCAGGCGGGCGGCCTCGCGGTTGTTGCCCACGGCGTACAGATGGCGTCCGGGCGCCGTGTTGCTCAGGGCGAACCACACCATCGCATAGAGCCCCAGCATCAGGAGCACGCCACCCGCCACCGGGGTGCCGGCGATCATGATCGGGTCGCCCAGCAGGGTCATGGCCTCGGGCAGATCGGTCACGGTCTGTGCGCCGGAGTAGATCTGCGTGATTGCAAAAGCGATGTTCATCGTGCCCAGCGTGACGATGAAGGGCGGCAGCTTGATGCGGGTGACAAGCAGCCCGTTGACGAGGCCGAAGGCGGTGGTGGCCCCGATGCCCAGCACCATGGCCAGCAGCGGGTGCAGGCCCAGTTCGGTGGCCACCTTGGTCATCACGATGGAGCCGAGCGCCATCACCATGCCGCACGACAGGTCGATGCCCGCCGTCAGGATGATCAGCGTCTGGCCGATGGCGAGCAGGCCCACGACCATCACCTGCTGCAGGATCAGCGAGAAGTTCTGGCCCGACAGAAAGTTGTCGGCCTGGATGGCGAAGAAGGCGCTGGCCGCCAGCAGCGCGAGCAAGGGGCCGAGCACGGCCATGGGCGGCAGATGGCGGGACCAGTCTTTCATGAGCGGAACCCCGTTGTGTGAGGTGGAAGAAGCGAGCATGGTGTGCAAGGGAGGGCCGGGCGGATCCCGGCCCGGATGCAGGAAGGCGTCAGAAGGTGGGCCGCACCGACTGCGGCCCGCCCGTCATGCATAGGCGTTACTTCTTGCCCCAGCACAGGTTCAGACCGGTTTGGGCGTCCTTGCTGTCCACACCCGCCACCGGCTTGCCGGCGATCAGGGTCACGCCCGTGTCGGTGTAGCCGCTGACCTTCTCGCCCGTCTTCGCGTACTTCACGCCGGCTTCCAGGCCCATCGAGGCCATCTTCAGCGGGTACTGTTGCGAGGTGGCGGCAATCTTGCCCGCGGCCACGTCCTTGACACCCTGGCAGCCACCATCGACTGACACGATCATCACGTTCTTTTCCTTGCCCGCGGCCTTCAAGGCCTTGTAGGCACCCGCCGCTGCGGGCTCGTTGATCGTGTAGACGAGGTTGATGTCCGGGTTCTTCTGGAGGCAGTTCTCCATGGCGGTCTGGCCCTTGGCCTGGTCGCCGAAGGAGTCGGCCATGCAGACCACCTCGGCCGGCTTCGACAGTTCATTCGAGGTGGCCGGGTTGGCCGCCAGGCCGAAGCCCTTCAGGAAACCGTTGTGGCGCTGCGCCCCCACCGGGTGGCCCGGAAACAGGTCCAGCGTGGCGATCTTGGCCGGCTTGCCGCCCAGGGCTGCCTTGGCGTACTGGCCGATCAGCACGCCCGCCTTGTAGTTGTCGGTGGCAAACAGGGCGTCGACGGCCTCTTGCGGGTCGGTGGGGCTGTCCAGCGCGATCACCATCACGCCCTTGTCACGCGCCTTCTTGATCGCCGGCACGATGGCCTTGGCGTCGCTCGGGGTGATGAGGATGGTCTTCGCACCCGCTGCGATCATGTTTTCCAGGGCCGTCACCTGGCCGGCGTTGTCGCCGTCCTGCTTGCCAGCTGCGGTCAGCAGCTTGGCGTTCTGGGCCTTGGCTGCCGCCGTCGCGCCTTCCTTCATCTTCACGAAGAAGGGGTTGGTCTCGGTCTTGGTGATCAGCCCGATGACGGGTTGCTCTGCTGCAGAGGCGGCGTGGCTCAAGGTGGCCAGCGCAATGGCGCTGAAGGTGACGGCAAGGGTGCGCGAGATCGGCATGGGTTTGTTCCTCGGTAGGGTTGTGTCGTCTGCCATGTCGTCCGTGTCCGAACAACGGGAGCAAGTATCTGAACGGATCATTAATAAATCAACCCGTTTTATTTATGAGAAACCCTAGTGTCCGTCCCTGCAAGCGCGCGGCACACTCGCTCCCGTTCTCGTCCTGAATCCCGGAGTTCCCATGTTTGCTGCGCTGGGCGAAGCCCTCGTCGACCTCATCGAGCATGCCGACGGCCGCTACGAGCCCTGTCTCGGCGGCTCGGTGTGCAACTTCACTCGGGCGATGGCCCGGCAGGGACAGCACATCCGCTACCTGAACCCACTCTCCACCGACACCTTCGGGGCGCGCTTTGTCGACCGCCTTCGCGCTGACGGGGTGGATCTGGGGCAGGCGCCGCGCAGCCCGTGGCCGACCTCGCTGGCGGTCGTCTCCCTCGGGCCTGGCGGTGTGCCGGCCTACACCTTCCATCGACAGCATGTGGCAGATCGCGACGGCACGGCCGACGAGTTCATCGCTCGCTTGCCGGCGGCGCTGCGTCTCATCCACACCGGCGGGCTGGCGCTGGTTCCGGGCGATTGGCCCAAGGTTCACACCGTGCTGCTGGCAGCCCAGTTGCGCGGTGCCGTGGTGTCGGTCGACGCCAACCTGCGCATGGCGGTCGTGGGCGATCGCCCGGCAGACCAGTCGGCGTACCGCAACGCCGTGCAGCAGGCCCTTGGCATGGCGCAGATCGTCAAGCTGAGCGATGAAGACGTGGCCGCCATGGGATGGGATCCCTCGGCGTTGGCTGACGTGGGGCAGCGCCTTCTGAGCAACCCGATGACCCAACTCGTGGCCTTCACCCTGGGCGGCGATGGCGCGATGCTGATGACGCGCCAGGCCTGCGTGCAACTGCCGGTGCCTGCCGCGGTGAACGTCGTGGACACGGTGGGGGCAGGGGACTGCTTCCAGGCCGGCTTGCTGGCCTGGCTGGCGGCCGAGAATCTGCTGATGGCGGATGCCCTGGGCGAACTGACCTCGTCCGATCTCGAGGCCGCGTTGCGACACGCGATGGCGTGTGCGGCCCTGAACGTCCAGCGCAAGGGGTGCGAGCCGCCCAGCTGGGAAGAGACCCGTGCCTGGCTGTGCCCCTGATCCGCGCAGGCGCCAGCGCGCTGCGCTAGCATGCCGCAGATGAGCCCGTCCGACACGCCCCCAGCCGCCGTCCCCGTCACCCCGTCCGACACGGCGAGCAAGCCGCACGACCTGCACGGGGCCGGCCGCGCCACCACGCTCATCCACCACGCCTACCAGCCACCAGGCGGTTTTGCCGCCGTTCAGCCCGGCGTGTTCAAGGCTTCGACCGTGTTCTTTTCAGACACCGCCGCATTGAAGGCGCGTGAGTGGAAGGACAAGAGTGGCTACACCTACGGCCTGCACGGCACGCCCACCACGTTCACGCTCGAAGAGCGCCTGGCCTCGCTGGAAGGGGGGCGCCAGTGCCTGCTCGCGCCTTCCGGGCTGTCTGCGCTAACCCTGGTGGGGCAGTCGGTGCTCAAGGCCGGGGACGAGGTCCTCATCCCCGACAACGTGTATGCGCCCAATCGCGATTTCACGCGGGTGGAACTGGCCCACTGGGGCATCACACACCGGGTGTACGACCCCATGGACCCTGCAGGGCTGGCGGCGCACATAACCGAGCGCACGCGGCTGCTCTGGCTGGAGGCGCCGGGCTCCGTCACGCTCGAATTTCCGGATCTCCCCGCGCTGCTGCAGGTGGCGCGGGCACATCCGCGCCTGATCGTGGCGTTGGACAACACCTGGGGCGCAGGTCTGGCTTTCGACCCCTTCCGCCTCGGCGTGCCAGCGTCCGCGGACACCGAGGGCGTCGACATCAGCGTGCATGCGCTGACCAAGTACCCGTCGGGCGGCGGCGATGTGCTCATGGGATCCGTCGTCACCCGCGACGAAGCCCTGCACCTGCAGCTCAAGCTCACCCACATGCGACTGGGCCTGGGCGTGGGGGCCAATGACGCGGAGGCCCTCCTGCGCGGCCTGTACAGCCTGCCTTTGCGCTATGCAGCCCATGACCGCGCCACGCGTCATGTGGCCCACTGGCTGGCCGCCCGCCCGGAGTTCGAGGGTGTCTTGCATCCGGCGCTGCCTGGGTCACCCGGGCACGAGGCGTGGACTCGGGTCGCCACTGCGGCGGGCGGGCTGGTGTCGGTGGTCTTCCGCGGCGATCGGCACACGCCCGAGCGCGTGAACGCGTTCGTGGATGCCTTGCGCGTGTTTCGCATCGGCTATTCGTGGGGCGGGCCCATCAGCCTGGTCATGCCGTACTCGCTGAAGGGCATGCGGCGCTTCGGGGCTCTGGCCGGCCGGGATGGCGACACCCTGGTGCGCTTCGCCATCGGGCTGGAAGACCCGGCCGACCTGATCGCTGACATCGCGCAGGCCCTTGCGGTGCTGAACTGAACCACGTGAGCGGCCCTTTTTTGTGAAAGGGCCTTGTCGCTGCGCTCTCAATCCTTGGGATTGGATGAGACCTTCTGTCTCATCAAGCGGCCCTTCTGGTGAAAGGGCCTTGTCACTTCGCTCTCAATCCTTCGGATTGGATGAGACCTTCTGCCTCATCAGTCGGCCCTTTTCGCGTTCCCAGTCGCGGTCTTTGATGGTGTTGCGCTTGTCGTGCTCGGCCTTGCCCTTGGCCAGCGCGATGTCCGCCTTCACACGGCCGCCTTTCCAGTGCAGGTTGAGCGGCACGATGGTGTAGCCCTTCTGCTCGGTCTTGCCGATCAGCCGCCGGATCTCTGCCTTGTGCATCAACAGCTTCTTCGTGCGGTCGGCATCCGGGCGCACGTGTGTCGACGCCGAGCGCAGCGCGTTGATGCGCAGGCCGATCAGATGGAGCTCGCCGTCCTTCACCACCACGTAACCATCGGTCATCTGAACCTGGCCCTCGCGGATGGCCTTGACTTCCCAGCCCTCCAGCACGACGCCAGCTTCGTACTTCTCTTCGATGTGGTAATTGAAATGGGCTTTGCGGTTTTCAGCAATCGACATGAGACGGGGAGTCGTTTTCGTAAAATGGCGGGATCCTATGAAGCACGTCCACAAGTCGGTCTTGCTGTGGTACTCGCCGCGCGAAATGTACGCGCTGGTCACCGCGGTCGAAGACTACCCCAAATTCCTGCCCTGGTGCGACAAGGCCGAGGTCCTGCAACGACACGACGACGGCATGACCGCGCGTCTTCACATTCACTTTGCGGGCGTGCGGCAGGCCTTCACCACGCGCAATGTCAATGAACCGGGCCGCACTGTGCGCATGGCGCTGGTCGATGGCCCGTTCTCTCAGCTGGAGGGCACCTGGACGTTCACGCCGCTGTCCATGCCGGGGGCGGCCGCGGCGCCCGCCGATCCGCTGGACGCGACCGCCTGCAAGGTCGAGTTCTCGCTGCAATACGCCTTTGCAAGTCGGCCGCTCGAGCTGGTGATCAGCCCGGTGTTCGACCGCATTGCCAACACGTTCATCGATGCCTTCGTCAAGCGCGCAGAGCAGGTCCATGGCCCTCGTTGACGCCTCACGCATTCGCGTTGAAATTGTCGTGAGCGTGGCGCCGCGCACGGTCCGACGGGTCATGGTCGAACTGGCGCACGGAGCCTCATTGCGTGATGCCGTCGAGGCGTCGGGCCTGATGGGGCAGATCGAGGGCCTCGATGCAGCGGGGCTGGCCGCGGGGGTGTGGTCCGCCGGCGTGTGGGGGCGCAAGGAGCGGGCTGGTCAGATGCTCCGTGATGGAGATCGCGTGGAGTTGGTGCGGCAGTTGAAGGTGGACCCGAAGGCCGCACGCCGCCTGCGCTACCGTAGCCAGGGCGAGAAGATCCCCAAAGGACGACATCGACCGGCCGATTGGACGGCCACGGGCGAGGGCAGTTGAGGCGCCCGCTCGGGCGCCCCGGGGGTCAACGACAGTTGGCCGCGATCACTTCCTGCGTGCGTCGCGTTTCCTCGGCGCGGCCGGCATCGTCCAGGATTTCGCGTTCGCCGGCGGCATTTACCCGGGCAATGCGCATGCCGTCCTGCAGCGACTTCATGTAAGCCTGGGCGCGCTGGCAGTTCTCGGCGCGCACACGGGCCTGCTTTTCCTCCTCGGCCTTCTGCAGCGCTTTCTTTTCCTCTTCGGCCTTGCGCTTCTTGGCGTCCAGTTCGTTTTCCGCCGCTTTCACTGCCGGCGCAGGCGCGGAGGGCGCAGCCGGCGCGGCGGCCTCGGGTGGCCGCACCACCGTACGGCTGGTCGGCACGGCCGGTCGGGCCAGGATGGCCGACTCCGGCGTGCCGGGGGGCGGCGGACGGTCGCTGTACTGGATGCTGCCGTTGGCATCACGCCACTTCCATTGCGGGACTGCCTGCGCGGGCAGGCTGTGCACAAGCAGCGCAGCCAGCAGCGGCAGGACCACGCGTGACGAAATCGGGTGCAAAAGGCTCATCCGCGGCAGTTTACCGGCCGGGCCACATGCCACGGGCCGGGTTTGCGTGGAATCGGCCCGCCAACAGCAAATTTCCGGACAGTCCCGCGTCTGCGTATAATCCACTTTTGCGTCTGGAGCCTTGTTCATGCGCCTGCTTGGTAAAGCACTCACGTTCGATGACGTGTTGTTGGTGCCCGCGTACTCTCAAGTGTTGCCCCGCGACACGTCGCTGGCCACCCGTCTGTCCCGCAATATTCAGCTGAATCTGCCGCTGGTGTCCGCCGCCATGGACACGGTGACAGAGGCCCGCCTGGCGATCGCCATCGCCCAGGAAGGCGGCATCGGGATCATCCACAAGAACCTCTCGCCCAAGCAGCAGGCCGCGGAAGTTTCCCGCGTCAAGCGCTACGAATCCGGCGTTCTGCGCGATCCGATCACGATCTCGTCGGGCGTCAAGGTTCGCGATGTGATCGAGCTGAGCAAGCAGCACGGCATCTCCGGCTTCCCGGTGGTGGACGAGGGCAAGGTCGTCGGCATCGTCACGGGCCGTGACCTGCGCTTCGAAACCCGCCTGGACGCCCCGGTGCGCGAGATCATGACCCCGCGCGAGCGGCTCATCGTGGTCAAGGAAGACGGCACCGCTGCCGAAGCCAAGGCCCTGATGCACAAGCACAAGCTCGAGCGCGTGGTCGTCGTCAACGACGCCAACGAGCTCAAGGGCCTGATGACCGTCAAGGACATCACCAAGCAGACCAGCTTCCCCAACGCCGCCCGTTATGCCCACGGCAAGCTGCGCGTGGGCGCCGCTGTGGGCGTGGGCGAGGGCACGGAAGAGCGCGTCGAACTGCTGGTCAAGGCCGGCGTCGACGCCCTGATCGTCGACACCGCCCACGGCCACAGCCACGGCGTGATCGAGCGCGTGCGCTGGGTCAAGAAGAACTTCCCGCAGGTCGATGTCATCGGCGGCAACATCGCCACCGGCGCAGCCGCGCTGGCGCTGGTCGAGGCCGGCGCCGACGGCGTCAAGGTCGGCATCGGCCCCGGCTCCATCTGCACCACACGCATCATTGCCGGCGTGGGCGTGCCGCAGGTCACGGCGATCGACAACGTCGCCACCGCCCTGCAGGGCACCGGCGTGCCGCTGATCGCAGACGGCGGCATCCGTTATTCGGGCGACATCGCCAAGGCGATTGCCGCCGGCGCGTCGTGCGTGATGATGGGTGGCATGTTCGCGGGTACCGAAGAAGCACCAGGCGAAGTGATCCTGTACCAGGGCCGCAGCTACAAGAGCTACCGCGGCATGGGCTCGATCGGCGCCATGAAGGCCGGCTCGGCCGACCGCTACTTCCAGGAAAACGACGAGCAGACCAACCCGAATGCCGACAAGCTGGTGCCGGAAGGCATCGAAGGCCGCGTGCCTTACAAGGGTTCCGTGCTGACCATCCTGTACCAGATGGCCGGTGGCCTGAAGGCGTCGATGGGCTACTGTGGCTGCGCCACGATCGAGGACATGCGCAACCGCGCCGAGTTCGTCGAGATCACGGCCGCGGGCATCCGTGAAAGCCACGTGCACGACGTGCAGATCACCAAGGAAGCCCCGAACTACCGCATGGAGTGAGGGAGCAGGGCGGCGCCCGACGGTGGTCGCGCCGGCCTGATTTCAAGCACTGCAGGGACACCGGCTTCGGCCGGTTCCTTTTTTTGACCACCACCCGGGACACCCATGGCTTCGACCCGCGGCCGCCAGGCGGCCATGCCGTTCATCATGATCACGGTGCTGCTCGACATGATGTCGATCGGCATCATCGCGCCTGTGCTGCCCAAGCTCATCGGCTCGTTCATGGACAGCGGCGCGAGCACGTCCATGGGGTATGGCGCCGCGCAGGCGGCGTTTGCCATTGCCCAGTTCTTCAGCGCCCCGGTGCTCGGTGCGCTCTCCGACCGCTATGGTCGCCGCCCCGTGCTCTTGCTGGGCCTGGTCGGCATGGCCGTCAACTTTTTCGTCACGGCGCTGGCCACCGAGTTCTGGATGCTCATTGCCGTGCGCATCATGGGTGGCGCGGTGTGCGCCAACATCGCGGTGGCCAACGCCTATGTGGCTGACATCACCGAGCCGAAGGACCGGGCCAAGAACTACGGCCTGCTGGGCGCCATGTTCGGCCTCGGCTTCATCCTGGGGCCGGTGACGGGCGGCCTGCTGGGCGACCACAACATCCATTGGCCTTTCCTGCTGTCCGGGTCGCTGTGCTTGCTCAATGCGGTCTACGGCTACTTCGTGCTGCCCGAATCCTTGCCTGCCGATCGGCGTCGCACCTTCGAATTCGGCCGCACCAACCCATTCAGCGCGCTGGCCCGCCTGCGCCAGCTCAAGGGCGTGGAAACGCTGCTGTGGATCATGGGGCTCTCGATCCTGGCCCAGTTCTGTCTGCACACCAGCTGGTTCCTGTACACCGAGTTCAAGTTTGGCTGGACGCCCAAGGACAACGGCCTGTCGCTGTTTGCGGTGGGCATGATGGCCGTGCTGGTGCAAGGCGGTCTGCTGCGGCAGATCCAGAAGCGCATGCCGCTGCATCGCATCGTCCGCATCGGCCTGGTGTCTGCCACCCTCGGCTTTGCCGCGTTTGGCGCCGTGCCGGAAGGCTGGATGATGTACGTCGTCATCGTGGCCAACGTGTTCGGCTACATGGTGCAGCCGGGCTTGCAGAGCGTGGTGGCCAATGCAGTCGACCCCTCGCGCCAGGGCGAAAGCATGGGCGCTGTCTCGTCCATCAACAGCGTCGCCGCCATGCTGGGCCCGGTGCTGGGTTCGCCCCTGCTGGCGGCCGTGTCTCACTACCCGCAGGGTGACTGGCGCATTGGCGCGCCGTTCTACCTGTGTGCTGCCATCCAGGCCATCGCCGCCATCATCGGCCTGCGTTACTTCAGCCGTGCCTTCCATGAGGCACCTGCGCGCCCCGTGCGCACGGGTGCCTGACTCAGACCGTTTCCTGCCTCGCCCGCAGCCTGCCCAAGAGAGCTCACCATGCATGACAAGATCCTGATCCTCGATTTCGGCTCCCAGGTCACCCAGCTGATCGCCCGCCGCGTGCGCGAGGCCCACGTCTACTGCGAAATCCACCCGAACGATGTGTCAGACGACTTCATCAAGTCGTTCGCGCCGAAGGGCATCATCTTGTCGGGCAGCCACGCGTCCACCTACGAAGACCACCAGCTGCGTGCGCCGCAGGCGGTGTGGGATCTGGGCGTGCCGGTGCTGGGCATCTGCTACGGCATGCAGACCATGGCGGTGCAGTTGGGCGGCGAGGTGAGCTGGTCCGACACGCGCGAGTTCGGTTACGCCGAGGTGCGCGCCCATGGCCACACCAAGCTGCTGGACGGCATCCAGGACTTCACCACCCCCGAAGGCCACGGCATGCTGAAGGTGTGGATGAGCCACGGCGACAAGGTCACCCGGTTGCCGGACGGCTTCACGCTGATGGCGTCGACGCCCAGCTGCCCGATCGCTGGCATGGCCAACGAAGCCAAGCGCTATTACGCGGTCCAGTTCCACCCCGAGGTGACGCACACCGTGCAGGGCCAGGCCATGCTCAACCGCTTCGTGCGGGAGATCGCCGGCTGCTCGGGCGACTGGATCATGGGCAACTACATCGAGGAAGCGGTCGCGAAGATCCGCGAGCAGGTGGGCGACGAGGAGGTCATCCTCGGCCTGTCGGGCGGTGTGGACTCGTCGGTGGCGGCAGCCCTGATCCACCGTGCGATCGGCGACCAGCTGACATGCGTGTTCGTGGACCACGGTCTGTTGCGTCTGAACGAAGGCGACATGGTCATGGACATGTTCGAGGGCAAGCTGCACGCGAAGGTCATCCGCGTGGACGCCTCTGACCTGTTCCTGGGGCAGCTGGCGGGCGTGACCGACCCCGAGCGCAAGCGCAAGATCATCGGCGGCCTGTTTGTCGACGTGTTCAAGGCCGAGGCCGAGAAGCTCAAGGCGGCCGGCAACGGCGTGAAGGGCGCGACCTTCCTGGCGCAAGGCACGATCTACCCCGACGTGGTGGAAAGCGGCGGCACCAAGACCAAGAAGGCCACGACCATCAAGAGCCACCACAATGTGGGCGGCCTGCCGGAGCAGTTGGGCCTGAAGCTGCTGGAGCCGCTGCGCGAGCTGTTCAAGGACGAAGTGCGCGAGCTGGGCGTGGCCCTGGGCCTGCCGCACGAGATGGTCTACCGTCACCCGTTCCCGGGCCCGGGTCTGGGCGTGCGGATCCTGGGCGAAGTGAAGAAGGAGTACGCCGACCTGCTGCGTCGCGCCGACGCCATCTTCATCGAAGAATTGCGCTCCACCATCGAGCCGCTCAGCGGCAAGAGCTGGTACGACCTGACCTCGCAGGCCTTCACGGTGTTCCTGCCGGTCAAGAGCGTGGGCGTGATGGGCGATGGCCGCACCTACGACTACGTGGTGGCCTTGCGCGCGGTGCAAACCAGCGACTTCATGACCGCGGATTGGGCCGAGTTGCCTTACAGCCTGCTCAAGAGGGTGTCGGGCCGCATCATCAACGAGGTGCGTGGTATCAACCGCGTCACCTACGACGTGTCGAGCAAGCCGCCTGCCACCATCGAGTGGGAATGATTTGAAGGCGGTTCACACCGTCCCAGAACGTCTCATGAATGCATTTAAGCCCTTGATCTTCAAGGGCTTTTTTGTTTTTGACGTCCCATGAGGTTTCATGACATCCCGAGGTTTTTGTCGGCACGGAAGACGGTTGATTTTTTGAGTCAATTGATCTTTGATTGCTTACCGTCTTGATGCTCTGACGGTAAGCGATGCAAGGTAAGAGAGGGGTTACCCAATGGCACTGACAGACACCAAACTCAAGAACCTCAAGCCCACGGACAAGGTCTACAAGGTGGTGGACCGCGATGGGATGTACGTCGTCGTCTCACTCAAAGGAACACTGACTTTCCGCTATGACTACCGGCTCGCGGGGCGGCGGGAGACGCTCACACTGGGGCAGTACGATGAGTTCCAGGCCTCGCAGCCTAAGCGGGCCCCCGAGGACATCAAGTACGGAGATCCGCTTTCGCTGGCTGACGCGCGCGACCTGCTGGCCAGAGCGAAGAACATGGTCAGCCGAGGGGAGTCGCCAGCGCGTGTGAAATCTGAAGCTAAGAAGGAATGCCAAGAGTCAGGCACCTTCGAGTTCTTTGCAGACATCTGGTTGCGAAACGGCGGCCTGGCGGACAGCACGGCGGCGATGCGCAAGAGCATTCTGGATCGTGATGTGCTGCCCAAGTTCGGCAAACGCAAGCTGGAAGAGATCACGTCCAGCCAAGTGCTCGCGCTGTGCGAAAAGATCAAGGAGCGCGGCGCTCCGGCCACGGCAGTTCATGTACGCGAGGTCATCCAGCAGGTGTACCGGCACGCCATGTCCAGGGGGCTCAAGATCGAGAATCCCGCTGAAGCGGTGAAGGCTTCAGCCATTGCCACCTTCAAGCCCAGGGAGCGCGCATTGACGCCTGGGGAGATTCACCAGTTCTTTTCGGTGCTGGACACCATCGGTACCTTGCCCACGCTGAAGCTGGCGGTGAAGTTCATCTTGCTGACCATGTGCCGCAAAGGCGAGTTGTTGCTGGCGACCTGGAAAGAGGTGGACTTTGATGCGGCCACCTGGACGATTCCGCCCGAGCGGATGAAGGCCAGGCGGGCGCATGTGGTCTATCTCAGCAGTCAGTGTTGAATCACGAGCAAAACTGAGCCACTAAAGGGCATCCGTCACGCCCAATTTTGAGCCACGTTATCCACCTACCCTGCTGTTTTTTGCAGCAGT
>NZ_CAJYGK010000140.1 GCF_913773725.1 uncultured Aquabacterium sp. | reverse complement strand
GGGACATGGCCTCGAACGAGGCGCATGTCCCTCATGGGGTCCCGTGAACGCAGTGATGAAGGTGTGCCAGGGACCGGCTCACCAACCGCTGTAGTTCAGCAGCAGGTCGGCGATCACCTGGCGACGTTGCAGATCGAGACCATCGAAGTCCGACAGTCCTTGGAAGTGGCAGCGCTTGAGCATGGCACCGCCCTCGCGCGCGTTGTAGAAGCTGAACATGGCGGACAGGAACATGCGTTCCCCGCTGCTCAGGACGCCGAGTGCGTCGTTGGCACGCAGCATGTCGGGACGCAGATCCCACTTGCTCTTTGCCTGGTTCAGGCCTTCGCGCGTGCCGTCGCCAAACCATTGCGGGCCTGCGATCTCGACGCCGCGCTTCCAGACCTCGAAGAAGGCTTGGGGCGCGGCGGCGAAATGCTGCTCTTCCCGCATGATCTGATCGACGACTTCCTGGGGCAAAAGCTGGTTCATGACGTGGTTCCTCCAGTTGGATCAGGGTGTGGCGAGCTGGGACCAGCCGCCTCTTTCGAGGGCACGTTGAGCCGCGGCATAGCTGCGGAAGTACTGGCAGGATTCCCGCGAAACGGGACCTTCTGTATCGCGCGTGCCGATGTAGTGGCCGGCGGCGCTATGCAGGATTTCGAGCGGCAGGAACTTGCCGCAATGGATCAAGGCCAACTGGCCGAAAGAGGCTTGCTGGGACATGGACGGGCTCCTTGGAAAAAGCGGGGCCTCGTCCCTCACGGGATGGCAGCTCCCGCACGCGGTTGAGAAAAAAGCATCGGCGTCACGGGTGACGCGCGTCCGCAGACTCGATGCGATGGCGGACTGGCGGGTAGCGCGGAAAGAATCCGCGGCAGCCTGGAAACTCTGGCTGCTGGCATGGTGCTGACGAATCAGCGACACATGCGGGCAGCTTCATGCGCGAGGCGAGCCGCGTCAGCCGGAAATCGGCATTTGCAACAGCCCCGATTGGCGAACGCGGAAAAAAGAAAGCCCCGCAATAAGTGCGGGGCTGTCAGGAGGATGAGGCGAAACTGGGTCAGCGAGGCCTGTCGCCCAGTACATGCTGCTTCCACAGGGCGAATGCCTCGTCCGGTCCCAGCTCTGCGAGGATGACGATGGGCTGGCCCCGACGGGCACGCAGCGATGCGAAATACGCTGGCCGGTCGGCGATGGCGTTGAGCTTGATGCCCTTTAGGAACAGCAACTGGCGGGGGCGAACTTTGGTGGTAACGCAGGCATGATTGCGCTTGTTTGGGGCAAAAGGGCCAGCGAAGCGGGCGGACACGGCCAGAAAACCGCGACGAACTACTTGTACTTGCCAGGCGAGGCGAACGGGTGACATCAGCATATCGCTATGCGGTAAAGAAGACCGTCCTAAAGCTTGCAGGATCCCGGCATAGCTTCATCATCACCTCTCCGTGACGGCTCATTGGAACGAAAAAGGCCAGCATCGCCGTGATGGACTTTCATAATTGCCAGGTCAACTGGCTTGCGTGCTGTTTATTCACAGCAAGGCATTGCGACGTCGTTGCAGCAATCGCCGCCATCGCAACAGGGCGTTGCAGCAAAAGCGGCGGTGGGCGCTAGCATGAGGGCCAAGCCGCGGCCGCTCATGCTGGGGGCCGTTCTCTTCAGATTGGTGTCCTGCACCGTGTGCATTGCGAATTTCCGGATCGTCCCAATGTCACTGGGACTCCTTTGTGGCGGCCGGGTTCTCCACGCTCATGAACGACTGGGCCACCAGCGCGATCGCCCCGCCCACGATGGCCATGTCAGCGATGTTGAAGGCGGGCCAGTGCCAGCCGTGCAGGTGAAAGTCGATGTAGTCGATAACGTGCCCGCGCGTGGCGCGGTCGAACGCGTTGCCCAATGCGCCGCCCAGAATGAGGCTGTACGAAAGGCCTTCCGTTTTGCGCAGCGGCCGGGAGAGCAGCCATGCGAGCCATGCCGATATTGCGAACGCGATCGCCAGAAAAAACCACCGCTGCCAGCCGCCCGCGCCAGCAAGGAAGCTGAACGCCGCGCCGGGATTGAGAGCGTGAACTAGGTTGAAGAATGACGCCACCTCGTGCGACCAACCCAAGGGAGTTGTCGCGTCAATGTAGCTCTTAGCTGCCTGATCGCCGGCGAATATAACGATCGCGAGTGAGTACCACTGCGTCTTGCGAAGAGATGGTTCATCCATTGTTCATGCCGCCTTGAACTTCAGGAGGCGCAGCCCATTGACGACAACCAAAAGACTTGCCCCCATGTCAGCGAACACAGCCATCCACATGGTGGCATGCCCTGTGAACGTCAACGCAAGGAACACCGCCTTGATGCCAAGGGCCAGAACGATGTTCTGCGTGAGGATCGCCGCAGTGCTACGCGACAGCCGGATGAAGGCGGGGATCTTGCGCAGGTCGTCGTCCATCAGGGCGACGTCGGCTGTTTCGATCGCGGTGTCGGTGCCGGCCGCGCCCATGGCGAAGCCGATGTCGGCACGGGCGAGCGCGGGCGAATCGTTGATGCCGTCGCCCACCATGCCCACCTGGCCCTCGCCGCCGACCAGGCTTTCGATGGTCTTGAGCTTGTCTTCGGGCAGTTGGTCACCACGGGCTTCAGAGATTCCGACCTGGGCAGCGATGGCCGCGGCCGTGTGCTGGTTGTCCCCCGTCAGCATCAGCGTGCGCACACCCAGCGCCTGCAGGTCGGCCACCGCCTCACGGCTGGTTTCCTTCACGGTGTCGGCCACTGCAAAAATGCCGAGCACGGTCGCATCGTCCATCAGCAGGATCGCTGTCTTGCCTTGGCGCTCCAGGGTCTCCAGCCGAGCCTGGAGCGTCGCTTCGCTCAGGCCCAGCTCCTGGGCGAGCCTGTGGTTGCCCATGTGCAACATGCGCCCGGCGACGCGGCCGCGCACGCCGCGGCCAGGCAGCGCCGCGAAGTCGTCGACCTCGTGCAGCGCGATGCCGTCACGGTTCGCCTTGCGGGCGATGGCCTGAGACACAGGATGGTCCGAGCGTGCCGCGAGGCTTGCGGCCCAGGCGGCAACTTCCTGCGCCTCGCCGATCAGCGGCACGAAGTCGGTCTGCTCGGGCTTGCCATGGGTGAGTGTGCCGGTCTTGTCCAGGGCCAACGCCTTGAGCTTGCGCCCGCCCTCCAGGTAGACGCCACCCTTGATCAGGATGCCGCGTCGGGCGGCAGCGGCCAAGCCGCTGACGATGGTGACCGGCGTGGAGATGACCAGAGCGCAGGGGCAGGCGATCACCAGCAGTACCAGGGCCTTGTAGACCCAGTCAAACCATGCGCCGCCGAAGGCGAGCGGCGGCACGACGGCAACCAGCACGGACACCGCGAACACCGCCGGCGTGTAGACGCGGGCGAACTGGTCGACGAAGCGCTGCGTGGGCGCACGGCTGCCCTGCGCGGACTCCACGGCATGGATGATGCGCGCGAGCGTCGAGTCGCTGGCGCCTGCGGTCACCTTGTATTCGAAAGAGCCGGTCTCATTGATGGTTCCGGCGAAGACCTGGTCACCTTCGGCCTTCTCGACGGGCAGGCTCTCGCCGGTGATGGGCGCCTGGTTGATGGCCGATCGACCCGAGGTGATCAGGCCGTCCAGTGCGATGCGCTCGCCAGGACGCACGCGGACCACCGCGCCCTTTGCGACCTCCTTGGCCGGCAGCTCTGTCCATGAGCCATCGGCCTGCCGCACGGTCGCGGTCTCGGGCGCCAAGTCCATCAGCCCCCGAATGGCGTTGCGGGCGCGGTCCAGCGACTTCGCCTCGATCACTTCCGCCAACGCGAACAGGAACATGACCATGGCGGCCTCCGGCCAGTGGCCGATCGCCATGCCGCCGGTGACCGCGATGGCCATCAGGGCGTTCATGTTCAGGTTGAGGTTCTTCAGCGCGATCCAGCCCTTCTTGTAGGTGCTGAGGCCGCCGGTGAAGATCGAAACCAGTGCCAGCACGATCACGGCCCAATGATTGCCGTCGTTGACCCAGTACACGCCTTCGGCGGCCACCGCCGCAACGCCCGAAACCGCCATCGGCCACCAATTGGTCTTGTGCGCGGCCACCGGGGCATCGCGCGGCTCATCAGTCCTCTGGACCTCGGCTTCCATGCCCAGCGATTCGATGGCTTCGACTGCCGGCTTGATCGCGTCGGGTGTGTGCCGAACCGTGAGCGTGCGCTGCATCAGGTTGAAATCCATTCCCTGCACGCCCGGCATGCCTTGCAGCTTGCCGCGGATCAGACTTTCCTCGGTCGGACAGTCCATCTTCGCGATGCGAAGTACCGTGGTGGCTGTCTGCATGTCCTGCCGCGCAGCCTGCATTCCAATGGAAGCAAGCGCCTTCTCGATCGGCGCTGAGGTCGCCAGCGTGTGCTGGACTCCCAGCACACGCTGCATCAGATTGAAGTCGAGCGCGGTCACACCCGGCAGCTTGCCCAGCCGGTCGCGGATCAGCGCTTCTTCCGTCGGGCAATCCATGTTCTCGATCCGGTACGTCACCCGCTCGCCGATCGGCGGCGCGGAAACGGCAGCGGTTGGTTGCTGCTGCAGGGCCGAGGATGGGATCACAGCCGCGGCTTCGATCGGCCCCGTGTGGCCGAAGGTCTGCTCCTTGGCGCGCATGCCGATCGAGGCCAGGACCTGCTCCATCTGCGCGCGTGCCTGAGCGAGGTGTTTCACCGACAGGGTGCGCTCAGCGAGGTCGAAGTCGAGGTCCTGAATTCCCTCGACTGCCCCGAGGTGCGAGCGGATGAGTTTCTCCTCGCTCGGGCAGTCCATGTTCTCGATGCGGTAGGTGGTCGACACGGCGGCGTCTCGGACAGCCTGAGCCTTCATGCCCACCGAATTCAGCGCTTGCTCCAAGGCATCGGCCGAGACTTCGCGGTGCGAAATGGTCAACAAACGCTGCGGAAGATCGAACAGGAGCCGCTCGACACCGGGCATGCCCTCCAGCGTTCGCCGCACCAGTGCTTCCTCATTGCGGCAATCCATGTTGCTCACGTGGAAAACGGTGGTTTCAGTGCTGGCCTGCTCACTGGCGCACGCCGTCTGTTGGCCATTGCCGCCGGAGCAGGCGCATGGGCTGGAAGGTTCTTTGTTCATAGATCGCTCTTCATTGACAAGGTTTTCCCCTGGGCTGCTGCCGGTTTCGATGACACCTTGTTAAGGTGGCAGATGAAACCGGAGGTGGTTAATGGAGAGAAGAAGGACATTCAGTCGCGAGTTCAAACTCGAGGCGGTCAAACTGGTCGTTGAGCGT
>NZ_CAJYGK010000139.1 GCF_913773725.1 uncultured Aquabacterium sp. | reverse complement strand
CGGATGACTTGCTTGCGCCGCTCGTGAAGCTGCTCCAGGGTTTGGTATCTCGCGTCTTCTTTGTCCATGCTGCTTCGAACGCGAAAATCAGCAGAAAGTTCAATCTTTATGGGGCCCGATCAATAGGGTACGGAAAAATCAATCACCTTTGCTCGTTCCGGCGTGATGGCGAACACCGACACCACGATGTCGGCCTTGCCGGTCTGCAGGAAGGGAACGCGGTTGGACAGCACCGTCGGCACGAACTCCAGCTCCAGCCCCAGGTCCTTGGCCAGCAGCTCGGCGACTTCCACGTCGGAGCCGATCAGCTTCAGCTTGTCGTCCTTCATGCTGTAGGGCGGCACGGCCATGTCGATGGCCACGCGGATCTTCTTGGCCGCCATGATGGTGTCCAGTTGGTCTGCGTGGGCCATTCCCGTGCCGAGTGCGGCGGCAGCGCCCAGCAGCAGGCAAAGTTGGCGGCGAATCAAAGATGTAGACATGTCTCTCTCCAGGTTTCAGGGTTGAATGTGGTTGGGGTGGGGTAATCAAAGTCCGTTGCCGACGAACTGGCGCAGCTCGGGCGTGGCGGGATTGGCCAGGATTTCGGGGCCGCCCTGCTCCCAGACCTGGCCCTGGTGCATGAAGATGACCTTGTCGGCCACGTTGCGCGCAAAGGCCATTTCGTGCGTGACCAAAATCATGGTCATGCCCTCGGCGGCTAGTTTTTCCATGACCTCGAGCACTTCGCCGGTCAGCTCCGGATCGAGCGCCGAGGTCACCTCGTCGAACAGCATCACCTGCGGCTGCATGGCCAGTGAGCGCGCAATCGCCACGCGCTGCTGCTGCCCGCCCGAAAGCTGCTCGGGGTAGCTTTCGGCCTTGTCGGCCAGGCCCACGCGGGCCAGCACGTCCAGCGCCAATTCACGCGCCTGGACTGTCGGCATGCGCTTGACCGAGGTCGGCCCCAGTGTGATGTTCTGCAGCACCGTCAGATGCGGGAACAGGTTGTAGCTCTGGAACACGATGCCCACGTCGCGCCGCAGCGCACGCTTGTCGAGCCCGGCATCGTGCACCTGGTGGCCGCAGACGCGGATCTGACCCTCGTCCACGCTTTCGAGCCGGTTGATGCAGCGCAGCGCCGTGCTCTTGCCCGAGCCGCTCTTGCCAATGATGGCCACCACCTGGCCCTTGGTGACGGAGAACGACACCCCGCGCAACACATGCAGCGCACCGAAGCGCTTGTGCACCGATTGCAGATGGACGACAGTTTCAGCGGCGACTTGCATTGAGTTTCCTTTCAAGTGCCAGGCTCCAGCGCGACAGCGGATAGCTCATGGCGAAGTACAGCAGCGCGGCAGCGCCGAAATAGACAAAGGGCTGGAAGGTGGAGTTGTTGAGCACCTTGGCGTTATAGGAGAGCTCGGCAAAGCCGATCACAAGCGATGCCACCGAGGTGTTCTTGATGATCTGCACCGCAAAGCCCACCGTGGGCGGCGTGGCCAGGCGCAGCGCCTGGGGCAGCACCACTTGGCGCATGCGCTGCCAGCGCGTCAGGCCCAGGCATTCGGCGGCCTCCCACTGGCTCTTGTGCACGGCCTGGATACAGCCGCGCCAGATTTCGCCGAGAAAGGCGCTGGCATAGATAGACATGGCCAATGTCGCCGCCAGCAGCGCGGGCACCGAACCGATGCCGGCAATGTTGGGACCATAGAAGCACAGCCCCATCAGCACCAGCAGCGGTGTGCCCTGAATGAGCTGTATCCACGCGGCCGCGGCCACCCGCACCGGGCGGGCCGGCGAGATGCGCGCCATGGCCAGGGCCAGTCCCGCAAGCCCGCCGATCGCAAAGGTCAGCAACGACAGCACCAGCGTGCCCCAGGCGCCTTGCAGCAAAGAGAAGAATTGTTCGCTCGTCATAATCAAACCTCCTTCACAGCGGCGTGCCCAGCTTGCGCCGGCGCGTGAACACCATCAAGCCCAGCAGCCAGAAGCCCGTGCGCATCAGGTATGAGAGCGCGAGGTACAGCCCCCACAGCACGAGAAAGACCTCGAAATTGCGGAAGGTGTCGGACTGGATGCGGGTTGCCACACCCAGCAACTCCTCCGCCCCCACCGAGGACATGATGCTGGTGGCCAGCATCATGAGCACAAACTGGCTGGTCAACGCCGGCCACACGCGTTCCACGGCCGGGCGCAGTACCACATGCCAGAGGATTTGCACATGCGACAGTCCCAGGCATTCGGCTGCCTCGATCTGGCCGCCGTGGATGGACTCGATGCCCGCGCGCAGGATTTCGCAGGTGTAGGCGCCGATATTGATCACCAGCGCCAGCACCGCGCCGACCATGATGGGCATGGTGGCGCCCACCGACGACAGCCCGAAGACCAGAAAGTAGCTCTGCACCAGCAGCGGCGTATTGCGGATGGCCTCCACATAGGCCCCCACCAGCCGGCGCAGCCAGCCATACCGGCTGCCGCGCCCCACGGCGCACAACGCGCCCAGCACAAAGCCCAATACCGTGGCCAGGAAGGACAGTTGCACGGTCGTCCATGCCCCCTCCAGGAAAAGTGGCCACTGCGCCAGTACGCTGGCGAAGTCAAACTCGTATTTCATATTGGCTCCTCAGCGCAACCACCATCAAGCCCGCTGGGCTTCGGTTACCCGACTGGTAGTTGCAAACTGCAAATAGCTTTGGGGAATCAAGCCAGCTCGCGCGACCAGGCGCGCGTGGTTTGCCGCTGCTCACCCAGGCCCTGGATGCCCAGGCGCATGGCGTCGCCGGCCTTTAGGTACAGAGGCGGCTTCTGACCCAGGCCCACGCCGGGCGGGGTGCCGGTGCTGATGATGTCGCCTGGCAGCAGCGACATGAACTCGCTGATGTAGCTCACCAGCTTCGCCACCGGGAAGATCATGGTGCGGGTGCTGCCGTCCTGGAAGCGCTTGCCGTTGACATCGAGCCACAGACCGAGGTTCTGCGGATCGGCCACCTCGTCCTTGGTGACCATCCACGGGCCGATGGGCGAGAAGGTGTCGCAGCCCTTGCCTTTGTCCCACTGGCCACCGCGCTCAAGTTGGTATTCGCGCTCGGACACATCGTTGACGATGGTGTAGCCGGCGACATGGTCCAGCGCCTCGGCTTCGGTGACATACGAAGCCTTCTTGCCGATCACCACGCCCAGTTCCACCTCCCAGTCGGTCTTGACCGAGCCGCGCGGGATCACCACCGTATCGTCGGGCCCGATGATGGACGAGCTAGGCTTAAGGAATAGGATGGGCTCGGCCGGTATCGGCGCGCCGGTCTCGGCCGCGTGGTCGGCATAGTTCAGGCCCACGCAGATAATCTTGCCTACGCGCGCGACCGGCGAACCATGGCGCACCGGGCCGCTGACCGCAGGCAGGCTGGCGACATCAATGGCGGCGAGCTTGTGCAGCGACGCGGGCGACAGCGCGGCGCCGTCGATATCCGCCACGTGGGCCGACAGGTCGCGCAGTTGGCCCTGGGCGTCGATCAGACCCGGTTTTTCCTGGCCAGACTGCCCGTAACGTACCAATTTCATGTCTTGTCTCCTTGATGATTAGTTCAGCCAGCCACCATCAATCAGATGGATGGTTCCGGTGGTGAACGATGACTCGTCGCTGGCCAGATAGACCACCAGCGCGGCAATCTCTTCGGCACGCCCCACGCGGCCGATCGGCTGACGCGCCACGAATGCCGCCCGGACCGCAGCTTCGTTGACACCGGCCTGTTCAGCCTGCGCGCGGATGCGATCCTGCAGCGAGGGCGATTCCACCGTGCCCGGGCAAATGGCGTTGCAGCGTATGCCCTGCTGCACATAGTCGGCCGCCACGGCTTTGGACAGGCCAATTACCGCTGCTTTCGAAGCACCGTAGACGAAGCGGTTAGGCACGCCGCTTTACACTCGAAGCGGCAGACGCCATGTTGATAATGGAACCACCGCCGCCTGCCAGCATGGACGGCAGATAGGCGCGGATGGTGCGGTACATCGCCTTGGCATTCAGATCGAAGCTGAAATCCCAGTCGGCCTCCTCGCAATCAAGGATGCTGCCGTGGTGCACAAAGCCGGCGCAGTTGAACAGCACGTCCACCTTGCCGGTGCGTGCAGCAAAGGCCTGCACCGCTGCCGTGTCCAGGACGTCCAAGCGGCCCGTCTTCAAGTCGCTCAATCCAGCCTTCACAGCCTCGGCAGCCAGTTCCGCCAGCGCCGAATCATCTACATCCGTAGCCCATACCGTGGCGCCTTCACGCACCAACGCTAAGGCACTAGCTCGACCAACCCCCTTGCCTGCGGCTGTGACCAGAGCCGTCTTACCTGCTACACGCTTCATTGCGATGACTCCATTGTTGTAATTCGAGCTCATCAAATTGCTCGTAAATAACTCTGGTCTACTTGCGAAATATCAGGACAACCCATCAGTCCAAGTACGCGATCGATTTCGCTACGCAGGATTTCAATCGCCCGCCCGGCCCCAGCCTGCCCCCCAGCCGCCAGGCCATAGGTCGTGGCTCTACCAACCAGCACCGCATCAGCGCCCAGAGCCACCGCCTTCACAATGTCGGAGCCGCGACGGAATCCGCCATCCAGCATCACGGCCAATCGCCCCTGAACCTCGGCTACGACCTCAGGGAGCACATCCATCGTTGACAGCGCGCCATCCAATTGCCGCCCGCCATGGTTCGACAACACGATGCCATCCGCACCAACTGAAATCGCCCGAACCGCGTCCTGCGCATTCATGACCCCCTTGATTACGAGCTTCCCTGGCCAGATGTCCCGCAGCCACTCGACATCTCGCCAACATAGCGATGGGTCAAGCGACTGACCAATCATTGAGGACGCAGCACCACGGACGCTGGTCTGCCCTGGCGGCAGCAGGTCGCCAACGTTTGCGAAATGAGGAAAACCGTGCGGAAACAAGATGTCGAAGATCCAGCGCGGATGCCGAATGACGTCGATCTTGTTTCGCCAGTTAAGGCTTAGCGGCCCAGAGAAGTTCCGCACATCCCACTCGCGCTTGCCGTAGATCGCGCTATCGGTAGTGAGTACCAGCGTGCCAATCCCTGCATCCTGGGCCCGGCGTGCAATCTTCTCTACAAACTCGCGGGTCCGGTACATGTAAACCTGCATCCATACCCGGGCATCCGCTCCCGCTCGCCGCACCACTTCCTCCAGGGATGTCGTCGAAACATTGCTGAGCACGAAAGGAATGCCTGCCAAAGCCGCGGCACGTGCCATTGACACGTCGCCTTCGCTCGACAGCAGTCCACTGAACCCCGTCGGCCCAATCAGGAACGGCGATGCAATCTCCTCACCAAGCAGTCGCCTACGTTGATTGCGCACAGTGACGTCCACCAGAGTCCGCGGTTGAAACGCGATGTTCGAGAAGACTTCACGATTCCTACGCAAAGTAGCCTCGTCTTCCGAGCCACCTTCGACGTACTCAAAACAAAAATTAGGCACCCGCCTGCGGGCCATCCCACGCAGCTCCTCGATGCTCTGAGCGCGACTTACATCCCGCCCGGTATACAAACGACGCTTCAAGTCTCAACCCCCAAAAGCTTCTGCACATCCACAAGATGCGACCGTTCGCACTCTTCAAAATTGGTCATGCCAGTTGCAACTTTATGAAAATATGTAAAACTGGTCAATCCAATTTTGGCCAATCAATACTAGGGAAATCCCCAGACTGGATCGATGCTCAAGGTTGGATGTAAGAAGATTGAGAGGTTTGCTCTCACTGGGGCTCAGGTGAGTGCCGGCCCTACACCGCACGCGCCTTCCAATTCAACAAATAGGCCAGACACACTAGCTCGGAGGACCAAAGTGAACACAAGATCGACCCCTTCCCGCCGGCTCTATCTGCAGATCGCGGATCAATTGCGGGCGCTGATTTACGAGCCGGATTTCGCTGTCAATGGCCGTCTACCGCCCGAGCGAACACTCGCAGAGCAGCTTGGCGTTTCACGGCCTTCGATTCGGGAAGCGCTCGTTGCGCTCCAACTTGAGGGCAGAGTCGAGATCCGGATGGGTTCGGGTGTCTATCTTTGCGGCGTGCCCTCCAGCTCCGAGGATGCCGCACAAGACAATGTGGAGATGGGAGACAGCCTGATCGACATCATGGGTGCCCGCGCGATCCTCGAAGGTGCGATTGCCGCGTCCGTGGCACCGCTGGCTAAACCAAAGGATGTGAAAGCGCTACGGGCCATCTATCAGACGATGGAGCGCGAATGCCAAGCAGGGCAGCTTCCGATTGCAGCAGATCGTGCATTCCACGTGCGAATCGCCCAGATGTCGAACAACGAAGTGCTCGCTCGAACGGTTGGGACACTGTACGACGAACGACAAAGCCCTATGCCATCAAAGCTGCTTGGTCTGTACGACCCAGTGGACACATGGTTTGTCGCACTCAATGAGCACCGAGAGATTCTCGAAGCGATCGAAGCTCGCGATCCCATTCAGGCTCAAGCGGCAATGCAACGGCACTTGAAAACCGCACTCAAACGGACAATGGCACGCTGAACCGCGCCGGGATTGGTGGAGGCTAGGACGTGTTGAGAATCAGCGAGAGTTGATAACCCCAGCTGCGAGATAGATCATCGCTGCGAAGCTGCTATCCGTCTTGTCGCTGCGCATTGCGATACGTTTGAACTCCTTGAGCTTGCAAAAGA
>NZ_CAJYGK010000138.1 GCF_913773725.1 uncultured Aquabacterium sp. | reverse complement strand
GGGCACCACGGGCCACCCCAAGGGCGTGCTGTACTCGCACCGCTCCACCGTGCTGCACACGCTGATGGAGCTGGCGCCCGACACCTTCGGCCTGAACGCGCGCGAGACCGTGATGCTCATCGTGCCCATGTTCCATGCCAACGCCTGGGGCACGCCCTATGCGGCGGCCATGGCCGGCGCACGGCTGGTGCTGCCCGGCCCCCACCTGGACGGCCAGAGCGTCTACGAGCTCATGCGCGACGAGAAGGTCACCTTCTCCCAGGGCGTGCCCACCGTGTGGCTGATGCTGTTCCAGTACCTGGATGCGCATCCCGACATCGACCCGCGCGCGCTGGGCGTCAAGAGCATTGGCATCGGCGGCGCGGCCGTGCCGCGCGCCATGCTGGAGCGCTTCGAGAACCAGTTCGGCGCCCAGGTCGTGCAGGGCTGGGGCATGACCGAGACCAGCCCCATCGGCGTGGTCAGCAAGCTGCTGCCCCGGCACGACGCGCTGTCGGGCGAGGAACTGGTCAAGGTCAAGCTCAAGCAGGGGCGCGGCGTCTGGGGCGTGGACCTCAAGATCGTGGACGACGACGGCCGGCCCCAGCCCTGGGACGGCCAGGCCCGGGGACACCTGCGCGTGCGCGGCCCCTGGATCGCCAGCGGCTACTTCAAGGGCGAAGGCGGCTCGCCCGTCGATGAGGAAGGCTTCTTCACCACGGGCGACGTGGCCACCATCGATGCCGACGGCTTCCTGCAGCTGGTGGACCGCGCCAAGGACGTGATCAAGTCGGGCGGCGAGTGGATTTCCTCCATCGACGTGGAGAACGCCGCCATGGGCCATCCCGGCGTGGCCGAGGCCGCCATCATCGGCGTGGCCCATCCCAAGTGGCAGGAGCGGCCGCTGCTGCTGGTGGTGCCGCGCGCAGGCCACAGCGTCAGCCGCGAGTCCATGCTCGACTTCCTGTCCACGCGCATCGCCAAATGGTGGCTGCCCGACGACGTGCTGCAGGTGGCCGAGCTGCCGCACACGGCCACGGGAAAACTGCTAAAGACCAAGCTGCGCGAGCAGTACAAGAACCATCCACTGCCCACGGCCTGAAAGGAGACCTCCATGCCAGGACCGCTTGAAGGCGTGCGCGTGGTCGAGTTCGCGGGCCTGGGCCCGGGGCCGTTCTGCGCCATGCTGCTGGCCGACATGGGTGCCGAGGTGCTGCGCATCGCGCGGCCCGGCACGCCGGTCGATGCACAGGACATCACCACGCGCAGCCGCAGCCAGGTCGAGATCGACCTGCGCGGCGAGGAAGGCCAGGCCTCGGCCCTGGCGCTGATCGCACGCGCCGACCTGCTGGTCGAGGGCTTTCGGCCCGGCGTGATAGAGCGCCTGGGCCTGGGCCCCGAGCCCTGCCTGGCGCGCAACCCGCGCCTGGTCTACGGCTGAAGCGCGCCGCGATAAATTTGCCTCATGAGCTGAGATAAATGACCACCGAAGCTGTTTCCAACCGTGCAAGAGAATTGCACGCCTAGAAAACTGCCGTTGGCCTTGTCGTGACGGCATCATCGTTGCTTTCACACAAGGAGCATCCCATGCTTGAAACACTGACGAAAGACGAGCTGAGGCTCAAGATCATTTCACTCCTGCAGGACGACAACCGTACGCTGGGGCAGCTCGGTACGATCTACGAGGAGATTGAAATTGTCGAGTCTGCTGGTGTCACACAGAGCAACTGGCAACTGTCATTGAACACTGAAGCTGATCTGACCGAGGCGGCTAAAGATGCTGTACGGGATGCAGCAGAAGCCGCACAGACCAAATGGCGCATCGACCTGCCCTACCTGGGGAGTTCAGCGCACCGCATGTTTTAGAAGAGCCCAGCGGGCTCTGCCTCCCGGTCCCAGCTGTAGATGACCAGCTCGCCGCGCTCGACACGATTGGCGCCCCCACCCACGGTGTAGTCCAGCTTGAGAGCCTCCATGTCGAAGTCCCTGAAGCACTCTCGGATCGCGGGGTGATCATTGATGCTGACCACTGCTTTGCCCTTGATCGTTTTGAGCTTGGCCGCCATCAGCTCGTACTGTTCCCAAGGAAACGGCACGCCGTACCCCTCAGTCTCCCAGTAGGGCGGATCAGCGTAGAAGAGTGTGTGCGGCCGGTCGTAGCGGTCAATGCACGCCGCCCAATCGAGCTGCTCGACGTATGTGCCGCCCGCAAGGCGCAAATGCGCCGCTGACAGCGTTTCTTCGATGCGCAGCAGGTTGATCGCCGGAGCCGTGGTTGCCGTGCCGAACGTCTGGCCGCTCACTTTCCCCCCGAATGAGAGTTGCTGTAGATAGAAGAACCGAGCCGCGCGCTGCACATCTGTGAGCGTCTCCGGCCTGGTCTCCTGCAGCCACTTGAAAACCTGCCGGCTCGTCAGCGCCCATTTGAACTGCCTGACGAATTCCTCAAGATGGTGCGTGACGACTCGGTACAGGTTGACCAGATCGCCGTTGACATCGTTGAGGACTTCAACGTCGGCGGGGTGGCGGGCAAAGAAGACCGCCGCGCCGCCCGCGAAAAGCTCGACGTAGCAGCTATGGTGGGGAAACCGCTTCAGGAGCAGGTCGACGAGGCGGCGCTTGCCGCCGATCCATGGGACTATGGGGTTTGTCATTTATCTCAGCTGTAGGCCCTCTGAGGAGCTCTGATGGGGCGCTCGAGGCGCTCAGCTGATTGAATGCCCCACAGCGGGGGCATTTGATGCTCAGGCGGGTGTACTCACCCTCCGCGAGCTTACGGCGGCAGGAGCCGCAGCGTATTTCTTCCATTGCAAGCACCTTTCCTATACGGAAAATCCGGTATGCTGGCGCCGCTCTCGCGAGGGTGGCGTGCCTTGCCGGGCTTGCAGGCACGTTCTGCATGTTCGGGGCTCGACCTGGTGTTACCGCACCCGGCCGGGTCGCCCGTCTTTTTTCAGATCACGTCTATGTAAACAGGTAGGTCGGGCGCTGGTCCCTGTATCACTCCTTCCAAAACAAAAACAGTGGCCCCCTCGGCGGCCTGGCCCTTCGCACGCACCAGGCCCGCGCCGGGCAGTTCCACAGTGACCGCGCCATCGGCGACGGCCGCCACCTTGCCGATCTGCACTCGGCCAGGCGCAAGGATTTCACGAAGCTGCAGGTAGAGGTTAGACATGGCTGTCGATCTCCAGCGCCTGCGTCAAAACCGGAAACTGCTGCGAGATCGACGTGCCGCGCACGATGCCCAGGCGCCGGGTGCCTGCGTCGTCGTAATAGCGCAGCACGCGGCCTGGCTTGATCACACCCGTTTCTGCCAGCACGGGCAGCGTCATCTTGTGCTTGAGCTGTCTGCCCGACTCGGCCAGTTCTGCGATAGCACGGGCTTTTGCCGCGCCGATGGTCGTAATCAAAGGATGCACGGCCATTGGCTGCTTGAGCACGTCGCCGGCCGTGCCGGTGCGCGTCAGGTCGCCCATGACGCCGCCCGCTTCGCCGGCCACAAAAATGCGGTTGTATTCAGGCACGTCGATCACCTCGGTCTCGTCCACCTCGGCAATGCCCTCCGGCAGATCGATGTCAGGCGCCAGCTCGTTCCACCGCCACCATGGCAGCGGCCACGCCGGCAGCGCATGCAAGACGGGGTCCGTGTCGTGCGGCTGCAGGTAGCCGCCCACGCTGCCAGCGATGTCTGTAAGTGCGCTGATATAGGTGCCCTGGTGCATCCACACGCCGCCCGGCACCAGCCAGTCCGTGAGTTGGAAATCCACGGCCCAGCCGAAGCCCACGCCATTGACAGTAAGAACCTCGCTCATGAGCTGCTGCGCCGTGCGGTCCAGCGTGTGCGTGAACGTCTGCACGGGCGCGTGCGGCGCATCCAGCAGCGCAGCTTTGCCCCGGCCCGAGACAGTGACCATGTGCTCGGGAAACCGCTTGCTGCGGCCGATGCGCTCGCCCTGCATGCGAAATGGCTGACCGTTGACGCGAACCTCCAGTTCGACGGGCTGTCCGCCTGGGCCGGGCATGAGCGCATCGCGCGCAGCGGCGTGGAAGCTGGCGGAAAACGTCCAGGTCCACGACTGCCGGTTGAGCGACATCTGGAAGCTCTCGCTGGGCAGCGGGTCGCCTGCCAGGGCGTCCGCGCGCCGGATCTCGACGGAATTGATCACGATGTAGGTCCTCCTCGCAGGCACGACGATGCCGGGCGTTGGGGTGTTGCGGTCTTCGCAGATGAAGACCAGGCGCGTCGGGCGGCCGCTGACAGCCGGCGCCCGGAACAGCAGGCGCACGGGCGAGCTCGGGACGTAGCACGGCGTCGTGCCCGGGGGCACGACAACCGGGCTCTCGCCGGGCGCGGGCCGGATGGCCTCTTGCCAGTGGGTGTCCAGAACGATGCGCCAGCGATCCGCGTCGCCGAAGCCCGTGCGCAACCACTCGGAGCGAGGAACGGCCTCTTGCCAGGTGCCCACCACAGCCGCGCGCAGGCGCAGCGCTTCCTGGTACTCCGCGACCAGGCCGCCCCGCAGCCCCTCACCTTGCTGCCAAGCACTGACGCTGCCAGCACGCACGCGCAGGGCCTCATGCCAGGCTGTGTAAAAGGCTGCGCGCCGGCCCTCGCCCTCCTGCCAGTCACTCGCCACTGTGGCACGCATGCGCAGTGATTCATGCCAGGCCGCCACCTCGCCCGCGCGCAGACCGTCGCCAGGCTGCCACGCACTCGCGCACGCTACGCGCAGTTGTGCGGTCTCCTGCCAAGTGGTCTCCAGTGCCTGCGCGAGGGGCACAGCCATCCGCCAAGCCGTGCCCAGCTCGGCCCGCGTCGTGCGGCTCACGTTGGCATCCCACTGGCTGCGGACGTGGCCGCGCAAGCCGGTCACGCGGCCCGCCCCCGAGGCGCGGACTGCTACGCGGGCGCGGATGTGGCCGCGCAGGCCCGTGATGCGACCGCCGCCCTCGACAGTGACGGGCGGCGGTGTGCTTCCATCGTCGCGCCCGAACACCAGCGGCACGGGACTGCCCGTGTGCGGCGCGGAACGAAAGAGCAGCCTGGTGCCCTCTGTCATGACAGGGCCACCATGCCGAGCTGGACCAGGCCGCCCGTGTAAAGCATCGGCGATGACTCGCCCTCGGGCGTGGCGCCGCCGACGACGCGCAAGCCGCCGCCGTGGTCCATGTCCGTCACATCGCAGCGCGCCAGCACGGCGCCATCCGCCGCACGCCACTCGGCCCACCTCGGCAGGCCGTTGGACTGCACCATGGCGCCTGCAGGCGTCTCAACATACAGCACCAGGCTGCTGCCGATGATCGCGCCGCTGGGCTTGGCCAGGACGATCTCGGCCTGGGGCGCATCCGCATGCGGGTCCGTGATCAGCGCCGGCCTGGCTGTCGAGAAAAGCGCCAAGCTGGCCCGGCCTGGCCCGGTGTCTGCGCGTGTCAGCATCGCAGCCAGTTGCGCCAAGGCCGTCGTTTGCGTGATCTCCCAATCGCTGGCTGGCGCGCTCATGGCATCAGCTCCATTCCGCCCGTGACCAGGCTCAGGTTGTCGGCGATGACCGCGCGGTAGTTGTGCTCGTAGTCGTGGGCGATGACCGTGTAAGCGTGTTCGGTCTCGATGTACTGGAAGTCGTAGGCCCCGGTCGCTGCGTCGCTCCACTGCTGCTGCACGACCATCAGATCGATGTCGCGGAGCAGTGTCACGCGCCGGCGCAGCGGCACGTCTGCAGGCGACGCATCGCGCTCGACCGTGCCACGAATGCGGCCGTTGGCTGCCCTGTCGAACAAATAGTTGGTCCTGGACTTGCCTACAAGCCCGAGGAGAGTTTCGCCAGTCGGTGGCATAGCGCCGCCAGGTGAAGCTACGACAAACCCGGAAGACAAGGCTCGGCCTGCGACGCGGTTGAGCAAGATGGTCGATGCCTGGGCGCTGAGAGGCAATGAAGGCACAGCGAACGGCCCCGTGTACTCTGCGCGGGGGCTGAAGCAGACATCGTCGATCCAGCCGAGCCATCGGTCCGAAGAAACGCCATTGAACTGCTGCATACCGAGCGCGATGCTGCCGCTGGCAAACGCCGCAGGCCCTGCCGGACTCGACCCGGTAAAAGCCGCTTCGCCGTCCACGAACATCGTGTATATCGATCCCGCACGGACGAGCGCAAGGTGCACCCAGGTGTTGGGCTGCACGGCCCGCCCGGTACCAGGATTGAGCGTTGCCGAACCGTTGGTCGCATACAGCACGTACTTGCCGTTATAGACGCCGATGTTGGCCCGATTGTTGAGGTCAGAGCCGAGCTGAAGCAAGTGCGACCAGGTGGTTGCTGTCGGCCCCGTGAAGTACGACCATGCTTGTAGCGTGAAGTCCCCGCCTCCATAGCTGAATCCGTCGACCTGGATGCGGCTTGTATCGTTGCCTGCGAACCATGAAGCTGCGCCGAACCGGGCTTGTGCAGTGCTGCGGGCAGCTGACGAGCCGCCGTACTGGACAAGTTGAGCACCACCGAACGCCAGGTTGCGTGGCACCGAAGTATCTGCTTCAAAGTCGATGAGCAATTGCACAGCCTCGTTGGTTGGCGTGCGCGGAAAGCCCATGGCGCTTGCAGTCAGGGCTCGCGGGCCGGGCCATGCGATACCCCAGTAGCTGCATGCAGTGGTCCACAGCGCGCCATCGTCGGACCATTGCAGGGTCGCCATGAGAGAAAAGCGCAGCGGGTTGGCAGACGAGCCGAGGCGGATGTCTGTCACGTCCTGCGGCGACGCTCCAAAATCCCAGATCAACGTCACCCCGCGCGGCAGGCTGACCGACGAGACAGCCGAACCATCTGACAGCGCGGCGACGTTGGCGCCGTTGCTTGCCGTGAGCGTGGCTGAAGCATCCACGCGCGTTGTTCCGGCGAGAAGCTGGAACTCTGTCAGTTCGATCACCGCGCCGTTGTCGTAGGGCTCCATG
>NZ_CAJYGK010000137.1 GCF_913773725.1 uncultured Aquabacterium sp. | reverse complement strand
CAGTCATAGAACGGGCGCTGGTCTTCGAACTCCAGCGTGCAGATCGAGTGGGTGATCTGCTCCAGCGCGTCCTCGATGGGGTGCGCGAAGGTGTACATCGGGTAGATGCACCAGGTGTCGCCCGTGTTGTGGTGCGTGGCGCGGCGAATGCGGTAGATGGCCGGGTCCCGCATGTTGATGTTGGGGCTGGCCATGTCGATCTTCGCGCGCAGCACGGCCGCGCCGTCGGGCAGCTTGCCGTCACGCATCTCGCGGAAGCGCGCCAGGTTCTCTTCCCGGCTGCGGCTGCGGAAGGGGCTGTCCGTGCCGGGCGTGGTGAAGTCGCCGCGGTTGGCGCGCATTTCTTCGGGCGTCTGCTCATCCACGTAGGCGAGGCCCGCGGTGATCAGCGCCTCGGCGGCGCGGTACATGAAGTCGAAGTAGTTGCTCGCGTAGTACAGGTGGCTCTGCGCCTGGCCGTTGAACGACGAGTCCCAGCCGAAGCCGAGCCACTTCACCGCGTCCAGAATGGCGTCGACGTACTCCTGCTCTTCCTTCTCGGGATTGGTGTCGTCGAAGCGCATGTGGCAGACGCCGCCGTAGTCCCGCGCCAGGCCGAAGTTCAGGCAGATGCTCTTGGCGTGGCCGACGTGCAGGTAGCCGTTGGGTTCGGGCGGAAAGCGCGTGCGGATCTTCGCCGGATCCGGCTCGCCGGCAGCGTGGTGGGCGGCATCGCCGGGCGTACCGGCCCAGCGGCGGCTGGCGTAGGTGCCCTGCTCCAGATCGCGGTCGATGATGCCGCGCAGGAAGTTGGTGGGCTTGTGAGGGGAATCGGCGGCGGGCGCGCCGGATGCGGTGGCGTCGGTCATGTGCCAATTCTATCGAGGGCGGCCCGCTGCAGACGCCCCGCCCTGCCATGCGCTATCGTGCAAACCACATCACGCGCATGGAGGACCCGACGTGGGCAAGAACCAGGAACGACTGAGCCGCAAGGCCTACGAAGCCGCACTGGAGCCGATGCGGCTGGAGCTGGTGCAGATGTCGCGCTGGCTGGCACACCATCACAAGCGCCTGCTGGTGATCTTCGAAGGCCGCGACACCGCCGGCAAGAGCGGCGTGATCCGGGCAATTTCGGACGTGCTCGATCCGCGGCGCTGCCAGGTGGTCGCACTGGGCAAACCATCCGAGCAGGAACGGGGCCAGTGGTACTTCCAGCGCTACGTGCCGCACCTGCCTGCCGCCGGCAACGTGGTCCTGTTCGACCGCAGCTGGTACAACCGGGCCGGTGTCGAGAAGGTGATGGGCTTTTGCACTGACGCCGAGTACCGCCGCTTTCTGCACGACGCCCCCACCTTCGAGCGCATGCTGGTGAACGACGGTGTGCTGCTGTTCAAGTACTGGTTGTGCGTGGACCAGGCCGAGCAGGAGGCGCGCTTCGCCGAGCGCCTGGCCGACCCGCTGAAGCGCTGGAAGCTCTCGCCGGTGGACGTGGTGGCGCGCACCCAGTACGCAGAGTACGGTCGCGCCCGCAACGCGATGCTGAAGGCCACCCACACCGCGTACGCCCCCTGGACGCTGGTCGACTTCAACGACCAGCGCGCGGGTCGGCTGACCCTGATCCGGCACCTGCTGGACCACCTGCCCGACCAGCATGTACCCGAGCAGACGATCGACATGCCACCGCTGCACGGCAAGCTGGGGAGAGAAAGCTATCCGGCGGCCCACCGCCCGCTGGCGCCGTTCGTGCCGGATCCTGCTGCCGGCTGACGGTCAGGGCCGATCGGTGCCCACGCCCTGCACCGAGCCGGGCGCCGTGTCGTCCTGGGCGCGTTCACGGGCGCGCTCGGCGTAGCGGTTGAAGCGCCACGCCGTGCTCTCCAGCGTGATGCGCCGCCACGTGGCGCGCTTCTCGCCGGGACTCATCTCCGGCCACAGCTGCACTTCGTCGAAGGTGCGGCCACAGCCCTTGCACAGGTCGTCCCCCTGGCTGGTCGAGCAGATCGCGATACAGGGCGTGTCCGGCGTGGTGTCGTACCACCGAAGCCAGGCCTGGTAGGCCGCACGGGGCATGGTCGCCTCGTCGCACAGGGTCTCATGGTGGTAGACCATCAGGGCGTACACCTCGGCCAGCGCGCGCAACTCGTCGCCCAGCCCCAGGCCATCGCCGGACGCAGGCTGTCGCTCGCGCCACCAGTTGATGGCGGCCTCGATGTCGGTGATGTGGATGCCGGCGACGGGCTGGTCGTCAAGAAGGCTCATGGCACGGCGCCCGCCCGGTGGGGCTCAGGCGGAGGGCAAAACGCAGCAAGGGAAAGGTCCGGCCCGGTGAGAGGGCACCGAGCCGGGCGGTGTGCGATTGTGCGCGCGCTTCAGGCGTCCTGCAGCGACGCCATCAACGCATTCAGGGCCACTTCGGCGTCGGCCTGGCTGACGCCCTCGCCGAGCGACACCGGCGCGCCGGCCAGGGCGGCCGCCCCTTCGGCCTTGAAGCGCTTGACCCAGTTGCCCGCCTCGCGGCCCTCGGCGAACGCGGCGCTCTGCAGCAGCAGGTGGCCGCTGGCGGTGGTGAGCTTGAAGTAGAACTGGCCGTCGGCCTCACGGTATTGCTTGAACACCGGCACGGCGGGCTTGGTGGCGGCAGATGCCTCGGCCTGCACGGCGGCCGAGGCCACCATGCGGCGCAGGCCCACGGCGTGGCGCAGCTCCTTCAGGAAGGGCGTGGCGCGGGCGCGGGCCTTGTGGGCGCCGGCCTGCAGCACGGCCTCGATCTGTTCGGGATGGGCCACCAGGTCGGCATAACGGGCGCGCATGGGGCCCACATGGGCCTCGATCAGGTCGACCAGGCGCTGCTTGGCCTCCCCCCAGGCCAGGCCGGCCCGCAGGTCGGCCCGGAAGGCCGCGCGCTGATCGGCCGTCGCGAAGGCGTCGTAGATGGTGACGAGGTGGGCGCCTTCGGGGTCCTTGGGCTCGCCGGGCAACTTCGAATCGGTCACGATCCGGGCGATGGCCTCCTTCAGCGCCTTGGGGCCGCCTTCGAACAAGGGCACGGTGTTGTCGTAGCTCTTGCTCATCTTGCGGCCGTCCAGGCCGGGCAGCGTGGCCACGGCCTCCTCGATTTCGGCCTCGGGCAGCACGAAGAGATCCTGGCCGGCGCCATAGAGGTGGTTGAAACGCAGGGCCACGTCACGGGCCATCTCGATGTGCTGCACCTGGTCGCGGCCCACGGGCACGCGGTGCGCGTTGAACATCAGGATGTCGGCCGCCATCAGCACCGGGTAGCAGTACAGCCCCATGGTGACGCCTGCGTCCGGGTCCTCGCCCTTGGCGGTGTTGGCATCCACCGAAGCCTTGTAAGCGTGCGCGCGGTTCATCTGGCCCTTGGCGGTCACGCAGGTCAGCAGCCAGTTCAGCTCGGTGATCTCCGGGATGTCGCTCTGGGCGTAGAACGTGACGCGGTCGGTATCGAGCCCGGCAGCCAGCCACGTGGCGGCGATCTCCAGGCGCGAGCGCGCGATGCGGGCCGGGTCATCGCACTTGATGAGGGCGTGGTAGTCGGCCAGGAAGAAGAAGCTTTCGACGCCCGGCTCGCGGCTGGCGGCAATCGCAGGGCGGATGGCGCCAACGTAGTTGCCGAGGTGCGGGGTGCCGGTGGTGGTGATGCCGGTGAGAACGCGTTGGGTCATGGCGGGCCGGCTGCAAGGGCGCCAGAGGCCCGCGCAGCAAAGGTCGTTCAGGGAAACGGGCATTGTAGGTTCCCGGGGCGGGCGCCGCAGGCGGCACAGCCGGTGAAGCGCCCGCCGGCGTGCCACGCCACTACACTCTAGGCCGCATGAAAAACATCGTCATCCTGATCTCCGGTCGCGGCTCCAACATGGAGGCCATCGTCAACGCCTGTGCCGCCGAGCACTGGCCCGCCCGCGTGGCGGCCGTGATCAGCAACCGCCCCGAGGCCGGTGGCCTGGCTTTTGCGGCGGCCCGGGGCATTGCCACGGCCGTGGTCGACCACAAGCAGTACGACAGCCGCGAAGCCTTTGACGCCGAACTGGCACGGGTGGTGGACGGTTTTTCGCCCGATGTGGTGGTGCTGGCGGGCTTCATGCGCATCCTGACGCCGGAATTCGTGCGCCGCTTCGAAGGCCGCATGCTGAACGTGCACCCCTCGCTGCTGCCGGCCTTCCCGGGCTTGCACACCCATGCGCGGGCCATCGAAGCCGGCTGCAAGCTGGCGGGCGCCACGGTGCACTTCGTCACGGCCGAACTGGACCACGGCCCCATCGTGGCACAGGCCGCAGTGCCCGTCCTGCCCGATGACACGCCCGACCTGCTCTCGGCTCGCGTGCTGAAGCAGGAGCACCAGATCTACCCGCAAGCGGTGCGGTGGATGGTGGAAGGCAGCCTGAAGCTGGCCGATGGCCGCGTGACCCACACCGAGGGCGAGTCGCAGCTGCGCTTCGGCAGCTGAGCGGGCGCGGGGCCGCCCGGCCTCACCGCATCAGGGCATCACCCACAGCGTGATGCCGTGGATGAGCAGGCCGATCAGCCCGCCCACCAGCGTGCCGTTGAAACGCACGTACTGCAGGTCCGGGCCCAGGTGCAGCTCGAGCTCGCGGGCCAGTTCGTCGGCCGGCCATTGCGCCACGCGCTGGGTGATGTGCCGGCGGATGTCCTCCCGCCACCGGTCCACCAGCGCCGGCGCGGCCGCCAGCCACTCCGCATTGAGCCAGTCCTGCATGGCCGGGTCTGCAGCCAGGCGTTCCCCCAGCACCCGGACCGCATCGCCCAGCCGCGTGCGGATCGCGCCCCGCTCGTCATGCAGGTCATCGCGCAGGGCGCCGACCACCTGCTGCCACAGCCCGTGCAGGAAGGCCGCCAGCGCGGGATGGGCGAGCACGGCGCGGCGCAGGGTCTCGGCCTTCATGCGCATCGCCGGATCGTGCTCCAGCGCGGTCACCAGGCTGGCCACGAAGGCATCGAAGCGCAGCCGCAGCGGGTGCTCCGGGTCTTCGCTCATCTCGGCAATCAACCGCCCCAGCCCGGCCAGCAGCTTGCGCGTGCCCATGCGCCCGGCCACCTGATCCAGCCCGACCAGGCGCAGCACCTGCACCTCGGCGGCCATGCGCTCGGCAATTTCGGCCTGCAAGGCCTCGTCGCCCAGCCGGGTGGCCACGCGCTGCAGCACCTCGTCGAGCAACGCCTGATGGCGCCGCCCCTCGGTGAGGATGCCCAGCAACCGCCCGGCCCAGGTCGCGATGTCCACCTCGTCCAGCCGGCGCAGCACCGTCTCGCGCACGAAAACCGCCACCCGGGGGTCCTCCAGCGCGATCAACGCGTGCCGCCCGCCTTCGGTCACCAGCCGTGCCACCTGATCGGCATGGCGCGGCTCGGCCATCCAGGCGGCCAGCCGGCGAGCGGGGTCGAAGGCTCGGAGCCGGTCGATGACCTGGGCCTCCGCCAGGAAGTGGTCGCACAGAAAGGCCGCCAGGTTCTCGCCGATGCGTGCCTGGTTGCGCGGCACGATGGCGGTGTGCGGAATGGGCAGCCCCAACGGGTGCCGGAACAAGGCGACGACGGCAAACCAGTCGGCCATGGCGCCGATCATGGCCGCCTCGGAGAAGGCGGCCAGCGCGGCCCACCACGCTGCATGGGCAGGCTGCCGGCTCTGCATGGCCGTGGCCAGTGCATACAGCAGCGCCGCGGCCAGCAGCAGGCCCACGGCCACGGCCTTCATGCGGGCCAGGCGGCGCGCCTTGGCCTCGCGGGTGAGCACAGCCGCGTCAGCGTGCGTGGCCATGCTCGGGCGTCGCAGGCAGTCGGGCCATCTGCCGGTCCTGCCAGCGGGCAAAACCGGCCAGTGCCACGCACGCGCCGATCAGAGCCATGGCCATGTCGGACTGGGTGTCCCACGGGTCGCCCTGCGTGCCCAGAAAGGCATCGGCATCCTGCCCGATGGCCACGGCCACACCCCATTCGATCAGCTCATAGGTGGCGCTGATGGCCAGCACCACGCACACCACGAGGAAAGCCAGCATGCGCTGCCCCCGGATGTAGGCGCCCCGCACCAGGATCTCCCGGGCCACCAGGGCCGGCACAAAGCCCTGGAAGAAGTGGCCGATCTTGTCGTACGGGTTGCGTTGAAGGTCCAGCCACTCTGCCATCCAGAAACCGAGCGGCACGCGCGCATAGGTGTAGGTGCCGCCCAGAATAAGCACCAGGGCGTGCACGAAGATGGCCCCGTAGAGCAGGCCGGTCAGGGGGAAGCGCCGCCGCGTGGCCATCAGGATGGGCACGGCGATCAGAACGGGCAGGACTTCGAGCAGCCACGTGGGGCGGTCATGGGCCACAACCCCCGACACGACCAGGAGCCCGCCCAGCACGGCAACGCCCGCGTTCAGCAACAAGGTGGTCGACATGGCTGCATGCTACCGCCCTGCCGACGGACCCCGCGCAGTAATTGGCAACAAGCCGCTCTTTTGCTGCCAGCATGCGCATCGGACACCCACAAGCGAGGCCCGCTCTAGAACAATCACGTCAGGGCCAGCACCGCCACCGGATCGCCAGCCCCTCTACTGAATTCCGAGGCAACGCTGCTGGCCATGACCGAATCCGTGAACGTGTCTGACATGCCCGATGTGGGCGAACTGCGCGAGATGGCGCGCCGGGCTTTCGAGACCCTGCGCAGCAATCCGCCGACCCTGGTGCTGTCGAAGTCCACCAGCACGCTGCTGTTCGTGCAGAACGAGTTGCGCCAGTTGGGACATGAACGCATCTACCAGGAAGAGAGCCGTCGCCATGAACTCCTCAAGCGAGGCTTCACGCCGCCCGACGACCTGAGCCCGCCGGCCCAGCGCCACTGCGTCACGCTCACGGAGGCCGAGTGCGACGAGCTGCGCCGCTCGCCCGGCTCGTTCAACGACATGATCCGCGCCGTGTTCCGCGCAGGCTGGGACGCCCACGCCCGCGCCACCGGCCAGGCCTGACTGCGCGTCAACCGGACGGTACGTGGCTGCCTGTCAGCATCGGGCTGGCCAGGGCCGCCGCGGCCGCGCGCGTCTCGACGCCGAGTTTCTCGAAGATGTGCTCGAGGTGCTTGTTCACCGTGCGGTGGCTCATGCCCAGGATCTCGGCGATGTCGCGGTTGGTCTTGCCCCGCGCCACCCAGGCCAGCACCTCGGTTTCCCGTGGCGTCAGCGCGGCCTCTTCCAGGCGGCTGCTGAGCGCCGCCGGGCCGGCGTGCGCAGAGGGCGGTCCGGCCTCGATCGCGCGCTGGGCCTCGCGTGTCAGGCGCGCGTTGCGGACGTGGGTGGCGAGCCGGGCCAGCACCTCCTCGATGCGCACCGGCTTGACCACATAGTCCACCCCGCCCGACTCGAAACCGGCCACCACATCGGCAGTTTCAGACAGGCCGGTCATGAAGATCACCGGGATGGTCGCGCCCTGCGCATGGGCCTTGATCCGCTGGCAGGTTTCGAAGCCGGTCCAGCCGGGCATCATCGCATCCATCAGGATGGCATCGGGCGTGACGACATCCAGGCGGGCCAGGGCCTGCTGGCCGTCGAGCGCCACCAGCACGGTGTAGCCTTCGTCCGCCAGCGCATCGCACAGCATGCGCAGGGTGTCGGGGGCATCGTCCACCACGAGCACGGTCCCGCGGTGACAGGTCGCGACATCAGGGTTCATCTTGGGTGTCCTCCAGCAGGTAGGGCGCCAGGCGCTCGGCCACCGCATCCAGGTCGAAGCGCTCGACCAGGGCTTGCAGCGCCTGCCATTGCGGGCTCAATGTGGGTTCGGCTCGCTGCCACTCCATCAAGGCGTCGTGCAGCGCCTGAACGTGTCCCTTTCGGGCCAGGCGGTGCAGTTCCCAGGCGGCATCGGCCGGCAAGGCGGCGGCCATCCCGATCGGGGTGGCGGCCAACGCGGCCGCCATGTCGAGCCGAACAGGCGGGGCACACACCTCGGTGACCCACTCGATGTGCAGCAGCCCACCCAGGGTGGCCAGCAACTCCGACTCCATCACCGGCTTGCCGACAAAGGCCTGGCACTGCGCCGCCGCCAGGTTCTCGGGCCGGTTCTCGAACACATTGGCCGAGACCATCACCACCGGCACCTCGGTGAAGCCCGACTGCCGGATGGCCCGGGCCGTGCGCCACCCGTCCATGTCGTCCATCGTGATGTCCAGCAGGATGGCGTCCGGCACCTGCTCCCGCACGCTGTCGAGCGCCTCGCTGCCGCTGGCCGCCTCACGCACCTTGAAGCCCAGCGGCAGCAGCATGCCGGCCAGCATCTGCCGTTGCGTCGGCTGGTCGTCCACCACCAGCAGGGTCTTGCGCGGTCCGCTGTAGCCCGTCACGGGATGCAGGCGCAGGCGCTCGGCCCAGTCGGGCCCGGCGGGCCGTTGCGGCGGCTCGTTGATCTCTCGAAGGTAGAGCCGCACGCTGAACGTGCTGCCTTGCCCGAGGGTGCTGTGCACGCTGAGTTCGCCACCCATGAGCTCGGTCAGCAGGTGGGTGATGGTCAGGCCCAGGCCGGTTCCCGGGTCCGCCCGACGTCGGCCTCCGCTGCCCCGCTCGAACGGCAGAAAGATCCGCTCCAGGTCCTGCGGCGCGATGCCGATCCCGGTGTCGACCACCTCGAAACGCAGCACCTCGCGACGGGCATCGACTCGCAGCGTGATGCGCCCCTGGTCCGTGAAGCGCACGGCATTGCCCAGCAGGTTCAGCAGGATCTGACGCAGACGCCGCGCATCGGCCTGAACCCACACCGGCACCCGACCCAGGGTTTCCAGCTCGAAGCGCAGCCCCTTGGCGAGGGCCTGTGGCTCCACCATGCGCACGACATCGTCCAGAAACTCGTGCAGGGGCAAGGGGACCGGATCCAGCCGGAGCCGTCCGGCCTCGATGCGCGCCAGGTCGAGCAAGCCGTCGATCAGCCCCATGAGGTGCTCGCCACTGCGCTGGATGGTGGTCAGCGCCCCCCGCTTGCCGCCCTGCTCCGGCTCGTCCTTCAACAGGATCTGTGCATAGCCCAGGATGCTGTTGAGCGGCGTCCGCAGCTCGTGCGTCATGCCGGCCACGTACCGGGTCTTGGCCTGGTTCGCGGCCTCGGCCAGTTCCTTGGCCTGCTGCAGCGCCGCGTCGGTGCGGCGGTGGGCGTCGATCTCCACCTGCAGCAGCTGGGTCTGCCGATTGGAATCGTCCTGCGCCATGCGGCGGCTCTCGGACGCCAGAACCACCCACCACGCACACACGGCCGCCACCAGCAGCATCAGCGCAAGCACCTTGATGAAGGGCCCTTGCAGCGCACCGGCAGGGGCAGGCACCTCTGCACCGGCATGCAGCCCCGCTGACAGCACCCCCTCCTGGTAATAGACCACGCCAAGCACGAAAGCCAGCAGCGCGGCCATCGACAGAAAGACCACCAGGTAGTGGCCGACCCGAAAGTTGATGCGCCGCGACCAGGCGGGCGGCAACACCGCGGTCAGGCCATCGGACACCTGTTCGGCCGCGCGCGATCGGCTCTTGCAGCGATCGTGGCAGCGGCTCTCCAGCGTGCAGCACAAGGAACAGATGGGGGCGTCGTAGGCCGGACAGGCGGCCATGTCCTCGGCCTCGAACAGGTTCTCGCACACCGAGCACCGCACCATCTCGCCCGGCTGCCACGAGGCCGCAGGCTGCCTCGCCAGGTAGAACCGTCCCCGCGTGACCCGGGCCAGCACGGGCGAGGCCACCATGGCGACGGCCAGCGCGAGAAACGGCGACCACGCCGCCGCCAGTTTGCCCAGCACGCCAGCGTGCGCCACCAGGGCCACGATGGTGGCCAGCAAGGTGGCGCCCAACCCGACCGGATTGAGATCAGGCAGGTAGGCACGCCGGAACTCGATTCCCCGCGGCGACCAGCCCAGCGGCTTGTTGATGACCAGATCGGCCACCAGTGCCCCCACCCACGCAATGGCGACGTTGCTGTAAAGCCCCAGCACGTGCTCGAGCGCGCCGAACACGCCGAGCGTCATCAGCAGCACGGCGATCAGCACGTTGAAGACCAACCACACCACTCGCCCGGGGTGGCTGTGGGTCAGGCGGGCAAAGAAGTTGGACCAGGCCAGCGATCCGGCATAGGCATTGGTGACGTTGATCTTGACCTGCGACACGATGACGAACAGCACCGTGGCCCCCAGCGCCCATCCCGGCGAAGTGAAGACCTCGCTGAAGCCGGCCAGGTACATCTGCGTGGGTTCGATGGCCTTGTCCACCGGCACCTCGCGCTGCAGGGCGAGGAACGCCAGGAACGCACCGGCCAGCATCTTCAGCATCCCCGGCACGATCCATCCAGGGCCGGCCACCAGCACGGCCGTCCACCAGCGCACGCGGTTCTCGCGGGTCTTTTCGGGGAGGAAGCGCAGGAAGTCAACCTGCTCGCCCACCTGCACCACCAAGGAAAACGCCACGGTGGCCGCCATGCCGCAGGCCAGCCAGTCGAAGCCGCTGTCGCCCGTGGCCCGGCCAGCCAGCCCCGTGAAGGCGCGGTACGCATCCGGATGCTTCAGCGCCACAGCAATGAACGGACACAGCCACAGCGCAGCCCACACCGGCTGCGTCCAGGTCTGCAGACGCGAGATCAGCGTGATGCCATGCGTGACCAGCGGAATGATGACCAGCGACGACACCACGTAACACACGGTCAGCGGCCAGTCGAACAGCATCTGCAGGGCCAGCGCCATGATGGCCGCTTCGAGCGCAAAGAAGATGAAGGTGAAGCTGGCGTAGATCAGCGAAGTCAGGGTCGAGCCCAGGTAGCCGAATCCCGCACCCCGCGTGAGCAGGTCCATGTCGACGCCGTAGCGCGCGGCGTAATAGCTGATCGGCAAGCCGGTCAGGAAGGTGACCAGACCCACGAGCAGGATGGCCCACAGCGCGTTGGTGAATCCGTAGTTGAGCGCGATGGCGCCCCCGATGGCTTCGAGTGCCAGAAACGACACCGCGCCAAAGGCGGTGTTGGCCACACGCATCTCGCTCCACTTGCGGAAGCTGCGCGGTGTGTAGCGCAGCGCGTAGTCCTCCAGGGTCTCGTTGGCAACCCACGAGTTGTACTCACGGCGGATGCGGAAGATCTTCTGCCGGGCGACGGTCACATGCGGTCTTTCGCTGAACAACGCGGCGGGGCGAATGCAAGAAGCAGTCCAAGCGCGGCACACGCGCGTGGCGCCCGGCCGACTACGTTAATTGACGTATTCAGCAGAAACCCTGAGCTCCTTACTGTTGCACCCAAGGCCGCGCAACACAGGGCCTGCACGCCACAGTGCACCAGCGCGCGGCACAGGCCACCCCCCTTTTTGTGCAAGGAGTCCTTTCATGTCCCAACACGACGATGACCTGTCTCTCAACCGCCGCCGGGTGCTGCAAGGCCTGGGCGCGGTGCCGCTGATGGGCCTCACCGGCCTGAGCTACGGCGCCGCACCGGCCACCTCCGCAGTCAACACCACCAAGCTGGCCGTGACCGACACCGAGGTGGTCGTGGGCCAGCTGCACTCGGCCACCGGCACGATGGCCATCTCGGAAACAGGCTCCATCCAGGCCGAGCAACTCGCCATCGACCAGATCAATGCCATGGGCGGCGTGCTGGGCCGCAAGATCCGTGTGATCAAGGAAGACGGCGCTTCCGACTGGCCCACGTTCGCCGAGAAGTCCAAGAAGCTGCTGGTCAACGACCGTGTGGCCTGCGTCTTCGGCTGCTGGACGTCGGCCTCGCGCAAGGCGGTGCTGCCTGTGTTCGAGAAGGAAAACGGCCTGCTGTACTACCCCACCTTCTATGAAGGCCTGGAGCAGTCCAAGAACGTGATCTACACCGGCCAGGAAGCCACACAGCAAATCATCTATGGCCTGGACTGGGGCGCCAAGGAGAAGAAGGCCAAGACCTTCTTCCTCGTCGGCTCGGACTACATCTGGCCGCGCACCTCGATGAAGATCGCGCGCAAGCACATCGAGACCGTGGGCAAGCTGGGCAGCGTGGTGGGCGAAGAGTACTACCCGCTGGGCCACACCAACTTCAACTCGCTGATCAACAAGATCAAGGTGGCCAAGCCCGACTGCATCTTTGCGGCCGTGGTGGGCGGCTCGAACGTGGCCTTCTACAAGCAGCTCAAGGCTGCCGGCATCACCGGCGCCAAGCAGTTCCTGCTGACCCTGTCGGTGACGGAAGACGAGATGCTCGGCGTGGGCGGCGAAAACTTCGCCGGCTTCTACGGCTCGATGAAGTACTTCCAGTCGCTGGACAACGAGAACAACAAGAAGTTCGTCGCGGCCTTCAAGGCCAAGTACGGACCGAAGTCGGTGATCGGCGATGTCACCCAGGCCGGCTACCTCGGCCCCTGGCTGTGGAAGGCCGCCGTCGAGAAGGCCGGCAGCTTCGACGTGGACAAGGTCGTGGCCGCCTCGCCGGGGATCGAGCTCAAGACCGCCCCCGAAGGCTATGTGAAGGTCCACGCCAACCACCACCTCTGGAGCAAGTCGCGCATTGCGCAAGGCCAGCCCGACGGCACGTTCAAGGTGGTGTCCGAGTCCAAGGACCTGATCGAGCCGAACCCCTTCCCCAAGGGATATCAGTGACCTCCCCTGCGGCCTGATGGCCGCACCCCGGGGCCACACCAGCGGACTGGCAGCGCCAGATCCGCGGTGTCCTGCTTGATCCGGTTTGCATGGCACGAGCCTGGAAGAGAGAACGTATGGACATGACCTTATCCGACATGTGGAACATCGGCGTGATGCAGGGGTTCGCCGGCCTGAGCCTGTTTTCCGTGCTGCTGCTCATGGGCCTCGGCCTGGCCGTGATCTTCGGGCAGATGGGCGTGATCAACATGGCGCATGGCGAGTTCATGACCATCGGGGCCTACACGATCTACCTCGGATCGACCTTGACCGAGAAGTTCGCGCCGGGCCTGATGCAGATGTACTTCCCGGTGGCCATTGTGGCGGCCTTCCTGATCGCCTTCGCGGCCGGGTGGCTCACGGAATGGGCCTTGATCCGTCACCTCTACAAACGGCCGCTGGACACGCTACTGGCCACCTGGGGTCTCAGCCTGGGCCTGCAGCAGGTCTTTCGCTCCACCTTCGGCCCGAAGGAAGTCAGCCCCACGCTGCCTGACTGGCTGATGGGCTCCTGGGCGCCGTCGGAAGGCCTGGACATCCCCATCAACGGCCTGTTCGTGATGGCACTGACCGCCATCGTGACGGCCTTGCTGCTGATCGCGCTCTACAAGGCCCGCTGGGGATTGCGCGTGCGTGCCACTGTCAGCAACCGCGTGATGGCCAATGCCATCGGCATCAACACCAAGAAGACCGATCGCCTGACCTTCGCCATCGGCTGCGGCATCGCCGGCGTGGCGGGCGCGGCCTTCACCACCATCGGTTCAACGGGCCCCACCAGCGGCTCGCTCTACATCGTCGACAGCTTCCTGGTCGTGACCTTCGGTGGCGCCGGCAGCCTGCTCGGCACGGTCGCATCGGCCTTCGGCATCGCTCAGACACAGTCGATCTCGGAGTTCTTCATGACCGGATCGATGGCCAAGGTGCTGACGCTGATGCTGGTGATCACCATCCTGATGATCCGTCCGCAAGGCCTGTTCGCCTCGAAGGTGCGTCGCTGACACGGACACGGAGTACACCCCATGAACGCCCTCACCACCTGGTTTCAACGCCGCCAGCTTGGCAGCCTGCTGCTGCTCGCCCTGCTGCTCTTCGTCGTGTTTCCCCTCGGGCTGGACACCTTCCGTCTCAACCTGGTCGGCAAATACCTGACCTACGCCTTCGTGGCCATCGGCCTGGTGATGCTGTGGGGCCATGCCGGCATCCTCAGCCTCGGCCAGGGTGTGTTCTTCGGGCTGGGCGGCTACATGATGGCCATGTTCCTGAAGCTCGAGGCTTCGGATCCGATCAGCACCAAGATCCAGTCCACCCCCGGCATCCCCGACTTCATGGACTGGAATCAGCTCACGGCGCTGCCATGGTGGTGGACCCCATTCAAGAGCCTGCCGTTCGCACTGGCTGCCGTGGTGATCGTGCCGATGCTGCTGGCCTTCATCATCAGCTACGCGATGTTCAAGCGGCGCGTGGGCGGGGTGTACTTCGCCATCATCACGCAGGCCGTGGCCCTGGTGCTGACCGTGCTGATCATCGGCCAGCAGGGCTACACCGGCGGCGTCAACGGCATCACGGACCTGAAGACGCTGCTGGGCTGGGACATCCGCACCGACGGTGCCAAGCTCATCCTGTACTACGTCAGCGCCGCCCTGCTGATCGCCTGCGTGCTGCTGTGCCGCTGGATCCAGTCGAGCAAGCTGGGCACGTTGCTGCTGGCCATGCGCGACAAGGAAGACCGCGTGCGCTTCTCCGGCTACGACGTGGCCATGTTCAAGGTGTTCGCCTTCTGCCTGGCGGCGGGCATCTCGGCCATCGGCGGCGCGCTGTTCACGCTGCAGGTGGGCTTCATGTCGCCATCCTTCGTCGGCATCGTGCCATCGATCGAGATGGTGATCTTTGCGGCAGTGGGCGGGCGCATGAGCCTGGTCGGTGCCATCTACGGCGCGCTCATCGTCAACTTCGGCAAGACCTACTTCTCGGAGAGCGCGCCCGATCTGTGGCTCTTCCTGATGGCTGCCCTGTTCATCGGCGTGACCATGGCCTTTCCCGATGGGCTGGCTGGCCTGTGGGACCAGAAGATCAAGCCCTGGTGGGCCCGACGTCAGGCCGATCGCAAGCTGCAGGCCGAGCGCATCAAGGCCGCGCACGCGGCCTACCCCGAAGTCCTGCCGCCGTCTCAACCGGGGACTGGCCTGCCTCACGGCATGAGCGGCCAGCAAGCCTGATCCCACCCGCCCCACCTCACCGGAGTCCCCCATGAGTGCCAAGGAATTCGTGCTGTACATCGAAGACCTCACGGTCTCCTTCGATGGTTTCAAGGCCATCGACAGCCTCAACCTGTATGTCGACAAGGACGAGCTGCGCGTGATCATCGGCCCGAACGGCGCGGGCAAGACGACGCTGCTCGACCTGATCTGTGGCAAGACCAAGGCCAGCCACGGCAGCATCAAGTTCATGGACACCGAGCTCACGAAGAAGTCCGAGCACGCCATCGTCCGCTCGGGCGTGGGCCGCAAGTTCCAGACGCCGTCGATCTACGAGAACCTGAGCGTCTTCCAGAACCTGGAAGTCTCCTATCCCGAGGGCCGCTCGGTGTTCGGCGCGCTGGGCTTCAAATGCACCGACGAGGTCAAGGCCAAGGTGCAGGTGGTGGCCGAGGAGATCGGCCTGGCGGACAAGCTGGAGATGGAAGCCGGCCTGCTGAGCCACGGCCAGAAACAGTGGCTGGAGATCGGCATGTTGCTGATGCAGGAGCCCGAGCTGTTGATGCTCGATGAGCCGATTGCCGGCATGAGCGCCAAGGAGCGCGAACTCACCGCCGAGCTCCTCAAGCGCATCTGCAAGGGGCGCTCGATGATCGTCATCGAGCACGACATGGACTTCGTCAAGCAGATTGCCTCGAAGGTGACCGTGATGCACCAAGGAAAGATCCTCGCCGAAGGGACGATGGATCAGGTCCAGAGCGACCCCAAGGTCATCGACGTCTATCTCGGCCATTGATGGCCCACCCCCTGCGGCCTGCGGCCGCCCCCTCAAGGGGGCGCCACCAATGGCCCGGCAAAGCCGGATCCATGGTGGCCGCTGGGTCAACACCAACGTCGCACAAGCAAGGATAGGAGCACCTCGATGTTGCAAGTCAAAGATCTGTTCGTGAGCTATGGCCAGAGCGAGGCGCTGCACGGCATTTCGTTCGAAGCCAACAAGAACGAGACAGTGGCCATCATGGGCCGCAACGGCATGGGCAAGACCACGCTCTTCAAGAGCCTGATGGGTGTGCTGCCATCCAAGGCCGGCGAGATCAGCGTGGCGGGCCAGAGCGTGGTGAAGGACGAGAGCTTTCAACGCGTGAAGAAGGGCATTGCCTACGTGCCGCAAGGCCGCATGATCTTCCCGACGCTGACGGTGGAGGAGAACATCCAGACCGGGCTGGAGAACAGCAAGAGCAAGCGCATCCCCGACGACATCTACGCGCTGTTCCCGGTGCTGTTCGACATGAAGCACCGCAAGGGCGGCAACCTCTCGGGCGGCCAGCAGCAGCAACTCGCCATTGCCCGTGCGCTGGTCACCAACCCCAAGGTCCTGCTGCTCGATGAGCCCACCGAAGGCATCCAGCCTTCGATCATCAAGGACATCGCCAAGGCCCTCAACGAGATCCGCAAGCTGCGCGAGATCACCATCGTCGTGAGCGAGCAGGTGCTGAGCTTTGCGATGGACGTGGCCGACCGCCTCTTCGTCATCGAAGGCGGCCGCCTGGTGCACGAGACGACCCGCGCCGACACGGATGCCGACCGCATCAAAGCCTACCTGTCTGTTTGAACCAAGGAGCAAGCCATGCCCGAAACCCTGATCAAGGTCGACCTGAAAGACTCTCCCTACCACAACCCGATGGTGCACAACCGCTGGCACCCGGACATCCCGATGGCCTGCTGGGTCAACCCCGGCGACGACTTCGTGCTCGAGACCTACGACTGGACGGGCGGCTACATCCAGAACAACGACAGCGCCGACGATGTGCGCGATGTCGACCTGACCACGGTGCACTTCCTGTCGGGCCCGGTGGGCGTCAAGGGCGCCGAGCCCGGTGACCTGCTGGTGGTGGACCTGCTCGACATCGGCGCCAAGGCCGACAGCCTGTGGGGCTTCAACGGCTTCTTCAGCAAGAACAACGGCGGCGGCTTCCTGACCGAGCACTTCCCGCACGCCCAGAAGTCCATCTGGGACTTCAACGGCATGTTCACCAAGAGCCGTCACATCCCCGGCGTCGAGTTCGCAGGGCTGATCCACCCGGGTCTCATCGGCTGCCTGCCGGACAAGAAGATGCTCGACATGTGGAACGAGCGCGAGGTCGATTTCATCGCCACCCAGCCCGACCGCGTGCCACCGCTGGCCAACCCGCCGTTCGCCAAGACCGCCCACGCTGGCAAGGCCACTGGCGAGGTCAAGGACAAGATTGCCGCCGAAGGTGCCCGCACCGTGCCCCCGCGCGAGCACGGCGGCAACTGCGACATCAAGGACCTGTCACGCGGCTCCAAGATCTTCTTCCCGGTGTACGTGGAAGGCGCGGGCCTCTCCGTGGGCGACCTGCACTTCAGCCAGGGCGATGGTGAGATCACCTTCTGCGGCGCCATCGAGATGGCCGGCTGGGTTCACATGCGCGTGCAGCTCATCAAGGGCGGGATGGCCAAGTACGGCATCAAGAACCCGATCTTCAAGCCCAGCCCCATCACGCCCAACTACAAGGACTACCTGATCTTCGAAGGCATCTCGGTCGACGAGCAGGGCAAGCAGCACTACCTGGACGTGCACGTGGCCTACCGCCAGGCGTGCCTGAACGCCATCGAATACCTGAAGAAGTTCGGCTACACCGGGGCGCAGGCCTACTCCATCCTGGGCACCGCGCCGGTGCAGGGCCACATCAGCGGCGTGGTCGACATCCCCAACGCCTGCGCCACGCTGTGGCTGCCCACCGAGATCTTCGAGTTCGACATCAACCCGACGGCCGCCGGCCCCGTGAAGATGCTCGACGGCAGCATCGACATGCCGATCTCGTACGACCTCGTCAAGTAAGCCCGCCCCCTCGCCCAGGAGCCGCCGCATGCCCACCTACGACTACGCCTGTCCCCATTGCGGCGGCTTCGACGCCTTCCGCAGCCTGGCCGACCGCAATGAACTGGCCCCCTGCCCCGACTGCGGGACCGCGTCGCCGCGTGTGTTCGCGTCGGCCCCTCGGCTGGCCTGTCTGAGCGCAGACACCCGCACGGCCATGGACCGCAACGAAGCCGCCCGCCACGCCCCGATGACGTCCAAGGGCTACCAGGAAGGCGGCTATGCGCGGCTGCGTCACCCGGCGGGATGCGGGTGCTGCTCAGGCAGCAAGGGCCTGCGCAGCGCCACCGTCACGGCGGCCAATGGCGCCAAGACCTTCCCCACCAAACGACCCTGGATGATCAGCCACTGAGCCCGGATACGGCCTGGCGGCCGGGTTCACGGCACCAGCGTCAGGAACAGGAAGGCTGCGAAGATCACCAGGTGCACGGCACCCTGCATCACGGTCGTTCGGCCGTGGCCCAGGGTGACGATGGCAATGGCGAACGTCAGCAGCAGCAGCACCAGGTCCTTGCCCACGATGCCCAGTTGAAGGGGCAGGTCGAGCCACACCGACACCACGGCCACCGCCGGAATCGTCAGGCCGATGCTGGCGAGCGCCGAGCCGATGGCCAGGTTGAGGCTGGTCTGCAGTCGGTTGGCGTGCGCGGCGCGGATGGCGGCCACGGTTTCGGGCAGCAGCACCAGCAGCGCGATGACGACCCCGATGACCGCCTTCGGCGCGCCGGCTTCGCTCACGGCCTGTTCAATGGCGGGCGACAGCAGCTTGGCCAGGCCCACGACCGCCACCAGCGCCACCAGCAGCAACGACAGGCTGGCCAGCGCCTGCCACGTTCCGGGCGGCGCGGCATGCACGTGCTCGTTGCTCGCCTCTTCCTCGGGCAGGAAATAGTCACGGTGGCGCACGGTCTGAACGAAGATGAACACCAGCCACAGCACCAACGAGGCCACACCGGCGAACACGAGCTGGGCCGGGCTGTAGGTGCCTTCGCGCGTCGAGGTGGTGAAACTCGGCAGCACCAGCGACAGCGTCGCCAGGGCCATCAGGGCACTCAGGCCGGCATTGGCGCCGGCCACGCGAAAGGTCTGCACGCGGTGCCGCACCGCCCCGATCAGCACGCACAGGCCCAGCACGCCGGTGCAGATGATCATGATCGCGGCATACACCGTGTCGCGCGGCACGGCCGCGGACTTCGCGCCCCCCGCCATCATGATGCTGACGATCAGCGCCACCTCGATCACCGTCACGGCCAGCGCCAGCACCAGGGTGCCCAAGGGCTCCCCCACCTTGTGCGCGATCACCTCCGCATGGTGAACCGCAGCCAGCACCGACAGCATCAGGGCCCCGCCGAACAGGGCCAGCATGCCGACCGAAGCCCCCAGCATCGACGACACCCCGAGCAAGCCGGCGGCAACCAAGGGCACGAGAACGGTCCAGAGTGGCATGAACAGGGGTCTCCCGAAATCTGTGAACGATGCACCGGATTGTAGGAACGCCCCTGCGGCCCTGCCCGCGCAAGGTTGAACCGTCCCGACAGTAGGCGAGCCGATACGTCAATCAACGTATTGAGCGCAGCCGGCCTCCGTCGCACCCTGCAGGCTTCGCAACCCTGCAGGAGAGGCAGCATGCTTCACGGCGACATTTCAAGCAGCGAAGACACGGTCGGCGTGGCCGTCGTCAACTACAAGATGCCCCGGCTCCACACGACGGCCGAGGTGATGGCCAATGCCCACAAGATCCGCCAGATGATCGAAGGCATGAAGCTGGGTCTGCCCGGGCTGGATCTGGTCATCTTCCCGGAGTACAGCACCCACGGGATCATGTATGACAAGCAGGAGATGATGGACACGGCGGTGACCATTCCTGGCGAGGTGACCGACATCTTCGCGCAGGCCTGCCGCAACGCGAAGGTCTGGGGCGTGTTCTCGCTCACCGGAGAGCGCCACGAGGCCCACCCGGCCAAGGTGCCCTACAACACCCTGATCCTGATGAACGACCAGGGCGAGATCGTCCAGAAGTACCGCAAGATCATGCCGTGGACGCCTATCGAGGGCTGGTACCCCGGTGACAAGACCTATGTGTCGGACGGACCCAAGGGAATGAAGGTCAGCCTCATCATCTGCGACGACGGCAACTACCCCGAGATCTGGCGCGACTGCGCGATGAAGGGCGCCGAGCTGATCGTGCGCTGCCAGGGCTACATGTACCCCGCCAAGGACCAGCAGGTGCTGATGGCCAAGGCCATGGCCTGGGCCAACAACAGCTATGTGGCCGTGGCCAACGCAGCCGGCTTCGACGGCGTCTACAGCTACTTCGGGCACAGCGCCATCATCGGCTTCGACGGGCGCACGTTGGGCGAATGCGGCGAAGAGGACTACGGCATCCAGTACGCCCAGCTGAGCAAACGGCTCATCCGCGACGCGCGCAGCACGGCCCAGTCACAAAACCACCTGTTCAAGCTCCTGCACCGCGGCTACACGGGCAAGATCAACTCGGGCGAAGGCGACAAGGGCGTGGCCGAGTGCCCCTACGATTTCTACCGCGAGTGGGTCAATGACCCCGCTGCCGCGCAGGCCCGGGTCGAAGCCATCACCCGCAAGACCGTGGGCACGGCCGAGTGCCCCATCGACGGTCTGCCGAACGACGCCCGACTGAAGTACGAATGACGCTGGCCCGTCCACCGCTCACAGCACGCTGCGCCCATTGATGCGGAAGGTCGACACAGCCCGGGCCAGGCGATCGGCCTGCTGCTTGAGGCACTCCGCGGCGGCGGCGCTTTCCTCCACCAGGGCGGCGTTCTTCTGGGTGGTGTCGTCGATCTGGTTGATGGTGTCACCGATCTGGGTCACGCCCTCGCTCTGCTCGGTGCTGGACTGGCTGATCTCCGTCACGATGTCGGTGACGCGCTGGATGGCCCGCACGATGTCGGCCATGGTCTCGCCGGCCTGGTCCACCAGACCGGTGCCGCGCTCGACCTGCTCGACGCTGTGGGTGATCAGTGCCTTGATCTCGCGGGCCGAGGTCGCACTGCGCTGGGCGAGGCTGCGCACCTCCGAGGCCACGACGGAGAAGCCCCGGCCCTGCTCGCCTGCACGGGCCGCCTCCACGGCCGCATTCAGGGCCAGGATGTTGGTCTGGAAGGCAATGCCATCGATCACCCCGATGATGTCGGAGATCTTCTTCGAGCTTTCGTTGATGCCCCGCATGGTGTCGACCACCTGGCTGACGACCTCGCCGCCCTTGCCCGCCACCTGACTGGCCCCTACTGCCAGTTCGCTGGCCTGCTGGGCACTGTCGGCGTTGCTGGCCACCATGTGGCCCAGGACGTCCATGGTCGCGGCCGTCTGCTGCAGGGCGTTCACCTGCTCTTCGGTGCGCTGGCTCAGGTCGTTGTTGCCTTGCGCGATCTGGGTGGAGCTGGTGACGATGGTGTCCGAGGACTCGCGCACCTGGTTCACGATGGCGGCCAGGTTGACTTGCATGGACCCCAACGAGGCCAGCACACTGTGCGAAGGCGCCCGGTCCACGCCGGGAATGGGGCTCAGGTCGCCATCGGCCACGCGGCGCGCGAACACGTTCAGATCGTGTGGCTCGGCCCCCAGATCGTCCATCAGGCTGCGCGTGATGAGCACGCCGCCCCCCACGCCCAGCAACACCGCGGCCAGGACAGCGGCCGTCAACAGCACCCGACGCGTGGCCATCTGTTCCTCGGCATCGGCGGCCAGGGCCGCGGCACGCCGCTCGACCAGCGCGTTGTAGTCCCGCATGACACCCCGCAACTGGGTCAGCAGCGGCTGGCACTCGTCATGCAGCTTGCGCCGGGCCTGCTCGGCATCGCCCCGCGCCGCCTGCTCCACGATGGCCAGGGCCACCGGCCCGTAGACCTGTTCGATCTCGCTCAAGCGAACCACCAGGCGACGGGCTTCCTCGGATGTGTCAGTGGCCACGGCGATCATGTCGTTCAACTGCTTGAGCAAGCGCTGCACGTCGCCATGCGCTGCCACGACATCGGCCTTTTCCTTGGCACGCTCTTCGTCGGTCGCGGCCAGAACCAGGTTTCGCGCGCCGATGGCCCTGTGGTCCACCGCATGCTGCAAATGGGCCGCAACCTTGGCCCGGGCATCCACACCATGAACAAAGGTGGTGAAGCGTCCTGTGGCCTCATGGAGCGAGTACAGGGCGAATCCACCCAGCACCAGCACGATGCCGGCCACCCCGCCAAAGGCCAGGACCAGCTTGGCCTTGATGGAACTGGGAAGAGAGAACATGCCGACTCCTTGCACGGGATGAAAAGCGGGGGCGTGACCCCGGTCGAGTGCGCACACGACCGGGCCACGCGCCCCCTTGTCTCCCGTTGTCGGCATTCCGCAAACGAACTTGAGGAACGACAAACGTTCACCGACCGCAGAACGACACCCTCGTCATCGCCGCAAGGTCGGCGCGTGCTGACGCCGCCACTGGGCGGGCGCCAACCCCGTCCAGGCACGGAAGGCCCGCGTGAAGGCGCTCTGCTCCGAGTAGCCCAGAATCAAGGCGATCTCGGCCAGGTCGAGCTGGGCGTCGCGCAGGTGGCGCTCCGCAAGATGCCGCCGGGTCTGGTCCAGCAGGCCCTGGAAGCTGGTGCCCTGCTCGGCCAGCCGGCGTTGCAGGGTCCGGGGGCTCATGTGGTGCGCCTCTGCCAGCGCGGCCAACGAGGTCTGGCCCTCCCGGATCAGGGGTACCAGCGTCCGCCGCCAGGCGTCCACGACGGGGGGAACCGCGGCGGTTTCAGCCAGCAGCTGTTCGGCCTGGTGATCCAGCAAGGTCAGCAAAGCCGGATCCGATTTGCGCAAGGGCAAGGCCAGCACCTGCGGATCGAAGACCAGACGGGTGGCGTCCTCCTCGAAGCAGACCTCGCCACCAAAGAAATCTTCGTAGGGTTGGGTCCACATCGGTACCGGGTTGACGAAGCTCACGCGCCGAACCGGCCAGAAGCGCCCCGTCAGGTCCCGGGCCAGTTGCACCAGGGCCGCGATCGCGGTCTCGTCGACCAGCGCCCCGGGGCGCCCCCGCGCCACACCCCATTCGATGCTCACCCCCTCAGGCCCATAGTGCACGGTGGCCGGGTTCGCGTCGTACACCGAGGCATGGAAGCGCTCGAGGCGCTGCAAGGCTTCGGCCAGATTGCCGCAGGCCAGGGCGGCATAGCCGACCACACCGAAGTGCCGCGCGCCGATGCCCTCCGCAATGCGCAGGGCCAGCGCCGGGCGGCGTTCAAGCGCATCCACGCGCGCCAGCATGGTCTGCCAGCGCGCCATCGGCACGAAGTGCGCAGACTCATCCAGCGGCTCCCCGAGCACGTCGACAGGATCACGGCCCTGTCTCTCGATGTATTCGTATAGGAGCCGCACATAGCTCGAAGCGACCCGGTTTTCCGTCATGGTGGCACTACCCTGAACAACCCTGCGATCGTGCCGCGGCCGCGCGGCGCTGCCCATGCGGATTTCACACGAGAGCGAAAGCGCAACTTGGCGCGAACCGTCAAGAAATTGACCGCCGACGTCAAGCCCGCTGCGCGCTCGCTGAGGGAGCATGTCGCCCCATGATGACCGATCTGCCTCCCTTGCTTGCCAGCTGGTTGTCCCGGACCGAACCCGGAGACTGGCTGCTGGTGGCCCTGTCTCCGTTGTTTCTGATGGTCGTGGCTTTGGAGGCCTGGCGCTGGCGTGGCCACGGGCGCTACGACTGGCGCGACAGCCTGGACAGCCTCAACCTGGGCGGCATCTACACCCTGGTCGACGTGGCCTTCGTCGTCTTCATGGTGCTGCCTGCCATGAACTGGGTGGCGCAGCACCGGCTCACGCACATCGAGGTCACCCCGCTGCGCTTCGCCCTGCTCTACCTGGGCGTCGAGTTCTGCTACTACTGGTTCCACCGTGCCAGCCACCGCATCCGCTGGTTCTGGTGCGCCCATGTGGTCCACCACGGCTCGGAGCACATGAACTTCACCACCGCCATGCGTCAGAGCTGGCTGTATCCGGTGGCGGGCAACTGGCTGTTCTACCTGCCCATGGTGTGGATCGGGTTCGAGCCGCGCTGGGTGCTGCTGGCCCTGTCGTGCAACCTGGCCTACCAGTTCTTCATCCACACACAGTGGGTGGGAAAGCTGCACCCGGTCATCGAATATGTGTTCAACACGCCCTCGCACCACCGCGCCCACCACGGCCGCAACCCCCGCTACATCGACAGGAACTACGGCGGCACGCTGATTGTGTTCGATCGGCTGTTCGGCACCTTCGTGGAAGAGACCGAGGCGCCCGACTACGGGCTGGTGCGGCAGGTCCACAGCCACAATCCGGTCTGGCTGACCGTGCACGAATGGGTGGCCATGGTGCGTGACATGTTGCAGCCCGGCCCGTTGGCCGCGCGGCTCAAGCACCTGTGGGCACCGCCGGAGTGGGAACGAAGCCAGCCAAGCGGGGATAATCGCGCCCATGCACCCGAATGCCCTTCTCGACCTCACGACCCAGCTCGTCCGTGAGGTGCTCAAGCTCGACGCCCCGGCAGACAGCATCGTTTCCTATTTCTTCCGCAAGCACAAGGCGCTGGGCGCCCGCGAACGCCACGCCCTGGCCGAGACCGCCTACGCCGTGCTGCGTCAGCGCCTGCTGTGGGCCCACCTGGCCCAGTCGGGCCACGGGCCCATGGAGCGCCGCCTGGTGCTGCTGGCCTGGCAAGGTCAGCCCCACATCATCAAGAACGGCGCGACGGCCGACGAGCAGGCCTGGCTGGCCCGCACCGCCACCATCGACCGCAGCACCCTGCCCGACAAGCTGCGCCACAACATGCCGGACTGGCTGTCGAACAAGCTGCGCGAGCAGCTGGACGACGCCGGCTTCTGGGCCCTGGTCGAGCGCCTCTCCGGTGGCGCCCCGCTGGACCTGCGCGTCAACGCCATCAAGGCCAAGCGCGACGAGGTGCTGGCCCAGCTGGCCGAAGCCGGCATCGAGGCCCTGCCCACGCCCTATTCGCCCATGGGCATCCGCATCGACGGCAAGCCCAACCTGCAGAAGCTGCCGCTGTACACCGACGGCCATGTCGAGGTGCAGGACGAGGGCAGCCAGCTGCTGGCCCTGCTGACCGGCGCCAAGCGCGGTGAAATGGTGGTCGACTTCTGCGCCGGCGCGGGCGGCAAGACCCTGGCCCTGGGCGGCATGATGCGCAACACGGGCCGGCTCTATGCCTTCGACGTGTCCGGCCATCGGCTGGAAAACCTCAAGCCACGCCTGGCCCGCAGCGGGCTGTCGAACGTGTACTCGGCCCAGATCGCGCACGAAAACGACGACCGCATCAAGCGCCTGCGCGGCAAGATCGACCGCGTGCTCGTCGATGCCCCGTGCTCGGGCCTGGGCACGCTGCGCCGCAACCCCGATCTGAAATGGCGCCAGAGCCCGAAGGCCATCGAGGAACTGCAGGCCAAGCAGACGGCCATCCTGGAAAGCGCAGCGCGCCTGCTGAAACCGGGCGGCCGTCTGGTGTACGCCACCTGCAGCCTGATGCCCGCCGAGAACGAGGTGATCGCCAACGCGTTCAGCGCTGCCCACCCCGACTTCATCCCGGTGGACGCAAAAGAAAAGCTGGAACAGGCCGGCGTGCCCGACGCCAGCGGCCTGGTGACCCCGGCCGGCCACCTGCGCCTGTGGCCGCACCTGCATGCCACCGATGGCTTCTACGCGGCGGCCTGGGACAAGAAAGCCTGAGGCCGGGCCGTACGGGCCCAGCAGACTCCGCAGCGCCCAACAAAAAGGCCCGGTTGAACCGGGCCTTTTTTCATGCGGCAGCGCAGATCAGAACAGGCTTTCGCGCACGTAGACCACGTCGCCGGGCTGCAGCTTGTCGTTCATGCCCGGCTGGATGATGCGGACTTCGCCGCCCTCATCACGACGGTGCACGCGGATGCCGCGCTCGGTGCCCCGCATGTTGAGGCCGCCTGCCGAAGCCAGTGCCTGCAGCAGCGTGGTGTCGCGCAGCAGCAGTTGCACGCCAGGGCGCTGCACTTCGCCATAGATGTAGATCTGGGGCGCGCGGTCCACCCAGATGGCGTCGCCGTTTTCCAGCGGGATGTCGTCCACCGTGCCGATCGAGGCGAACACCTTGGGGAAGTCGATTTCCTTGCGGAAGGCCTTGCCGTTGCGCAGGCCGGAGATCACGACGATGTCCGAGGCCGATCCGGCGACGGTGCCCCCGGCGGCCGCCAGCACTTCGCTCAGCTTCGAGGTGCCGGCTTCCAGCGGATAACGACCCGGCTTGTTGACCAGACCCAGCACGGACACCTGGTTGGCCTTCACGGCCAGCAGCAGGATGGTGACCTGAGGCTGCTTGAGGTAGTTGCCTTCACGCAGGCCATCGGCGATCTTCTTCTCGGCGGCCACGACGGACAGGCCGCCGATCTTGACCGAGCCCAGCAGCGGGTAGGAGATGGTGCCCCCTTCGTTGATGCGGGTCTCCAGGGTCAGGTCGGGGTTCTGGTACACCGAAACCCGGATCAGGTCACCCACGCCCAGCACGTAGTCGGCCTGGGGGGCAGCCTGGGCCGCCAGGCCGGCGCTCAGCAGGGTGGCGGCCAGCAGCCAGCGCGCAATCTCACGCATCCACTTCATACGTTCAGTCCTCTATTGATGTTCAAGGCCCCGGCGGGGCGGTGTTCAAAAGCACTGTACACCGGCCAGCCCCTGACGAGGCACCGCACGGCACACCTTGTCGCAATGGAGTCGCCATGGCGGCCAGGGTTCCCCCCGAATCGGGCCTGTCGGGGCCATTGGGGCCCCCGATCCAAGGGGGCGGCCCGCGATGACGACCGGGCTCAGGCCGCGACCCTGGCATGCGAACGCGCAAGGTAGGCTTCCACAGCCTCACCGGGCATCGGCCGGGACACCAGATAGCCTTGCACGTCGTCGCAGCCCAGGGCCTTGAGCATGGCCATCTGCTCGACCGACTCGATGCCTTCGGCCGTGGTTTCCAGGCGCAGCGCCCGAGCCAGGCTGATGATGGCGGTGACCACGGCCTGTGCGTCCTCGTCACTGCCCAGCGCCCGCACGAACAGCCCATCGATCTTGAGCTTGTCCATCGGGAAGCGGCGCAGGTAAGCCAGCGACGAATAGCCGGTGCCGAAATCGTCCATGGCGATCCGGACACCCCGCGTGCGCAGGGCAGACAAGGTGTCGTGCGCCCCCTCGTGGTCGTCGATCAGCACCGACTCGGTCACTTCCAGCTCCAGGCGTTCCGGGGGCAGACCGCTCTCAGCCAGGGCCTGATCCACCAGCTCGAGCACCGAGCCGGTTCGAAACTGCACCGCCGACAGGTTGACCGCCACACGCAAGTCAGCCGGCCACTGTGCGGCCTGTCGGCACGCCTCGCGCAACACCCAGCTGCCCAACGGCACGATCTGGCCCGTCTCCTCAGCCACTGGAATGAACTCGCCCGGCCCCATCAGGCCGCGCTCGGAGTGCTGCCAGCGAACCAGCGCCTCGAAGCCCAGCACCTTGCCGTCACGCAGGCGCACCTGGGGCTGGAAGTGGAGCGTGAACTGCTCGGCCTGCAAGGCCTGCCCCAGTTCGTGCTGCAGCCGCACCCGTGCCAGAGCATGCTCGGCCATCTCGGGCGCAAAGTGGCGCCAGGTAGCTCGGCCCGCCGCCTTGGCGGCATACAGCGCCAGGTCAGCACACTGCAACAGGGCCCGGGGGTCGCTGCCATCCCGCGGGGCCTGGGCGATGCCGATGCTGGCGTACACCACCACCTGCGCGTCTTCCAGTTGCAGGGGCTCGCGGATCAGCGCCAGCAGCCGGGCAGCCAGAGCCTCGGCCGCGGAGGCATCGGCATGGGCCCAGGTCAGCAGCGCGAACTCGTCGCCCCCCAGCCGGGCCAGAAGATCGCCATCGCTCACACAGCTGCGCAACCGGGCGCCGAGCCGCCTCAGCAGCTGGTCGCCCACGGCATGGCCCAACGTGTCGTTGATGTGCTTGAAGTTGTCCAGGTCGATGAACAGCAACGCGCAAGGTCTTGCGGCCTCCTCGGGTGAACGACCCAGGCGCTCGAGCTCGGTGCCGAAGCGATGCCGGTTCGACAGCCCCGTGAGCGCGTCGTAGTTGGCCAAGCGGGCCAGTTCGTCACGGCTCTGGCGGGTCTGGGTGATGTCCGATCCGACGCCCCGCCAGCCGGCGGCACGACCCCGCTCGTCGAACAACGGCTTGGCCGTCAGCGACCACCACCGCACCTCGTGCCCCACCTCGACCGGAATTTCCAGATCGCGGAAGGGTTGACCCAGGCGGAGGTGGCTGGTCAGGCGCCGCAGGCTGTCTGCGCCCTCCAGCTCGTCAGGCGGCAACATGTCGGACAGCAGGCCCACCAGGCTGCGGTCGAGCAACTGGCGCACGGGCATGCCGAAGGACTGGGCCAGGCGCGTCGAGACGTGACGAAGGCGGCCCTCGGCGCTGATTTCCCACAGCCAGTCGGAGGCATGCTCCTCGAAGTCCTTGAGCAGCAGGTCGATCAGCTGCTTCTGCCGCTCGGTTTCTGCCTGCGCACGCAGGCGGCTCATGAACACCCGGCCGTTCGTGAAGATGATGCCGGCCATCATGACGGCGTACACCGCCAGCATCACGATCAGGGCGCCGTTGTCTGCGTACGGCGAGCGTGTCAGCGCCAGCAAACAGCCACACAGCAGCACCCCCACGTAAGCCAGCGCGGCGGGCGCCAGCGGACTGAGCATGAAGGCGCCCGCGCAGATCATGCCGACGCTGAGGGTGGACAACAACAGGGCGCCAGCCTGGTCCGCTTCCGGAAAGACCGCGATGGGCAAGCTGGCCCATAGGGCCGCGAACAAGCCGACATGGGCCGCAACCAACCGCGTCGCGTGCGGAGAGGCCACGCGCTTGCGGCCGTCGCTGAGCAGGCTGCGCCGCCACAGCAGGCCCACCAGCCCGAGCGACAGGACCACCGCCAGACACCATGCGGCCAGCCACAGCGGCTCTGCCATGCGGGCCCAGAAGACCCAGGCCAGCGTCACCGTGTTGACGGCGTTGCCGATGACGCTCAGCGGCAGCAAGGCCATCAACGCCTGGATCTGGCGCGCCCGGAAGCGGGCCGCGTAAGCCCCGTCGGTGGCTTCGTTGGGGCGCACTTCGTCCAGCCAGCCGCGCAACGACTGCCTGCACCGCATCCACCAGCCTGGGTATGGGTCGTACTGCTCTGCCATGTCCACCTACCGGGCCATCCGGAGCCCTCGATCTGACGCCATCATGACGTCAAAAGACTCGTGCAGGTGTGAGGACAAACCGCCGAGGTGCCCGCGATTGCGGGGCTTTCCGGGTGAAACCCGACGCCTGAATGGGTGGTTGTTTGGCGTACCATCCCTCCCCTTCCCCTGGAATCGACCCCATCCATGAGTTCCAAGAACCTGTCTGATGCCGAACAGGCGCTGCGCGACGCAGCCCTGGAATACCACCGCCTGCCTTCGCGGGGCAAGATCGCGGTCACGCCGACCAAGCCGCTGTCGAACCAGCGCGACCTGTCGCTGGCGTACTCGCCGGGCGTGGCCTATCCGTGTCTGGCCATCGAGCAGGACCCGACCCTGGCGGCCGATTTCACGTCGCGCGGCAACCTGGTGGCGGTGGTGACCAACGGCACGGCCGTGCTGGGCCTGGGCGACATCGGCCCGCTGGCCTCCAAGCCGGTGATGGAAGGCAAGGGCTGTCTGTTCAAGAAGTTCGCCGGCATCGACGTGTTCGACATCGAACTGGCCGAGCGCGACCCGGACAAGCTGGTCGAGATCATCGCCGCGCTGGAGCCCACGCTCGGCGGCATCAACCTCGAAGACATCAAGGCGCCCGAGTGCTTCTACATCGAGAAGCAGCTGTCGGCCCGCATGAACATCCCCGTGTTCCACGACGACCAGCACGGCACCGCCATCATCTCGAGCGCGGCGCTGCTCAACGGCCTGGAACTGGTGGGCAAGGACATCGGCGCGGTCAAGGTGGCCGTGTCGGGCGCCGGAGCCGCGGCCATCGCCTGCCTGGACGTGATGGTGGGCCTGGGCGTCAAGCGCGAGCACATCTTCGTGTGCGATTCCAAGGGCGTGATCCACAGCGACCGCGCGGATGCGGCCAAGCTCGACGACTCGAAGCGCCGCTATTGCCAGACCACCGACGCCCGCACGCTGGCCGATGTGGTGATGGGTGCCGACGTGTTCCTGGGCTGCTCGGCCGCCGGCGTGCTGACCGCAGACATGGTCAAGACCATGGCCGACAAGCCCATCATCCTGGCGCTGGCCAACCCCGAGCCCGAGATCCGCCCCGAGCTGGCCAAAGCCGCGCGTCCGGACTGCATCATCGCCACCGGCCGCTCCGATTACCCGAACCAGGTCAACAACGTCCTGTGCTTCCCCTACATCTTCCGCGGTGCGCTCGATTGCGGCGCCACGAAGATCACCGAAGCCATGAAGCTGGCCTGCGTGCGCCAGATCGCCGACCTGGCCAAGGCCGAGATCTCCGACGAAGTGGCCGCAGCCTACCCGGGCCGCGAGCTGCGCTTCGGCCCAGACTACCTGATCCCGACGCCGTTCGATTCGCGCCTGATCCTGCGCATCGCGCCGGCCGTGGCCGAAGCCGCCGCGGCCTCGGGCGTGGCCACGCGCCCCATCGCCGACCTGAAGGCCTACCGCGACTCGCTGTCGCAGTTCGTCACCAACACGGGCCTGTTCATGCGCCCGCTGTTCCTGGGCGCCAAGGCCAATCCGCAACGCAAGCGCATCGCCTACGCCGAAGGTGAAGACGACCGCGTGCTGCGCGCGGCCCAGATCGCCGTTGACGAAGGCCTGGCCTTCCCCGTTCTGGTGGGCCGCCCGGACATCATCGCCACGCGCATCGAGCGGGCCGGCCTCCGCCTGGAGCCGGGCGTGAACTGCGAGATCGTGAACCCGGCCAAGGACGAGCGCTTCAAGCAGTACGTCGAGGCCTACCGCCAGCTGCGCTGCCGCGATGGCTTCACGCCGGAGCTCGCCAAGGTGGCCGTGCGCCGTTCGAACTCGCTGATCGCCACGCTGCTGGTGAAGATGGGCGATGCCGACGGCATGATCTGCGGCGTCATCGGCCGCTACGACTACCACCTGGACCACGTGCGCGAAGTGATCGGCGTGAAGCCGGGCGCCCACGGTCTGGCCGCGCTGAACGCGCTGATCCTGGACCAGCACAACCTGTTCATCGCCGACACCTTCGTCAACGAAGACCCGACAGCCGAGCAGCTGGCCGACATCGCGATGATGGCCGTGGAAGAGGTGCAGCGCTTCGGCCTGCCGCCGCGCGTGGCTTTCCTGTCGCACTCGATGTTCGGTTCCAGCCGCCGTCCCTCGGCTCAGAAGATGCGCCAGGCGCGCGACCTGTTCGTCGCCCGCATGCCCCACATCCCGGCCGATGGCGAGATGCAGGGCGATGCCGCGCTGAGCGAATCCCTGCGCAGCAAGCTGCTGCCCGAGACCACGCTGGACGGCACGGCCAACATCCTGATCTGTCCGAACCTGGATGCCGCCAACATCCTGTTCAACGTGCTGAAGATGACCGGTGGCAATGGCGTGACGGTGGGCCCGATCCTGCTGGGCGCTGCGGCCCCTGTGCACATCCTCAACCCGTCTGCCACGGTGCGCCGCATTGTCAACATGACGGCTGTGGCTGTCGCCCACGGCGGCAAGTGACCGGCCTGGCCGCGTGGCAGACTCGCGGCCAAGCATGAGCACCACCGCCCCCACCTCTTCTGCCGCGCCACGCCTTTGGCACGGCTACGCTGCCGCCCTGGCCACCGTCGTGATCTGGGCTGGCTTCATCCTCGTGTCCCGGCTGGGCGGCAAGACCGGCCTGACGGGCTGGGACATCGTGGCGCTGCGGCTGGGTGTGGCCTCGGTCGTGATGCTGCCCCTGTCGCTGCGCCTGCCGGCGGGCACGTGGCGCGATCGCCGGTTGTGGACGCTGGCCATCATCGGCTGCCTGGGCTTTCTGATCTTCGTCTACCTGGGCTTCAAGCGTGCGCCAGCCGCCCACGGCGGCATCCTGATCCCCGGCATGCAGCCCTTTCTCGTCACGGCCATTGCCTGGGTGCTGCTCGGGGCGCAGCCCTCGCGGCAGCGCCTGTGGGCCCTGGTGCCGATCGCATTGGGCGTGACCTGCATGGCGGTGCCCGTCGTGGCCAGCCTGGGCGAAGGCCCCTCCACGCTTGGCGGCGACCTGCTGCTGCTCACAGGCTCGCTGTGCTGGGCGACCTACAGCGTGCTGGTGCGCAAGTGGGTGTATGACGCCTGGCTGCTTACACGCTTCGTCACGATCGCCTCGGCGCTGTTGTTCCTGCCGGTGTACGCGCTGGCGCTGCCCAAGGGGCTGGACACCGTGCCCGTGTCCATGCTGCTGCTGCAGGGGCTGTATCAGGGGCTGGGCCCGGCCATCCTGGCCATGGTGCTGTTCCTGCACGCCGTGAAGACGCTGGGGGCCGAGCGCACCGGCGCCCTCGTCGCGCTGGTACCCGTCATGGCGGGGCTGGGCGCCGTGCCCCTGTTGGGTGAGCCGCTGACCGCGACCCTGGTGGCCGGCCTCGCGCTGGTGTCCTTGGGCGCCTGGCTGTCCACGCGGGTGCGGTGAGCCAGGGCAAGCCCCCTGCACGACACGGGGCTATTGCGGTCGGGTCCGGGTGCCCGGCACAGACCCACTCCTAGAATCAGTCCGTCCTGGCCATCCCCGACGACCCGCTCATGTCCGTTCGCCTGCCCCTGACCGTGACGCTCGCGGCGGCGCTGCTGTGCGCCCACATCCCTGCCGCTGCACGACTGCTGGGTTTCGCCCGCGATGCCGTCACCCAGCGCTACCTCTACACCGAGGTGCATGACACGCAACAGGCGCCCGATGGGGCCATGCTGCAGGGCCAGACGCTGTATTACGACGCTCAGGGGAAGGAAGTGGCGCGGCGCAGCCTGGACTTTCGCGCCAACCGCACGGTGCCCGTGTACCGGCTCGACGTGCCCGGCCAGGGCTACAGCGAAGGCATCACCAGCCTCACACCCGCGCTGGCCGTGTTCAAGTCAGACCAGGGGCGTGTGGAACGCAAGAGCATCACACCCGAGGGGGAGTTGATCGCCGCCGATGCGGGATTCAACAACCTGATGCTGTCGCAGTTCCGGCAGATTCAGGCCGGCGAAACCGTGCGCTTCACGCTCGTGGTGGCCGGCCGGACCGACAGCTTCCGTTTCCGGGCCCGCAAGGTGGGCGACGAGACGGTGAATGGTGAAGCGGCCCTGCGGGTGAAAGTGGAGCCCGACTCTGTGCTGCGCATGCTGGTCGACCCGATCGAGCTGGTGTACGACACACGGGGCACGCGGCTGCTGCGTTACACGGGGGTGTCCAACCTGCTGGACCCGGCCACGCGCCAGGTCTACCGCAAGGTGGTGATCACGTACGGCGGCCCCGTGCCGCCCGAAGCCCAGTTCCCTTCCGCAGGCACCCCCACCTCGCGCTGACCCTCAGCAGACAGCCGCCGGCCAGCATTGCCCAGCGTGCAATGTTTCACGGTAACCGAGCGTCCAAGACGAAAAAAGGACTCAAGGCGGTTCATTCAGCGTCACGATGTCCGATAAGCCAGAAGCGTCGCAAGAAGTTAAACGCGCCGCAGGCTGCTTTCATTCGAGGAGACCGTGAATGGCTGTTCCCCCTTCCAACCATCCCTGCTGGCAGCGCCTGGCCAGCGGGGGCCTGTCCAAGCTCAAGACCCAGCACCTGGGCACACAGCTGCTGACCAAGCGCATCGAGCGCAGTACCGATCCCATGCCGGTCAAGGTGGCCGAGATCCAGGCCTTCTTTACCAAGTGGGAAAAGGTGCTGCCTTCTGAAGTCGCCCAACTGTCCAGCCTGTGAGGAAGCATCCATGAACCAACTGATCACCCTGCAAGCGGCCATCGACCTGATCAAACAGGGCAAGGCCTTGAGCCTGGCTGGCAACGAATCCACACTGGACCAGCTGCCCGCTGGCAACTGGATTGCCGGAACCATTCCTTACTTCATGGTGGCCGAAGGCGGCACCGTGGTGCAGGACGACCGACTGTTCGCCACCGAGCTGTCCCATCTGGGCGCCGTGACGCTCGCCAGCTATGGCCCGGACGAGCTCGCCGGCATCTCGGGTCACGCCCCGGACAACGGCTTCGCGGTGACCATCATCCCGGCTGCCAGCGAAAGCCACCGCCGATTTGCTGCCGAAGCCGCCACCTACAAGGATGCGTTCCTGAAGCCGGCCGTGGGGTGGATCGCCGGCGTGCACCTGGACGATCTGGGCAAGGCCAGCCCCAAAGTGTACGACGGTCGCACTGCCACCAAGCACACCGATCGAGCTGTGGTGGCGTATGTGGCGCTGCCGGCCGACAAGCTGGTGCAGGTCGACATCCTGAACCTGTTCGAGCCGGATGCGAACGACACGCTGCGCTTCAAGGACACCTCGTTCCGTGTGCGCGAGTGCGAGGTCAACGGTGAAACCGTCAACTTCGCCGAGTACGTGACCAAGCGCGGCCTGCAGCACGGCAGCCTGCCACTGGTGGGCGACTTTGCGGGCGCCCACGTGAACGCCTCGCTGCAGAAGGTGCGGGCCGAGGACGGCGTGGTCGACTTGTACGCCCCGGTGTTCCCTGGCGTGGACTACCACTTTGCCAAGCCGGTGCCGGACTACGCGGCCGCCTTCCGTCAGCGCCTCAGCGAACAAGACACCAGCGGCACGGTGATCTCGTGCAACTGCATCCTGAACTTCGTGTTCGGCGAACTGGAAGGCAAGGCCATCGGTGGCGTGCAAGGTCCGGTCACCTTCGGCGAAATCGCCTACCAACTGGTCAACCAGACCATGGTGAACGTCCGGGTGCTGTAAGCCGGACTTCTCGAGACACGGGGGTCAGCGCATGTCCACGTGGCCGCGCTCCCCCATGTCCTTCGGGCGCTCTCCCTTGAGCGCCGACATGGCCATGTCGTAGAGCCGCACCAGGCGGTTGCCCGGCGCGTCCCAATAGTCCGCATGCTCGATGCGCACGCGAACCAGGGCCAGATCCGGGTCGGTTGGTCCGCCCTTGAACCACACCTCGTTCATCTTCGACCACAGCGCCTGCTTGCGCTGGAGGTCGTCCACCACCTGGGCTTGGCCGGCGACCGACACATAGGCCTGCTTGTCAGGATCGGCATAGGCGACGTTGACCTGGCTGTCACGCAGCAGGTCGGCCACCGTGTCGCTGCCCGCGGACATGAAGAACCACAGGCTGTCGTCCTCGTCGATCGCGCGGTTCTGCGTCGTCATGGGACGGGCGTGCAGGTGCCCATTGGCGTGTCGCGTGGTGAACATGCCGAAGTGAATGTCCTTGATCAGGTCCCAGAGCTGGGCGCGGTGTCCGATTTCGTCCATGCGAGATCCCTCCTTGGCTGTTGACGGGGTGAAGTAAGGGCAAGGTCCGCAGGCTCACCGATCGAGCCTGCGATCGGGATCAGCGGGTTCCGCTTCCGCCCGAGGAACTGCCACCGGACGAGCCGGTGCTCCCGGTGCCAGAGCCGGTTCCACTGCCGGAGGGACGGTTGAGCTGATGCGGATCGGTCGGATCCGTGTCGCCGCTGCGCTGCTTCTTGTTCGAACGCTTCGTCTTGTCGTGGCGCTCCTGCCCGGTGCCTGTGGCGTTGGTGCCCGGGCGACGATCATCCTGCCCTGCACCCGTGGCCGGCATGTTGTCCAGGGTGCCGGCGCGGCTGCCCGTGTCGGATGAACCCGTGTCGCGGTCGCGGCCCGTGGTGCCCCCGGTTCCGGCGCCCATCGACGAGCTGCCCCCCGTTCCACCCTGCGTGGCCGACGTGCCGCCACTGGAACGGTCGGATGTGCCGCTGCCCGATGTGGACTGTGCGAACAGGGCGCCCGAAGCAAGCGCGACGGCCAGTGCGACGAATGTCTTCCTCAGTTGCGTGTGTGTGGTCATGATCCGAAATCCTTCCAAAGCGTTGCGTTGAGGGCTGGGCACTGTGGTGCCCGCCTGCCCCAGATGCGGCAAGGCGTGTGCCCAGTTCAGACGTTGCCCGGGTACCGCTCTGAGTAAGGCCCGAGCCGGCGGTCTGCGGGGCGCTGAAGTGCGGCAATCCTTGCGGCAAAGGCTCTGAAGGCCGTTCGGGTGGCAAAAGGCCACGCACCGAGATGACAGGAATGCGGCTTGCCACACGCTGCGGTCTTCACTTCCTGGACCAAAGGACAATGCCTTTCCTGACCTGGCAAAGTGACGAAGCACGCTGGCTCGTCCAACTGGGGCTCGCCGTGGCCGCGGCCCTGACCTTCTCGCTCATCCTGCGCGTGGCCGAAGCCATCTTCGCTCGCGCCACACGGCAGTCGCTGGCGCTCCAGGCCATGCAACGCGCCACCCGGCGCCCGATCCGGGTTCTGGTTCCGCTCATCGCCTTCAACATGGTGCTCTCCAGCGCGCCGGATGAACTGGTCGGCATCGACACCGTCCGGCAGTTGCTGACCGTGGCGGTGATCGCCACCCTCACCTGGCTCGTGATCCAGGGAGTGCGGGGCGCGGCCGAGGTGGTGACCTCGCTCCAGCCACTGGACCATGCAGACAACCTCTCTGCCCGACGGCTCAGGACCCAGACGACGGCACTGACGCGCACCCTCGTGACGCTGATCACCTTCATCGGTGTGGCCATCGCGCTGATGACCTTTCCCAGCGTGCGCCACATCGGCACCAGCCTGCTGGCATCAGCCGGCCTGGCTGGCATCGTGGCGGGTCTGGCAGCTCGTCCCGTTCTGGGCAACCTGATCGCCGGCCTGCAAATCGGGCTCACGCAGCCCATCCGGCTGGACGACGTGGTGGTCGTGGCCGGCGAGTGGGGGCGCATCGAAGAGATCACCGGCACGTATGTGGTGGTCAAGATCTGGGACCAGCGCCGCCTCATCGTGCCGCTGGAATGGTGGACACAGAATCCGTTCCAGAACTGGACGCGCAGCAGCGCGTCCATCACGGGCCAGGTACTGCTGTGGCTGGACTTCCGCACGCCGCTCGAGCCCTTGCGTGCAGAGCTGCGGCGGCTGTGCGAAGGCAGCGACCTGTGGGACGGGGTGGTAGCGGGCCTGCAGGTGGTGGAGGCAAGCGATCGGGCCATGCAGATCCGCTGCCTCGTGAGCTCGGCCGACTCGGGACGCAACTGGGATCTGCGCTGCCTGGTGCGGGAAGGTCTGATTCAGCTGGTCCAGGAACACTGGCCGGACAGCCTTCCGCGCGTGCGCGCCGAGCTGTCGGCGCCCGACGGCCTGGGCGACGGGCGGGTCAGTGGGCCTGGCCCTGCTGACGGCCGCCCAGGCCCCGATCAGCCTGTTGACAGCAGCCCACCGCGTGGGCAATGAGCCATCCGACCTCGTCGACGTGGTCGACGTGGTAGCGCGCGGCTGTGTCCATGCTGCGGCCCACGCGCACGGTCATCCAGTTCTCCGGTGCATCGCGGAAGGCGAGCTCATCGGTGACATCGTCGCCGATGAACAGCATGCGCTCGCACCGGGTGTGGCGCATCAAGGCTTCCAGTGCCTCACGTTTGGTGAAGGTGCCCGGCGGCAGCAGGTTGAAGACGGCATGACCGCGGATCACACGGGGTGACGGCACCAGCCGCGAGGCCCGCGCCAGCAGCAGCGACCGACCCCAGGCGGGGTTTTCACAGTGCCGGTAATGGAGGGACAAGGTCAAGCCCTTGTTCTCGATCTGCGCGCCTTTCGCGGCCCGCCACAGGGAGTCGTCCTCACGCAGCCGGCTTTCCCAGAAGGCACAGATGTGCCGACGCTCGCGGGTGTCGGCATCGCCCCCGGGCAGACCTTCGTTGCCATGGTTGCCGATGAGATGGGATACAGCCGGGGGCACGCGGGCGGTGAGGTCTTCGCGTGAACGCCCGGAGACCACCGCCACCGGGGCCAGGCGTCCGAGCCGCTCCAGCTGGGTCCAAGTGGCAGGCGCCATGCGGGCCTCGGCGGGGTCATCGACGATGGGCGCCAGTGTGCCGTCGAAATCGAACACGAACAGGGTCGCCGGCGCCAGCCAATCGTCGAGCTGGGCGCGGTGAACGGGATCAAGCAGCCAGGGCGTCATCGGTCAGACCTCGTGCGCGCGCTTGTTGCGATCGTTCGCTGGCGGATTGATGCCCCCGTTGGCGGCACGCCGCCCGCGCCAGGGTGACCGGAACAGGCCTTCCGGCGCCACCACCCCGGACACCTGCACGATGCGGTCTTGCACCCGCGCACGCTGGCGCTCGTCCGCGGCGTCGAGCAGCATGCGACCCGCCCAGCGGTAGATGTTGAAATCGGCGAGCCGCTTGCGCATGGCCCGCATGCGCTCGCGCTGCTCGGCCGGGTGCATGGACAGTGCCTTGGCCAAGGCCTCGGCGGTTTCGTCGATGTGATACGGATTGACCACCAGGGCTTCGTGCAGCTCGCTGGCCGCACCCGCGAAGCGACTGAGGATCAGCACCCCGTCCTCGGTATCGCGCGTGGCGATGTACTCCTTGGCGACAAGGTTCATGCCGTCGTGCAGGCTTGTGACCATGGCGATCTCGCAGGCACGGTAGTGACGGCGAACGGACTCGCTGTCGTGCTGTTCGATCAGCAGGATGATGGGCGGTGGCGTACCGGGCGCCCGCTCGGCCGCCAGGGCATTGATGCGGCGCGCCTCTTCCCGCACGCGCTGATCCAGCTGGCTGTAGGCCTCCAGGCTTGATCGGGTCGGTGCGGCGATCTGGATGAGCGAGAACCGGCCCAGCCACATCGGGTGGCGCTCCAGCAGACGCTCGACCGCCAGCATGCGCTCGACGATGCCCTTGGTGTAATCCAGGCGGTCGACGCCGATGGCCAGCCTGTGCTCCGGCGCCAGGCCCAGCGCCAGCCGCACGGAGGCACGCTCGCTTTGCGCGACAGAAAGTGCATCGTCAGCAGGCGGTTTCCAGGGAATCGAGATGGGATAGTCCCTTACCTGCGTGCGCTGCCCCATGAAGCTCACAGATTGATCCTCCTGGGTGATGCGGGCCTCAAGAAAGCGATCGACCGTCGCCATGAAGTTCTGGCAGTGGTAAGGCGTGTGGAAGCCGAGGATGGTGCTGCCCAGCATGCCTTCGAGGATCTCCCGCGCCCACGGGCAGATGCCGAAGGACTCCGGGTTGGGCCATGGGATGTGCCAGAACGTGATGATCGTGGCCTTGGGCAGGCGTTCACGCAGCATGCGGGGCAACAGCGCGAAGTGGTAGTCCTGCACCAGCACGACCGGGTTGTCTGTGCGTGCCTCATCGGCCACCGCGTCGGCAAAGCGGGCGTTCACCGCCCGGTACTGCTGCCAGTCTTCCTCACGGAAAACGGGGCGGACATGGGCGATGTGGCACAGCGGCCAGAGCCCCTCATTGGCGAAGCCATAGTAGTAGCCTTGCTCCTCGGCTTCCGAGAGCCACACCCGCCGCAGGGTGTAAGCATCGTGCAGGGGCTCTCCCCCGGCCGGGATGGGTGGCACGCGCACCCGTGACCGGGCGTCCACCACATCGGCATCGGCACTGCCGCTGCCATGCGCCACCCACGTTCCGGAGCAGGCTCGCATCACAGGCTCGACGGCGGTCACCAGCCCACTCGCCGGGCGCTGCACCCGGATGCTGCCGTCTTCGTTGCGCTGGTGGATGTAAGGCTCGCGGTTGGACACCACGATGACCTCGTCGCCCGACAGGTGTTCGCGCAGCAGCAGCTTGAGGGTTTCGGGCCGCCATTCGATCGTCGTGTCCTTCAGGATGCGGCGATCCTCGTGCACGCTGCGCAGCAGGCGCTTGAGGTCGGGCAGAAGCGGCTGTACTTCGGGCGAGGCGTGGCCCAGCACGGCCGATCGCGCACCGTCGCTCAGGATGCGTCGCACGCTGTTCGTCCAGTGCCGCCAGCCGAAGTTCGCCACCGTCAGGAACAGCAGGGTGAGGACAACGCCCAGCCCCACGAACAGCATCGTGAGGTAGCGCTGCGCCAGTTCGCCACGTCGCCCGGCCTCGACAGGGTTCTGCATGACGACCAGCGTCACATGGCCGTCGTCGGGCACCGCGTCGGAGACCAGGCCGCCGCCGGCAGCCGGTGCCACCGGCAGATCGATGCGCCGCACGTGCATCTGGCTCAGCCAGCGAGCCATCGGCTGCCCCACTTTGCCCGCAGCCTCCTTCGTGTCGGCACAACCGAGTGCCTGCGGATACTGCCGGCTGGAAGCGAGCACCGCGTTCGGAGACGTGCACACCGCGATCGCGTACAGGCGCTCGTCCTCTGTGAGACTTTCGATCTGCTGGGTGAGCTCGACCGGGTTGCCCCCCTCGAGCGACAGCATGATCGCGCCGTGCAGCGCCTTGCTCACGAGGTCCGCGCGCTCGTCCAGTTCGCGGTTGGTCCAGCCCTGCAACAGCGGGCCGCTGACCTGCATGGCCAGCCCGCCCAGCACCCCCAGAATCAGCACCAGGGGCACGATGAAGACCAGCCCCATTCGCAGAAGGCGCTGGACAGCAGGGAGGCGGGTCCGCCAGGACGGGGTCACGGTCACATGAGGCTCCGGTATCGGGTAACAGGCGTCATGCAGTGGAATCAATGCATGCCGGCCATGCGTCCACGGCAAATGGCGTGCCCGCGCTCGGGCTCGGCATGCCAGCCGCGGTACAAGCGGATCACGTCGACCGGCACCACCTGCCGGTTGAGCAAGGGCCACGCAAGGCCGGCCGCCGCCCGCCACAACACCCGTCCGGCCACACCATCGACCTGGGCTTGCCGCAAGATCTGCCGGGCTTCTCGGAGCACATCGCCCCAGGGCAGGCGGAGCACGGCAACCCACAGGCGGTTGCGAGCGAGGATGACCTGACGCTCGGGCCGGCGGCATGCAGGCGATGGATGATGGTGGACGACCACATCCGGGGCATACAGCATGTGCCAGCCGATCGTGGCCAGATCCAGTCCCATCAGCACGGCCTCGGCGCCCAGCCCGAGCCGGGGCTCGTATCCGCCGGCCTCCCGGAAGGCAGCCATGCGCATCACAACCGCCCCGGGCAGAAAGGACAACAGAGAGGTCCCCGGCAACCCGGCCCGCTCAAGCGGGCTGCTGGCCATTCGGCGGCACACTTTCGCTTCCCGCTGCTCCGGCCCCACCAACACACGGCCATTGACCAACCCCACATCCGGGCATGTGTCCATGATGGACACGGCCCGTTCAAGCGCACCGTCGGCCCACCACGTGTCGTCGTCACAGAAAGCCACGTAGGGCGTTCGCACGTGCGCCACAGCGAGGTTGCAAGCCGCGGCACCGACGTGGTGGGACAAACGCAGCAGTCCCACGCCGGCTTCCGCAGCCGCTTCCCGGATGGCGCGCGCGTTGCGGGGGCACGAGCCGTTGTCCACCACCACGATCTCGGGCCGTTCGGGCAATCGACAGAGGTGGGCCAGGGTCCGCCTCAGTTCTGCGGGCCGCTGGTGAGTGCGCACCACGACTGTCACACGCGTTTCACGCATCGCCACCTCCACAGGCCCCTGCCAACGACCACAGACGCTCGGGACGGCCGAGATCCGCCTTCCCCTGCTCACCCAGCCCGCGCACCTGGCTGACGTACTCCGATACGGCCTGGGCCTTCAGCGGGTCGGCCACCGGGATGGCCATGTCCGACGGCGTGGCCACGAGCCCCAGACCGGCCAGGGTCTGCAGTCGCTGTTGCAGCAGGCCTTCGAGCCGCCGGTAGGGCACGTCTTCGTAAAGCAGCACCGGCCAGTCGACCAGCACACGACGCAGCGCCCACAGTGCCGCTTCGTGCACAAGCAGGTGATCGGAATGAAACAGGCCCATCGGCAGGATGACGGGCGCGTCATCAAGGGTGCGCAGGGTGTCGAGCAGCGCTTCGCCCAGTTCGTGCGGCGACGGACTCCGGCTGTACTGCGCATCCAGGAAGTCCAGCCAATGGGGTGTGGCGCCCAGCGCGGCCAGGGCGCGGGCGTCTTCCTCCCGACGAGCGGTCATCGCCTGGCGCGCACTCTCGAACCCGCACCGGGCATCCCAATCGGTAAGAGGCACATCGTCGGCGGGAAGTCCTGCAAACACGGTGACCACGGTGGCGCCCGGACGGGCCGCCAGCAGCCCCCCGCAGGAAAACACCGCGTCATCCAGATGAGGAGAAAGAATGACCATGTGAGGGATCGCAACCGCGTGGGCGAAAAGGTTTCCGGATGCACTTCCCGGCAAACGGCGTGCCCGCCTCCTCCCGGGCACGCCAGGTGCTCCATCCTGCGGCCGCCCCCGCACCACCACGCGTGTGCAGGCGCCCCTCGGAGGGCGGCCGAGGGCGCAGAAAGACCCAGACATGAACAGCAGCGGCGGCCTGCGTGCCGTGATGCCCATCCTGTGGGAAGCCGTCCGACCTCGCTGGCGCCGAACCTCCCTCGCGCTGTTGCTGCTGGTGGCCGCCAAAGTGACCGCGGTCATGGTGCCCCTGCTGCTCAAAGCGATCATCGACCGTTTCAGCCGGCCAGAGAACCTCGCCGCCGACGTGTCAAGACAGGCTGACCTGCTGCCATCGGCCCACACCGTGCTGGTCCTGCCGGTGTTCATGCTGCTGGGCTACGCGGCCCTGCGGTTTGCAGGCACCTTGTTCACCGAACTGCGCGACCTGATCTTCTCGCGTGTCACGCTGGGCGTGGTCACCCGGTACGCCGAGGAGGCTTTCGCCCACCTGCTTGCGCTCACACCGCGCTTCCATGCTCAGCGCCAGACCGGCGCGCTGATCCGGGATCTGGAGCGTGGCACGGGCGGCATCGGCTTTCTGCTGGGGGCGGGCCTGTTCACGGTCGTGCCCACGCTGGTGGAGTTCTTTGCCGTGCTCATCGTCATGGTGAGTGGCTACAGCCTCTGGTTCACGGTGGTCATCATGCTGACCTTCGTGGCTTATGCGTCCTACACCACGGCAATGACACAGCGCAGGGAGGTGCGCCAGCGCCGCGTCAACGAGGTCGACTCTGCCGCGCATGGCCGCATGGTCGATGGCCTGCTCAACTACGAGGCCATCAAACTGCACGCCCGAGAGGCGCAAGAGCGCCAGCGGTATGCGACGGTACTGGGTCACTGGGTGGAGCAGGGCGTGGCCAACCAGAAGGCGTTGTCGACGCTGCACATCGGTCAAGGGGCCATCATCGGTGTCGGCGTGGCCCTCGTGATGCTGCTGGCTGGCGAGCAGACCGTACAAGGGCGCCTCACGGTCGGCGATCTGGTTCTGGTCAACGCGTACATCCTGCAGATCTGCCTGCCCCTCAATGCGCTGGGCTTCGTCTTCCGGGAAGCCCGCGATGCGCTCGTCAACACCGAGAAGTTGCTGGGCCTCCTGGCTCAGCGGCCGGACATCGAAGACCGCCCCGACAGCCCGGATCTCGTGGTCGAAGGGGGCAGCATCAGCTTCGAGCATGTCGACTTCGCGTACGAGCCGGGTCGGCCCATTCTGCAGGATGTGAGCTTTCAGATCGGAGCGGGCGAGACGGTGGCGGTGGTCGGTGGCAGCGGTTCAGGCAAGTCGACACTGGCCAGGCTGCTGCTGCGTCTGCACGAGGTCGGTCAGGGTCGCATCGTGATCGACGGGCAGGACATCCGCAGTGTGCGCATGGGCAGCCTGAGACGGGCCATCGGGGTGGTTCCGCAGGACACCACCCTGTTCAACGACAGCGTCGCTCACAACATCGGCTATGGGCGGGTGGGCGCCAGCCTGGCCGATGTCATCGAGGCTGCCAAGGCCGCGCAGATTCACGAACTGATCGAGTCCCTGCCCCATCAGTACGACACCCCGGTCGGTGAGCGAGGGCTGACGCTGTCCGGCGGCGAACGCCAGCGCATCGCCATCGCCCGCGCGTTCCTGAAGAACCCGCCGATCATGGTGCTCGACGAGGCCACTTCCGCGCTCGATGCCCGATCAGAGCGGGCCATTCAGGCCGAACTGGACCGCATCGCCCACGGTCGGACGACCCTGGTGATCGCGCACCGGCTGTCCACCATCGTGGACGCAGACCTGATCATCGTGATGGACAAGGGTCGCATCGTCGAACGCGGTCGCCACGAGGCATTGCTTGCCCACGACGGCCTGTACGCCCAGCTCTGGCGCCTGCAACGTCAGCAACAGCAGGTGGAGCACCTCGAACAGGAACTGGCGCGGCAACCCATTCACCTCGCAGTGCTGTTGATGGGCGTGCTCGACGGGCTGCGAGAAGCGATCGAATCGCGGCACATCAAGCTCTACGCCGACATCGCCTTCGAAGACGCCCGTGTGACTGGTGACCCCAGTTCGCTGGCTCAGGCCATCGGCCAGTTGTGCACCCGGGCCATTCAGACCATCCCCCCCGGCGGCCGCCTTGCCTTGCGACTGGAGCGCCACCATGCACACGCCCGCCTGTCGATCACCGAAGGGCTGCAGCCTGCTCTGGGCGAAGACGACCCGGGTGTGCTGCCTGCCGGCGCGCTGCCCATGCCGGTGGTGACGCTGGATCCGCTGGCGCTGCGGGCCACGGTCGAACGTCAGGGAGGGCAGTTCCGCTCGGAGCCTGCCAGCTCGGTGCAAGGGCCGCGTCATGTCATCGAGATGCCACTGCTCGCCTTGTCGGCGCGTGCACCCTCCATGCTGCCCGAACAGCCTGGCAATCCGGCCCCCACGACACCGGCCGCGCTGACCGCACCCGGTGCCGGAGCGCTGATGGGGCTCGACATCCTGGCCGTGGACGACCTGCCGGATGCCTTGGAGTCCCTGGTGCTGCTGCTGTCCGCAGAAGGCGCCCGTGTCGCCCCGTTCAGGACGGGCAGCGAAGCGCTCGCGTGGCTGGCAGACACGCCGGCGTCGGATTGGCCTCACCTGGTGCTGTGCGACATCGATCTGGGCAATGAAGACGGCCATCAAGTGGTTCGCCGCATCCGCCAGCTGGAGGACGAGCGTCAGGTACCGCTGGACAATCGTGTCCCGGCCATCGCGCTGAGCGGGCTTTCCGAACCAGCGGACCGCGTACGCTCTCTGATGAGCGGCTTCCAGTCGCACCTGGTCAAGCCTGTCCAACCCGGGGAATTGCTGGATACCATCCTGCGCGTGACGCGCGGTACCGCGCCCCCGAATCCCGTGCCCTCCGCCCAGTGACTTGCCGCAACAAGCGACGGGGAATGTAAGTCTTGCCGCTCAACTGGGGCGTCGCGGTTGTGCGGGGCCGCCCTGCGTGCCTTCGAGCACGCCGTCCTTCTCTCGTCCCGGAATCGGTCCGCCATCGGGGCCGCTGTTGCCGGGTCCCTTGATGTCGTCACCGGATGGCCCGCCGTCCTGGCGGGTCAGATTCGAGCCGCCCGGGCCGGTGCTCCGGTCGGGTGCGGTCCCGTCGTTGCCCCCCGCCCCCGGGCCGTGGCCAATGCTGGTGCCACCCAGACGCATCGCGCCGTCAGAGGCTCGCCAGGACAGGGGGCGGGGCGTCCGTCGAGGGCAGTACATCGGCGCAGGTGAACCGGTGGGTGCTTCGGGTCGCTCACCGGGCAGTTCGCCAGCGGGCAGCGGCGGAAAGATGGGTGCGTGGGGTAAGGCTTGGCGAAAGGCAGGGGGCGTGACGAACATGAACGGTCTCCGGTATCTGGGCTCGAAAACAGCCGTGACAGGCTGGGTCAGGGAGTGCGGCAAACCCCGTGCCCTGGACTGGGCTGCCGCCACGCGGGCACAGGGCTTGCCGCCGCCGCGTGAGATCGCGCCCACCAACCACAGGAGTCAGAGCATGGCCTCGCCCTACCCCACCCTGTTCGATGCCACCCGCCCCCTGCGCAGCATCGACCCGTTCCTCGACCTGTCGCGCGAGATGAACCGCGTGATGGACGCCTTCTTTCCCGGAGCCGGCCAGCTGATGGGCGTGGGAGCAAGGCTGGCAACCCATGCCGTGCCCCGCGTCGACGTCCAGGAAGACGAGCAGGCCGTGGTCATCTCCGCAGAACTGCCTGGCGTCGACATTCAGGACATCGATGTGCAGCTGGAGGGCGACACCCTGACGCTGTGTGGCGAGAAGCGCGCCCAGACGGAAACGGCACTCGAACGCTACCGCCTCATGGAACGCAGCTTCGGCAGCTTCCGGCGCACCCTGCCCCTGCCCTTCACACCCGATCCCGCCGGCATCACGGCCGAGCACGAGCAGGGCGTGCTGACCATCCGCATCCCGAAGACGGCCCGGGCGGAATCCAGCCGGCGCATCGAGGTACGCCCTGGCCGCGCACCGAACGAGGCGACGCCAACCGCCGACAGCCCTCCCATCGAGGACCTCACTCTGGCCCCGGAAGGAGACGGCCGATGACGCCCGAAGCACGTGAGCGCGAACAACGTCGGATGGACGGCTGCTGTACCCGCAAGCGGGAGCGCGTGCCCACCTACCAGGAATTGCTGGACGACGCGCTGGAGCAAACCTTTCCGGCAAGCGATCCGATCTCGCCCAGCGCCGCCATGCACACACATGCACTGTTGACGTCCGCCGAGAACCGCAAGGACTGGACCCTCCAGCCCGGCGCCCAAGGCCCCTGCAAACCCGGAACCACCACACCATGATCGACATCCAACTCGCTCGACAGGCTCTTCAACGCGTTCTGCCCATGCTGGAAGCGGGCGTCCACGATCGCACCGTATGCGGCGCGGGCTTCATGCACGTGGTCGTCATGGACCCTGGAAAGCGCCCCGGGTCCTGCCCATTCGAGGAGGCCATCCTGCTCGAGCACGAACTGGGAGACACAGCCCGCCGCGACGCCGACTACACCGGCTTTGCCCGCGCCAAGGCCCGGCTCAGCTGGCAGACCGGCCTGGACGGCACGGCGATACAGACCCACCACCCGCACCTGCTCAGGCCGGGCGACACCATGCTGACAGGCGGCATCTGCCTTGATGGCATCGTGGTGGGCGTCAGCGGCGCCCACCCGTGGTTCGATGAAGCGTTTGGTGTGGCCATCGCGGCACAGCTGCGTGCGGCCTGCAAGGACCGCCATGCCGGTTGGCTACAGGACGGCCTGCTCGAGATCCCTCGTCATGCCGGGGCCGAACACGACACCCCTGCGCGCCAGGTGGAGCTCATCGGATGAGCGATCGGGACACCGTGGCACGCCGTTTGCCACATGGCGTCCGTTCCCTTTGCGACCGCCCGAACCGTCGGGCCCCTTCCATCTGACACACAAGGAGCCAAGCATGAACGAGATCCATCGCCCCGCACGCTGCGCGATCGCGGCAGCCGTTTTGTCTCTGGTGGCCGCCCACGCGGTGGCACAGACCGGCGCCGCGCCCAACGGAAGCGGCACCAGCACCTACCAGGGTACGGACAGCACCGCCGGGGGCCAGTTTGACGGCGCGGTACGCAACAACCCCGATCCCAGCAGCCAACGCCCGCCCAGCTCGGTGACCAACCAGGGTTCGGGCACCTATGAAAGCACCAGCACGCCGGGCAGCCAGGGCACTCCCGCCGGCAGCATGTCGGGCAGCGACACCGGCACCAGCAGCCCCATGAGCCAGGACAGTGGCAACACCATGGGCACGACGGGCGCGGCATCCGGTGATGGCGCCGCCAGCCGCTACAGCACCGACCTGTCGACGCTGCCTTCAGAGCCGACGGCAGCCGGCCCGGGCGCGGGCTATGACAGCAGCTACTCGTGGCTGCCCTACACGACCTCCGGCTATGTCGGCCTCTCCATCGGCACGGGCGACATCGACAGCAGCTGCGCGGCCGGCACCAAGTGTGAAGACCCGGATGGTGCCGTGCACATCTTTACCGGCGGCATGTTCAATCCCAACTTCGGCCTGCAACTCGGCTACTTCCGGCTGAACGACGCCGACCGCAATGGCGGCAAGACCAAGATCAGTGGCGTGAACCTGGTGCTGACCGGTGTCGCCCCGCTCACCAACACCTTCAGCCTGGTCGGTCGCGTGGGCGGCACCTACGGCTGGACCGACGTCTCCGCCGCGCCGGGCGTGGTCACGGCCACCGGTGACGAAACCGGCTTCGGCGCCTCGTATGGCGTCGGCGTGGCCTGGGACTTCAACCGCAACTGGAGCGTCACCCTCGACTGGGACCGCCACCATCTGAAGTTCCCCGGTGACGACAAGAAGAACACCGACATCGCCACCATCGGTTTCAAGTACCGGTTCTGACATGACGGCCTCGGATCGACCGTACGATCCGGAGGACTGGCCGGCCAAGTACCGCGCGGCAGCATCGCTGCCCGCCGCACTGGCCGGCCTGCCTCGTCCATGGGTCTTCACGAACGGCGTCTTCGACCTGCTGCATCGAGGGCACGTCCAGTGTCTGGCGGGGGCTCGCGCCCAAGGTGAAACGCTCATCGTGGCGCTCAACAGCGACGCTTCGGCGCGCAGACTGGGCAAAGGCCCGGGTCGACCGGTTCAGACCGAACGGGATCGCGTCTGGGTGCTGGCCGCACTGGAATCGGTGTCGCTCGTGACGCTGTTCGATGAGCCCACCCCCACGGCTCTGCTCGCGCGTGTGCGCCCGGACGTGTACGTCAAGGGTGGTGACTACGACGTCGGCCAGCTCGAAGAAGCCGCCCTGGTCTCGAGCTGGGGGGGGCGAGCGATGACCATGCCCTTTGTGGCCGGCCATTCCAGCAGCCACCTCGTCGAGCGGATGCGCGCCACCACGGTGTCCTGAACCCGGAACACAGAGAAAACGACGGTCAGGAGGCTGCCGTGGGCAGCCACTGGGCGTTGCCCTTGCCCACGACATGCAGGCTGGCCGCCACCTCGTCGTACGACACCTGTGCTGCACCGGACCGTCCCACCACAATGCCGGCTGCGGCGTTTGCCCACCGCATGGCCTCGGCCAAGGGCTCTCCGAGCGCAATCAGATGCGTCAGCGCCGCGAGCACCGTGTCGCCGGCGCCGCACACATCGTAGACCTCGCGGACCTGAGCCGGCTGATGGAACACGCCGCGGGCGGTGAACAGGCTCATGCCGGCCTCCCCCCGGGTCACCAGCAGGTTCTCGAGTCTAAGCCGCTGGCGCAGGGCATGAGCCAGTCGGCAAAAATGCGATTCGTCGTCTGGCTCACCGACCCAGCCTGTGAACTCGGCCAGGTTGGGCTTGAGCAAGGTCGCCCCGGCATAGCGCTCCATGTGGCGCCCCTTCGGATCCACCAGGACCGGCTTGCCCGCCTCACGCGCCATGCGGATGAACTGCGCACACGATGACAGCGCCCCCTTGGCATAGTCGGACAGGACAACAATGTCATGCTCGGGCAGCAGGCGCGCATAGCGGTGCGTCAAGCGGCTGATGGCGGCGGGGGGCACGGGCACCTCGAAATCAGCGCGCAGCAACTGCTGTCCCCTGCACACGCAGCGGATCTTGCGCGTGGCCGTGTAGCCCGCCTGGGTGACCCGCTCGAGGACCACACCCTCGTCCGTCACCATGTCGGCCAGATCATCCGACGCCTCGTCGTCGCCGAACGGTGCGAGCAGCGTGACCGGCGATCCGAGTGCAGCCAGGTTGACGGCGACATTGGCGGCGCCTCCGGGACGTTGTCTCTGCCCCTTGACGGCCAGCACCGGCACAGGCGCCTCCGGCGAGATCCGAGAGGCCGAACCGTCCCAGTACTGATCCAGCATCACGTCGCCCACCAGTAGCACGCGCAACGTCGATTTGGCCATGCGTCACCCACCTTGTTCCGTAGAAGAGTGGCTCCAAACGGCAAACCCCATGCCCGCGGTCAAGAAAGAGACCTCATGCCTCAAGGCATCGGGTGGCTCCGGAGATCGGGAGGCGTTTCGAAAGTGTGGGCAGGCAGCGGTGTGGGCAGGGTCCACTCCAGCCCTTGCGCGCCCTCCCATGGGCGGGCGGGCGCCGGCAGCCCGCGCTTGCGCAGCATCGGCCACACGATGAAGAGGGCAAACCAGGCCTGCGCCAACCCGAACACGAAGGCAGACACCGAGACGACGGCATTGAAGTCCGCGAACTGCATGGGGTAGTCGGCATAGCGGCGCGGCATACCCGCCAGCCCCAGGAAGTGCATGGGAAAGAACGTCAGGTTGAAGCTGACGATAGAAAGCCAGAAATGCCATTGCCCGCGGCGTTCGTCGTACATGACGCCCGTCCATTTCGGCGCCCAGTAGTAGAAGCCGGCGAACATCGCGAACAGGGTGCCGGCCACGAGCACGTAATGGAAGTGCGCGATGACGTAGTAGGTGTCATGGACCTGTACATCGACCGGTACGACGGACAGGATCACGCCGCTGAGCCCGCCGATCGAGAACACGCTGATGAAGCCCACGGCGAACAGCATCGGCGTCTCGAAGGTCATGCTGCCCCGCCACATGGTGGCGACCCAATTGAACACCTTCACCCCGGTCGGGATGGCCACCAGCATCGTCGCGTACATGAAGAACAGCTGTCCCGTGACAGGCATGCCGGTGGCAAACATGTGATGAGCCCACACGATGAAGCTGAGGATGGCAATGGCAGACGTGGCATAGACCATCGACGCGTAGCCGAACAAAGGCTTGCGGGCGAAGGCAGTCACGACCTGACTGATGATGCCGAAGGCCGGCAGAATCATGATGTAGACCTCGGGATGGCCGAAGAACCAGAACACGTGCTGGAACATCACCGGGTCTCCGCCGCCTGCCGGGTTGAAGAAGCTGGTGCCGAAATGGCGGTCGCTGAGCACCATGGTGATCGCAGCGGCAAGCACCGGGATGACAGCAATCAGCAGGTAGGCAGTGATCAGCCAACTCCAGCAGAACATGGGCATCTTCATCAGCGTCATGCCGGGAGCCCGCATGTTGAGGATGGTGACGATGATGTTGATCGCCCCCATGATCGAGGAGGCCCCGAGCAGGTGCAGTGAGAAGATCGCCAGGTCCATGCCCCTTGGCATCTGGGTGCTCAGTGGCGGATAGAGCGTCCACCCTGCAGCCGGAGCTCCGCCATCGATGAAGAAGGTGCCGATCAACAGCACGCCTGCGGGCACCATGAGCCAGAAGCTGAAGTTGTTCATGCGGGCAAAGGCCATGTCGGATGCGCCGATCTGCAGCGGGATCATCCAGTTGGCGAAACCGACCAGCGCCGGCATGATGGCGCCGAAGATCATGATCAGCCCGTGCATGGTGACGAGCTGGTTGTAGAAGTCGGGCGAGGACAACTGAAGGCCCGGCTGAAAGAGCTCGACACGAATCAGCAAGGCGAGGACGCCGCCGATCATCAGCATGCTCAGCGAGAAAAGCAGGTAAAGGGTTCCGATGTCCTTGTGGTTGGTCGCAAAGAGCCAGCGGCGCCACCCTGGCAAGGTTTCATGGCCGTGCGCCTGAGACAGGTGCGGGTCGTGGGTCAGGGTGCGCATGGAGTCGTCCGGATGGCACCGCGATTCGGGCGCTGCCGTATGGCGGCAATCACCGTGCCGATACCGATCCCCTGATGCACAACGGCACGGTGCTTGCCGCACCGGCCTGTCGCATCAATGATCAAGGAGCATCCATGGCCACCTCACCCGATGAAACCGATCTGAACGAGATCCTTCGCCGCCTGCAGCGCGGTCAGGGGCATGAACTTGTCCATGACGGCAATGTGAAGGACCTGATCCGGCTCGCGTCCGCGCGGGGGGACCACCTCACGGAGACACTGCTTCGCGAGTGGACCGCGCCCTGCTCCCCGTCGTCCTCTCAGGATCCCCCTCAGGCCACGGCCTGAACGGCGCAGACAGTCCCGCAGGCAGCGCCGCCGCGCGGCGCTCGATCCGTGCAAGCGCGTCGGCCAGGCGGTCGATGCGCTGACTGTTCCATACGGGGGCGCGGTAGGCGGCTTCCAGCGCGTCACGGAGACGCTGGTATTCGGGGTGCCGTTCCGGGAACATCGTCAAACCTCCTTGGGAATGCAATGCCCCGTCAGGGCAAAGCGTGTGCCCGGCTCCCCGCGCTGTGCACCGGAGGTCAGGCCGCCGCCCCAGGTCCACGGGGTGCACGGGCCAGCCAGCGCTCTAGCGCCGCGCCGTCGATGGGTTTGACCATGTGGGCATCGAACCCGGCTTCCAGCGCAAGCTGCACGTCCTGCTGCTGCCCGTACCCCGATACCGCGATCATCCAGCCCGTGTGGCCGGCCGCCCTCGCCTGTCGGGCCACTTCGTAGCCGGTCAGCCCGGGCAGGCCGATGTCGACCAGGGCCAGGTGGGGCCGCCGGGCCAGCAACAGCGCCAGACCGGACCGTCCCTCGGCCGCGGCCTGTACATGGTGTCCCTGCAGCGTAAGCATGGTGGTGAGGGCCTCGCGGGCGTCGGCGTTATCCTCCACCAGTACCACCTCGCGGGCTGTCGTGGCTGGCACCGAGTCTGCGGTCGGCTCCACCGGCTCACCGTCAAGGGCGGGCATCGTCACCGTGAACACGCTGCCCTCGGTGCCACTGCGCACAGCGACTTCGCCATCGTGCAGTTCTGCCAGGCGGCGCACCAGTGTCAGGCCGATACCCAGCCCGCCTTGGCGCCGGTCCAGCGTGCGTTCGCCTTGCACGAACAGGTCGAAGATGTGCGGTAGCAAATGCGCGGGAATGCCGAATCCCTGGTCGATGACCTCCAGCTTGACCTTGGTGCCATCCCGATGGACCCGCACGGTGATCGGCCGTTCGGGCGGGCTGTACTTCACCGCATTCGTCACCAGGTTGTTGACGATCTGCTCAAGGCGCATGGCATCACCGTTGACCCACACGTCTTCCGTGTGCACGCTCAATGGGTGAGCCTGCAGAAGGCCGGAGACCTGCATGGTATGCACCAGCCTTCCCACCATGGCACCGAGGTTCAGCGGCTGACGCGACAGGTGGATCTTGCCGGCAATGACACGGGCCACGTCCATCAGATCGTCCATCAGGCGCGCCAGATGGCGAGTCTGGCGGGTGATGATGGTGCGCACCTTTACAGCCTGCTCGTCCTGCGAGCTGATGCGGTTGAGCACCTCGATCGCGGCAGAAATGGCACTGAGGGGGTTGCGCAACTCGTGTCCGAGCATGGCCAGGAACTCGTCCTTGGCCCTGTTGGCCCGCTCGGCTTCGAGGCGCGCCTGATGCTCCTGCGAAATGAGGCGCGCCCGTTCCTGCTCCACCTGCTGCTGCGCCGTGACATCCACCATCACGCCGATGAGCCGCAGCGGTGTGCCTTCGGTGCTGTAGAGCATCACCGTCCGGCTCGATAACCAGCGCTCCTCAGCCTGGCCCGCGGTGCGGAACTTGAAGACAACCTGTTGTGCCTGCTCGGCCCACGCCTGGGCCAGGGTGGCTTCGATCACCGGCGCGTCGTCCGGGTGCACCCGAGCCAGCCAGCCCACCCAGCTCGTCTCGACCGCCCGGCGGTCCAGACCGAACAGACGGGCCAGCCCCGAGGTCATGGTGACGGTGTCGGTGGCCAGAACACGGTCGAAGAAGCCCACATCGCCCGCCTCCTGCGCCAGTTCGACAAGGTGCTGGCTGTCCTGAAGACGTGTGCGAGCACGCATGAGGCGCTCCTGAGCCAGCATGCGCTCCGTGATGTCGACATACGTGGCGATCGCCCCGCGCGGGTGCCCATGGCCATCCAGCAGGGGCACCGCGTGCGCCAGCAGACGCAACACCTTGCCGTCAGGATGGCGCACCTCCACCTCCTGGTTCCAGACCGTCTCTCCCCGTGCGGCCCGCTGCAGCGGGTGCTCGTGCGGTTGCAACGGGCGGCCGTTCTGCAGCATCTCGTACGAGGCGACCTGGCCTTCGCGAAAGCCGAACATCGCGACCTTCGCCGGGTTGCGCAGCACCACACGGCAATCGGGATCCTGTGTGATGGACAGCCCGATCGGGCTGGTGTTGAAGAGCGTCTCGAACTCGGCGGCCTTGGCCTCCAGCCGCTCGCGCGCCTGCTCCCGCTGGGCTTCGGCCGAGCGCATGGCATCGCGCAACTGCGCGATCTCATGCACGGCAATCTCGCCCGGCACGGCGGAGGCCCCGCCTGTGGCCAACGCATGCAGTGGCTCGTTCACGCGCCGCACCACGAACAAAGACAGCCCGACACCCGCGAGCAGCGAAATCAGGGCCGCCAGCACCGCCATCGAGATCGCCCACAGGTTGCCTCGGTCGAGCGGGGTGGCCGCCACGCCCACGCCAATGCCCCACTGCGACAGCGCGATCCGCTGCCACGCGACGTAGGTGTCACCGCCTTCGAGCAGGCTGGTCTTCTGGAAGCCGGAGGCCTTGTTGCCCATCCGGGCCCTGCCATCCTGGGGGAGCATCTGCCCCACGAAGCGCTCAGGGTGCAGCGAGCGCGCGATGATGCGGTACCCCTCGTCGAACACGGTGACGTAGCCGGCATGAGGGGAGTGCCCCTGACCGATGAGGCTCTGCCAGGCCGAAGCATGGATGTCGGCGGCCAGCCAGTACGCCAGCCGGCCCTGCACCTCGACCGGGACCGCGATGCGGGTGAACAGGTCATTGCCCGATGCACCGCGAAGCCCCTGAATGCGGGGTGGCGGCAGCATCCCGCCCGGCAAAGGGCGCGCAGGGACGGCCGCGCCCATCAGGACCGGATCGACGGGATCGGTGCTGCGCAGCAGGGTGTGGCCTTCCGGATCGGTCAACACCACGCGGCTCCACGAGGGGCGGATCAGCGGCAATCGGACCAACCGGGCATGAAAGCCGGCCAGATTGCCCTCCTTGAGGCTCGTGGTGTGAGACAGGATGGTGAGCGCATCGATCGAGGACACCTGCTCACGCTCCACCATCAGCGCCAGCGAGCCGGCGGTCTGGATCAGGCCCTGGCTGAGCTGCCGGCGAGAGGCCAGGATCTCCTGCGCCATCAACCAGGACGTGAGCGCCCCCAGAGGCACAGTCGCGACGACGATGACCAGCAGCAGATAGGTCCGGAGAGAGGCCACGGGCCAGCGCAGGCGCGGGCGGTGAGTCCGTTTCAGGCTCTGGAGTGGCAGGGGTTTCATGCGCAGGAGAAAGGGGGAATGGACCGCCGCAGCGGGTGCGCGCGACATGCCCGCCTTGGGCATGGAGTTTGCCGCCACCTTCGCGAAGTTCCTCACATTCATCTTTTAACAAGGAGTAAATCATGAAGCAAGTCATCCGGATCGCGGCCGGCATGGGCCTTGCGGCCGTTGTGGTCCCCGGCTTCGCGCAAACGGGCCCAGCCAGTACGAGCGCAGCTGGTCAGGCGCGCCCTGCCACCACAGCCAACCAGGCTGCGGGGAAGTCCGCTCAGGAGGATTGGCAGCGCATCTACCGCGTCAGCAAGATCATCGGGTCGGACGTGCGCAACCTGCAGGGTGAGAAGGTCGGCGACATCAAGGACGTGGTCTTGGACCGCCAGGGGATGGTCAGCTATGCCGTCGTGTCGACCGGCGGCTTCCTCGGCATGGGCAACCGCATGCACGCCGTACCCTGGAGCGCCTTGCGCTCGGTTCCCGGCCGTGACCACCGGGTGCTGGACATCGACAAGGAGCGCCTGAAGCAGGCGCCGAGCTTCGAGCCGGACAAGTGGCCGAACGTCGTCGACGAAGGCTGGAGCAGCGCCAACCGGCGCTTCTTCGAAGGCGGCTCGAGCGAGCGCCGCTGAGGCCCCCCTCATGCTCTCATGCGCCCCGACCCGACAATGATCGGGCCGGGGGCGTCCGTTTCGGGCTCAGGCCACGGGGGGACGGTCAGGCTCTGCTGGCGTGGATATCTCGCGCAGCACATCCTGCACCGCGGCGGGCTCACGCACCGCCAGGTCACCCAACGAGACGATGCCGATCAGTTCCTGCGCGTCGCTCAGAACGGGAATGCGCCTGACCTGCACGTCGCTCATCTGCTGAGCCACTTCCTCGACGCTCTGGTTTTCCAGACACCAGCGCGGGTGTTCGGTCATGATGTCCCCCACCCGCACGTCACTGGGGCGCAGGTCGCTGGCGGTGGCGCGCACGGTGATGTCGCGGTCGGTGATCATCCCGACCAACCGGCGGTTGTCGCACACCGGGAGGGCCCCCACGTTCAGGTCGTCCATCATCTGGGCGGCCTGCTGAAGGGTTGCGTCCGGCGAGATGACCTCGACCCCTCGCGTCATCACATCGGCAATTCTCTGCATCGGATCCTCCTGTCGGGGCCGGCAAGCCTGCCGGCAAGAAATGGCATGCGCGGGCCGTCAAACGGCCGTGCGATAGCGGTCACGCAGCAGCTTGACCTGCTCGTGGTTGCGCAGCACGCCCTGGTATTGACGCTCGACCACGGCCCGAATCGGCTCGGGCAAGGGACGCGACAAGGCCTTCTCGTAGCGTGCCTTTGCCACGTCCTCACCCCGCTCGCATTCCTCCAGCATGCCCACGTCGGTGTAGCCGCTCAGCGTGCCGCGCATGGCCACCCAACCACGGTGCATGGCACCGCTGATCGAGCCGCTGTCGTCCGGCGTGCCACCACACTCGCTGACCAGGACCTGCAATTCCGACACGGCTGCTGCACAAGCGGAAGCGCGCGCAAGAAAGATATCGCGCAACTCGGGCGATTTGACGTGTTCGGCACAGGTGTTGAAGCCTTGCTGGCCGTCACGGCTGTTTTCGATCAGGTCGTTGAGGACCTCGATGATGTCGTCTCGTTCCATGATGTGCTCCTGATGATGAAGTTGAAGACAGGCGCGCCGTTTCCGGCTGTGCGCCGCATCCGTGGTGTTGGCAGGCGGTGTGCCCGGGGTGCCGGGCACGTCATTTGCCAAGGCGGAGGATCGCCCTTTGGCTTGCTGTGTCCCACGTCATGCCCCACCTGCTCGATGTCACGATGTTCTGGAGCGCCACCGGGGGCGGGGTCCGACGCTACATCCAGGCCAAGCGCGCCTGGCTGCGTGCCTGTTCGGGGTGGCGTCACAGCGTGGCTGCACCCGGTGTGGGGGCGCAGGATGGTCCGGACACCCTGCCGCTGGACGGGGTCCCCCTGCCGGGCTCGGGGGGCTACCGTGCCCCGCTGAATCGCCAGGCGGCCGCGCGCAAGCTGGCATCCCGCTCCCCTGATCTGATCGAAGCCGGTGATCCTTACCGACTGGCGTGGGCCGCGCTGGACGCCGGCCAGCGGCTCGGCATTCCGGTCGTCAGTTTTTGCCACAGCGACCTGCCGACCCTCGTGCAGCGCTGGACGGGCGCCGCGGGCGCTGCGGCCGCGCGCTGGTATCTGCGTCACCTTTACCGGCAGTTCGACCTGGTCTTCGCGCCCAGCCAGGCGATGTACCGCGCGCTGTGCGACGCCGGGCTCCAGCGCGTGGTGCACCAGGGTCTGGGGGTGGACACCGGCCTGTTCCATCCAGCACGACGCGATCCGGCCTGGCGCCGCGAGCTCGGTCTGTCGGACGCGCACCGGATCCTGGTCTATGCCGGGCGTTTCGCCCCCGAGAAGAACCTCCACGTTCTGGCTGCCGCGGCCGAACGCCTGGGTCCTGATCACATTCTGGTCGCCGTGGGCGCCGGGCCTTGCCCTCCCCGAGGCAGGCAGGTGCGCCTGTTGCCGCACGAACACCGGCCTGAAGGACTGGCACGCATCCTGGCCAGCGCCGATCTGTTCGTCCATGCCGGTGACCAGGAGACCTTCGGCCTGGCCGCACTGGAGGCCATGGCCTGCGGCTGTCCCGTTGTAGTGCGCAACCGGGCCGGTCTGGCCGAACTCGTGGACGGCGGGGCAGGACTGCGCGTGGAGCGAGGCACGGCCACCGACTTCGCCGAAGCCATCGAGGCCTGCCTGCGCGACGACCAGCCCCGCCTCGGCCTCGCGGCCCGCCAGTGTGCGCTGCAGCACGACTGGTCTGCTGCCATGCAGGGTCTGATGCACCACTACCAGAGGCTGATGTGATCCCATGACCCACCCATCCCTGCCCCCTCGGCCCATGTTGAGCGTCACGGTCCACGACGTGGCGCCCTTCACCCTGTCGGCCTGCCAGCGGGTCATCGACGCCGTGCAGGAAGTGGCGGACGTGCGCCTGACGCTGCTCGTGGTGCCGCGCTACCACCTTCGTCCGTCCAACCGTCACTTCGAGCAGACCTTGCACGACTTCCACCGGCAGGGGCACGAACTCGCCTTGCACGGCTACAGCCATCTGGACGACGGCGAGCCATCAGGTTGGATGGATCATGTCAAGCGGCGCTGGTACACCGACGGCGAAGGCGAGTTTTCTGCTCTGCCTCAGGACGAGGCACTGCGCAGGCTGGAGGCCGGCCGCCGCTGGTTCAGCCGCCGTGGCTGGCCCCTGTACGGCTTTGTCGCGCCGGCCTGGCTGATGAGCCGGGGCACCTGGCAAGCCTTGCAGCAGCTGCCCCTGGACTACACGGCCACGCTGAGATCCGTTTACAGCCTGCCCGCCGCAGAGCGCTACCGGAGCGCGTGCATGGCGTTCAGCACACGCTCTGCCTGGCGACGCGCCGTTTCCCTGCCCCGCAACGCCTGGGTGGCCGCACGCTGGCACGCCCAACCGCTGGTGCGGTTCGAGCTGCATCCCCACGATGCCGACCATACGCTCATCCACCGATGCTGGCGTGAACGCCTTCGCGCCCTGCTCGACGAGCGCGATGCCCTTCCCCTGGCGGAGGCCGTGCGCGCGCTGCGCGGGCCACTGCTGCACCCACAGGTTGCTGCACCATGACCCATCTGGATACGCGCATCGAACATGACGCCCTGGGCGACGTGGCCGTCCCCGTCGAAGCGCCGTGGGGCGCGCAGACCCAGCGCGCGCTGCGGCATTTCGACATCTCCACCGAGACCCTGCCGCGGGAGTTGATCCTCGCTCTGGCCCGCGTCAAACGGGCCTGCGCCAGAACCAATGCGGCGATGGGCACCGTGCCCGAGCCCATCGCCACGGCCATCATGGCCGCTGCCACCGAAGTGCTCGACGGACAGCATGAGCAGGCCTTTCCGCTGCGGATCTGGCAATCCGGATCAGGCACGCAGAGCAACATGAACATGAACGAGGTCCTGGCCCATCGCGCGCAGGCCCTGTGGGCCGCTCAAGAGGACGGCAGCGCCTTCATTCACCCGAACGACCACGTCAACCGGAGCCAATCGTCCAACGACGTCTTTCCGACTGCCATGCACGTCGCGAGCGCGCTCGCGGTGCACCAGCGTCTGCTGCCAGCGCTGTCCGCCTTGCGCGGCAGCCTGCATGTTCAAGCCGGCCGCTTCGGCCACCTCGTGAAGATCGGGCGGACCCATCTGCAGGACGCCGTGCCGCTCACCCTGGGGCAGGAGTTGTCGGGCTATGAAGCACAACTGGCCCATGCCGAGCAGGCCATCGTCCAGGCCTTGCCCGCGGTCCAGGCACTGGCCATCGGCGGCACAGCCGTGGGAACCGGGCTCAATGCGCCACCCGGCTTCGGTGAGGGCGTGGCCCAGGCCCTCGCCGAGGAGACCGGCCTGCCCTTCAGCCCCGCAGCAAACCGGTTCGCAGCCATTGCGGCACACGATGCGCTCGTGGCGCTGCATGGCGCCCTGAAGGTGCTGGCCGTCGCCTTGACCAAGCTCGCCAACGACCTGCGGTGGCTGGCCTCAGGACCACGCTGCGGGCTCGGCGAGCTGGTCCTGCCCGCCAACGAGCCCGGCAGCTCCATCATGCCGGGCAAGGTCAATCCCAGCCAGTGCGAAGCGCTGCTCATGGTGTGCGTCCAGGTGCTGGGCAATGACACCGTGGTGGGACTGGCCGGAGCCGGCGGCAACCTGGAGCTCAACACGTTCAAGCCGCTTCTGGCTCACAGCGTGCTCCAGAGCATCCGGCTGCTGGCCGACGTATGCACGAGCTTCGAAGCGCATTGCGTACGGGGCCTGGAAGCCAATGCGGCACGGATCGCCGAACTGCGTGAGCGCACATTGATGCTCGTGACCGCGCTGGCACCCCACATCGGCTACGACCGGGCGGCGGCCGTGGCCCTGCACGCGCATGAACACGGGCTCACGCTGCGCGAAGCCGCCGGCGCACTGGGCGTCGACATGGTCTTGTTCGACGAAAGGGTGCGGGCCGAGAACATGGTCTGACCCGATGCGCGCGGGCGGTACGGGGATTGCCCGTTCCCACAGGGCACCGGCCAGCGCGCCGGTCCGCTCGCCCCCTTATCCACCCTTCACGCAAGGAGCGAACATGATGCACAGGACCTTTCGCCTCACCGGCCTGCTCGCCTGCCTCTTGACGGCCTCGGCCCTGCTCGGCGCCTGCAACCGCCGCGACAATGCCCCGACCACGGGCGACATGAGCCCGGCCAGTGCACCGGACTCCGGAACGGCCGGCACGATGGGCACGACCCCCGGGGCCATGTCCGGCAGCGGCACGGACAATGCCGGCGGCACCGCGGGCGCCACCGGTTCGGGCGACACCACCGGGTCGACCGGCACGACGGGCAACACGGGCTCGGGCATGGGCGGCGACACCGGCACCGCGCCGGGCGCCGCTCCCGGCGCAGCACCAGGCGCCAGCACCGTGACACCGGGGGCCAGCAGCCAGGCGCCCCTGAGCGCACAGGACCAGGCGTTTGCGCGGGCCGCGACGGAAGCGGGCTTGTATGAAGTGGCCGTGGCCCAAATGGCCGTGGAGAAAGCCGAGCACCCCGATGTCAAGGCAATGGCCACCACACTGGTGGACGACCATGGCAGTGCCAACAACCGTCTGGCGCAGCTGGTCGGCACCCGCATGACGCTGCCCAATGCCGTGCCTCCCGCCAAGCGCCAGGTCATCGAGCGTCTGGGCAAGGCAAAGGGTCAGGAGTTCGACCGTCAGTTCATCCGGCAAGTCGGCCTTCAGGATCATCAGAAGGACATCGATCTGTTCCAGAAGGCCGAGGGCCAGCTGACCGACAGCAGCATGAAGGAGTTCGTACAGACCACGCTGCCGACACTGCGGCATCATCTGTCCATGGCACAGGACATTGCACGCAAGCTGGGTGTGAAGGCCACCTGAGTGGCCTGCGCCGATTGAGCCACCATGCTGGGTGCCGCCGCCTGCATGAGGACTTGACGGACGGCCCCGGCGCAGTACCCTGTTGGATTCGTCGATGCGGCGCAGTCATGAGGTTGAGCGTGTTTTTCAAAGGTGATGCGTGGTCCCGGCTGCGCTGGTCCACAGCGTCCTTGAGGGCTCACCTGCTGGCCGTGACCCTTCTGGCCACCGTGCCCATGACCTTGCTGGCCGCCTGGCTGATCTCGGAGCAGGCCCGGGAAAGCAGAGCGCAGCTCGATGCCGACCTCGCTCGGGCAGTCCGGGCGTTCGCCATGACGGTGGACCGTGAACTGGCCTCGTCGGCAGAGGCCTTGCAGGTGCTGGCCATGACGGACCAGTTGCAGCAGGGGGACCTCGCAGGGGTGTTCACATCACTGGCTGCGCTGCCCTCGCCGCGTCAAAGCTGGGGCAGCGTCTTCCTGTCCGAACTGGACGGACAGATCGTCTTCAACACCCAGCAACCGGCGGGACGACCGCTGGGCCGGCTCAGCGACCCCGCTGCGTTGACGAGATTGCGCCAGACCGCCCGGCCCGTGGTGACCAACCTCACGACGGGGCCGGATGGCCGTCTCGCCACCGGGGTGCTGGTGCCGGTGCACGTGCAGGGCAAACTCGCCTACGCCCTGGGCGCGTGGATTCCCCCCTCCAGTTGGATGAGCCTGATCGGCACATCGGGCTTGCCGCAAAGCGCCTTCATGTCGATCTTCGATGGCGACCTGCGACTGGTGGCGCGCAACCGTGGCGGCGAGGCGGTGGTCGCCCAACCTTTGCCCGCACTCACGCGCGTCCGTCTGAATGACGGCCCCTCGGGAACCGGCCGGATCGGCATCCTGGAAGGCGGCGAGGCCTATGGCGCATGGCAACGCATCGATCCCGGGCAATGGGGCGTCGTGATCGGCGAACCCGCCGAGCCGATGGACCGGGCCCACCGCGCTTCGGTCACCACGGCCTTGCTGATGGGCCTCGCGTCGCTGGCGGGCGGCATGCTGCTCGCCATGGGGGTTGCCAGCCGTGTGACCGGTCCGTTGCGGGCCCTGGCCCTGCACGGGCCCCAACGGCGTGGCGAACCCAGCACCGTGCGCGAGCTGCAGATGCTGGAACAGGCCCTGCAGAGAGAAGAAGCCCGGCGCGACATCGCCCACGAGCGCCTGCAGCGCCAGGCCGCCGAGTTCGAGACCCTGTTCCGGAGCAGTCCGATCGGGCTGGCCATGACGCAGGAACGCGATTGCGGGCATGTGCTGCGCAACCCCGCCCTCACGCGCATGTTGGGCGAAGATGCCGAGCAGACCCCGGACATCGCCCAGGCGGAGCGCAGCGGCTGGCCGGACTGCCCGATGTACCAGCAAGGCATGGTGGTCCCGGCCGACGCCCTGCCCCTTCAGAAGGCGGCGCGGACAGGGTGGACCCAGAAAGACGTGGAGCTCACCATCCAGGCGCCGGACGGGGCCGTGCGCAAGGTGATCGCCCATGCCGTTCCGCTGTTCGATGGCCGCGGCGCCCCTCGGGGTGCGATTGCCAGCTTCACCGACATCACGGCCCGGCAGCAGGACGAGGCCTCGCTGGCCGCAGCGGAGAAGGGCCTGCGTGCCAACCAGCAACTGGTGGAACTGGCCCAGGCGGCCGGTCACGTCGGCTTTTTCCAGCACAGCCGGCGTCATGCGCTGGTGCACTGGAGCACGGGCTTCTCGCGGCTGCTCGATCTGCCGCTGTCGGAGCTGCGCGGTTCGGCTCGGCGATGCCTGCGTCGGGTTCTGCCCGAAGACCGCAACCGGGTGGTGCAGGCCCTGCGCGCTGCGGCCGCTGGCCGGACCAACGCCCACATGCTCGAGTTCAGGCACAAGGGCGCGGACGGAGAGGTCCGCTGGCTCGGCACACGATTGCGTTTCACCTGGGATGCGCGAGGCCGGCCCGAGCAGGTCAGCGGCGTGGTGGTCGACATCACCACCCAGAAGGCCATCGAAGCCGCTCGCCTGGCGCTGGTGGCGCGTGAGACGGCCGCGCGGCAACAGGCCGAAGAAGCCAACCGGAACAAGGACGAGTTCCTGGCCATGCTGGGCCATGAACTCCGCAATCCGCTGGGGGCGATCGCAGCCGGCTGCGAAGTATTGAACCGGGCCGGCACACAGGAGGATCTGGCCAAGCGCGCCCGTCAGATCATCGCGCGCCAGGCAGCGCACCTCGGCCGTCTGATGGATGACCTGCTCGACGTGGCCAGCGTGCTGGCAGGCCAGCACGAAGAGGACAACACCGCCATCCGGCTGGACCTCGTGGCCGACCGCGTGCGGCACACCCTCGACCTGGCGGGACAACTGGCACAGCACACGGTCAAGGCCCACCTCCAGCCCGTCTGGGTCGAAGCCGACCCGAGCCGCATGGAGCAGATCTTCACCAACCTGCTGGTGAACGCACTGAAGTACACCCCTCCCGGGGGCCACATCACACTCACCGTGGGCCCCGGCGAAGGGGCTTCCGGCCCGGAGGCGGTGGCCACGGTGCAGGACACGGGGGCAGGCCTGAGCCCGGCTCTGCAGTCCAGGGTCTTCGACCTGTTCGTCCAAGGTGAACGCACGCTGGATCGCCAGCAGGGTGGGCTGGGCATCGGGCTGACGCTCGTGAAGCGGCTGGTCGAGCACCATGGCGGCCAGGTCGCCGTGCACAGCGATGGCCCCGGACAGGGCGCCACCTTCACGGTTCGGCTACCCGCCTGCGAGCCGCCCGAGCCCGCCGTGCAGGCCCTGGCCGAAGGACCTCTGCCGCCGCTGCGGGTGGTCATCGTCGAAGACAACGACGATGCGGGCGAAGCCCTGAGGTCGATGCTGGCACTGGACCAGCACACCGTGCAGGTGGCCACGAACGGGCCGGACGGCATTGCGCTGATCCTGTCCACCCAGCCGGATCTCGCGCTGGTGGACATCGGCCTGCCCGGGCTGGGCGGGTTGGAGGTGGCGGCCACCCTGCGCGCCCGCGGGCATGCAGGGTGGCTGGTGGCCGTCTCCGGCTACGGCCGGGCCGACGACCTCAAGCGCTCCCGTGCAGCCGGCTTCGACCGCCATCTGGTCAAGCCTGTCACAGCCGCACGAATCGAGCGCATGCTTGTCATGGCATCACGCCCGAGGCCGGCCGCGGATCAGGCCGACAATGCCGAGCAGGATCACGGCACCGATCAGTGACACCAGGATCGAGCCGAGGCTGAACGAGTTGTCGTTGATGCTCGGAACCCCGACCAGCGGCGAGATCAACCACCCTGCCAGGGCAGCCCCCACAAGTCCGACGACGATGTTGAGCAACACCCCCTGCTGGGCATCCGTTTTCATGATGAGACTCGCCAGCCAGCCGACGATCCCGCCCACCACCAACCAAACAATCAAACTGATCATGACACGTTCCTTTCTGTTGAGATACACAGGACACATGACCTCGTCTTGACTGCTTCGCAACGAGGTCGCCCGGACGTCATGGGCAAGCACCATGCCGGGCCCTTCACCCCAACAGGGTCAGTTCGACGGCGCCCCGGGCGAAGGAGCGACATCTGCCCGTCCGCACGTTTTGCCGGCGGACGCTGGAATTTGCCGGTGGCGCCGGTTCAACCCGGCGATGAGCAAGCCCGCGCCGAACGCACCGTAGACACAGGCGATGCCGGCACGTGAGGCGCGCCGCTCGAAACCCGGGCGCAACTTCGGTGGCACCGCCCGCGTGTCGACAAACCAGGCCAGCAGTGTGACGGCCGCGGCCAGCGCCACCGGACGCGCCGCATCGACCGGAGTCGCCGCCACCGGCGAAGGCGGTTCGGTGGGCACCGGTCTGTCGGGGCCGGCGCCAGGCCTGGCCCAGCGGATGAGCCCCTCGTACAGCGCTGCCCACCACAGGCTGCTGAGCTGATGGATCAACAGGCCCCAGAACGTGAAGCGCCAACTCGGCATGTTGGCGCGCAAGGCGCGCTCGCCATGCAGCCAGTGGCTGGGCGCGTTCAGCAGGGACACGCTGCTGCCGTGGCGACGGCGGCCATGCCAGGCGAGCGCAAGGGCGGACAGGACGCTGGCCAGCGTCCCGCTCCAGAGCCAGTTCAGTGTGGCAGCCGGGCGGGGCTGCGGGGCATCGGAGGGGTGAACAGGTGCACGCATGGTTGCTGAGCCGGTTGACGGAATCTCTTCGATCAGCAAACGCTGTTCCGCACACACGGCGCTATGCCAGAGCCTCCAGAAAGGCCAGCAGGCCGCGCTCGTCCTCACCGAGACCGTGCACAGGAGGCAGGTTCACCGACAACGCCGACGCAGACTCGGTCTGCGGTCTGCAAGGCCACACGCGCTGCTCCGCACACGTGATCAAGGCCGGATGCACATAGGCCTTCCGGCAGACGGCCACGGTGTTGCCCAAGGCACTCGCCACCTGCTTGAGCGCCTGCGAAACGGCTTTGACAGGGGCGTCACCGTCCGCACACGCCGGAAGCAGGCGCCACGCCAGAACGCTGCCGTGCCACGTTCGGAAGTCCTTGGCCGTGAAGTCTCCTCCTGTGGCATCGCGGATGTAATCGTTCACATCGCCCGAGTCGATCGCGTGCCGCACGCCCGTGACCGCGTCGGTGTACTGGAACAGGCGCTGGCCGGCCAGTTCCTGGCAGCGCTGCAGCACGCGGGCCACCCGCTTGTCCTGCAGCGCCACATCGTGCCAGACCCCCGACTTGCCCCGGAAGTGCAGGCGGACCCGAGGGCCCTCGATCTCGGCATGCCGCTGTCGCAGCGTGCTGAGCCCGTAGGAACGGTTGTCCCGCGCGTAGATGCCATTGCCCACCCGAAGCCGTGTCCGGTCCAGCAGGCGAACCAGCGCGGCCAGCACAGCGGCACGTCCTGGCTCGGCCTCGGGCCGTCCCAGGTCGCGGTCCACGCGCTCACGCAAGGCTGGCAGCGCCTCGCCAAAGGCCTTCATGCGCGCGAACTTGTGCCCGTCCCGCACATCACGCCAGCGCGCGTGGTACCGGTACTGCTTACGGCCGCGGGCATCCCGGGCCGTGGCCTGGATATGCCCGTCCGCGCTGGGACAGATCCA
>NZ_CAJYGK010000136.1 GCF_913773725.1 uncultured Aquabacterium sp. | reverse complement strand
CTTCGGTGAAGGTGTCGGCGCCGCGCATGGTGGGTGTCGCTTCAGGTCGTTGAGGTGCTACGCTGATAACGCATCACGCCACTGGGGCGTGGACTTGGCTGTTGGGTATTTCCGCAGCCTGCTAGGGAGGGGGGAGTGAGCTGGGCGGCCCTCAGGCCGAGGTGATCAGCAGGCGCAGCCAGTCACTCGCGTGCAGCATCTGGTATTTGACGCGGTAGATGGCCTCGGCCGCCAGCGACTGCAGTGAACTGTCGATGTGGCTGAAGGTGGTGTCGGGTGGCAACTTCAGCCAGGCTTCGGCCTCGGGGCCGTCCCGTTCCACCGTCGCGCCGGCCTTGGCCGCGATGCGCAGCATGGGCGCGTTCTCGCTCAGCGCGTGGATCATCAGGTGGCTGGCGTGGCGGTTGCGCGCGTGCATGATGGCATGCTGGAACATCCGCGAGCCCAGGCCCTTGCCGCGCCCCTGCTTCAGCACCGACACGCCGAACTCCATGGCGCGGCCCCGGGATGCGTCAGAGCCGCGTGCGTCGCCGCCGGGCATGGCCGCCAGGTGGGCCACCGCCACCAGCTGCAGGCGGCCATTGAAGATGCCGAAGACCTCGTCGCGGCGGAAGTCGATCGACGCGACATAGCGCGCCACCTGTTCTTGCGACGCTTGGAAGCCGAAGCGCAGGTAGCGGTCGTGCTCGTCCAGTTGGAGCAGGTGATCCAGGATGCGGGCGCGGTGGCGCGCATGCAGGTTGCGGATCGGCACCCAGCCGTCCGGGCTGGCCGGCCGCTTCGGCGGGGCGCCATCAGTCTTGTTGAAGCCGAAGCGATCCAGTTGGGGGGGTGTCTGGGTTGCGGTCACGGAGGACCCCTTTCTGCCCAATGTCGGGGCGCTTCAACATCCTGCGCCCCACGGGTGTGCGTTAACCTAGGGTTTCCCCTAATAGTAAGGGAAATCCCGGTGTCGCGCAACCGTCCCCGTGTGGGGATGAACGTCATCCGTGATGGCTTTCACGCTGTCCGTGTCTGGAGACGGATGCGGCGCACACTGGGGCGCTCGGAAAAAAGTTTGTGCTGCGCGCAATTTCAGGGCTACAATCTTGGGTTCCCGACATGGTTGCCGGGAGGCTTTGTCATTCTGAGGTGTCCTTCACGGGCGCGGTGGGGTGGCAAGGCCGGGTCCGATCGACATCCGGTCGGCTGCGCATTGCGGGCACTGCCCGCAAGCTTTCAAGCGCGGTCGCCGTCGGTTGCCCCGCTGCCGGAGAGGCCACCACCTTCCAAGAAGTGGTTCCAAAGGCGGCTGTCAGCCAGTTTTACCACTTAGGAAATCTCATGAAGACCTTCAGTGCCAAGCCGGCCGAAGTGAAGCACGAGTGGTTTGTGATCGACGCCACCGACAAGGTGCTCGGACGAGTGGCCAGCGAAGTCGCTCTCCGTCTGCGCGGCAAGCACAAGGCCATTTACACGCCTCACGTGGACACCGGCGATTTCATCGTCATCGTCAACGCCGACAAGATCCGCGTCACTGGCACCAAGGCCAACGACAAGGTTTACTACCGTCACTCGGGCTTCCCCGGCGGCATCTACGCCACGAAGTTCAAGGACATGCAAGCCAAGCACCCGGGCCGCGCCATCGAAAAGGCCGTCAAGGGCATGCTGCCCAAGGGTCCCCTGGGCTACGCCATGATCAAGAAGCTGAAGGTCTATGCAGGCAGCGAGCATCCGCACGCCGCCCAGCAGCCCAAGGCCCTGGAAATCTGAGGAGCGGAACCATGATCGGTAACTGGAACTACGGCACCGGCCGTCGCAAGTCCTCCGTCGCCCGCGTCTTCATCAAGAAGGGCACTGGCCAGATCACCGTCAACGGCAAGCCCGTCGATCAGTATTTTGGTCGTCAGACCTCGATCATGATCGTCAAGCAGCCGCTGGCCCTGACGAGCAACCTCGAAGCGTTCGACATCAAGGTCAACGTGCACGGTGGTGGCGAATCCGGCCAGGCCGGCGCCGTCCGTCACGGCGTGACCCGCGCTCTGATCGACTTCGACGCTGCCCTGAAGCCCGAACTGAGCCGCGCTGGTTTCGTGACCCGCGATGCCCGTGAAGTCGAGCGTAAGAAGGTCGGTCTGCACGGCGCCCGTCGCCGCAAGCAGTTCAGCAAGCGCTGATCGATCTTTCTGGACCGGCGGCCTTGGCTGCCGGCATCCAGCACCCGCCCCAGGCCCGCGCCTCGGGCGGGTTTGTTTTTTGGGCGTCATGCGCTGTCCCTACAATGGCGCCTCGCCCTGTCTTTCCTCTCATCTTGTCTTGCTGCGACGCTGGCGTTGGCTGGTGGCGTGGCTGAAAGGTCCCCTCCATGATCAAGGTCGGCATCGTCGGTGGCACCGGGTACACCGGGGTGGAACTGCTGCGCCTGCTGTCGCAACACCCCGAGGTCCAGATCCGCGCCATCACGTCGCGCAAGGAGGCCGGCATGCCGGTGGCCGACATGTACCCCAGCCTGCGCGGCCATGTGGACCTGGCCTTCACCACGCCCGACGCCGCCGGGTTGACCGAATGCGACGTGGTGTTCTTCGCGACGCCCCATGGTGTGGCGATGGCGCAAGCCGCCGAGTTGCTGGCCGCCGGCGTCAAGATCATCGACCTGGCCGCCGACTTCCGCCTGAAGAACACCGCCGAGTTCGAGCAGTGGTACGGCATGCCGCACAGCTGCCCCGACATCCTGGCCGAGGCCGTCTACGGCTTGCCGGAGATCAACCGCGAGGCCATCAAGCGGGCCCGTGTGATTGGCAACCCGGGGTGCTATCCCACCTCGGTGCAGCTGGGCTTTGCGCCGCTGCTCCGTCACAAGCTGATCGAGCCCACCGGCCTGATCGCCAACTGCGCCTCGGGCGTGTCGGGGGCAGGCCGCAAGGCCGAGGTGCCCACCCTGCTGGCGGAAGCGGCCGACAACTTCAAGGCCTATGGCGTCAAGGGCCACCGGCATGGCCCGGAGATCAACCAGCAGCTGCGCGCCATTGCGGGCGACGACAGCGTGCGCTGCCTGTTCGTGCCGCACCTGCTGCCCATCATCCGGGGTATTCACTCCACCTTGTACGCGCGCCTCAACAGCTCGGGCCAGGCGGCAGACCTGCAGGCGCTGTTCGAGGATGCCTACCGCGGCGAGCGCTTCGTCGACGTGCTGCCCGCGGGCAGTGCGCCCGAAACACGCACGGTGCGTGCCTCGAACACCGTGCGCATCGCCGTTCACCGGCCGCTGCCCGACACCGTGATGGTGCTGGTGGTGGAGGACAACCTGACCAAGGGCGCCTCCGGTCAGGCTGTGCAGTGCATGAACCTGATGTGCGGGCTGGATGAGCACCTCGGGCTGACCGGCGTGCCGGTGCTGCCCTGATGCGTTGGCGGCTGTTGCGCCGGCGGCTGTCGATCAGTGCGCCGCGCATGGCGGTGCGCAGCCACCTGCCGTGGCCCTTGCGGTGGGCGGTGGCGGCCCTGATGCTCGGCTTCTCCGCCGCGCTGGCCCTGTGGGCCTTCGAGTTTGGTCGCAACATCGCAGGGCTGAACCATGGCGCGCGCCAGATGGCCGACGTGCTTGCGCAGACGCGCGAGCAACTCGCGCAGGCACGCCAGGACCGGGATCGGGCGCAGTCGGTGGCCAACTCGGCCGACAGCCTGCTCAAGGCCGAGCGTGTCACCCAGCAGCGGCTGGCCGAGCAGGTCAAGGCGCTGGAGGCCGAAAACCTTGCCCTGAAAGATGACCTGGGCTTTTTCGAGCGCCTGTTGCCCGCCACGGGCGGCGAGGGCGTGTCGGTGCGGGGCCTGCAAGGCGAACTGACCGAGTCCGGTCAGCTGCGCTACCGCCTGCTCGTGATGCAGCGGGCGGAGGGCCGCATCCAAAGCGACTTCGTCGGCCGATTCGAGCTGTGGTTGTCGGGTACGCGCGATGGCAAGCCATGGGCGGATGCCCATCCCGTCGTCGCACGGCCGCTGCAGTTCAAACAGTACAGCCGTGTCGAGGGCGTGGCGGCCTGCCCGCAAGGTGTTCAGTTGCGCCTGGTGCAGGTTCGCGTGCTGGATGGCACGGGGGGTGTGCGCGCCAGTCAGTCCTTGCGCCTGTGAGGCCGTTGACCGGCCCGCACAAAGGTGTACGCTCGCGTATTCGGCCTACTTTGTCTTGAGGTCAACATGTTCGGATGGAAGAAAACCCCGCCGATTCGCACGCTGGTGGGCGAGGGCACGGTGGTCAGCGGTGAACTGCGCTTCACGGATGGCCTGCGCATCGACGGCGAAGTGCATGGCGACGTGACCGCCGCCGGTGAGGGCCGCACCCTGCTGGTCATCAGCGAAAAAGCCCGTGTGCATGGCAAGGTCACGGCCGGCCATGTCATCATCAACGGAACCGTGCATGGCCCCGTGCTGGCCGACAGCCTGCTGGAGTTGCAGCCCAAGGCCCGCATCGTGGGTGACGTGAAGTACGAAGCCCTCGAGATGCACCAGGGCGCCACCATCCAGGGTGGGCTGCATCCCCTGCAGGCCGATGACAAGCCCGCTTTGAAGCTGGCCGCCTCGGCCGCCGGCAACCCTGACCGGGTTCAGCAGCCTGCCGCCGCGAACCCACTGCACAAAATCTGAAATCGATCCCCGTTCCCGGAGTACAACCCATGACCGCCGTTGCCCAAGAAACCCAGACCGCCGACACCTTCTCTGCTGACGTGCCGGCCCCGATCATCTTCACCGACGCGGCAGCAGGCAAGGTCGCCGAACTGGTTGCCGAAGAAGGCAATCCGGACCTGAAGCTGCGCGTGTTCGTGCAGGGCGGCGGCTGCTCCGGCTTCCAGTACGGCTTCACCTTTGACGAGATCGTCAACGAAGACGACACCAAGATGGAGAAGAACGGCGTGACCCTTCTGATCGATGCCATGAGCCTGCAGTACCTGGTGGGTGCCGAGATCGATTACAAGGACGACCTCGAAGGCGCCCAGTTCGTGATCCGCAATCCGAACGCCACCACCACCTGCGGTTGCGGTTCGAGCTTCTCGGTCTGATCTGACGCTGTTCAGCGCGCTGGATACAGCGCGCCCAGCACGCGGGGGCCTCGGGCCCCCGTGACCGCCGGCACATTGCCCGCCAACCGTGCCACATGCCGCCAGGCCAGCCAGGCAAAGGCGGCTGCCTCCACCTGCATCACGTCGAGGCCGTGGGCGTCCGAACGTCCCACGCGCACGCCTGGCAGTTGTTCGCCCAGGCGGCGCATCAGGTCGCCATTCAGGGCGCCCCCACCGCACACCACAACTTCGGTCGCGTCCGGTGCATGCTGCTGCAGCGCCAGGGCGGCACTGCGTGCCGTCAGCTCGCACAGCGTGGCCTGCACGTCGCGCGCCACCTCGGCATCGCCCAGCGGACCGTCGGGCAGGCCATGAGGGGCCAGCCAGCGGGCCAGCCAGCCTGGGTTGAACAGGTCTCGCCCCGTGCTTTTCGGTGGCGGCAGGCTGAAGAAGGGCTCGGCCAGCGCATCGGTCAACCAGTCCTCGCGCACCGAACCCATCGCACCCCATTCGCCATTCGCGTCGTAGGCGTGGCCGGTCTGGGTCTCGCACCACAGGTCGAGCAGTGCGTTGCCTGGCCCGCAGTCGAAGCCCAGGGGATCCTGGCTGGGGCGAAGGATGCTGACGTTGGCCATGCCCCCGATGTTGAGCACGGCCACGGTGCGGTCCGGCTGCCCGAACAGGGCCTGGTGAAAGGCTGGAACCAGAGGGGCTCCCTGGCCGCCGGCCGCGATGTCGCGCGTGCGGAACTCGGCGACGACGTCGATGCCCGTCAGCTCGGCCAGCAGTGCCGGGTTGTTGAGCTGCCAGGTGTAGGCGAGGTCGGGGCGGTGCCGGACCGTCTGGCCATGGGCGCCGATGGCGCGCACCTCGGTGGGCAGCACCTCGGCTTCGGTGCACAGCGCGTGCACGACGGCCGCATACAGCACCACCAGGGCCTGGGCTGCCTCGGCACTGCGGTGCAGTTCGTCGTGGCCAGCGGTGTTGAGGTCGAGCAGCGCCTGCCGCAGGGGCGGGGGCAGCGGCCGGTGGGCATGGGTGAGCGTGGACCAGGTCCCCTGCTCATGCCGCATCAGCACGCCATCGACGCCGTCGAGCGAGGTGCCCGACATCAGCCCGATGTACAGCGCACCGGTGTCTGGCAGGCCGGCTGACGGCGTGCTCATGCCTTATTCGAAGCGGGGGCCGGACTGAGCGCCTGCCGAGGCCCATTCGCTGGCCATGTCCAGGCGGGCGGCAATGGCGCCGACCTGGCTGCGGAAGCTGGCCAAGGCTTGCGGCGACAGTTGCAGCGCCTCCGAGGCGCGGGCGACCACCATCGGGTCGACCTGCTGTCCCTTGACCTTGAATTCGAAGTGCAGGTGCGGTCCGGTGGCCCAGCCCGTGGCGCCCACGGCGCCGATCAGCTGCCCCTGTTCCACGCGCTGGCCCTTGCGCACATCGATGCGGCTCAGGTGGGCGTAGACCGTCTGGCGGTCGCCGGCGTGCTGGATCTGCACCACGTTGCCATAGCCGTTCTGGACACCGGCAAAGTTCACGACGCCTTCACCCACGGTGCGCACCGGGGTGCCGGTCGGGGCACCGAAATCCACGCCCAGGTGAGCGCGCCACGTCTTGTGGATCGGGTGGAAGCGCATGGCGAAGCCCGAGGTCACGCGCGAGAAGGCCAGCGGTGACGCCAGGAACGCGCGTGTCTTGCTGCGCCCGGTCAGGTCGAAGTACGCACCCTTGCTGCTGCCCGGTTGCTGGAACCAGACGGCGTCATGCACCTCGCCCTTGTTGATGAAGCGGGCAGCCAGGACGCGGCCGGTGCCGCTGGTCCAGGTGACCGGCTCGCCGTCGGCCAGCAGGGCCTCGTACAGCACGCTGAATGCATCGCCCTTGCGCAGTTCACGGCGGAAGTCGATGTCGCTGCCGAAGATCTCGGCGACCTGGTTGGTGACGGCGTCCGGCACGCGGGCATCGTCCGCCGCGGCGTACAGCGACGAGCGGATCGTGCCCGAAGCCAGCTGCTGGGCCCGTGCCAGCGGCAGTTGCTCGCTGCGCACATCCCAGTGAACCTGTCCTTCGGTGGTCGTGCGCTGGATGGTGATGCGGGTGAAGTGGGTGTCGAGCTGATCGCCCGACGCGGCAGGCCCGCGCACCACCAGCTCGCGCAGTCGGCCGTCGTCGACGATGGCCTTCACGGCCTTGCCGGTGCGCCCCTGCAGGATGGACGCGGCGACCAGGTCCTCACGCAACAGGCGCGCGGCGTCGGCGTCGTCCACGCCCAGGCGGCGCAGCAGGCTGTCTGCGGTGTCGCTGCTGCGGGTGATGTCGCTGCGGTAAAGCGCCAGCGGCTCGGCATCCAGCCGGCTCAACTCGGCCGTCAGGGCGGGGGCCTGAACCGGCTCCACCACTTCCACCACGGTGGGCTGGGCGGTGTCGGGCAGGGTGGTGAGCGGTGCCACACCAAACGCGGTCACGGCCGAGCCAGCCAGCAACGCCAGGACGGCGGCGCTGACGCGACGGGGGTGACGGTGCGCGGCGGCCTGGAGGGCCTGGGCGCGGTGGGCGAGGGTGGTGAGCGGCGAGGGCGTGGCGGTCTTGATCTGCTTGGGCGAAGTCAAAACTGGGATCCTTCTGGTTTCTGGAGGAGGGGCGCGAGCCTGCTCCCCTAAAATCAGCCCGCGTCGAACGCAAGGCCCATGCCCGCGCGCGCGCACAATCTGCGGAGTATAGCCCCATCGTGGGGCACGCCGATCCGCCGAATTCCACCCGATGGCCCGTCATGCTGCACCCTGAAAATCCCGCACCCGCTACGCCCGATCACCCCGTATCCGACCGTGTCCGTGAGGCGCTGGCCGTCACCCTGCGCGGTGTGGACGAGCTGCTGCCCGAGGCCGACTGGGTCAAGAAGCTGGCCCGGTCGGAGGCCACCGGCGTGCCGCTGCGCATCAAGCTGGGCCTGGACCCGACCGCGCCTGACATCCACCTGGGCCACACCGTGGTGCTGAACAAGCTGCGCCAGCTGCAGGACCTGGGGCACACCGTGATCTTCCTCATCGGTGATTTCACCTCGCTGATCGGCGACCCATCCGGCCGCAATGCGACCCGCCCGCCGTTGACCGAAGAACAGGTCAAGGCCAACGCGGAGACGTACTACAAGCAGGCCAGCCTGGTGCTCGACCCGGCGAAAACCGAGATCCGCTACAACAGCGAATGGTGCGATGCGCTGGGCGCGCGCGGCATGATCCAGCTGGCCAGCCGCTACACCGTGGCCCGCATGATGGAGCGCGACGACTTCACCAAGCGCTTCAAGGCCAACACGCCGATCAGCGTGCACGAGTTCCTCTACCCGCTGATGCAGGGCTATGACTCGGTGGCGCTGAAGTCCGATCTGGAACTGGGCGGCACCGACCAGAAGTTCAATCTGCTGATGGGGCGACACCTGCAGGCCGAATACGGCCAGGAACCCCAGTGCATCCTGACGATGCCGCTGCTGGAAGGCCTGGACGGCGTCGAGAAGATGTCGAAGTCCAAGAACAACTACATCGGCATCAGCGAGCCGGCCAACACCATGTTCGCCAAGCTGATGAGCATCAGCGACGACCTGATGTGGAAGTACTTCACCTTGCTGAGCTTCCGTCCGCTGGACGAGATTGCGCGGTTGAAGGCCGATTGCGAAGCCGGCGCCAACCCGCGGGATGCCAAGGTGCTGCTGGGCAAGGAAATCGTCACGCGCTTTCACAGCGCTCAGGCCGCGGACGAGGCGTTGCAGGATTTCGTCAACCGCGCACGCGGAGGAATTCCGGACGACATTCCCGAGCTCACGCTGACTGCGACAGACGAGGGCCTGGGCATCGGCGTGTTGCTCAAGCAGGCGGGCCTGGTGGCTTCTTCCAGCGAAGGACTGCGCCTCATCGAGCAGGGCGGCGTGCGCGTCGACGGGGAAGTCGTCCGTGAAAAAAGTCTCAAGATTCAACGCGGTACCTTCGTGATCCAGGTCGGCAAGCGCAAGTTCGCCAAAGTCACGCTTTGAAGGCATGTCGGGGGTAACCCCGACGCACGAACGCGGGGGGGCGCGCGGTGCCTCCGTGTTTTCCAGGGGAATTAATCACGTCCCGGCAGGGTCCCCCGCGTTGTCTCCACACCGGCGGCCCCACTATCCTTCATACGAACAGACGTTTAAAGGTCTGTGCGAACCGAAGGAACACGCGGATGCCTTCGGAGCGCAGAGAAGTCCCAAAGGGCCGCTTTGAAGTGGAGATAAAGATGAAACTTGCAATGAAGAGCATCGTCGCCGCGGCTGCCCTCGTGGCAGTCGGCGCTGCCAGCGCTGCCTCGCAGACCGTGACCGTGGGCGGCTCGGTCAATGGCTACACCCTGACGGGCGGCTCCGGCGCCCTGACCTTCGACCGTTCGCTGGTCACCGCCATCAACACCGGCGGCATCCAGCTGTCGGCCGTCACGCCGGCCACCGCCACGCTGCTGAAGACGTCCACCGGCAAGTACAACAACACCGACGGCAACCGCCCGGTGTTCAATGCGCCGATCACCTCGCTGGTCGTCGACACCGTGTCCGGTCAAGTGACCCGTGCCTCCACCTCCGGTGGTGCCCTGATGGTGGCCCCCGCCACGATCGAAGGCGAGGACAACCTGGCTTCGACCGGTGGCTCGCTGTCGGTGACCAACATCAACGTCGACCTGGTGGCCAAGCGTGTCTACGTGGACATCAACGGTGCCAACGGCGTGGGTTCGAAGACCAACTACTACCTGTGGGACATCGCCTCGATCACGGGTGACACCGCCCTGAAGGACGGCACCGCCATCACGACCATCACCGGCCTGACCATCGCTGGCGGCACCACGGGCGACGCGTTCAACACGTTCGCCAAGTCGCTGGGCCTGACCGAAACCGGCATCGTGGCCATGAAGGGCATCACCAGCTACGGCTCGATCGTGTCGACCATCACCGCGACCAAGGCATCCACGCCCCCGACGCCGCCCATCCCCGAGCCCTCCACCTACGCCCTGATGGGCCTGGGTCTGGTCGGCATTGCTGCCGTGGCACGTCGCCGCGCCAAGTAAGCCGTCTCGGGAAGACGCAGTGAAGTGGGTCGCCCACTTCACTCATGAGAGCAGCCGCTCGCGCTCACGTGAGCGGCTGTTTTCATCATGGAAAATGAAAACGTTGAACGGTTAACGGAGACATCATGAGTCGCTGTGGACGCTTCGCTCTGAACCTTGCTGCGATGGCAGCCCTGGCCGGTGCGGCCGGTGGCGCGGCCGCGCAGAGTGCTTCGCCAGACCCCTACATGGCCAAGCAACTGTCCAATGCGGTACGGGGCAATCTCTTCATGCGGCTGGGGTACACGAGTATCGGAGTCAAGACGAAATCCAGCGATGCGGTTGACGTGACAGGGCCCGTGGTTACCGCGGCAGACATCCGGGCCGCCGCGGCTTATGGTGACTCTCTGCCTGATGAGCATCCCCTGAGTGCAGCCAACCTGGATTACAACTTGGCTGCCGTGGAGACCGGAGATGAATTGAAGGCGTATTCCGGGATCGACGGCGTCAATATCCTGGCCGCGACCCTGGAGCGCAATGGTCTCGCGTTAGGAACGCCGCCGGGCATCAAGTCCAAGGCGGGCGATTCTGCGACGTTGACGCTCAGCATCGGGTACTGGTTGAGTGACGACCATACCTGGGTGGCGGAGGCTTATGTGCTGGCTGCTCCTCTGACAGTCAAAGCCTATGGCGAAGGGGTAAACGCCCGCGGTCGACCAAATGGCCTCAACGGCAAGCAGATCCTAGAGACCAAGATGCTCCCCCCTCTCGCGGTGCTGGGTCGCTATTTCGGTCCGCGCGATCAGCGCGTGCGGCCCTATCTCGGCATCGGTGGCACTTACGCCGTCTTCTTTGACACGCGTACAACGAGCGCGTATGACAGCTATGTCGGGGGGCGCAGCACAGCCAAGCTGAAGAACGCGTTCGGGGTAGGGCCGTTTGCGGGCTTGATGGCACGGCTGAGCGACAACATGCACCTGAGTGTTGCCATTGGCACGGTGCAGATCAAGACCGAGGCAACTGTTACGACGTACAACACGATGTTCAAGACCGGTGACGGCGTATTGCAGGACTATCCTCAGACGGTCGTGGACCAAATCAATGCGACACAAAATCCGCGTAATCGTGCGTACATCGACTCCAATTTGGTGACGAAATTGACCCAGTTGATTGCGGAAACCAAGGGCGGGAGCGATCTGGGTACTTACACCCGCAAGCAAAAGCAAACATTGGACAACACCATCTTCAACATAAGCCTCGGCTATTCATTCTGATTCAAGGCGAAAAGGTGTGGGTCGGCCGTAAAGCCGCCTCATCCCTAGAACGATGATGTGCTCACTTGTTCAAAGTAGCTACTGGGTATCGGCTCGCCAAGCGGTTCAAATCCCTTGCGTGCGTGAGGCGGACCAGCTCTGAGAAGAGCTCTGCGCCGACGCCCATGGCGGGAGCGGGGGACGGCTCAGCAGCCTTGACCAGCGGCGCCGAGGTCAGGCTGTTTGCCATCGCCTGAAGTTGCTCTCCAGATGGAGGCTGTGGTCGGACGGGCAGTAGGATCCATCCTCCCGCACTTGCACTGGCCTCCACGCCGGCCTTGATCGCAGCGGGTATCCAGTTGCCAGGGGCGGTGCCCCAGTTGTCTTCCAGTGGCAGCACGTTCGAAAACGGCATCATGGCTCCGGCCGTGGAGACCATCTCCGGGGCTGTAACCACCAACGCTGGCAGCCCGCTTTCGATCACTCTCTGTAGGGTGCATGTCAAAGCCCTGGCGGCGCTGTCCACGCTTCCGCCATGAGCGGTGCCCGAATCGGGCGCCGGACTGGCGAGAACAATGACGGTGGCAGGGCGAAGCATGATGGCGAGGGGCTGGCTGTGCACCAGTGTCGTGCCGTTTGTTGCACCGCACCACCGTGCCTTTACCTAAGTGCATACCCGCGCGGCGGGGCTTGACGTCCGTCATCGTCACGGGGCGCCGATGTGCCCGATACTGGCGCCATGGACAAATCTTCTCCTCACGATCTGGCGCAGATGCGCAAGAGCTACGAACAGGCCGAACTCGACGAGGCGCAGGTCGCACCCGAGCCGATCGACCAGTTCCATCGTTGGTTTGACGAGGCCGTGCACGCGCGGGCACTGGAGCCGAACGCCATGACGGTCGCCACGGTGGGGGCCGATGGTCGACCATCCACCCGCGTGCTGCTGCTCAAGGGGGCCGATGCGCAGGGGCTGGTCTGGTTCACCAACTACGACAGCCGCAAGAGCCAGGACCTGGCGCACAACCCGTTTGCCGCCATGCAGTTCTTCTGGGGCGAGCTGGAACGCGTCGTGCGCATCGAGGGCCGCGTCGAGCGTGTCAGCGACGCCGAGTCCGATGGCTACTACCGCAGCCGTCCGCTGGGCTCGCGCATCGGCGCCTGGGTGTCACCGCAAAGCCAGGTGCTGGCCTCGCGCGCCGAGCTTGAGGCGGCCTGGGCCCGGCGTCAGGCGGAACTGGGGGATGATCCGCCACGGCCGCCGAACTGGGGCGGTTTTCGGCTCGTGCCGGACCGCTGGGAGTTCTGGCAGGGCCGCCCTTCGCGTCTGCACGACCGCATCGCCTACGTCCGCCAGACGGATGGCAGCTGGCTGAGACAGCGCTTGGCGCCCTGAGGGGCGCAGATCACGACGAGGCCTTGAGCAGGTCGGCAAAGGCCTGCTGGGCCTTGGCCACCTTGGGGGCCACCACGAATGCGCAGTAGCCCTGGTGGGGGTGCTGCGCAAAATAGTCTTGGTGGTAGGCCTCGGCCGGATGGTAGTTCGCCACCGGCGTCACCTCGGTCACGATCGGCTGGGTGTAGACGGCCGTGGCGTTCAGCTCCTCGATGAAGGCGCGCGCCTCCAGCGCCTGCTGGCTGTCGTGCGTGAAGACGGCCGAGCGGTACTGCGTGCCCACGTCATTGCCCTGCCTGTTGAGCGACGTCGGATCGTGCGTGGCGAAGAACACGGCCAGCAACTGCCGGTAGCTGATCTGAGCCGGATCGAAGCGCACACGGATGACTTCGGCGTGACCGGTCTCGCCGCTGCAGACGGCTTCGTAGGTTGGTACCGGGTCATGGCCGTTGCTGTAGCCGGATTCGACGCTCACCACGCCGCGCAGCGGCAGGAAGACGGCCTCGGTGCACCAGAAACAGCCGCCCGCGAAGGTGGCTTCGGCCAGCGCGGGGGCGTGAGGCGAGACGGGTGGGCTGGAAGGCATGGATGGGGTCTCCGCTTAGACTGGCCCATTATCCGGTGCGGGCTCAAACCTTGTCGTGTGCGGGGCAGGACGCGGTACCGGCATCAAAACCACCGCGGCAGTGTGCCGCTTCAAGGGGGATGACATGGTGGACTGGGGTGCTTCCAAACCCCTGCTGACGGCCCTGGCCCTGCCGCCTGTGCCTTTTCTGGTGCTCGTGCTGGTGGGGGCTCGGCTGATCCTGCCGCGCCGCGGGTGGGGTTACGCTCTGCTGCTGTTGGGCGTGGCGGGCCTGTGGTTCAGCAGTTGCCAGAAAACCGCACTGTGGCTTCAGCAGGGTGCGATGCGGCCTCCGCCTGCCCTGTTCGGGGCCGAGCAACAGCGGTTGGAAGAAGCAGGCCGCGCCCATCAGGCTCAGGGGCGCCGCGCGTCGAAGGGGGCGACCACCCCACCGCCCGCTGCCATCATCGTGCTGGGGGGCGGCCTGGAACGGCTGGCTCCGGAGTTTGGGGTTTCAGCCCTTTCGCCGTCTTCCGAGCGGCGGTTGACATACGGGGTGTGGCTGAGCCGACAAACCGGGCTGCCACTCGGATTCAGTGGTGGCGTGGGCTGGGCACAGCAGGGGGGGCAGGTCGGATCGAGCGAGGCCGAGGTGGCCGCACGCATGGCCGAGCGGCTGCACGGGATGCGCATGACGTGGGTGGAGGGGACCTCTTCCGACACCCGCGAGAACGCCCAGCGCACCGTGGCACTGCTCGCCCCTCAGGGGGTCCGGGAGATCGTCCTGGTCACCGATGCGGCCCACATGCCCCGCGCCCAGCGGGCCTTCATCGAGGCCACGCGCAAGGCGCTGGTCCAGCATCCCGAGTGGCCCATCATCCGCGTCACGCCCGCGCCGGTGGCGTATTGGCGCCCCAGCGAGCGGCCCCTGCTGGACTGGCTGCCGTCCACCGACGGGGTGAGCAATGTGCGGCAGGTTCTCCGCGAGTGGCTGGGTTGGCTGGCAGGCGCCTGAAACGAGAAACCCCCGGACTAAGCCGGGGGTTGGAGCGGCGCGCGGGCCGTCCGAGGAAAGGGCAGAGCGCGTTGTCTGCCGCTTCCCAGGACGCAGTGACTGCGTCCCTTGTGGTGCCTGCATTGAGCAGGTGCATGAAGATTACGCCGGCCCCGTGGGTCTCGCAAGCCCTTGTTACATATTCAGCGGCAGGACGCGTCTTGCGGCACGGAGCGGGGCCTGTGACCTGCGCTCAAGCGCGCTTCGAGGGCTGCAGGATGGCGGCGACCAGATCGTCCACCCGCCGTTCGACCGTGTCCGGCATGGTGATCGTGCGGCCCCATTCGCGCTGGGTCTCGCCCGGCCACTTGTTGGTTGCGTCCAGGCCCATCTTGCCGCCCAGTCCGCTGATGGGTGATGCGAAGTCCAGGTAGTCGATCGGCGTGTTGTCCACCAGGGTCGTGTCGCGGACCGGGTCCATGCGGGTGGTGATGGCCCAGATCACTTCCTGCCAGTCGCGGATGTTCACGTCGTCGTCGACGATCACGATGAACTTCGTGTACATGAACTGACGCAGAAAGCTCCACAGACCGAACATCAGGCGCTTGCTGTGCCCTGGGTAGGCCTTCTTCATGCTGATGATGGCCATGCGGTAGCTGCAACCCTCGGGCGGCAGGTAGAAATCGACGATCTCGGGAAACTGCTTCTGCAGGATGGGCACGAAGACTTCGTTCAGCGCCACGCCCAGCACGGCGGGTTCGTCAGGCGGCTTGCCGGTGTAGGTCGAGTGGTAGACCGGGTTGTCGCGGTGTGTGATGCGCGTCACCTCGAACACCGGAAACCAGTCCTGCTCGTTGTAATAGCCTGTGTGGTCGCCGAACGGCCCCTCCAGCGCGTGCAGGTAGCCGCCTTTCTCTTTCAGTGGCACGCCGTGCTCGCTCACGCCCTCATAGCCGGTCGGGGCGGTGGGAATGTGCCCTTCCAGCACGAACTCGGCCGATGCGGGCACCTGCAGGCGCAGGTCGCCTTCGCCCACCCCGGTGTCGACCACCTCCGTGCGACTGCCGCGCAGCAGGCCGGCAAACTGATACTCGCTCAGGCTGTCGGGCACCGGGGTCACGGCACCCAGGATCGTGGCCGGGTCGGCGCCCAATGCCACCGCGATGGGGAAGGGGCGGCCCGGGTTGGCCAGCGCGAACTCTCGGAAATCGAGTGCGCCGCCACGGTGCGCCAGCCAGCGCATGATCAGCTGGCGTCGGCCGATGAGTTGCTGGCGGTAGATGCCGAGGTTCTGCCTGCGGCGGGGCGTGGGCACGTTCTGCGGCCCGCGCGTGACGACCAGGCCCCAAGTCAGCAGCGGCGCCGCGTCCTCCGGCCAGCAGTGCTGGATGGGCAGGGCCGTGAGGTCGACATCGGCCTGTTCCAGCATCACTTCCTGGCAGGCTGCGCGGCGCACCTGTGCGGGCTTCATGTCCCACAGCGCCTTGGCCATGTGCAGCAGCTTGCCGGCGTCTTTCAGGCCGCGCGGGGGCTCCGGCTCCTTCAGGCTGGCCAGCACCCGGCCGATGTCGCGCAGCTCGCTCACATCCTGAGCCCCCATGCCCAGGGCCACCCGGCGGGGGGTGCCAAAGAGGTTGGCCAGCACGGGGATGGCATGGCGTCTGCCCGGTGCCTCGGCGGTGCCCTGGCCGGTGGGCTGTTCGAACCAGATGGCGGGTCCGCCAGCACGCAGCACGCGGTCGCACAGGGCCGTCATTTCAAGGTGGACCGACACGGGTTCGCGGACCCGGCGGAGTTCGCCTTGGGCTTCCAGGCCGCCGACGAAGTCCCGAAGATCGCGGTATTTCATTTTGTGAAGTTATAAAGAATGAATCCGTTATGCTTGACTGGTTATTTCAAGGCTGCCTAGAATCCGCCTCCGTTGAGCCCGGAGTCTGATTTTTCCGGGTTATCCCTTGCGCCTCGAACATGAGGCGCAACGCTGCCAGCCCTGGCACACCCTCGCGGTCCATGTCGTTCGGACCTGCCTTTCGTGATGGCTCTGCGCCTTTGCACAGCGCCGCCATCGTCCAGCCGGGGCCATTATCACTGCCGCTCGGGCATGGCGTGGTCGGGTCCTTGACCTGACGTCGTCGTGTCCCGGGTGCCGGTGGGGAAAGGAGCAACATGACAGCGTTTGACCGTGCAGCGGAAGGCCCCGTGCCGACCGCACCAGTGGTTCCTCAGCGGGCGAAGGCCGTCCGCACCGCGGCAGGTGGCGTGATGGCCGCCGTCCGTCTGTTCTTGTCCGACGTGATGGGTGGCCTGCGCTGCGTCAGCCACAACGCCCTGGCGATGCTGGGCCTGGCCGCGGTGGCTGCAGCCCTGTTTCTGGCGCACCGGCCCGATCTGCGTCACGATCTGGAAGGTCGCGCCCTGAGCTGGCTGCTGCAGCGGGCCGAGCAGCGCGTGGCGCAGGATGCCGATGCCGAAGACGCGTCGGCCCTGGCCGAGCTGGCCGAGCCGGAAGCCATCCAGCGCGCCACGGCCGCCAACCCCAAGGAGCTGAACCGCCAGCAGGCGGCGGTGGCCTACTGGATCGCCCGACGTTACAACGTCGCGCCCGAACCCATCAGCCGCCTCGTGCAGGAGGCCTGGTCCGTGGGGCAGCACATGGGGGTGGAGCCCACCCTCGTGCTGGCCGTGATGGCCGTCGAGTCGGGCTTCAATCCGTTTGCCCAGAGCCATGTGGGTGCGCAAGGCCTCATGCAGGTGATGACCCGCGTCCACCATGACAAGTACGCCATCTTCGGCGGGCAGAACGCGGCGTTCGACCCTGTCACCAACCTACGCGTCGGGGTGCAGGTGCTGCGCGACTGCATCCGCCGTGCGGGCAGCCTGGAGGGCGGCCTGAAGTACTACGTCGGCGCAGCCAATCTGTCGGACGATGGCGGCTATGGCGCCAAGGTACTGGCCGAGCAGGCCTACCTTCGCCAGGTGGCGGCGGGCCGCCAGGTGCCCGTGATGTCGCCGCTGCCTCAGGCCACGGTGCAGGCCGTGGCCCCGTCGGCGGCGCCTGCGCCGGTTCAGGCCGTGCCGGTGGCGGCACCGCCTGCCGGCGCACAGCAGGGCGGGGCGGCCTCGGGCGCGAATCCCGCCGAGCCGCCTCCGCACCGTCCCGAGCAGGTGGCGGTGTTGTCTCTGCACTGAATGGCCTTGCGCCAGGGGGCGGTACGGAAGGCGGTTGGCGCCCCCCGGCGCCCTCCGCTACAATCCATCCCGCTGCGCGACTGGCGATACACGGTGGCTCCATCCGGCTCTGGCCTGATGAAGTCGGCCTGAGGTGGTGAACCACCGGGAAGCGCAGCCGGCCGGTGCCCGCACCGTGTCGCCAAGCCGTTCGCCTGGGCAGCCCTCACGCCGACCTCGTCATCCTGGCGGGATTCGGGCCGCGGGTCTTCACACCATGAAGAGGACTGCCAAGTCATGTTTGACCGCGCCAAGCACACCATTGCCAACGTCGATCCCGAACTGTTCGCCGCCATCCAGGCCGAGAACACCCGTCAGGAAGACCACATCGAGCTGATCGCCTCCGAGAACTACACCTCGCCGGCGGTGATGGAAGCCCAAGGCTCCCAGCTGACCAACAAGTACGCCGAAGGCTATCCCGGCAAGCGCTACTACGGTGGCTGTGAGCACGTCGACGTCGTCGAGCAACTGGCCATCGACCGCCTCAAGCAGCTGTTCGGCGCCGAATTCGCCAACGTCCAGCCGAACTCCGGCTCGCAGGCCAACCAGGCCGTGTTCTTCGGCCTGCTGCAACCCGGCGACACCATCATGGGTCTGAGCCTGGCCGAAGGCGGTCACCTGACCCACGGCATGCCGCTGAACATGTCGGGCAAGTGGTTCAAGGTCGTGTCCTACGGCCTCAACGCCCAGGAAGACATCGACTACGACGCGATGGAAGCCCTGGCCCGTGAGCACAAGCCCAAGCTGATCATCGCCGGTGCCTCGGCCTTCGCCCTGCGCATCGATTTCGAGCGTTTCGCCAAGATCGCCAAGGAAATCGGCGCCTACTTCATGGTGGACATGGCCCACTACGCCGGCCTGATCGCCGCGGGCGTCTACCCGAACCCGGTGCCGCACGCCGATGTGGTCACCTCGACGACCCACAAGAGCCTGCGCGGCCCGCGTGGCGGCATCATCCTGATGCGCTCGGAAGAGATCGCCAAGAAGATCAACTCGGCCATCTTCCCCGGCATCCAGGGCGGCCCGCTGATGCACGTCATCGCCGGCAAGGCCGTGGCCTTCAAGGAAGCCCTGAGCCCCGAGTTCAAGGCATACCAGCAACAGGTGGTGAAGAACGCCGCGGCGCTGGCTGACACCCTGACCAAGCGGGGCCTGCGCATCGTCAGCGGCCGCACCGAGAGCCACGTGATGCTGGTCGACCTGCGCCCGAAGAACCTGACTGGCAAGGAAGCCGAAGCCATCCTGGGCCAGGCGCACATCACCTGCAACAAGAACGGCATCCCGAACGACCCGCAGAAGCCGATGGTGACCTCGGGCATCCGTCTGGGCTCGCCGGCCATGACGACCCGTGGCTTCAAGGAAGAGCAGGCCGTGGCGGTGGGCAACCTGATCGCCGACGTGCTGGACAACCCGCACGACGAAGCCACCATCGCCCGCGTGCGCGAGCAGGTGTCGGCCCTGACCCGTCAGTTCCCCGTCTACCGTTGAGCTGCGCGCTGATGCGTGACTGATCGCAGACCCGGCCAGGACCGACCGTCCTCGCCGGGTTTTCTGCATTTGACTTCCTGAGAGCTGCCCGATGCGTTGCCCCTTCTGCGGACACCCTGAAACCCAGGTCGTGGAGACGCGTGACTCGGACGAAGGCGACTCGACCCGCCGACGCCGCAAGTGCCAGTCCTGCGACAAGCGCTTCACCACCTACGAGCGCGCCGAGATCGAGTTGCCCGCCATCGTCAAACGCGACGGACGGCGCACGGACTTCGACCGCGCCAAGTTGAAGGCGTCGCTCATGCTGGCCTTGCGCAAGCGGCCGGTGGGCGCCGAGTCGGTCGAGTCCGCCATCGAGGCGATCGAGGCGCGCCTGCGCCAGTCCGGCGACAAGGAGGTCACCTCCACCCAGCTCGGCGAGTGGGTGATGAAGGAGTTGCGCAAGCTGGACAAGGTGGCCTATGTGCGCTTTGCGTCGGTCTACCGCAGCTTTGACGACGTCAGTGAGTTCGTGGCGGCGATCAAGGAGACCGGGAAGAAACCTAGCCCTTGAGTGAGGGGGCAGGGGGGGTGAACCGTCGTCTGCGGGCCCCCGTATCGACGGACGGCGCCCGGAGGCGGACGAGCGGCATTTGTGAACCTTGTCACGCTCGATATATTTCCTTGCATGAAGTGGCAAGGACATAAGAACAGGGGAGCGCAGGGCGTCACGCTGGTGGAGCTGGTCATCACGATGGCCGTGCTGGTCATCCTGCTGGCCATCGCTGCGCCGGCCATGCAGCAGTTCATCGCGCGCAGCGCGATGCAGGGGCTTCAAACCGACTTTGCCTCGGCTTTCAACCGGGCCCGGCTCGACGCCATCTCGCGCAACAGTTGCGTCTCGCTGTGTCCGCTCTCCTCTTCGGCAGCATCGACCTGCGAGTCGACCGCAGCCAACCTGGGGAACTGGCACCAGGGCTGGATCGTGTTTGCGAACCCCGGTTGCGGGGCGGTGGCGGCAGGTGGCCCGGCTGCCGCCGACATCATCGCGGTGCGTGAGCCCGGCGCGGCGCGCTACACCCTGATCGACCAGGGCGGTTCACCACCATCGTTGCACACGTTCAATGCTCGGGGCGTGCTGCGCTCCACGGGCCGCACGATCCTGCTGAACGACACGGCCGACGCCGGCAGCCCGCATGCCCGTTGTCTCAAGCTCAACATGCAAGGGCGCCTGCTTGCCGATCTGCCCAAGAGTTCGGGTGACCGATGCGCATGATCCGGCCTCAACTTCCCCAACGTGGTGCCACGCTGATCGAAGTGCTGGTGTCGCTGCTGATCGTGGCCCTGGCCATGGTCAGCATGGCGGCGCTCCAATCGGCCACGGTCAAGTACCAGCGTGGTTCGTCGCAGCGTGCCCAGTTGTCGGTGCTGCTGGCGGATTACGCAGAGCGCGTGCGCGCCAACCTGGACCAGGCGCCCGGTCTCGTCAGCGGGACGTCGCCCTATCTGGTGTCCGACAACTGGGCCACCCAGTCGCGGACCGACGTGCCCACGGCTTCGCGGGACTGTGGATCCGTCACGTGCAGCGCGGTCGAACTGGCTCAGTACGACATGGCTCAGTGGCGAGCCACCGTCCGCCGCAGCCTGCCGTTGGGATCCGTGCTGGTCAGTGGCGATGCGCCGCGCGGGCTCACCGTCACCTTCATGTGGGCGGACAAGGAGTTGCTGGGCGGTGGCGTGCGCCTGGGGGCGCCAGCCGCCTCGGCGGCCGCAGCCGGTGAAACGGTGCTGGCCAGCACGAGCCGGTGTCCCTCTGCGGCAGCGGCGCCCGATGGCGTGCGTTGCGCCAACTTCACGGTGATCCCATGAGTGCCATCAAGAACCGACCTGCGCGCGGCCTGACCCTGGTCGAGCTGATGGTGGCCATGGTCATCGGCCTGGTGGTCGTTCTGGTGGCAACACGTCTGTTCGTCGGATCGCGCGCTACCCAGCGTGCCACCGATGAGACGGCCGCCCTGTTCGAGACCGGCCAGATGGTGCTCGAATTGCTGGGGCGAGAGATCGCCAACGCCGGCTTCTACCCCGTGGTGAGCACGGAGCCGACCGTGGGCAGCGGGGTGCCTTCGACCAATGTGCTGGTTTCCTACGACGCCGCGGTCAAGGGGCTCAACGGCGGGGTCGTGCCCGACGCGTATCTCTATGGCCTCTATGGCTGCGCGGACGGCAAGCTCAATGCCACGCTCAGTGGGTGTGTGGCCAACGGGACAGGTGATCCGTCGGGTTCGGACACGCTCGTCGTCTCCTACTTCACGAACGATGCGTTCTCGCTGGACGTGGGGCAGCGGGGGGACTGCAGTCGCGCTGACGTCGGGGCCGACACCCTCTACAACGCGGGTCGCGTAGGGGAGGTCACCAAGACCAGCGCGTCCGGTCCGGTCAAGGAGGCGCGGGGGACGATGGGTTTGCCGCCCACGTCGCCGCTGCTGGTGGCCAACCGCTTCTTTCTCAATGCCTTGAGCTATGTGGACGACCAGGGGAAGCGGATCAACACCTTCGCCTTGGCCTGCCGTGGCAACGGAGGTGGCTCAACCGTTGATCTCGTCCCCGGCGTGGTCCAGATGACCGTCCGCTACGGCGTGTTCTCGGACGATACGCTGCGCCCGCAGACCTACCTGACCGCCACCGAGGTGCGGGCCTTGTCGGCACTCACGCTGGGCGACGGGGCGGTCTATCAGCCTTGGCAGCGCGTCGCCTCGGTGCGCCTGTGCGTCATGGTGCGGTCGCTGTCATCGACCCGGTTCCAGGATGGCGGCACGGGCGGCGCCAATGTGGTCGACTGCAATGGCACGTCGGTGACGCCGCCAAGTGGAGTGGTCTATCGCACCTTTACCCAGGTGTTCGGCGTGAAGAACCGTCAGTTGCGTACCGTGGAGCTGCCGCTGTGAGCCGCCTGTCCCTGCCTTCAGCCGCTCGTCTTGAACGCCAGCGTGGCGTGGCCTTGATCGTGGCGCTGGCCTTGATCATCGCGCTGGCCGGCATGGCCTTGGTGGGTGCCCGCTCGGCCTTGCTGGGTGAGTCGGTTTCCCGCAATCAGCTGGACATCCAGGTGGCCCGGCAGGCCGCCGAGGCGGCCTTGCGTGACGCCGAGAAGGACCTGATGCTGGCGCCGGGCGCTGCGCCGGCCGGCGCCGTGTGCGCCCGGGGCGACGACCGGCCCGTGCTCAACCAGATTGCCCGATTCACCAGCGCCTGCCGAAGGGGGCAGTGCGCCACCGCGGACTGGCAGAACACCGATTACGCCGCGGCGGCTACGACCAAGGTCGGCGAGCCCTGGTGGCCCGCAGAGCAAGGCGGGCAATGGAACAACGACATGAGCACCAAGCCCACCCGCACCAGCGCCGCCGCCTGTGCGGCATTCAACGGAGGCGTGCCGCTGGGCGTTTTCACCGGTGCTGCGGCCGTGACCGGTGTGGCCCGGCAACCCGAGTACGTCATCGAGCCGATTCGCCGGGGCGAATCGTTCTTCTTCCGTATCACCGCGCGCGGATTCGGGTACCGGTCCGGCACCGAGGTGGTGATGCAGAGCTACTTCCTCGTGCCGGCTCTCTGAGCCGGTTCGTTCACCTCCTACGTCGTCGCTGCAGCATGTCCTTCCTGTCTGCCCGTTCATGGATGCTCCGTGGCCTCCTGGGCCTCGTTGCCCTGCTGTGCGGTGGCCTGCTGGCCACCGAGGCCGCCCGCGCGGTCTCTCCAGCGTTCGTGACCACCTCGCTGTCAGCCTACCCGCCCAATGTGGGGTACGGGGTGGGCGGGCCGATGATGATGCTCGCGGCTTCGCGCGACCACACGCTGTTCTCGCCGATCTACACCGACTACGAGGACATCGATGGCGACGGTGTGGACGACTACACCTTCAAGCCGACCTTCCGTTACTACGGCTACTTCGACTCCCTGAAATGCTACAGCTACAACCCGAGCCACAGCACCGGGGGGCGGTTCGAGCCTGTGGCAAACGTGTCCAGCACCACCCGCTACAGTTGCCCGACCACGGGACGCTACTGGAGCGGCAACTTCCTGAACTGGGCCACCATGACGCGCATCGACGTGGTGCGCAAGATGATGTATGGCGGTTTCCGGCGCGAAGACTCGAGCACGGACACCACGCTCGAGATGGCGCAGATGTCACAGGATGCGCACTCGTTCGTCAAGTACTACGCGGGCGACGATGTCCGCGACTTCACGCCCTTCTCGTTCGCCACCGATCTGGCCGGCGCCGGACTGACCATCTGCAACCGCGGCACCATCAACAGCGATCCCACCACCAGCTCACCCGGTGCGCCAGTGATGCGCGTGCTCAAGGGCAACTTCAGCCTGTGGGCCACCATCCCGGGCACGGTGTGCCGCTGGAGCAGCGAGCTGTCCGGCTTCAGTTTTGGCACCAAGGCCACCGCGTTCTACAGCCAGTACGGGCCCAACCAGGGCAGGCTGGCCAGTGATCCCACGGCCCACAAGCCCAACCTGCCGGTGCAGTCGACCGACGGCGCCACCTATACCGCGGCATCGACCACCATCGGGCCGGAGCTGCAGATCCGCGTGCAAGCCTGCCGCGCCGGTTGGGTCGGGAGTGAGCGCTGCCAGACGTATGGCAGCGCCACCTCGCCCGTGCTCAAGCCGGTCGGCCTCTTGCAGGAGTTCGGCACCACCCGTCAGACGGACCAGCCCGCACGTGCCGAGTTCGGATTGATCACCGGCAGCTACGACTCCAATCTGCGCGGTGGGGCCTTGCGCAAGAACATCGGCTCGCTCAATGACGAGGTTGACCCGGTCAGTGGTCGCTTCTGCCATCGCATCGGCGGCACCCGTCCCAGCACGTGTGCGAGCAGCGGCGGCATCATCGCCTCGTTCGACGCCATCCGGCTGTATGACGTGGGCAGCTACGGCCGGACCCGTCCCGACGGCTATGGGGAATGGGTTCACCCGAGCGTGATCACGAACGGCAACTTTGCCTCGTGGGGCAACCCGATGTCGGAAATGGTGGTTCAGGCCCTTTCCTACCTGGCAGGTCAGTCCGTGTCGGACCCGAGCAGCACCACGCGCGATGCGGCCGTCGGTTTCCCCACCGGGGTCACGCGCAGGGATCCCCTCAACGACACCCTCACCGACCCCGTGGCCAGCGTGTCCCGCAGGACGCTGTACGGGCGAGGCATCTGCCGGGCGACCAACCTTCTGGCCATCTCGAGTGGCGCCACCAACTACGACACGGACGAAGCCGGCAGCACCGAAGACCTCTATGCCTTGTTCGACCGGTTCGCCAGCCTGAATGGGCAGAGTGGCAACACCCTTCAAGCACTGACCGATGCTGTGGGACGGAACGAGGGCATCAACGGCACCAGCCGCTCGGTGGGCTCGGCCAGTGCCGGCTTCGGCGTCGATTGCACGGCCAAGCCGATCGGCGCGGGCAATCTCGTCGGCGGCGTCTACAGCCCTGGTCTGTCGAGCGTCGCGGGCGTGTGCCCGGAAGCGCCGGGTATCAAGGGCACCTACCTGGGCGCAGGCGCTGCCTTCTTCGCCAACACGCGGGCCATCCGCGAGATCGGGGGGGCCGGGGGGCGCACCACGGAACTGACGGACGCGACCGGTCGCACCGTGTTGACGAGCCGCCTGCCGGCCGCGGCCCTGCGCGTGAGAACCTACGCGGCTTCGCTGGCGGGGGGCGTCGCCCGCATCGAGGTGCCGATTCCCGGCACCTCGCGCAAGGTCTACATCACCCCCGAAAGTTCCTGGAACCACGGCGCGGCAGAGGGCCTGATCCCGGGCGCGATGCTGACCTTCCGTTCCCTCTATTCCAGCGCCGATTCGGGCGCTTACGTCGTCACCTGGAACGACACCCAGTTCGGCGGCGACTACGACATGGACCTGGTGGGGTTCATTCGCTGGAAGCTCACGCCCGTTTCGGGCAGCACCGGCTATGACCTCGAGATCTTCACCGACGTGCTCAACCACAACGCCGGCGCCGGGGGCTCGCATGGTTTCAGCATCATGGGCGCCGATGCCCCGCCCAGCAGCGAATTCAAGGCCGATGGGCGCTACCTGACCCACGGCTCCAACGGCTTCCGCTCGGCGGGCGATTGCAGCACGTTGTCGGTGCCAGCGACCTTGTCCCAGCCTGGGTTTGCCTTGCGATGCAACTTCACCGACAGCGGCATGCCCCGTCAGCCCAGCACCACGGCTACCGGAGGAAGTGATCCTGACGGGTTCGGCTGGCCGAGCCAGTTGCGGTTCGGCACCACCACCCGCTCGGTGGGCTTCATCGAGCAACAGCGTGCCGGCACGGTGAACCTCACCACCACCGTGGCCACCAAGTTCCGTGTGTCCGCCGGTGTGGATGCCGTCACCCTGCGCGATCCCTTGTGGTACATCGCCAAGTACGGCAGCTTCGACACGGGCGAAACCACTTTTGCGACGTCGACCTCGGCCCTGCCGGAAGCCCGGCGCGGCACCACCGCCGTGAACTGGGACAAGGAGAACAACAACGGTCAGCCGTGTGCGTCGGGCGCCACCTGTGCCGACGGTGAACCGGATGGTTATTTCCTGGCCCGGCGGCCCGAGTTGCTGGAGTCGCGTCTGCGCGTGCTGCTCGAGAAGATCGTGCAGAACAGCAACGCCCTGCCGGCTGTGTCGTCCGCTCAGTTGATCAACGGCAGCTACAAGTTTGTGGCCGAGTTCAACGCACAGACCTTCAACGGCACGATCAAGGCCTACGAGCTGGTCAATGGCGAGTTCGCCGCCACCCCTTTGTGGGACGCCGGTCGCTTGCTGACAACGGCTGCCACGGCGGGCACGCGCCAGATCATCACCAACCAGGTCAGCAGCACGGGTGTGGCGTCTGGCATGGCCTTCACCACGACGGCCATCAACGCGTCGGCCGCCGCGACCGCCGGCGCGACCCCGCTGTACAAGATCGCGCTGGGTGGGGGCGACACGGAGGCCCTGCGGACTCGTGCGGACCAACTGGTGGACTACCTCCGAGGCGGGCGCAGCAACGAGCGGGTGGTGTTCCGCGGCCGTGACGATACCAACCTGATGGGCGCGGTGGTGAGTTCCTCGCCGTGGCTGCAGGACGCCAAGTCGGCGGCACGCTTCACGGACAGCGACTTTGCCAGCGGGACACCGTCGTACTACGCCTTCTCGGTCACCAAGGCCTCGCGCGCCAGCCTGCTGTGGGTAGGGGCGCAGGACGGCATGCTGCACAGTTTCCGGGCAACCTCCGGAGCTCCGGTGCTGTCGTATGTGCCCAGCCCTGTCGTCGCCCAACTCAGCAACGCTTTCGACGTGCGCACCACGACCGCCACGCCGCTGATGGAAGGCAGCCCCTTCACCGCCGATGTGCTGATCGGCAGCGGTACCGGTGCTGCCTGGCGGACCTACCTCTACAGCAGCCTGGGCCGGGGCGGGAAGGGCGTGTTCGCGCTGGACGTCACCGACCCGAGCACCCTGACCGAGGCGAATGCCGCCTCTACCTTCAAATGGGTGTTCACCGCGCAGGATGACAACGACCTGGGGCACGTGCTGATGGACCCGGTGCGCCACAATGCGTCCGGCCAGGCGCACCCTGTGGTACGGCTCAACTCGGGTGGCTTTGGCGTGCTGGTGCCCAATGGCTACAAGTCCGCCACCGGGCGCGCGGTGCTGTTCATCCTGGATGCGGCCGGGCCGGACTCGTCGGGCTGGAAGGACAGCGCGGGCGTGCCCCGGGCTTACCGCAAGCTGGCCACGGCAGCGACCGACACCGACAACGGGCTGATGGGTCTGACCTGGGTCGACCTGGACAACAACACCACGGCCGACATCGTCTACGCGACCGACCTCAAGGGCCGGGTGTGGAAGTTCGACATCCGCTCCAGCGACCCGGCGCGGTGGAAGAGTGCCTTCCTGGGTACAGGTGACGTGCCGGTGCCCTTCTTCTCGGCCGTCGACAGCGCGGGTACCGCCTTGCCGATCACGACCTCGCCGGTGGTGACCTTCCCGAATTTCGGCGGAGCCCTGGTCAGCTTCGGTACAGGGCGTGCCATCGAGGCGGGTGACTTCCCGCGTAGCACCACCACCTACCGCTTCTTCACCGTGTGGGACAAGGGCCGCTACGTGGGCGACCAGGTGACCCCCGCCCCGGAGTCGGCCACACCGAACCCGCTGCCGGGAACCGGCACGCGCACGCTGGACAGCACGGCCTTCCTGCAACGCCTGCTGGTGCGCGACCCCAGCACGGGCCTCATTTACCTGGCCAAGCGCGTGGGCACCAGCCTGGTGCCCGTGCCGGCCACCGAGGCGGCCACGTCCTTCAACCCCTCGACGCACGACGGCTGGTTCTTCGACTTCCCGACCGGTGGGGAATCGGTCATCTCGGCGCCCGTGAACCGTCAGAGCTTCATTCTGTTCACCTCCGTTCGCCCTGCTGAAGACGAAAGCCAGTCGTGCAGCGTGGCGCCACAAGCGTCGGTGTATGCGCTCAGCCCGACGTCGGGCCTGCCCGTGTCAGGGCTCTTCTCCCGGCGCACGGTGCTCGGCCCGGATGGCACGCCGATCGAGGTCAATCCCTTCGGCATGGAAAGCGCCGATCAGCGCGTCATCAACGTGCGCGACACGTCCACCAAGACCCGCTGCGATGCCGAGGGCAGGTGCACGGTGGACGAAGCGAGCACCTGCCCTCCAGGCAAGATCAAGACGCGCCGCCTGGGCGCCAGCACCGACGCGCTCATGTGTGCGCCGGCCAACCAGTTGCGCATCCAGTGGCGCGAAATTCCCGGCATGAAGACCTTATGAGCACGTCCCGCAGTCTCTCCCGTAGCCCGGTGGTGGCGTCGGGCTTCACCCTGATCGAGCTGATGATCGCCGTGGCCGTGGTCGCCATCCTGGCTGCGGTGGCCTACCCTTCGTACCGTGAGCACGTGGCAAAAGGGCACCGCGGCCAGCTCAAGACCCAGATGGCGTTGGCTCAGCAGTGGATGGAGCGCTTCTACAGCGACGCTTACAGCTACAAGAAGAACACCGCTGGCGACACGGTGGACGGTGCGGCAGGCCTGTTTTCCACCCAGCCGTTCAGCGCGAGCCCGCCCAGTGGAGAGGGCGCAGCGGTGTACACGCTGGCGGTGGAGGTGGCGGCCGATGGCCAGTCCTACACCCTGACCGCCACCCGTGTGGCGACCGGCCCGATGGCTGCCGACCCCTGCGGCAACCCGACGGTCACCGGCAAGGGCGTGAAGGGCGTCGCAAGCGGAACGTTCGGCGGCCGGTACGCGACGGCCGCCGCGGCGGTGGCGGAGTGCTGGCGCTGAGCGACCGGTCGCCCTGGCGACCCGTGCTGCGCCAGTCCGGGCTGGCCATGGTGGTGCTGGGCGTGGTCGCCGCCCACGCTGGGCTGTGGTGGAGCTGGATGGCGCGCAGCGGGGCAGGCGACCCGGGGCGCGCATCTCAGGCCGCATCGACGGTCAGCGGATCCCGTTCCCAGGGGCTGTCGGTGCGCTCGGTTCGGATCCTTCGCCCGGCCCTCACTGGCGGCGCGGACGTGACACCGCATGCCGTCACGCCGCTCGCCGTGCCGCGCGCCGCTTCCCCCGAGCCGGGCAGTGCGAGCCCCTCGCCGGCGCCCTCATCCGAGTTCGGCTCCCCCGTGCCGCGTGAAGCACCGCCCGAGGCGCTGCGCCCGATCGAGGGACCGCCTGGCTGGCTCGCTGACTATCTGGAGGCAGATGACCTGGACGAGCCGCCCCGGCCCTTGAGTGGCTGGGTGCTGGACGAGTCGGCGCTGCAGCAACGCTATCGCGCGCGCCTCACGGTGGCCGTCTGGGTGTCGGCCGAAGGCGTGATCGTGCACGTGCGCCCCCTGGCCGCCGAGCCGAACGGCCCGTGGGCGCTTCAGGCCATCGCCCCGCTGGCCGCCACCGCCATGCAGCCCGGGTATCGGCATGGCGAGCCCCGGCCGGCCCGCGTCGTGATAGAAATCACCTCCGACGACGAGACGGTGCGCTGACGCGAGGCCGGACCGGGTGCATTGGCCGGTGAGGAGGGGCCTGCGACGTGAACGATTTCGAAGGCATGGCCCTGGCCGTGGCACAGGGGCGGCTGGCCTTGTGGCGCTCGGCGCCGAACCCGCCCGTGGGCTGTGTGCTGGTGCGCGATGGCGCGGTGATCGCCACCGGCCACACGGCTGAAGTGGGCGGGCCGCACGCCGAGGCCAGCGCGCTGGCGCAGTTGCTGGCGCGAGGCGGGCATGCCCGCGGCGCCACCGCGTACGTGACGCTGGAGCCGTGCTCGCACCATGGACGCACCCCACCCTGTGCCGACGCGCTGGTCCGCGAGGGCGTCCGCCGCGTCGTGGTCGCGTTGCCAGACCCCAACCCGCTGGTGGCAGGCCGTGGCTTCGAACGCCTGCGTGCTGCCGGGATCGGGGTGGACTGCCTGCCCTCGGATCACCCGCATGCCCGCGCGGCGCGCGAAACCATGATTGGTTTCCTGTCGCGCATGGTGCGCGGGCGGCCCTGGGCCCGCATGAAGATTGCCGGCTCGCTCGATGGTCGGACCGCGCTGGACAACGGCGAAAGCCAGTGGATCACCGGGCCTGCGGCGCGCGCCGATGGGCATGCCTGGCGCGCGCGGGCCTCGGCGGTGCTGACCGGTGTGGGCACGGTGCTGGACGACGATCCCCGCATGGACGTGCGCGAGGTCGACACCCCGCGGCAACCCTGGCGCGTGGTGCTCGATTCCACCTGGCGCACGCCGCCGGGGGCCCGCCTGCTGCAGTCGCCCGGCGCGGTGTGGGTCTACGGCGTGCCGGCGAAAGAGGCCGAAGCCGCGGCGCGGCGTGCGGCGCTTGAAGACGCCGGTGCCACTGTCATCGACGCCATGCCTGGGCCGGATGGGCGCCCCGATCCCGGCTGGGTCTGGCAGGACCTGGCAGCGCGCGGTGTCAACGAACTGCATCTGGAAGCCGGTGCCCGGCTCAACGCCAGCCTGATCCAGGCCGGGGTGGTCGACGAGTTTTTGCTGTATCTTGCGCCGAAGCTCATCGGCCCCGGCCGTGCGTTGGCCGACCTGCCGCCGCTGGCCCACCTGGCCGACGCCCCCACGCTGCGCTTCATCGACGTCCAGACCGTGGGCGACGACCTGCGCATCGTGGCCCGGCCACCCGGGCGCGACCTGTTCTGACCATCCTCATCACCACGAGTTTTCATCCATGTTCACCGGCATCATCACTGGCGTGGGCCAGATCGTCGATTCTCAGCCGCTGGGCGAGGGCCCCGGCCACGGCCGCCGCCTGACCCTGCAGACCCCGGCCGGCTACCTGGACGGCGTGGGCCTGGGCGACAGCATCGCCATCAACGGCGCGTGCATGACGGTCACGTCGTTCGATGTGGCGGCCGGGCGCTTCACCATCGATGTGTCGGCTGAAAGCCTGGCGCGCACGGCGGGCCTCGACACCCTCGGCCCGGTCAATCTGGAGCAGGCCCTGCGCTCGCATGACCGCCTGGGTGGTCACATCGTCACCGGCCATGTGGACGGCGTGGGACGTGTGGACGTGTTCGAGCCGGTGGGCGAGTCGTGGCTGCTGCGCATCCACGCGCCGCGCGAGCTGGGGCGCTTCCTGGCCTACAAGGGCTCGATCACCGTCAACGGCGTCAGCCTCACGGTCAACCGCGTCGAAGACCTGCCCGATGGCCAGACTGCGTTCGACATCAACCTGATCCCGCACACGATTGCCAACACGGCGCTCGGTGCGCTCAAGGCAGGCGGCCCGGTCAACCTTGAGGTCGACCTGATCGCCCGCTACGTGGAGCGCATGCTGTCGTCGGACGGCAAGCTCGGCGTCTGAGGCCTGTTCGGTTGCGCTGACGGTGCTGTCAGCGCTTTTCCGGCGCCAGAACTGGGCGTTTTCCCGGAAACGCGTCGGCGCCCCCTCTACAATGTCCAGATGCCGATTTCCCCGATTCCCGAGCTGATTGCCGAACTGGCCGCTGGTCGCATGGTCATCCTGGTGGATGAAGAAGACCGCGAAAACGAAGGCGATCTGGTCCTGGCCTCCGACCACGTCACGCCCGAGGCGATCAATTTCATGGCCAAGTACGGCCGTGGCCTGATCTGCCTGACGCTGAACCGCGAGCGTTGCGAGCGGCTGCAGTTGCCGCCGATGGCCACCCGCAACGGCACCAAGCATGGCACGGCCTTCACCGTGTCGATCGAGGCGGCCGAGGGGGTGACCACCGGCATCTCGGCGGCCGATCGGGCGCGCACGGTGCAAGCGGCCGTTGCCGCGGACGCCAAGCCGGCCGACCTGGTGCAGCCGGGTCACATCTTCCCGCTGCAGGCGCAGGACGGCGGCGTGCTCATGCGCGCGGGCCACACCGAAGCCGGTTGCGATCTGGCCGCGATGGCCGGGCTCACACCCTCGTCCGTGATCTGCGAGATCATGAATGACGACGGCACCATGGCCCGCCTGCCGGATTTGGAGGTGTTCGCTCAAGAGCACGGCCTGAAGATCGGCACCATCGCCGACCTGATCCAGTACCGCAGCCGCAACGAATCGCTGATCGAGCGCCTGGGCACCCGCACCATGGCCACGCCCGAGGGCGAGTTCGACGCGCAGGTGTTCCGTGACCGCACGGGCGCACTGCACCTGGCGCTGAGCGTGGGCACCTGGGGCCCGGACGACGAGGTGCTGGTGCGCGCGCACGAGCCCTTCTCGGCCATGGACTGGCTGGATGCAGGCAACTGTCGCCATGCCTGGCCACTGCCGCAGGCCCTGTCGACCATCAAGGCCGCGGGCCGTGGCGTGCTGGTGCTGCTCAATGCTGGTGACGAACAGGAGCGCCTGTTGAGCCGCCTGCTGCCCGATCCCGAGGCCACCCGTCCGCGCACCCCGGTCGACCTGCGCACCTACGGCGTGGGCGCCCAGATCCTGCGGGCGCTCGGCGTGCAGAAGATGCGTCTGCTGGGCAACCCGCAACGGCTGCCCAGCATGATGGGCTACAGCCTGGAGGTCACCGGCTACCTGAAGGCCGACGGCACCCAGCACCCTGTGCCTGGACACTGATTTCGCGCTTTTCTCCTCGTTCTTTTCACCCACCCCTTTCGCTCTTTTACGGAATTCACCATGCAAGGCGCTGACAAAGGACAAGCCGGCCGACTCGATGGACACGATCTGCGTGTCGGCATCGTGCAGGCCCGCTTCAATGACGAACTGACTTCCCGCCTGGCCGCGGTCTGCATCGACGAGCTCGTCAAGCTCGGCGTGGCCGCCAAGCACATCCAGCACGTGACCGTGCCAGGTGCCCTCGAGGTGGCTGTGGCCCTTCAGGCCATGGCCGACAGCGAGCGCTTCGACGCGCTGGTGGCCCTGGGCTGCATCATCCGCGGCGAGACCTACCACTTCGAACTCGTGGCCAACGAGAGCGGCGCCGGCGTGACCCGCGTCAGCCTGGATCACCACGTCCCCATCGCCAACGCCATCCTGACGGTCGAGAACCTGGCCCAGGCCGAGGCCCGCATCGAAGAGAAGGGCCGCGATGCGGCCCGCGTTGCCGTCGAGATGGCCAACCTGCTGGATGACCTGCTGTGAGTGCCCCGTCCGACACCCCGAAGCCGCTGGAAGGCCGTCCTGCCCGCAAGCCGGGCGCGCCGGGCCGCGACCGTGCCAAGTCGTCCCGACGCCGTGCCCGCGAGTTCGCCCTGCAGGGCTTGTACGAATGGCAGCTGAACCCGCGTGATGCGGGCGCAGTGGATGCGCATGTGCGCGAGCAGGATGACTTCGCCAAGTGTGACCGCGCCCACTACGACGCCCTGCTGCACGGTTGCATCGAGCAGCGCGATCGCCTGGATGCGGCGCTGCTGAAGTTTCTGGACCGTCCGGTCGAGGAACTGTCGCCGGTCGAGCACGCCGTGCTGTGGGTGGGTGCTTACGAGCTCATGCACTGCCTGGACGTGCCCTACAAGGTGGCGATCAACGAGGCGGTCGAGTTGGCCAAGACCTTTGGCGGCACCGACGGCCACAAGTACGTCAATGGCGTGCTGGATCACCTCGCGCCCGGCCTGCGCCCCGACGAAGTCAAGGCCGCACGCGCCGGCTCCCGCTGAGGGAGCCAGGAGGCCGCGCTGTGCCGACCGTGCCGAGTCGACCGGTGCCTGCACCGCCTGCTGCACCGGCCTCGCTGGATCTGGACCTGGGCGCCGCGGCGGCCGAAGGGCCGGATACCGTGGCCGACACGCAGCCTTTGCCTCCCGTCGAGGCCGCTGGACGCCCCCCTGCACACCCTGACCGGCTGCCCACCATTGGCCACATCGGCCGTTATGCGCTGAAGTACGTGATCGGCGAAGGGGGGCTTGGTACCGTCTATGCGGCCTACGATCCGCTGCTGTCCCGGCTGATCGCAATCAAGACGCTGCATGTGGACCTGCCCCAGGCCGATCGGGCCCGGTTCGATGCGCTCTTTCTCAACGAGGCCCGCGCCGCAGGCAGCCTCAACCACACGCACATCGTCACGGTCTACGACGCGGGCACCAGCGAGCGCGGGCCCTACATCGCGATGGAGCTGCTCAAGGGCAAGGACCTCCGGCAGTGGTTGCAGTCCGGCTGGCGTCCGACGCCGGCCCAGGCTGCGCTCATCGTGCGGCGGGTGGCCGACGCGCTGAGCTACGCGCACCACAAGGGCGTCATCCACCGTGACATCAAGCCCGCCAACATCTTCATGGTGGGGCGCACCCAGCCTTGCGTGCTGGATTTCGGCATCGCTCGCATCCGCCAGGTGGAGTCGCTGGCGCAGCGCGACGATCCGCAGAGTCGCTTTCAGGACATCGTGGGGGGCTCGCCGTTCTACATGGCGCCGGAGCAGTTTCGCCACGAGCCGGTCGATCGGCGCGTGGATGTCTATGCCCTCGGGGCCGTGCTGTACGAGCTGCTGACCGGGCAGCGCGCCATTCACGGCGACACGCTGGAGGGCATCGCGGAGGCCGTCCTGGTCGGCAAGCGCCCCACGGCCCGCGAGCTCAACGCGGCGGTGCCCGCTGCGTTGTCGGCGATCGTCGAGCAGGCCATGGCGCGCGATCCTGGGCAGCGGACCCGCTCGGCTCGCCTGCTGGCGCAATCGCTGCGGGATTGGTTGCAGACCGTGGAGGACCCCTCGGCGGTGGACGCCGAGGCCGGTGCATCGACATCCGCCGCCGCGCCGACGGGGGGGCAGCGCAGCGGGCGCCAGATCCGTTTTGCCGCCTGGGCCAGTGCGGCGACGCTCGGGGCCGCGGGCTTTCTGGGTTGGCAGCTGGTGTCCACGCGAGACCCCGTTCCCCCGTCGCCTGCGGGGGGTGGGCTCTCGATGGGCATGGCCGCGTCGGCATCGTCTGCCGCGGCTGCGCCATCGGCTGCCCAGCCCGTCGGCGTGGCGGTGCACGTGGCTGTCGATGCACCGCCGGGTGTGCTTCGGCTGGCCATCAGCCCCTGGGGCGAGGTGGATGTCGATGGCCAGGTGATGGGTGTCACGCCGCCGCTCACACAGTTGAAGCTCACGCCGGGCCCACACACCATCACCATCCGCAACGGCGATGCGCCCGTTTTCCGGCAGACTGTCGAGGTGCAGCCCGGACGAGAGTTGCGCATCCGTCACCAGTTCTGATCCTCATTCACCATGAAGTCTGTCCGCAGCCGCCCATCAAGGGCCGTGCCGTCTGCCCTGTGGTCCCGCGTCTCGGGCCGGAGCCTGTTGCTGGGCCCCGTGGTGCTGATGCTGGCAGCCTGCCAGAACGCCCCGACGCGCCCTGCGGTGGACCCGGGGCCGCCGCCGTCGGTGCGACCGGCCGCGCCGGCTGCCGCGCCCGCTGGTCCGGCCTCTCCGCCGGCTGTAGTACAACCGACCACCCCACCGGCCGAGCAGACGCTGGCCCAGGGCGTGCGCTCGTATCAGGGCGGCAAGTACGCCATGGCCGAAGTGCAGCTGCGCCAGGCCCTCAAGGATGGGCTCGCCAGTGGCGTCGATCGGGCCAATGCCCACAAGCACCTGGCCTTCATCTATTGCACCAGTCAGCGCGAGAAGCAGTGTCTGGAGGCCTTCCGTGCGGCCCGTGCGGCCGACCCCGCCTTCGCCCTGAGCAAGACCGAGTCAGGTCATCCCATGTGGGCGCGTGCCTATCAGCGCGCCATGGCCGATGCCCGCACCACCAGCACGCCGCGGCGCGCCCGCACCAAGTGACGGTCGATGGCCGCGGGCGTGGCGCCGCGCGGTTCAGGCTTCCAGCGTGATGTCGAGGTGGCGATCGCCTTGACGCGCCCAGCGCAGGGCTTCTTCGTTGAGCAGGTGCAGGGTGCGGGGGTGCTGCTCCGCCCAGCGGCGTGAAAGCACCAGACGGGAGCGACCTCGGCCCGCCTTGAGTGTGGCCACCTGCCGCGGCAGGTCAACACGGGCATGGTGAAGGATGAGGGCCAGGCGCAGACACAGCACGAGGTCCATCAGGGCGGTGTCGTGCAGGAATTCGGCCAGCTTGATGAGTTCACCGCGCTGACCCAGAACCAGCGTCGCCAGCCGGCGCAGCTGCGACTGTGAGAAGCCCGATGCATCGACATGGCCCAGCAGGTAGGCACTGTGGCGGTGGTGATCGTGGTGGGACACCATCATGCCGATCTCGTGCAAGGCGCTGGCCCAGCCCAGCTCTCGGGCGTCGTCGCTGTCACCCGAGGGTGTGCCCGACTGCAAGGATGTCCAAAGCTGCAGCGCGCGCAGGCGCACGCGTTCGGCCTGCGCCACATCGACCTGGAATCGCTGCTGCAGTTCGCGCACGGAGCTGTCGCGCGGGTCGGGCAGGCGGTGGTTGCGTGCTGCTTCCACGCGCTCGTCCAGGTCGAAGATGACCCCCTGGCGCAGGGCGCCCTTGGCTGGTCGCAGCGCTTCGATGTCGAACTGCATGGCCAGTGTGTAGAGGATGCTCAGGCCGCCGCCCAGCACGGCCTTGCGCTCGGGCTTGAGTCCAGGCAGGTTCAAGGCGTCGAGGTGGCCGGCTTCAATGCAGCGGCTGATGCACCAGCGCAGCGCCTCGGGGGTGATGGTGCCGTCGGTGATGCCATTGGCCGCAAGAATCTGCGAGACCGCGCCCACGGTGCCCGACGATCCCAGTGCTTCTTGCCACTGTTCGCGCTGGAACAGGGTCAGTGCTTCTTCCAGTTCGGCGCCCGCGGCGATCTGGGCGGCGCGGAAGGCCTCCGGGGTAAACCGTCCGTTGGGGAAGTGCTGCAGTGACAGGCTCACGCTGCCGACGCCGAAGGACTCGGTGCGTTGCGGGGTGCGGCCATGTCCCAGGATCATTTCGGTCGAGCGCCCGCCGATGTCGATGACGAGCCGGGGCAACTCGCTGGCCTGCAGTCGGGCCACACCCTGGAAAATCAGCCTGGCCTCTTCGCGGCCCGAGATCACCTCGATGGGATGCCCCAGCACCAGGTTGCCTCGCTGCAGGAAGGCGTCGCGGTTGCGGGCTTCGCGCAAGGTCTGGGTGGCCACCGCCCGAACCTGCCACGATGCAAAGCCCTTGAGGCGCTGCGCAAAGCGAGCCAGACAGGCCAGACCACGCTGGGTGGCCTCTTCGGTCAGCAGGCCGTGCGCATCCAGACCTGCGCCCAGCCGCACCGTCTCCTTCAGGTAGTCGATGCGCTTGTACTTGCCCCGGCCCAGTTCGGCGATCTCGAGACGAAAGCTGTTGGAGCCCATGTCGATGGCCGCCAGCAGGTGAGGAAAGCGGCTGGGTTCCAGGGTGCCCTGGCCTTTGCCCGTCTTGGTGCGCAGCAGTGTGTCCATCTGCCTATTGTCCCCCGGTTACGTGACACCTTCGGCGCGACGCCAGGCAGGTGTTGACAGGTTTGCTAGGATCGGTCGATGACCCTGCTTTACATCGTCGCAGCCACCTTTCTGGGCGGCGTGGTTTCTGTCGGCCTGGCGGCTGCCGTGTCGGCACCCCTGCTGGGCCTGATCGTCCGACATCTGGTGAGCCTGTCGACCGGTGTGCTGCTGGGAACGGCGCTGCTGCATGTGCTGCCCGAGGCCTTCGAAAGCAACGTCGCGCCGCACTCGCTGTTCCTGACGCTGCTGGGCGGGCTGATGTTCTTCTTCCTGCTCGAGAAGGCCGAGCTCTACCGCCACGGCCATCACCACGAGCACGATCACCACGATCACCATCATGGCTTCGATGCAGAACAGGCCGGGCGCGGCGGCTGGAGCGTGCTCATCGGCGACAGCATCCACAACTTCTGCGACGGTGTGCTGATCGCGGCGGCCTTTCTGGCCGATCCGCACATCGGGCTCGTCACCGCACTGGCCATCATCGCCCACGAGATCCCGCAGGAAGTGGGCGACTACATCGTGCTGGTCAACGCCGGCTTCTCGCGGGTTCGCGCGCTGGTCTACAACATGATTTCCGGCATGGCGGCCGTGGTCGGCGGCGTGCTCGGCTACTTCCTGATCGCGCCCTGGCAGGATTACCTGCCCTACATGATGGTGGTGGCGGCCAGCAGCTTCATCTACGTGGCCGTGGCCGACCTGATCCCGCAGTTGCAGAAGCGATTGCACTGGCGCGAGACGGCGCTGCAGATCGTGTGGCTGGCCGCGGGTCTGGGCATGATCGCCGCCATTGTCAGCGGCCTGCACCACCACGAGCAGCGCGATGCGCATCACCACGATGCTGCCACACCGGAGCACCCGCCGGCGCCCGATGCCGCACATCGCCACGCCGGCGACACCCGCTGATCAGCGACGAGTCTTGAGCGGTGCGCTGGCCTGGGTGGCTGCGATGCCGGCCAGGACAATGAGGGCCATGCCGACCACGGCCACCGCGTGGACCGGGTCGTCGAACAGCAGCACGCCCAGCACGAAGGCGTGTGCAATGCCGAGGTACTGCAGGCTGGCCATGACCAGCGCGTTGCCCCGCGCATAGGCGCGCGTCATGCAGACCTGGGCGAGGGTGGCAAACAGGCCTGTGCCCAGCAGCCACAACAGGGTGGTGTCGGTTGGCCACGACCAGGTCGACCCGCGGTACAGCGCTTCGACCCCGCTGATCAGCAGGCCCGAGACGGCGCCGAACAGCGAGAAATAGAACACAACGCGGACCTCCGGCTCCCCGGCCCGACCGAGGCTGGCGACCTGAAAGTAGGCGACTGCCGACAGCATGCCGGACGCCAGGCCCACCAAGCCCTGCAGCCAAAGGTCGCGCTCGATGGTGGGTCGCAGCACCAGGGTGACGCCGAGGAAACCCACCACGACGGCGCCGAGCAGGGGCAAGGGGATGGTGGGCACGTCCTGCCCGCGCCAGCGCCGCCAGGCCAGTTGCAGCACCAGGAACACGGCCATCCACACCGAGGACATGTAGTTCAGGGTGACCGCTGTCGACAGCGGCAGCGTGCCCAGCGTGTAGAACCACAGGGCCAGCGCCGTGACGCCGGACGCGCCCCGCTGCACGTGCAGCAGCGGCACGGCGGTGCGCAGGCTCAGGCCGGTGCGCCAGGCCAGCAGCCCCATCATCACGGCACCCACGCCGCCGCGAAAGAAAACGACCTCCCCGGTGGAGGCCGTCTGGGAGGCCATTTTCACGCACACGCCCATCAGCGCGAACAGCACCGTGGCCGTGACCATGAGCCACGGCGCCGACAGGCGGTTGAAGGTGGCGCGCAAGGGCGAAGGGCGGGTCAGGGGCGGTCGTCGGACTCGGCAGGCCAGCCCATGGCGCGGCGGTACCACTCATGGAAGTGCTGCATGCCGTCTTCCATCGGGCTCTGATAGGGGCCGACCTCGTTGTCGCCGCGCTCCATCAGCGCCTTGCGGCCGGCGTCCATGCGCTCGGCAATCTCGTCGTCCTCGATGCAGGTCTCCATGTAGGCGGCCTGCTGGGCCTCGACGAACTCGCGCTCGAAGGCGGCTATCTCTTCGGGGTAGTAGAACTCCACCACGTTGAGCGTCTTCTGCGGGCCCTGCGGGTACATGTTCGACACCACCAGCACATGCGGATACCACTCGACCATCATCGTCGGGTAGTAGGTCAGCCAGACGGCGCCCTGCGAGGGCTTTTCGCCGCCGCGGTACTTCATGACCACGTCGTGCCACTTCTTGTAGACGTCGGAGCCCGGGCGGTCGAAGGTGGACGCCACGCCCACGGTCTGCACCGAGTACTCCTTGGCCATGTCCCAGCGCAGGTCATCGCAGGTCACGAAGTTGCCCAGACCGGGGTGGAAGGGGCCGACGTGGTAGTCCTCCAGATAGACCTCGATGAAGGTCTTCCAGTTGTAGTTGCACTCGTGCAGCTCGACGCGGTCGAGCACGAAGCCCGAGAAGTCCAGGTCGCCGCCCGGCTTGAAGCGCGCATCGATGTTGGCCAGGTCGGCGGCGATGTCGCGGCCGTTGTCCTCGAACAGCAGGCCGTTCCAGTCACGCACCTTGTAGTTGTTCAGGTTCAGGCACGGGTCGTGGTCGAAGTGCGGCGCGCCGATCAGCTCGCCCTTGTGCGAGTAGGTCCAGCGGTGCAGCGGGCACACGATGTTGTTGCGGCTGTTGCCGCGGCCCTTGAGCATGATGGCCTGGCGGTGGCGGCAGACGTTCGAGATCAGCTCGATGCCGTCCTTGGTGCGCACCAGCGCGCGGCCTTCGTTTTCCTGGGGCAGGGCATAGTAGTCGCCGACCTCGGGCACGCTCAGGGCGTGGCCGAGGTAGCGCGGACCGGACTGAAAGATGCGTTCGAGCTCCTCCTTGTACAGTGATTCGTCGAAGTAGACGGACACGGGCAGCTGCGTGCGGCTGCGGCGAAGGGCGTTGAGCGCAGGACTCAGGTCGGACATGATCCCCAGGATCTCCAAAAACCAATGTCAACCCCCTCTGGTGGCTGGCGGGGCGGGCCCGGATGGCTGCCAGAGGTTTGGAAAATCCCCCAGGCCGATGTGACACCCGAAGAAGTGTCCGGCGAGAGGGGGCCACAAAAAACCCGAAACGCCAGCGTGCAGGGCGACGACGGTGCTGGACTCAGCCCAAACGGTCACCATGCGGGGAGCATTCCGGGGAACCTTGTATTGTACCCGCGGGCTTTCCCCGAGGCAAAGCCCGTCTCTGATCCCTGTCAAACGGAAAGGGGCACCATTGCCATGCGCCTGCGGTGCGTGGCCTGCCCCGGAAGTGAAGGTACGGTGGCAGCGCCCCGTGCGCGTCGGGGCCAGGCGCCTCGAAATAGAATACGCGTTTGCCCGGACACGGGCTCACCCTCAGGCAAGACCATGGCCAAGTCCTCCGCCGGCGGCGCCGGTTCCCCATCTGCTGACGTCGCATTGCCTGCGACGTACGAGGCCGCCCTGGCCGAGCTCGAGCAGCTCGTCAGCCAGATGGAGAGCGGAGCGCTGCCCCTTGAGCAACTGCTGGGCAGCTACCAGCGCGGTGCGCAGTTGCTGCAGTTCTGCCGCACGCGCCTGGAGGCGGTCGAGGCCCAGGTCAAGCTGCTGGAAGACGGCCAGCTCAAGCCCTGGGATGAAGCATGAGTGATGCCGCCGTTTGGGGCCGCTGGACAGCCGATGTCCTGCTGCGCGTTGAGGCCGGGCTGGACCGCTGGGTGCCCGCAGAGGCCCCGGCCCGGCTGGGCGAAGCCATGCGCTATGGCGTGCTCGACGGTGGCAAGCGCCTTCGCGCCTTGCTGGTGCAGGCGGCGGCCGAGGCCGTCGGGGCATGCCACACCGAGGCCGGCGCCGAAGCCGCGTTGCGTGCCGCCTGCGCGGTCGAGCTGATCCACGCCTATTCGCTGGTGCACGACGACATGCCCTGCATGGACAACGACGTGCTGCGCCGCGGCAAGCCCACGGTGCATGTGGCCTATGGCGAGGCCTGCGCCATGCTGGCGGGCGATGCCATGCAGGCGCTCGCGTTCGAGGTGCTGACGCCGGAAGAAGGCGAGGGCGCCGGTGTGGCGCCCGCGCTGCAGGCCCGTCTCGTGCGTCTGCTGGCCCGGGCTTCGGGCGAATCCGGCATGGCCGGCGGCCAGGCGATCGACCTCGCCAGCGTGGGCCAGGCCTTGGACGAAGCCACCCTGCGCGACATGCACCAGCGCAAGACCGGAGCCTTGCTGCGCGCCAGTGTGCAGATGGGGGCAGCCTGTGGTGGCATTCCGACCGAGTCGCCCGCGTGGACGGCGCTGACCGCCTACGGCCACGCCATGGGCCTGGCTTTCCAGATTGTCGACGACGTGCTGGACGCGACCCAGGGCTCCGACAAGCTCGGCAAGACCGCCGGCAAGGACGCCGACGCCAACAAACCGACCTATGTGAGCCTGCTGGGCCTGGACGGCGCGCGTGCCGAGGCCGACGGCCTGCTGCAGCAAGCGCTGGACGCCCTGGCCCGCAGCGGCCTGCCTGCCGAGGCCACCGGCGCGCTGGCCGCCATTGCCGAGCGCATCGTGCGCCGTGACCACTGAGCTCCCGCAATCCACCCCAAGGATGACGACCATGACTTACCCCCTGCTGTCGAAGATCGACCAGCCCGCCGACCTGCGGCACCTGTCTCGGTCCGAGCTCAAGCAGCTGGCCACCGAACTGCGCGAGTACCTGTTGCAGAGCGTGTCGCGCACGGGCGGGCACCTGTCGTCCAACCTGGGCACGGTCGAACTCACGATCGCGCTGCACCACGTGTTCCAGACGCCGCACGATCGCCTGGTGTGGGACGTGGGTCACCAGACCTATCCGCACAAGATCCTGACCGGCCGCCGCGACCGCATGCCGACGCTGCGCCAGTTCGGCGGCATGAGCGGCTTCCCGCGGCGTGACGAGAGCGAGTACGACACCTTCGGCACGGCGCACTCGTCCACCTCGATCTCGGCGGCGCTGGGCATGGCGCTGGGTGCGCAGTTGCGCGGCGAGGCGCGCAAGGCCGTGGCCATCATCGGCGACGGCGCGATGACCGCCGGCATGGCCTTCGAGGCCCTGAACAACGCCGGGGTGCCGCACGCCGGCAAGATGCCCAATCTGCTGGTGGTGCTCAACGACAACGACATGTCGATCTCGCCGCCGGTGGGCGCGCTGAACCGCCACCTGGCGCGCCTGATGTCGGGCCGCTTCTACACGGCCGCGCGCGAAAGCGCCAAGCAGGTGCTGAAGAACGCGCCGCCGCTGTTCGAGTTGGCCAAGCGGCTGGAAGAGCATGCCAAGGGCATGGTCGTGCCCGGCACCATCTTCGAAGAGTTTGGTTTCAACTACGTCGGCCCGATCGACGGCCACGACCTCGACAGCCTGATCCCCACGCTGGAAAACCTGCGCGAGCTGGAAGGCCCGCAGTTCCTGCACGTGGTGACCAAGAAGGGCTATGGCTACAAGCTGGCCGAAGCCGACCCGATTGCCTACCACGGCCCTGGCAAGTTCGACCCGGCCGTGGGCCTGGTCAAGCCGGCGCCGGTCGAGCCGCCCAAGCCCACCTTCACGCAGGTGTTCGGCCAGTGGCTGTGCGACATGGCCGCGGCCGACAGCCGCCTGGTGGGCATCACGCCGGCCATGCGCGAAGGCTCGGGCATGGTCGAGTTCCACCAGCGTTTTCCGGGTCGCTACTTCGACGTCGGCATCGCCGAGCAGCATGCCGTGACGTTTGCCGGCGGCCTGGCCTGCGAAGGCCTCAAGCCGGTGGTGGCGATCTACTCGACCTTTCTGCAGCGCGCCTACGACCAGTTGATCCACGACGTGGCCCTGCAGAACCTGCCGGTCGTGTTCGCGCTCGACCGCGCGGGCATCGTGGGCGCGGATGGCGCGACCCACATGGGCGCGTTCGACATCGCCTTTGTGCGCTGCATCCCGAACATGAGCCTGCTGACCCCGGCCGATGAGGCCGAGTGCCGCCAGGCCCTGAGTGCGGCCTATGCGCAGCACCATCCGGTGGCCGTGCGCTACCCGCGTGGTGCAGGGGCCGGCGTGCCGGTGCCCGCCGACCTCACCCCCATGCCCTGGGGCAAGGGCGAGGTGCGTCGCCAGGCCGTGGCGCCGGCAGCGGGGCGGCGTGTGGCCATCCTGGCGTTCGGCACGCTGCTGTATCCGGCCCTCCAGGCGGCCGAGGCGTTGGACGCCACCGTGGCCAACATGCGCTTCGTCAAGCCGCTCGATGTCGAGCTGGTGAAGCAGCTGGCCGCCGAGCACGACCTGATCGTGACGGTGGAAGAGGGGTGCGTGCAGGGGGGCGCCGGGTCGGCCGTGGCCGAGGCGATGGCTGCGGCTGGCGTCGTCAAGCCTGTGCTGATGCTGGGCTTGCCGGACCAGTTCATCGAACATGGCGAGCCGGCTCGCCTGCTGAGCCTGTGCGGCCTGGATGCCGCCGGCATCGAACAGGCCGTGCGGACCAGGC